>JAMLHF010000002.1 GCA_023957275.1 Lentimicrobium sp. | reverse complement strand
ATCGGAATGGGTTGCACCCCTCCCCTGGCCCCGATAAAAAGCAAGACCGGAGCAGCAACCAGGAATACGGTGCTGAAAAAATAATTTCTCCCCGACTGCCTGATTTCCTGATAAAACCATTTTTTGTAAATCCACGAGGTGAGCAGGACCATTACAACAAACAGACCAATCAGGGAGAAAAACAACGCGTTGGAGACCGTATCATAAACTTCGGTGGGATTGCTCAGATAGGCAAAGGCCTTGAAAGGCAGTTTGGTTTTCCACTCAGGATAGATGCCCAGCTCAACAGCGGTCAGCAGGCTGAAAAGCGTGATTGCCGTATAGGTATAGATCCGGTTTACCTTATCCATCCAGCTTCTGCTCCACAACGACTGAATCAGCAGCAAAACTGCAGGAAAAAGCATAAAATACGAAGTAGTGGCAAAGTCGAGCTGAAAGCCATGCCGGTATGCGGCCATGGCTTCGCCGAAAGACACACCTTCGATGCGCAGCAGTTGAAAATTGTAGAGCATAAAAACCGTTCTGGCGAATGCAAAAAACAATAACCAGAAGAGCATCTGCCTGAAAAATGAAATCAATATCTGCTTCATATACCAGCGTAGTTCGAAATAAGTCTGCAAAGTTAATTTAAGTTGGCCGATTCCCGCCCAAAAACTTCCCCTGATGTAAGGGCCGGATCATAGCAATCCGGCCAATTATCCTTAATTTAGCCGCATTATTTATTTATCACCAACGTATGAATGGCCTGAAGGATAAATCTATCCTGTGCGATACCATCCTGATCATTATCATCCTGCTCTTGCCGTTGGCGCTTTTCACCAACCTGGGGCTGATGCCGCTGATCTCCGATGAACCTACCCGGGCGGTGGTCACACTCGAAATGATCTTGTCGGGGAACTTCATCACCCCCACGATCAACGGGGATTTTTATTACAACAAACCTCCCCTCTTCAACTGGATACTTGCGGGTTTTGTCAAAGTTGCCGGAGTTGAGAACGAGTTCATCTTCAGGTTGCCGACTGTAATCTCTCTGCTGCTGATGGGCTTAGCAATAACCCTTTTTGCCCGGAAAGCGCTGGGATGGAGGAATGCGGTAATGGCAGCCCTGATGATGATCACCTCGGCGCGCATCCTGTTCTGGGACTCTTTTCAGGGACTGATCGACATTACCTATTCATTGGTAACGTTCACTGGATTTGCCCTGCTTTATCACCTTTCGCAACGACGCAAATGGCTGCTGATGTTTACGGCCACCTATGCGCTGGCCGCTGCCGGCTACCTGATGAAAGGACTCCCCTCCATTGCGTTTCAGGGCATCAGCCTGCTGGCATGGCTCAGCTACGACAAGCAATTCCGTAAGCTTTTCTCCTGGCAGCACCTGGCCGGCATCCTGACCTTCGCGCTGATCACAGGCACCTACTACTATGCTTACCTCCAGACCAACACCCTTGACGATGTGTTTTCCACGCTGTTCGACCAGTCGAACAGGCTTTCCGACAAAAAGGGCACCTTACTCAGCTGGCTGCTCCACCTGGTGACTTTTCCGTTTGAAATGATCTATGAATTCGCCCCGTGGACTATACTGCTTTTATTGCTGTTGAGTAAAAAAATCCGGGTTGCCCTGTTTACCGACAAGTTCATTATGTTCAACCTGCTGATATTCAGTAGCAATATCATTATTTACTGGATCTCGGCAGATATGCGACCGCGCTACCTGTTTATGCTTTTCCCCCTGCTCTTTGTGATACTGGTAAAGGCCTGGTCTTTATCTGCAGAAATAAGGAACAATCTTCAAAAGATCACCGATGTGGTTTTCGGCGTGCTGGGATTGCTTGGGACAGCTTCCCTGCTTTATTACCTGTTTTGGGACGAAACAAATCAACTGCGGGGTGTGTGGTTGATCATTCCTTTGCTCTTTATCATTGCCGGTTCAGCGGTTTGGCTGATGCGAAAGCATGTTCCGCTTCGTATGCTGTTGCTGATTATTGTTATGTTGACGGTGCGCATAGCTTTCAGCATGTTTAACCTTCAGGCGCGCTATAACTCCTATCCGGATGCGGGTTACCGGCAGGGTGAAATCACGGCAGGTCAGCTTATTAAGGAGTGTAATACCTATGTGCTTGGAGACACTCCCTTCAACCACGATGCTTCGTTTTACATTGCCCGAGAAAGCCGGCAGATTATCAGGAGAACATGGGAAATCAGCGATTCCGGCACCTGTTACATCGCGGATGAAAAAAATCTGGCTACTTTTGCAGACCGGCTCGAAGGTTACGAAATCATCCATACCTTTACCATCAAGCTAAGCGAAACCAGGCTTTTCCTGTTAAAGAAATCCCTATGAACAATCCGAAGTTATCCATAATCATCTGCGTTTACAACGAGGAACCCAATATCAGGCCGCTGAACAAATGGATCAACGAATCCATTACCGGCATGGAATACGAGATTATCTATGTGGATGACGGCTCCACCGACCGCACCCGGCAGGAAATCATTGCCCTGAATGACCCCCGGGTTGTGCTGGTGGAATTCAGAAAAAACTTCGGACAGAGCGCGGCCCTCTATGCAGGCATTGAACAGGCACAGGGAGAATACCTTGTTACCATGGACGGCGACCTGCAGAATGACCCCAGCGATATTCCCATGATGCTGAAACTGGCGGAAGATGAACACTGGGACCTGGTGGCCGGTGTCAGGAAAAACAGGCAGGACGGGATGTTTCTGAGGAAAATCCCCAGTAAAATTGCCAATGCCATTATCCGTAAAAGTACCGGGGTTTACATAAAAGATTACGGCTGCACCCTGAAAGTGTTTAAAAGCGATCTGGCCAAAAACATCGGTCTTTACGGGGAACTGCACCGCTTTATTCCCGTGCTGGCAAGCCTCGAAGGCGCGACCATCACCCAGGTGGACGTAAAGCACCATGCACGGGAGTTCGGCAAATCGAAATATGGCATCAACCGGACGTTTAAAGTCGTCAGCGATCTGATGCTGATGGTATTTTTCAAAAAGTATATGGGTAAGCCCATGCATCTTTTCGGAGGGATCGGCCTGGTATTTCTGATAGCGGGCTCACTGATCAACGGATGGTTCCTTATTGAGAAGATTATGGGTCATGACATCTGGGGAAAGCCAATGCTCTTACTGGGTATATTGATGCTGATCGCGGGCATTCAGTTAATTACCATCGGAATTATGGCAGAGCTGTTGATGCGAACTTATTACGAGTCACAGCAGAAACGCCCTTATAAAATCCGCAAAGTACACACATTCGAAGCCTGAGATGTCCCGACCGCTTAAAGCATTCCTGAAAATCGCGCTTTCCGTCGCCGCACTCTGGTATGTGTATACCAAAATTGACGTCAGGGAAGTTGCGCTGATTTTCAGACATGTGCATTATGGATGGCTGCTGGCCGCTACCCTGTTGTTTGCAGTCTCCAAAGTGCTTTCATCTTACCGCCTGAACATCTTTTTCAGGAATACCGGAGCCGGGCTCACCGAACAAAGCAACCTGAGGCTATACCTGCTCGGGATGTATTACAACCTTTTCCTGCCCGGCGGCATTGGCGGTGACGGTTATAAAATTTACCTGCTCAATAAAAAGTTCGGGACAGGGGCAAAAAAGCTGTTCTGGGCGGTTTTGCTCGACAGGGTGAACGGGGTGCTTGCGCTGTTCGTACTGGCTATGCTGATGGTTCCGTTTATAGCCTTACCGTTACTGTATAAATATCTGGCAGTGGCAGCAATCCCTGTATCCATTGCAGTTTATTATCTTTCCATTCATTGGTTTTTCAAGGATTTCAGAAAAAGTATACACCTGACAAACCTCTATTCAGCGGGTGTTCAGCTTGCCCAGCTGCTCTCCGCCTGGCTGATCCTGCTGGCCAACCACCACCAGGAACAGATACTGGCTTATCTTTTTCTTTTTCTCATATCCTCCATCGTAGCTACACTACCCATCACCATAGGCGGCATCGGATCGCGCGAGATCACTTTTCTTTTCGGGGCTGAAATCATGCATCTCGACATTCATTTATCCATCGCACTCAGTCTGCTGTTTTACGTGATTACCGCGGTGGTTTCGCTGAGCGGGATTTACTACTCCCTGAACGAAAAGGCACTGGATATAAAGCTTGAATGCGGTGCAGACATAAAAGAACCTGAAGCAAAAGTTTAGAAAATGAAACATGTTTTTATCACCGGTGTCGCCGGATTTATCGGCTCAAGTCTTGCCCGCACCATGCTGGAGCAGGGATACAAAGTATCAGGCCTTGACAATTTCGATACGTTTTACGATCCAGCGATCAAGCGTAAAGCGGTGGGCGGTCTTGCCGGATATAACTCTTTTAAACTTCACGAAGGCGACATCAGACATCGCGAAACGCTCGATAAAATTTTCAGTGCAGAGAAACCGGATCTGGTGATTCACCTCGCTGCCCGGGCCGGGGTGCGGCCTTCCATTGAACAGCCTGAACTATATTACGATGTGAATGTCACCGGCACGCTGGTATTGCTCGAAGCCATGCGGGCGGCAGGCATCAAAGACATGCTCTTTGCCTCCTCCTCATCGGTTTACGGAAATAACAGGAAAGTGCCCTTCAGCGAAACCGACCCGGTTGACAACCCCATTTCGCCTTATGCCGCCACCAAAAAAGCCGGCGAATTGCTTTGCTACACTTACCATCATCTTTATAACTTCAATATCTACTGTCTGAGGTTCTTCACGGTCTACGGACCCGGGCAACGGCCCGAAATGGCCATACAGCAGTTCGGGCGTAAGATCAGTGAAGGCACGCCCATCACGCTCTTCGGCGATGGGACCACCCGAAGGGATTACACCTTCATCAGCGATATTACTGCCGGCATCATTGCCTGCGCCAACAATCTGAAGGGATACGAGATCTTTAACCTGGGCAACAGCGACACCATTTCGCTGATCGACCTGGTGCGGGGTATAGAGGAAACATTGGGCAGGAAGGCTGTCATCGAATGGAAGCCCATGCAGGCCGGCGATGTGGAAATCACCTATGCCGACATCAGCAAGGCCCGCCGGCTGCTGAATTATTCCCCGGGATATCCGGTACACAAGGGTTTGCTCCGCATGTTCTCTGAGCAGGGCATGTGCTGATCTGAAGCCTGTTTTGCATTTGCCAAACCAAGTTTCATCCCTGTTCCTGCATCAGACAATGCGTCACACATGTTTTTCCATCATTCGTATTTGATCACTTCCACCGGATTCAGTTTCGAAGCCGACCAGGACTGCCAGGCGATGGTGAGAAAAGCCACCAGCAGGGTGATCGCAGCTGTAAGGAGAAAAGTTGCGGCGGTGATATTGATGTGATAGGCAAAATCAGCAAGCCACTCTGACATAAACAACCACACCGGAACAACGGCCAGCAAATTTCCTATCATTACCAGCAGCGAGAAACCCGCTGTTTCCCTGAGGGTCAGGCTGAAGGGTGATGCGCCCAGAATCCGCCTGATGCCGAACTGCCTGCGCCGTTGCTGCAGGATTACAGCCGAAAGGCCCAGCAGTCCCATACAGGCCACAACAATGGCCAGAATGGTGAAACCGGAGAACAATTGCGCGAAGCGGTTGATATGCTGATAAGTGCCGGCTATGTATGTATCAAGCGGGTAGCAAACGAAAGGTTCTCCCGGGAAGTGCTTTTGCCATTCATTTTCAAGGCCTGCCCTGGCGCTTTGAAGATCGGTATTTACCCTGATCAGCAAGGCGTTGAAACCTTCCTCCGGGCGGGTAGTAAAGATCAGTGGCTCTACCCCGGTATAGACAGGGTGAAAGTTAAAATCCTGCACTACCCCGATAACAGGGTGTTTGGCACTTCGCCTGATATGGTGTATGCTGCCCGGGGTAACTCCATAGCGCTGCGCGTAGCTTTCATTTACCAGAAAGGAAATGCTGTCGTTGCCGGAAGTCAGGTTCCTTCCGGCGATCAGCCTGATCCCCATTGTTTTCAGAAAGGCTGAATCGACGCCCAGCACATTGATCATGACCACTTCGTCCCTGCCCTCAGGCAGATATCCGTTGGCTGGAACCCCTGCGCCCGGTGGACTTGATACCGCCGTCCAGCTTTCGACAAACGGCAGTCCGCCCAGCGAATTGCCCGCAAATGCAGGCATGTTTTTATCATTTTCATCTGAAACGCGCACAACAAGCAGGTTGTCGGAGCGATATCCCTTGTCGAAACTGCTGATATAGCGAATCTGACCGAACATCAGCAAGAGGGAAGCCACCAATCCGGCCGATATGGCAAACTGAATCACAACCAGTACTTTGGGCAGCATTGCCCTGACTTTTACCGAACCGGACCCTCCCTTGAGCACATCCACCGGCTTAAAGGATGCAAGATAAAAGGCGGGATAAGCGCCTGCAAGCACTCCGGCGAACACCACCAGCAGGATTATCCCAAGCATCAGCGGCATTCCGCCGGCCGCATAAAGCGCGAGGGGATTTCCTGTAACGGCCGAATACCAGGGACGTATCAGTTCGATGATAAAAAGCGCGAGCAGCAAAGCTGCAAAACTCAGCACCAGCGCTTCGGCTATAAACTGCCTGATCAGCATGCACCGTGACGCTCCGGCCACTTTGCGGATGCCCGTTTCCCTGTTCCGGATCATGGCCCGGGCAGTCGCCAGGCTGGTAAAATTAAAACAGGCAATCAGCAGGATCAGCAGGGCGATGCCTGAAAATATCCTGATATTACTGAGGTTTCCACCGCTTCCATCGTTTACAAGCGAATGCAGATGAATGTTGCTGAGCGGCTCAAAACCAAGCTTATACTGCCAACCTGATTCCCTGATACTTCTGTTGATCTTCTCATCAAGGAATGCGGGCAGGGCCGATTCAAGGCTTGCGATGCTGAAGCCGGGCTGCGTCCTGATAAAAGTGATGTACTGGTTTCCCCCGTTCCAATCCATGAACAATGATTTATCCTGATACAATGTTGAAAATGAAATCAGGGCATCAAACTGCAGGGAGGAGTTATATGGCAGGTCTCCGGCTATTCCGGTCACCGTAAACTGATCCCTGTTGTTCATCTTCAACACTTTTCCAATGGCAGGTTCATCGCCGAAAAGCTTGCGGGCTGAAGAACGGGTAAGCACGATACTGAATATTCCGGAAAGCGCTGTGTTAATATCGCCTTCCTCCAGCACAAATGAAAAGTCCCTGAAAAATCCGGAATCGGCATAGCAAACTTTTGAAATTTCAGTGATTTTCCCGCCGGCTTCGAAAAAAGATTCTTGCGCTTGAGTTGTCCGCGTAACCGATACTATCCCGGGAAACTGTTCCTGAAGCGATGGACCAACGGCCGCAGGGATGGTGCAGGAACCGAATGACCCGTCAGGACTGACGGCTGTCATATTTACCCGGTAAATATCATGCCGGTTAGTGTGAAACCTGTCGAAACTCAGCTCGCCGTATATGTAGGCCAGTATGGCAATTCCTGCTGCAAGGCCTATCGCAAGACCTGTTACGTTGATAATGGTATAAAAAGGATTCCGGATATAGAGCCTGAATGTATGCCTGAAGAAATGCTGCATTGCCCGAGCGTTTCAGATAATTGTATAAGAATTACTGCTCAGGTATTATAAAAACCATGCCATATTAAACCGCTGAATATGTGCGGAATAAAAATATTAACAAAGTAGTAGTGTCCGGATTTGCGATCAATATGTCTTAAAACCGGACATTTGTCCGGCTTTCCCTTTAATTCTTTTATCCAGAGATTTCTAACCCGTTTTATCAACCTCTTCCGGAAGCAGAACGCCGGATTACGGCATAGGCTGTTCAGACCATACCCATCACGAACTTTTTCTGTTCCGTGTATAAATAAAAATCATCGCGATTGCGGTGGTTACGGTCCCCATGATCAACCCTCCGATAGCTCCCTGTTTTACATAATTCAGGTAATTGAAATTTGCTTCAGCTTCGGCAATGGTGTTGTAATAGCCCAGTTCCACCGATCGCTTGATGACATTCGGGAAATACTCAGGTGTGATTACATAGGTGGTGATCCATTGCGTGAGCGGACTGATGAGGGCAATCATCACCGATATAATAATACCCGAAACCAGCCCCTGGAGGTAGGTAATACGACCGTCGTAGAAGTTCTTCTTTTTATCCTTCAGCGCCAGCACCATCACAATGATAGCAGGAATGGCAAAAAGGTTTGTGAGATAAATATGATAATCGATATACCTGCCATGAAGTCCGGTGACTTTTTCCAGAATCATCCAGAGCAGTGACATCAGCGAAAAAATAACGGCCCACTTGATTTCAATTTTCAGGTTTTTCATGTTGATGTTTTTTTATTGTGCTGCATTTATAAGTACGTCCAGTTCAATCTTTTTCATTTGGCGCAAGGCCTGCCCTACCTGCTGACCTTTTCCTGAGTTCACGATCAGGGATTCAAGCATGGATGGAATTACCTGCCACCATACACCGTATTTATCCCTGACCCAGCCACACATGCTCTCCATCCCTTCTTCAGCAAACCGGCTCCAGTAGTGGTCAATTTCCTTCTGGGTTTCGCATTCAATTACAAAGGAATTGCCTTCGCAGAAATCAAATTCATGTACCGGCTCACCTCCGCTTAAAGCGTTAAAAATTAAATCTTTCAGCCTGAATTGGGTAAACATCAGGGCACCATCAGGCATACTGCTCCCGGAAGGAATCGGGAAACTTATAATGTGCCTGCTGTCATCAAATATAGAAGTATAATAACTCAATGCCTCTCCCACCATTGCCCTTTTATCATTGGCAAAAAGCAGGGCCGGAATGATCTTCTGCGGATTGTTGATCGCATCTATATCCAGTTGCCAGCTGATGCCAAACCTGTCCTCCACCCAGGCATATTTCGCGCTCCAATCATATTTTTCCAGGGGCATCATCACCCGTCCGTCCTTACTGAGACTGGCATAAAGACGCTCAATCTTCGCATCATCGCCACCGCAATAAACGAAATAAGATACGGCAGGATTGGGCCGGAACATCTCTCCGCCGTTCAGGCCCATAAATTTCACTCCATAAATCTCAAACATCAGCACCAGCTGGTTTTCTGAGAGGATGTTCACATCCTCAAAAACATCCTTGTAAAAACCAGCGGCTTCTCTCGCATTGTTGTCAAACCAGAGGCAGGGATATATCGTCTTGTTCATATTCCGGAAATCAGTTGTGCAACAAGGTTAATAACAATTTGAAAGGCAAGGGGTTTCATCTGTCGCTACTTTTTGTATTTATCGTGTAAACCCACTCCCTGAAGAATCATCGGAATTATTTTCTCCAGCCGGCTGACTTTGGTGTTTTCCTGCTTTGGTTCATCCAGATAGAGTATATATTCCTTCTGCTTTCCCGGGCTTAACTTACTGAATGCAGCCTGCAGATTTCCATCGGCTTTGAGGGCACCGGCAAGCAACGGCGACGGTGCCATCGCCTGAAACTTCTCAGGCTTTATTTTCAGGCCTTTCTTTTCAACTTCAATAGCTTCGGTTATGTATTCAAGAATGCGTTTTTCATCCACTTCTGCCAGGGAGGTGAAACGCCACTGACGCAACGATCTGGTCTTTCCCTCTGATGCGGCAATCAGCACCCCGTACTTATCCTGAAGGAATACGCCATTGTAAAACCAAAGTGCAAAAAAGTTCCTGAAACCGCCATAGCTGACAACATTCTTTCCATTGTATGTGTATACCTCTGACCCCCATTTGATTGCTTTTTCGAGCGGGGCTTTAGCAATGACGGATGACAGCAACGAAAGTTCTTCCGCCCATCGTTCGTTGTATTCCATAATTGAATTATTTGAAAGGCAATATCATGCGCAGGTAAATAAAACCAACGCGTTTACCAATTGTTCAGGCACCGGCCTGCCCGGGCCGGCGCTATTTGGTGGTTTTCAGGCCCATGGCGGTAAAAACGCTGTCGACCGGCTCCCACAACTCCAGCTTGTTACCGTCGGCATCCATGATATGGACAAATTTACCGTAATCATAGGTTTCTATGGTATCGAGAATGGTGACGCCTTTTTGCCGGAGCTTTTCCACCAGGCCTTCGATGTTCTGCACCCGGTAATTGACCATAAACTCTTTTTTGGAGGGCTCAAAATAACTGCTTCCCTGCTTAAAGGGACTCCACTGCAGATAGTTGATTTCTTCCGGCCGGTTGGCATTGCGGAATTCGAAACTCGAGCCCCACTCATTCACTTCAAGCCCCAGGTTTTCCGCATACCAGGCTTTGGTCTCCTCAACATTCTCAGAAAAAAAGAAAATACCGCCTATACCGGTAACTTTCGGTGTGGTATCGTTAATAGCAGCATTGCTGCCGTTTTGAGCCGATTGATCTGTCATATCGTTGTTTTTTATTGATCCTTGTTTACAAGCTGCGAATATAAGGGCCAGCAGGGCAATAGCCAACGAATTTTTCATGTACTTTGATTTAAATATTCAACAAACAATAGCAATTTTATTAATTTCAAGTTACGCAAAATTAATCCTTTAAACCGGGAATACAAAGGTCATGTGAACAGGGGAATTTCCGGGCTTGCCGGATTTTATTAATGCCTGGATGCAAATAAACTTTTACCGTCTTTTGGGCTGAAGCCCCCACGTTTGTCAGCTCTTCAATACCCCCGGCTCAAGCCGGGGGTTATAAACCGGAATTGAGCATCTTCAGTAACTGCGGGCTATAGATAACTTAAGCTTGCGCTGAGTAAGCTGAAGTCCGTATTCAGACGTCAGATTTCAGATAAATCGTCAGAAGATTCTGTTTGCTTTACGCCGGGCTTCAGCCCGGGAAAAATGCAGCCCCCCGAACCAACCGGCTTTAGCCGGAAAGCCGGGAGAAGTCTGAACAGGAGAGTTTCCGGACTTGCCGGATTTAATTAATGCCGGGATGCAAATAATCTTTTGCCGTCTTTTGGGCTGAAGCCCCCACGTTTGTCAGCTCTTCAATACCCCCGGCTCAAGCCGGGGGTAATAAACCGGAATTGAGCATCATCAGAAACTGCGGAATATAGATAACCTATGCTTGCGTTGATTAAGCCGAAGTCCGTATTCAGGCGTCAGAATTCTGATGATTAGCAAGTTAAATCAGTTTACTTTACTCCGGGCTTCAGCCCCGGGAAAAAGCTGATGCCCGAACCAACCGGCTTTAGCCGAAAATCCGGAAGAGGCCTGATCAGGGGAATTTCCGGGCTTGCCGAATTTTTACTATTGCCGGGATGCAAATAAACTTTTACCGTCTTTTGGGCTGAAGCCCCCACGTTTGTCAGCTCTTCAATACCCCCGGCTCAAGCCGGGGGTAATAAACCGGAATTGAGCATCATCAGAAACTGTGAAATATAGATAACCTATGCTTGCGTTGATTAAGCCGAAGTCCGTATTCAGGCGTCAGAATTCTGATGATTAGCAAGTTAAATCAGTTTTATTTACTCCGGGCTTCAGCCCGGGGAAGATTCAACCCACCGAACCAACCGGCTTTAGCCGAAAAGCCGGGAAAAGTCTGAACAGGGGTATTTCCGGGCTTAATGAATTTTTCTAATGTCAGGGTGTAAATAAACTTATGCGCCCTTTTGGGCTGAAGCCCCTGTGTTGGCCAGCGCCTGATGACCCCCGCCTCAAGCCAGATAATCAACCGGCCGGTTTACTCCCAGCCATGTTTAACTTTTTCGATCCTGATCTCATCAAGCAGGGCATTTTTTCCGTCCCATCCGGTTTCAACGGTTTTTAAAAGGAATTCCGCCCGGCTCAGGTACTCCCGGGCTTGTTCACTATACTGACCGTATGTCAGTTCGTAAAGTGAGAGATAAAACTCATAATAATCCGGATAGTATGTTATGCCCAGCCGGTAGATTTCCAGCGCCTGACTGTTATAGCCATTATACGCGTAGCGGGAGGCTAAGCCGTTGATTTCCGCAATCCCGGGCGGATAAAAATAATCGCCAATAACCGAAGCTTCGAGGACTTTATCTATTTCCGCTTCAGCCGTTTCGGGAATATCAATCAGCTTATACTCATCATCTGTCTTCGCGATTCCGGCATACCTGCCCCTGAATCTTTCGAATATCCGGGTCAGGAAAACCGGTGTTGCCACGATGGGTACCGCGTTGTGCGCGGAATAATCAGCTTCGAAGGTAACAATGTCACTAAAGAAGTCAGGATGACTGCTTTTTAACTGATCATACTTTTTTCTGTGATGATAATCCTTTTCACCGGCAATGCCGCCTGTACTGATATAAATCCTGTCTTTATCGGCCTGGCCGGTTTTTCCGAGAGCCTCCACCAGCGATTCAAGTTCATGGAGTGGCGTATGTGCCATCACGGCAGTATAAAAGCCGGGATGCATGAACCAGGAATATAGCGCGAAAGAGGCTGAAAATGAGTGCCCGGCAATAATCCTGATTTCGCCGGGGTTGTACTTTGTCAACGCCCGGGTAAGTTCTTCCGTGATAAAGATATCCAACGGCATGCCCGGTTGCAGTCCGGAAAACCCGCATTCATCGTTCCGGTTTTTATGCGGAACAACCACAACCAGTGCATTCGGGATTTCGTGGGTGTACTGTAAATACTTAATGTCAGAGAGTATGGGATTGATAAACCACTCATGCTGACCATCAAGCAAGAAAATCACGGGAAGCTTAACGGAACCGGATTTGTACTTGTAAAAACCGGGCTTGTGGATGTACACGGTCCTTTGTTCACCAAATGCCTCCGAATAAAACGAAAGCGTATCCGTTTCCTGCGCCGGTATGATTGATGCAGAGAAAATAAATACAAGTAAAAAAAATATTTTAGTTTTCATTCGATGGGTAAAGTATTAATTAGTTCACTGCTACCGGGCCGGATCCCGAAGCGTTTATATACCATGCATTCCGGATTGAGCAATAAGCCGGTATATTTCTGCTACATTCAGGCCCTGGTTCAGGATTATACCACCCGGAGGTTCACAATAAAACATTTTCAGCAACATAACCCGTGATGATGCCAAATAAGCATCTGCCTGCATCTGTGGCTATGGAACCGGGGACTTCAGGGTCACCACATCTTTTATCAATTCGTCAATATCCAGATCATGCTCATCTAAGAATCTGAAAATAACAGTGTTGTCGGATAAAAATACAATATAGTTTTCTCCAAACCCCAGCATAAAGGTGACCATTATTTTTCCTTGCCTTGCCTTTGTTTTAATCTCTTTAGACCAGAATGCATGCCGGTAGCCAGTTCCGCGGTAATCATTGTCAGTGCTGTATCCTTTCCAGGGCGTCTGTCCAAAAACCTCCTTTACCCTATTTTCGTGCAAAATCTGTTTTTCTCCATGTTTCCCATAATTGGCAAACAACAAAGCGATTTTCACAGCTTCATCAATGGTGGGTAATGCTCCATACGCCAGCAGGGGAATTGCAGACTCTTCATCTTTTTCCAATGTGTGCAAAACCGTGAAATGTTCCGCTCCGATTGGCCCCAATACATTGTCATGAACCAGATCCCAGTAATTAACGTTCCTGCCTTCTTTTTTTTCAACAAACTTTTGCATGGCGTATGACAGCACAAAAAGATTGGTAGATGCGTAATTAAACTTCCGGCCCGGAGGTTCGGGAGCGTCGCCAAGGCCGGCGATATTACGGATGGCCTCTTCTGCCGTTTCGGCAACTATTAAGGTGCTATACAAGCGTTCAGCATCTTCGCCTCCGGCTGTTCCGGTAACCATATTCAGCGTGTGCGAGAATGTCACCCCCTGCCATCCGGCATGTGTGGCCAATGCCGGCACATAATCTGTAATCAACGCACCGAATACATCTTCTTCATATCGCTCTTCAAGATACATCAGCGCCAATGCACCGGCAAGGCTCTTGGTAACAGAATACAAACCATGACGCATTTCATCAGGATAAGGATACGGTCCGTGCCGGGTTGAAGGCGGGTGCAGGTATAGCTTATTGTTCATGAATACAGCCCCCAGGCTGGTGGGTGCATTCGAGTGAATCATTATGTCAAAATGCCTTGCAATCATATTATCTTCATCGATTTCGGAAAGCGGATGAACCGGAATTCTTCCTGCTACTGAAGATTTATGTCGTTCAACAATCTGCGCTGAATCAACATATCGTTTCGGCTCAAATCCGGCAGGGAGCATGCCGTTGATATCGCCCAGCTGCATATCATCTATATCCGCCGTTTCCTGACTGCATTGCAGGCAGATATTGCTTATCGTATCCGGTTTATAAACAAAGGCGGCCACGCAATTTCTGGCTTGCCCCACCCACCTGTCTGTCAGCGTAAGCGGAAATGAAGCGCGATTCCATTCTCCGTCTTCCGGCTCATGCCAAACTTTTCCGGCCCCTACAACCACATCCCAGTAACTATCGCTTTGGAACCTTGTTATGATCCGGTCTTTCCGGAGTGGGATCAGCACTCCCTGATGTGTGATGAAATCCAGTTGCAGCTTTGGAAAGAGATTTTCTCCGGGGTAATAGGCTTTTTGCTTGAAAAAATTTATCCTGGTATCTTCCAGCAGGATGGTGCCTGAAAAACCGGTGCTGGCGGGAACTGACCAGTCTGGTTCTGCAAAATAACTCATATCAAAAAAGGCAAGACTGCTGTCTCCGAGCAACTGCTCAACCGTTAGCTGATCGCGTGGATGCACCAGCACCGGGCCACCCCACTCTTTTGGGTTGTTACGGCATGAATTTACAAGTACTACTGTAGAAATTAAGATTATCAGTGTTTTCATAAAACGCATCCGTTGATTCAATTATACGATACTCCAAAATTACTGCAGTTGCTCAGCAACATGCCATAAATCAAAGTCCCCGTAATGTTCCAGCGAGTTTCCACAATGCACAATGATCACCTCCTTGTCCGGGATTACATAAATATTCTGTCCCAGATTTCCGGAAGCAGTAAACTGGAATGTGGAGTCGCAATTTGCATGCCCCCACCAATGATAACTGTAGTAAACCTTTTTACATCCATCTCCGAACCACTCCGGGTATATTTCGCGGGGAACCGATTTATCCTCCCGCGTTGATTCTTCCACCCAGCCGGAAGAGATAATCTGCTTCCCGTCCCAGTTGCCATTGTTCAGAAACAGCCGCCCGAATCTTGCATAATCAATTGCTCTTGCTATTAACCGGCTGGGCATATATTCAAATCCCGCCTTTTCACTGTCGACCGAAAACAAAGCATCGTATTCCATGATTTCTGACCATAATTTCTTTTCAAGGTATTCCGAAACTGTGATGCCGGCAGCCCTCTCAATGATCAGTCCCAGATAACTGGTATTGTAGTTGCAGTATTGAAAAGCACCGCCCGGCTCCGCAGCAGGTTTAACCCTTTTAAGCAAAAGCTTCCTGACATCCGGATGGTAATAGCCTACCGCCTCATCATGCCAGGGCGCATGAATATAAGTCCCCGGAATATATCCGGTATTGTAGGCAAGTCCCGACCTCATTTCCAATAAATTCCTGATTGTAATTTTTCCAAATCCCGTATCTCTTTGCAAAAGCTCCGGAATATACTTAGTCATGGCATCATCAACGCTTGAAATTATGCCATCATCAATGGCTGCGCCGATTAAAAAGGAAATAAACGATTTCGCCATGGACTGTGAATGAAAATAGGAGTCCCTGCCGAAACCGTTGAAGTATTTCTCATATATAACGGTATCCCTCCGGATAAAAATCAGGGCTGTGGTCTGCGACTTCTCCGCCC
Organism: Lentimicrobium sp.; assembly: GCA_023957275.1. Lineage (GTDB taxonomy): Bacteria > Bacteroidota > Bacteroidia > Bacteroidales > Lentimicrobiaceae > Lentimicrobium. The sequence continues at coordinate 133,158 of JAMLHF010000002.1, read as the reverse complement.
ATTCATCAAAGGCTTTAAAACCGGAAGCAGTAACCCTGTCGCTGAATAAACCTTCCACATAAGCCGTGTCCCTGGCTTCAGGGAACTGAAATGTACGATCAGCAGCCTTTATAGTTCTGTTATGATAACGTTGATAATCGTAAACATCAGCTACATTCTGGGTAATAAGACGGTAGAGGTAGACCGGAGAATATTTCACCGCTAATCCTGCAAGTAAAAGTATCAGAAGAACAACGGGTGTCAGGACAATGATTTTAACGGCTTTTTTCATACCCCGGATTTGCTTTTGAGTGATGATTTCCGGACTCCATTGTAGATCAACCAGATAGCAAGCAGCATTTCAGCAAGTGCCATCGGTAAAGCAAGAACTCCCTCAACCGAATTCAGCAGGCCCGGATCTGATAAATTCAGCTGACGGGCACTATGCAGCAGGGTATAACTGAATCCGCCGAAATACAGTAAATAGCCTATTAATGCATGCACTGATGCTGACTTAACCGATAAATATCCCAGTCCGATCAGATGCAATCCAAATACAATGAGACCAACAGACCATATTTTTTCGAAAAGTTGCAGATGCTCAGATGTTTTTGCAATCATAAGTGCATCTGATACCGCATTTTCCGAATTTAAAACCGGGATTATTTTAAACAACTGCACGATGGCAACGCCCAATAACAATGTGTAGGCAATTCTTATCAAAGCCGTGATCAATGAAACCTGCTTTGAGGTATTTCTGAAAAAGAAGTACAGCGATATCGCCACAAGCAGATCAGCAACAAAAATCAGACTCCACCCCGATATTTCTGCCAGAAACAATGGCTTATTTTCAAATAGATTTTTTAAAGTTAACTCAGGCGATTCAACTACGAGCGAACTATGCGCATAACCAAAAGAAAAACCCGCCAGTATGGCCATTACAATCAACGAAACGCCCGCAATGACGCCCTGCCTTTTCTCATTATTTTTCATATCAGACAAATTAGAATAATATGTTTACAACACCAGTAAATCAGTATTGTTTGGTTTTAAATCTGAAGCGCACTTTTGGTAAAGTATTTCCGGAATCAATAATGGTATATCTCTGCATGCACCCCGGCACAGAAGTATTCAGTCTCTAACTTTAACATTCTAAGGGATATCCGATTCTACATTTTATTATCGTATCAGCAGAAATGCATGCCCGATATAAACGCGTTTAGCCGGTTCCGGCCATGATAATCACGCCTTACTTTATAAGAAAACACCCGATATGCCCAAAGTAATAAAAGTGAAGCCAGAATAATGCAGAAGAAAGGCAATGATTGCACCCTGTCATGCTGTTTTTGCGAAAGGAAGCTACAATCATAATCGTTGAGTTAAGTTCTCTGGCATTTGTTGGCATATGCATACCCTTCAACGCCCTTACCCCCATGCTTGCAAAGCCGGGAAAGGTAAAATTCTCCGGCGCTTTTTTTAATCTCCCGAAAGGATATTAACAGGACTATTTTCCCCCGACATTACTTTTTGCGACACCATGCGCGTGGCACAACATGAGAGAAAAGACATTACCTGACGGATGTTCCTCATTTCCGGATTATTTTACGGTAATCATTATTGTGATTTTCGATAATGGATTTTCATAGTCATCGCCCGGTTTCATCAGAACATATTCTACGGTGTGCGTGCCTTTGCCAAGATAACTGGCGGGAAATTTATCACCAAAAGGTGATGTTAAACCGTCTGAAGCTGCAAGAATACCTACAGGTTTGCCATTTGCCATTGTAGCAATCCAGCCATCAGAGGCATTTACAAGGTCTTCGTTAAAAGATATTTCTATTTCAATGTCTTTATCATTCGTAGTTTCAATTTCGGTTTCTGAAGGATAAACCAATTTGAATTCATAATCGACTTTAAAATCCGGATCTTTCATTTTCAACCTTAAAATATTTTCTTTCGTAGCAAGACTGTTTGAAGCAATTGCGTTTATTTTACCATTTTCATCGGTGAGAACAAGCACCCCAAGAGTGTCATCGAAACTTGTGCTGTTGGCAAAAAACCAGGCATTACCGGCTATTTTTTTATGCGATTTCACTTCGGGTCCGGCATCACTTAGTTTATCCAGGAATGATCTGAAATTCCGCGCATCGGCATCAGTCCTGAGCGCAAATTTTGATTTTAATTCATCATAGTACAAATCATTCTCCAGCAGGTCGTCTTTTCCCGCTACCGGAATGTATTCATCTCCGTTTTTAATGATTAGGAAAGGATATGTGCCAACGCTTTCCATATCGGAGAATTTTTCCGTCACCATTAGTTCGCCATTGAGCACTTCAATATTGCCCAGGCTGAATTCCGGCGCGGGCGAAGTGCTCAACGAATAATCAACTTTCTCATTAAATTTCATCATTACCTTTTCTTCTACATTAGCCGGAATTGAAAAACCTGTAAGGTCCTGATAAAGCTTATCTTCGTTTCGTTTGGCTTCCCCGGGCATTTCAAACTTCAAATCGTATTTCATTTCGACGTTTTCAATTACACCATTTTCTGAGCAGGTAATTACAAAGCCATCAGCACCGAAAAATCCACCGTCGGAAGTAGTGAAATACCATTTGCCGGCAATTGAAAAGTAGTAGCCGAACGAGAGCCCGTTATACAGGGAGTGAAAGAAAGAACTCAGGCGTGCGGCATCTTCATAAGTTTCTATTTTCGTGTGAAATGCTTTTCTGAATTCGGGGGAATTATAAAGTTCCTGCATATTTTCGAAAAAGGATATCCCGGTTTCATCTTTCAGGATATACATGCCGGCAATCTGTGCATCGTTGTGCATATCACCAAGGTTAGTGGCCAGCAGTACATTAATGATATCGGCACTGAAAAATTCTACATTTTCGTTCAAAACAATTGGATGGCTTTGAAGCTTTACGGAATTTCCGGGATATTCTTCCGGCGATTGGGCTGTTGCGTAAACAGCAAAAAGGAGAACTAAGGGGGATAGAAAAATTTTCATCAGTTAAATTTATTTTCAATTGTCAGATGGAACATCCATGAATTCCGGAAGACCCGGCAATCCGCACCCCATCATGCTCATGTGTGTTAAATATGATTTTCATGGATGTTTTATGCAGGATTTTAATATTTTGACCGGATTAAGGTATTCAGGTTTATTTCGTGAATGATAGTTTCAATAAAGCTAAATGGGCAATTCAGCTTCCCCTCATCAAGAAACTTAACACTTGTTTTCATTTCGCGCAGTTTAAAAAGCCCCTTGCCACAGATTATTGAACAATAAAACATTTCGCCGGTGAATGAGACGTGCGCCGGTCATTTCACCAATGAGCGCAGTTACCGGATGTTTCGCCTGTAATTCCCGGGATATCTCAGAGAGTTTCTTCTGAGTTTTCCCGCCTTTACAGGCATCCGGTAGCAGAGGAATACCAAAAAACAATTTTAGGTTCTTTTTATTCATATTCACTGTTGTCCGGTTAAATTACAAGACTACTTTCAGTGAGTTTTCCGTCTTCGGCGGATCGGTTCTTACCTAACGCTCAGAATGGAATTGACTTACATGGGTTCGAGGGCAAGGGAGCCTTGTAACGGTTATACCACCAATAAGCCTCCTTTTATTATCGGTAATGTATTGTAATTCAGAATCCCGCTCAAGCGGGATTCTGATATGAAGAACCAATTAAAGGGAGCTCACCGAAGGTATTCTCATAACTCCTTCCAAAGGTTAATGATTCATATTTAAAATGATGATAAAAAATATGTCACTTTAAAATTCTTGAAGCATACCGCAACACACCTGTTGTCCGGCAATAAAATGAAACATGCGCACGGTTTTTATCAGTAATTTCAATGTCGTAATTCGAGTCGCAACGGTAATCAGAATTGCCCAGAATATGTTCGGAAGACCAGGAACCTTTTTTCGAGGCTATTTTTAACCCGTAGCTTTCATCATAAAGAATATGCGGATTGCCCAGGGTGTCGCAGGCCATAGCCCTGTCGTAGCGGTTTGAACCTCCTGTATTTCCAATACCCTGCTCCATCCAGTTACTACTTCCGGCGGGTTTAAAAAGGTAATGGATATTATTATCATACGATGAATGCCGGTAAGCAACATGAAGATTGTCAAACCGGTCTCTGGCAACACTAATGCCTGCATATGAGTCGTTACCCTCATCACCAGTGGCGATATGACTTACAATCCAGGTATTGTCAGCATAGCCGCAAAAGGAATAGTAAACGTTTTCATTATTAAAATGAACGATGTGTTTATTTCCTTCGCTGTCAACCACAATATCGGAACTGCTGCCGGTAATATTATCATCAAATATTTCAACGGGCGTAAATTCTCCCTGAAAACTGTAAGTTGTATAACGCATGCCGTAATTCGCCCTTTCAAACGCCAGGTGGATTCTATCATTTTCATCGGCATATAGCGACGGATATCGCGCACTGAAACTTTGGTTCTGCCCCAGAACATCAACCATTACCGCATTAAATGACCCATTAATGCTTTTTTCCGCTATAAACATACGTTCATTGTCCGGTTCATCAGGGGCATAGCCCCTATACACAATAAAAACGTTCTTTTGATTATCTAACGCAATATCGATAATGTTATCGGAAATCGGGCTAGCCACCTGGCTGATTGTCCAGTTACCCTTGTAAGGTTTGTAGGCATATTTAAGACTGTATATGCTGTTTTGTGATACTACATAGGCAATATGGACACCGCTATCAGCATCAAAGGCAAGCATGTTGAATAAGCCGGCTTCAGACCCGGGGATACTGTCAACAAGTTCTATTTCCCAACCTTCCACCTGATTGACTTCAGGTGTTTCCGGTTCATTTTTTTTACATGCGGTAAAAACAAAAACTACTGATATAACTGTTGCAATAAGGTTTTTAACGTTACTGTAATTTTTCATCAGACTTTTTTTAGTTTGTTTTCCTACTCATAAGGCTTTTCGGTTCCGCCTTTTTTTGTTAATTGGTTTTATTATGAAAAGCTGGGGCTATCCCGTCCGCAGATCAGAATTTCATGGTTTCTACAACGTAGTCCAGCACTTTGTCGATGGTGGTTTTTGCCGCAAGACGATCTTCTATTTTGGGGCTGTTTCCAAAATTCATAAATACCCAAACAGCGCCACCTTCGTAAGGAACTATGTAGCCAAACCGTTCAATCTGACTGTCGCGTTTGCGAAATAATTCGAAACGGTACACCTCCTTATCGCCTACTGTGGTTTTGAAGCATTTTTCGTCAAGAGGAAGAAAGAAATTGCCTCCCATCTGTTTATCCACATAATTCACTTTGAAGTTTTCAATTTGTTCGTCAAGGTCTCCGCTGCAATAATTGTAATTGTTAAATACCAGCAGAGAAAATCCATTACCAGCTAATGGCAGATTAATTTCCTTAATAACCTCTCTGTAGTTTCTGTACTTTTTAAATTCTATGCCTTCGGGCGCTGAGGCATCGGGTGCAATTATTTCGGCATACCTTACCACTCTAAATCCGGTGTATTTGCTATGGTTTTCAGGTTTATCATAATTGTCGGATTTTGTTTCAACATTATATTCCTTTTCGGCCCATGAACCACCCATAATGACTTTATTTCCTGTCCCGCTGTTAGTCCACTCGTAAACATTTCCACTCATATCGTATAAACCTGTTTCGTTGGCTTTTTTTGTACCTACGGGTTGCGTTTCCCCTTCGCTGTTATCTTTATACCAGGCTACTTCGCCGGCATTGTTGCTTCCACTGTATTTATAATCCTGCGATAGGGAGCCGCCAGCTGCAGCATAGCACCATTCTTCTTTACTGGGCAGGCGATAGCCTTTTGTTTGTTTGTTTTCGCTTACACTGGCCAAGGTTATGGTGTTATCGGTTTTTTGCACTTCGTTAAATTGATAATACACCTCAAGGCCTTCTTTTTCGCTGAGCTTGTTGCAAAACATGGCCGCATCGAACCAGGTAACATTCTCAACCGGTAAGTTTTCGCCTCTGAATTCTGATGGATTAAATCCCATCAAGGTTTCAAATTCTTTTTGCGATACTTCTGTTATGCCCATGTAAATATCGGCTTCGATGGTCTTTGCTTTGGCTACATCCTTTGTAACCAAAGTGGTTTTAATCAGGTCTTTATCCGATTCAGGTTTCCTGGCAGATTTTTGAGTAACCTGGTTTGTTTTACATGCCGACATAGCTGCAACCACAATCAGAAGGGCTATTAGTCTCACTTGTTTTTTCATAATACTTATTTCAGGATTCAATTATTACAGCAAATGTATTGAGGGTTTTCATGTTACAAAACCAGGGTTTGAATGTGTAGGGATATACTTTGAAATAGGTTTTACGGAATTTGAATGCGGCACATATTCTCAATGTTTTTTAAAAAGTCTTTCTTCATGCGTTTACTTACGGGGATGATTATATCATGGCCTATATAAATTTTCATTCCCTGTCTTTTGCTAATACGTTGAATGTATTCTGCGTTGACTAAGTATGACTGGTGCGGACGAATGAAATTATGGCCTTTTAATTTTTCTTCCACCTTGTTAATAGACGCCGAAACCTTTACCTGCCCGAAGTTTTTGACGTAAAAAGTGGTATAGGAATTATTACTTTGGCAATAAAGTATGTCATTAATACTGACAAGATGGTAGAACTCATAGGTGGAAATAATGAGTTTGCTTAATGATCCATACATATGTTATTATATTTTTCAACCTCAAAAAAATACTATAACAGGGAATAAAACCTGCTGAATTTGAATCTGACAGCGGAAAACTTGTAAATCAACCTGTAAGAAGAAAAAGCGGTAGAACCGGCGGTATGATTATTTTAACAGAACGTCCAGTTTGTCAAGCACAGCTTGTTTACGGCGTTTAGAAAGGGGAATTTCGGTTTTGTCGTTCAATATAATGAATCCACCGTCGGTTTTATCGATACAGGCTATGGCGTCCATATTCACCAGGTACGACTGGTGTGGGCGGATAAAATTATATGCAGAAAGCAGTTCTTCGTATTCTTTGATGCTTTTGGACACGATTACGGGTTTTTGCCCGCGGATAAAAAAAGTACTGTAACTATTGTCGCTTTTACAGTAGCTGATTTCTTCAATATTTACGATATGAAGGGTGTCAGAAGTGCGCAAGACAATTTTTTCCGGGTTATTTAATGAATTGTATTGTTTTTCAAAATGTGCATGCTGGATAAACAATTCATCCTCCCGGATATTTTCTATGGCATTGTTTATGGCATTGCAAAACTCGTATTCGTTCACTGGTTTCAGCATGTAGTCGATGGCGCTGAATTTTATAGCTTTTATGGCGTAATGGTTGTAAGCAGTAATATAAACCACCCTGAAAGCGTATGGTTTACAACTCTGCAATACCTGAAAGCAATTACCATCGGCAAGTTCAATATCCATCAAAACCAAATCGGGTTTGGTAATTTTGAGTATTGCGATGGATTCTGCTACAGTGCCTGCTTCGCCTACAATCTCCATCTGCGGAAAATTACTTTGCAGCAGTTTCCGGTTGGTTTCCCGCAAAGGTATTTCGTCTTCTATTATAACTACTTTCATTCGTTTCATGTGCTATTCAATAACCGGTATATGAATAATAACTTTTGTTCCTTCACTTGGGGAACTTTGAATTTCGTATCCCGCCTTTTTACTGTATTTCTTTTTCAGCAAGCTGATTCTTTTTACAAAAATAGCCATAGCCATTGATTTATGCCCTTTGCCCTGCGTATTATTTTCTTCGAAACCATTGCCATTATCGCAAACTCTTATTTCTAAGGTATCATCACGGTCTTTGAATGATATTTTCAGTTCACCATTTTTTTCCCTGTTTTTCAGCCCGTGTATTATGGCGTTTTCCACAAATGGTTGAATAAGCATAGGAGGAATCTTTATAAATTCAGGTTCTACTTCCCCGTCAAATTCAATGGCATAATTGAAACTGTACTGCAACCGCATCTGTTCCAACTTAATATAGTTTTGCAGGGCGCTGATTTCGTCTTCGAGTAAAATACTTTCCGCCTCCGAGTGTTCGAGAATTGCCCTGGTGAGGGAAGCAAAATTGTTGAGAAACCCGGCCGCTTCTTTAGCATTGTTGTTGAACATGTAGTTTTGGATGCTTCCCAATGCATTGAACAGGAAGTGCGGGTTCATTTGCGAGCGGAGCAACTGCTGGCGGAGGGTTTCCTGCTTATGTTCGTTTTGTTTTTTGTTGCGATAATAAAGCAGCGAACCTATCGCAATAAGCAGCAACAGCATTATCGAAATCACAATAAATAAAGCGATACGCTGGTTCTTCAGCATGTTTTCAGCGGTTAGCAATTCTATCTGCTGCTCTTTTTGCCTGGTCTGGTGCAGCGTTTCGAGCTCAGCCATTTTATTAATGACATCAGCCGAGAGAATTGAATCTTCTACCGCTTTATATTTAATGTAATATTCATAGGCCTTCTTATATTCGCCTTTATCGGCATAGTAGCCGGCAGTAAATTCGAGTATTTGGCTTTCAATTTCAAGCAACTTGCACGAGCGGGCTTTTTCCAATGCTCTTTGAGCGTAACTCACCGCTTTGGGGTCATCGTTTTTTTGAGCGTAAATTGTTGCCAGGGCGGTTAATCCTTCGGCGATGCTCATACATTCGTCTATCTGCTCCGAAAGTTCCAATGATCTATGGTAGTAAACTATTGCGCTGTCCAACGCTCCGGTTGCTTGAAAAATACCGGCCAGACTGCCCAGTCCAGAGGTTATGCCCCGTTTCCATTCAGCTTCTGCAGAATAGTGAATTACTTTTTTGTAACATACAATACTGCTGTCTATAAGCCCTTGGTCAAGGTATAAATCGCCCAATCCACTATAAAAAATGGCTTTGTTTTCGGCGCTTATTCCTGGCTTTGAAACTACCTCCTTCTTGGCCAGATCAATATAAAACTCCTGTTTTTCAGCGTTGCCTATAGCTCCGTATAGTATCGACAGGTTCATATAATTATTAAACAGCCGGGAATAATTCATGGGCTTTCGTATGTCTACGGATTTTAACTGACACTCAATGGCATTGTCAAAATCACCCATTTCGTTGTATACGATACCAAGATTTTCATAGCTGTTGGCTACACTGGCCTGTTCGTTCATGGCCTTGTTTATTTCAAGGGCAGCAGTAAAATTTTCAATCGCTTGTTCATTTTGTCCTGTATAACAGCTCGATATCCCAAGCTTGTTGTATGCTTCGGCAATCCAGGCGCTGTCATTTTCCTCCCGGGCCAATTCCAGCATTTGCCGGGCACATTGATGATAGTTGTCCCATTCTCCCGAATACTCGTATATATTGGCGATTTTTTTAAGCAGCTCCTGCTTTTCTTCTACTTCATTAGTTGTTTCAACCAGGGCGATCAGGCTATCAGCTTTATTATTTTGGGCAGGGGTCGCAAGGGCTGCCATAAAAAAACCGGTTAATAATACCAGGGCAGGAATGTATTTTCTAGTCAATGTATTTCTTTTTAAATTCCGGTATGTATGGCAGTTAATATTGAATTTATCGGAAAACATGGCTTTAGTTAATAAAAATCGTCGCATTGGTAAATTGAAACATGTAGCTTTATCTCTAGCCGGACAGGTTCGTTTTCCGGATGGGATTAGTATCTTGTTAAATGACATTTGATTATACTTTACATTAAAGTTAGAAAAATATAAAACCCGCAGGCGTATTTTTCACATGGGGTGGTAAAAGTACTAACATATTGTTTTTATTTCAAAGATATTCCCGAACTACCTTCGGTCAGTTGCATCTTTTTGCGAATTCTGATTCGTTTTCAGCCTGTGAGATTTGTCGAAAAGAAATATGGATGTTCAGTGTGCCTGGGGTTCCCCTACTGTTCCGGATGGCAGAAGCGGACGGGCATACTTCTCCATGTACAAGCCTTAAATCAATGATCCGCCTTTTTCTATCGCTTTTTCCAATTTTATAATCAGGTTTCAATGCTTGTATCAACCTGTTTTTACCTAAGGCTATTGGTGGCTGCAGAAAGCTGCCGTACCGAAAGACTTCAGGAGCAGAGGATCGCCTGCCCGGCAAAAAGAAAAGCTGAAACGCCCCCTTTGAATAGATCAGAAACCATAACCGGGATGACATGCGTTGCTTACCGGCCGTGCTGATATCAACTTATTTGGTCCAGGACAAGTATATTCTTTGTCAGGAAATGAGGCAACAATCGTTTCAATTTTAGTTACTGAAACAATATTGTCCGGTAAACCTTTGGAAGGAGTTATGAGATTTCGGAACAACAGTGATTTTAAAAAAGAAAAGTAAATCCCTTTGTATTAATTGTTTATTCAGGGAGACGCCCGAATTTTCTTATTTCTTCCGGCGATTCATCCCAACTTGCTTTATTGGAGATAAAAAGATGTGCATCAGGTCGTTTTTCCAATTTGGTATCCAAACATCCTGCCGGAACAACCAGAAGTTTGCCGTCCATTTGTAAATTGGGCAGCGCTGACCCACAATTAGTACAAAAGGCTTTCACATGATTACTTTTAGGTGGCTGAAATATTTTAATTTCAGTTTCTCTTTTAAGCCATTCAAGTTTAGCTGTTGTCGAAAATAAATTTGCAGCATGGGCCGATCCTGTATCTTTCCTGCAATATCTGCAATGACATAAATAAAAGTGCTCAAAGTCGCCTACAACTTTAAATTTAATTCCTTTGCATAAACAAGAGCCAAGGTGTTCCATATGATTAACCACGTTCTAAATTGTAAAATAGCAGAAATCCTTTTTCCCGATTTAACCTGAATTTGTGATTTTGTTTCTCGCTGATAACATCAATTCTCTGCTGTCAGGAAACAGTGTCTTCTTGTCTAAAACAAGCACAACGGCCGGGGACGGCGCGTTTGCGGGAGGGCGGGTTTCGGTTTTGCCTCACGACAAGACCGCCCCAAACGGGTGATTCAGCTTCGAAGTACCTAAATCAGCCCGCAATGGCTACACCCTTTGCCGGACCAAACCTCCGGCAGCATCCCCGCAAAGATACAAAAATGCCTTTTTTCTGCTCTTAAGGTAATCTCTCCCCAAAACCCGCCTGTTGCAGATTCCGGATCAACCTGACTCCGCATTTCGCAACGAAACACGCCGGAAAAACAAAATCTGCTGAAGTTCCGGATTTGCAGGCGCCGGCAATTTTATTCAGAATTCAGTAACTCATTCATTGTAATTATTTTACAACCATTTTTTTCGTAATATTTCAGCATTTCGTCAATTTTCCTTTTATCATAACTCGTAATACCATCTGATATAACTGTAACTTTGAAGTTTTCCCTGCACATGTTAAATACGGTTGATTTCACACAGGCAATGGCGTCTGCTCCCGTTATATAAAATTCGTTTATTTCATTTTTCCTTATAAAGTCTGCGAAATTTTCGCTGGTAAGCGCGTTGCCTTTGGACTTTTCAAAAATATTATTGGAAACAATTTTCATGTCCGGAACCAATTCGGACCCGCGGGTATCAGGTTTGAACGACCTTGTACCGGCAGATAAGTTATAATGTTTTATGTAAACGACAGGTATTTCATTTTCTACAGCCCAATCTATTGACCGGTTAACATTGTCAATGATTTCTTTGTAGTTTTTGGTAATGTCATTTTGAAGGTCAATTACCACTAAAGCCTTTTTCTGCATCTGATTGCTTTCTTTCATTTATATTACTTCAATTTTCTGTTCCATTGTCCATTGCGCTGTCGCATTTGGCTGGTGTTTTGCGGCATAAGCAGCAGCGGCCGGAAGCACTTACCTGTAAGTTCAGCACAAAATTTCTGAAAGGCACGGACCTTTGATTTACCACTTCACCCGTTATTGCCACATACACACATGCTGAACCTAACCTACTGCAGCATCCCGTAAAGATACAAAAATGCTTTTTCCCCGATATTTAAGTAATCTCTCCCCGCCCCATCTATTATAGATTCCGGACCATCCTGACCCCGAATTCCGCTGCGATGCGCAACGAAAAAAGAAAATCCGTTAAAGTTCCGGAGAGGCTGGTGCAGGTTGAAGTGGAATGGCGGAGGCTGAATTAGCGGAAGAAACAATTATAATGGTCCGGTTAATTTACCTGTAATAATGGCTGGTTCCGACAGCAATCGGAATTGCAGACCGCTCATATTCCTATTTATTATGCGTAGTTTATTTGTTTACTCTTCTCAATGTTTGATACCTTATTCTCTCATCACCCTCTAATTGTGTTGAGAATTTATATCCATCAGGATATGTTTCAACGATATTGACAATCAGCTTTTTCCCTTTATAAAACTCCATGGCCTGATTGCTTCCAGATATCATTTCTAATTGATATTCACACTTGTTTAACCACTTTATCTTAAAGCTTGAGATTTGTCCAGTTTTTACATTAGTCTCAGTTTGAATAAAATCATCTCTTTCTACCAAATAGTGAAGTGAGTGCTGTTCATCTATTAATTCAAATTTTCCTGTTTTAAATGAGGAACAATCATTCTTTTGAGAAAAGATGCATCCACTGATTAAGATTAGAGTTGAAAATAATATGGTGAATATTATAAAATTACGCATAACGTCCAGGCTTTGCGCTGGCAGGCACTTTTGAAAATGTATCATTCCGGCCAGCACAATTTTCAATAAATGTACAATCTTTCTCCTTACAACCATACGCCAGATAGCGTTTTAGCCTTTGTTAGTGGCTGGCATTTTGTTAACTGTCTTGTAATCAATTGTTTTAAGTATTATAACTCTTCTTTTTCTTGGTTCAAGCATTTTTATTTTTGACCCGAACAACTTGCCACATTCAATAAGCATTCCACCCTTATTCTTAAGCCAATCCTTGTCATTAATAATTTTTAACTCGGAGATAAATTGCAAGTTGTTAATTTCTCCTGTTTCTTTGCTTTTATCAAGAGTATCAATTTTTAAGACTTGATATTCCAATGAAATATATTTCTTTCCTTTCGAGAAATGACCTGAGGTTTCTATTTTCAAATTAGGATATTGAAAGGATGTATATTCAAATGAATTATCTTCAAACAAGGTTAATTCTTCCATGATTAAAGGTCCTGGCCCACAAAACCCTACATCATTAAAATATAAGTAGATGCTTTTTTGTCCTTCGACAGAAAAGGATAATGTTATAAAAATTATTACTAGGTAGTATTTCATTCTTTTTTGCTTGCCACTAACGGCCAAGGCTAAACGATGGCGGGCACTTTTGAAAATATATCTTTCCGGACAGCACAATTTTCAATAAATGTACAATCTTTCTCCTTACAACCATGCGCCCGATAGCGTTTTAGCCTTTGTTATGTGTGTTTGTTGTTGTTTTTTCGCTATTAACCTTGTTTAATAAATTTTTCAACCTTAAATAATTTCACTCCATTTACAATTCTAAGTATATAGATGCCAGGAGCTAGTTCCAAAGTGTTAATTTTTGTCCTTCCTTCTACAATATTTTTTTCAATGACTACTCTACCTAAAAAGTCTAATACCTGATAGCTTAATTCGTTTTCATTCAGTAAATCAATATCAAATTCCAATTCATTTCTACAGGGATTTGGGAATAATTGAAAATCGCGATTCTTTTCAGCTATTAATACACCAACAGTTAATCCACAAATTCCTATTTCCTTTACTTGTATAGAACTTTGGGATGTTGTAATATTTATCCAACCGTAAAAAGTCTCATTTTGCTCTTCTATCTTAAAGCCCAAATAACCCGAACCTCTAAAGCCATAGACTGAGTCAGACTCTGGTGGTGGATAATATCTGATATAATGTACTGCGAGCTCAAGTATGCTATTATTAGTGCTCCAATTTTGATTTTCAGAAATAGAATCTCCAAATTCTAGTTTTTTAGCAATGGATCCATCAGCGAGTATAGTTACTTTATTGTTTATTGACTCTACGGAAGTATATATTTTTTTATACATACTATATTCTCCTTCAAAACAACCGCAGAATCTCAAATCATCAATTCCATCATTATTAATATCTAAAAAGAAACTTTCTGGAGGATTGTACGCTATTAGAGAAGAGTCAGGCTCTAAATCAGTATATTGAATGTTATTACCACTAGTTTGTCCTGCTAGAATAGCATTTTGAGTTAAACCTATATTGCTTATGCAAGCAAGAATACTAATAAAAAAAACTATTTTGACCATTACCATTAATATTAATCAGTTAATACTTTACTGTTTTACTTACAATCACACATAACGGTAAATTGTATGAGTAGTGGCAGATTGCGTGGTAGTTTCCTGTCAAACCGCTAAACTGTTTGAGCGGGCTACAAACCTTGATATTTACCACATTCCCTGCCATTACTTATACAAAATGTTGGGCATAGTTTGTTATTTATTTTCAATCATCATTTTCATTCTCAGAGCAAATGGATTTTCGGGATTTAATTCAAGTGATTTTTTTAAATATTTCATACCTAATTCCATTTGTCCTGCATCAAAATGTGCTTTGGCTAAAAATGCATAAGCTTGGTCAGACATTGGATGTATCTCGATACAATATTTCAATATATCTATTGCATTTTTAAAATCACCCCTTTTTGCTAAAATATCCATTATTGGAAAAATGACGTCCCATTCACCTATTTCTGGTCTATATCCAAATTTATTTTCTAATTTATCATAGTGGGATTTCAATTCTTCACTAATTGGTTTGTTTAAATTATCTGGCAAAATAAATTGCCAGTCACTATATAGTTTAGTAATCCCTTTTTGATAATTTATTACAATATTTGAAATATGGTTTTCGCCTTTATTAATATCAAAATTACAATCAACTTTTTTTGAAACTTCTGCTTTCAGTTTTTCTCTGAATTGGTCAAAAGCCACTGTGTCAGTGAAATCATCAGAACCAATTGAAGAATAGAAGAATTTATAATCAGTAGAGTTTAGTTTATATTCAGTTGTATCCAATAATCTAATTATAGTTTCTATGGGACCAGGGCTTCCTGCAATGTATGCGTTGAAAAGCGAAGGTTCTTTAATCATTGTATAGATTACAAAATCTCCACCAAGAGAATGCCCTGCTATGACTTTAAAGAGATTAGTTCTATAATTCTTATCAATATATGGAATAACTTCACTTTTTATAAATTGCAGATATTTTTCTGCTCCTTTTTCAGGATATAAGTTGTAATTTCTATTATCACTTGACAAACCAACAACAATGCTTTGGGGAACAGTATTCGCCAAACTATGTAACCTTAATAAATCAAAGTAGATATTTGAAGTAGTAGGAGCATCTGTCAAATAATGTACCGGGTATGATTTGGTGGTATCTTTATAATAGTTATTTGGTAAGTATATAAACAAGAGCTTTTCCAAATTAAGAACTTCTGATTTAATAATTTTCTTTTCCGCATTATAAAAATCATCTGGAAAATCCTGACCATATAATTGCGTTGTTAATCCTATTGCTAAAACTAAAATCTTAATAATTGTTTTCATATTATAGAGTTTTTGTTGTGACGATGGTGTCATTTCAAATTATGCCCAACGCTACGGCAGTATGATTAGCCGCCTATTATGAGTAATAACTTATCAAAACATAACCCATCCCTGCCAGGAATATGGTTCCTGCATCCGTAATGGACAGTGATGACCAGAGATTCATCGTACCGGTTGAAAGAGGACTCCAAGGTCAAACCACCATCAACTGATTTTAATACGGTGTTATGGTCTCCGACTTGATGTAGGCATTGTTGCCGGCATCAAATTCAATGTCCAAAAGGGGTACCCTTGTGGCAATGGATTTAACCATGCCAGATTTGTGCATTTACCTCGTAAATAATTATAAAGGCTGCGATTGCAAAATAAATCTTTTTCATGTTTGACAAAATTTATTTTTATTATAAAATAGATTAATTCCTTTATGTTCGAAATACTGAAATCCCCCATAACGATTGCATACCCGCACAACAGCGTATAATCCGAATCACTCTCACCCCTCCCAAAGCAAAATTACTGATTTTACATTCTCACCTCAAATATATCAACTTATTAAATATCCGGACATCCTAGCGGCACTTTATACTTCAAAACCACCTTGTTATCCGGAATATCCTCCTCAAATCTGATATATCCGCTAAGACATAAGATAAATTGGTCATGCATTAAACAAATCACTCCTATTCAGCCTTATTGCAGCTATTGGACCATTCATTCTCAGCAATTAGTAAAAAAGCCGGAATCCCTCCCGGCTTTTCACACTCCATTATTCAACCAACTATTTCAGAAATTCCCGGATGGCATCGTTCACTTCGCCTGATTTCTCGTATTGTACAAAGTGACCTGCTTTCTTTACCATCAGCAACCGGCTGCCCCTGATGGCTTTATGGCCGTAAGCGGCAATTCCGGCGGTCTTTCCGGGGTTAAGAAAGCGGTTGGGAATCAGGTTGTCGTTTTCGCCGAAGACAATGAGTGCCGGCTGGGTGATTTTGTCAACACCTCAATCACGGGTTCATCCACCATCCCGTTGACCGATTGCACCACGGCATAACAGTAGTGGTCAAAATCGGCGGCGCTGCGCATGGCAATGCGGTCGGTAATCATAAATTCCGCGTCGGCGGGCATATTGTAGAAGTTTACGGCCAGGTTGGTCTGTATATCTTCGGCGGAAGTATTTTTCACCCCTTCGGAGGTCATCACATTCCTGAACCATTGCTTCTGCCCTTCGGTAAACCTTTCGAATCCGGCCGGGGCAATAAGGATAAGACCTTCAACCATTCCGGGATAATTCAGGGCAGCCACCATGGCAATCTGTCCGCCCATGGAATGACCTGCCAGAATGACCTTTCCAAGGCCGAGTTCTCCGGCAAATTCCTTTACTACCTCAGCATAATAGCTCATCTTACCGCTATGCGGCTGCTTCGATGATTTGCCGTAACCCGGAAGGTCGATGGCGATGCAACGGTAGCCGGATTTCAGTCCTTCGATGTTTTTGGTCCAGGCGGGCAGGTAACTCCCCAGTCCGTGGATAAAAATTATCACCTTCTCTCCTTTGCCTTCATCCACGTAGGCGATCTCCGGGCCCGACGGCAGGGTAACCTTTTTTACGGCAAAGGGATATACCAGATCATCCATATTTTTTAAAGGAACAAGTTCAGTATAGGGTCTGAGAAACCCGCCGGACGTCTGCGCCTGCAGGCTGACCGGTCCGGAAATCAGCAATACGGCCATCGCGAAAAGCAGTTTGTGTATATTTTTCATGTTATCGCATTTTCAGTTTAACACACTTATTGACAGGCTGTCAGAACATCAGCCATTTAAATACCACAAAGGCTGTAAATGGGTTGTAAGGTCTTGTGCCTGAGGGGAAACTGCCATTCACGGGCGAGCCATAGGCATCATCGCTGCTTTCGTAGAAATCGCCCAGCCACATATAAGCGCCATGGAGCCAGGCTCATATAGGTGCCCAGGTTATAAATGAGGGCGGCATTGGCTTCAGTTCCAAGGTGGTACCCGCCCAGCAGGGGTTTTGCATTGCTGAATGCCAGGGCGGTTCCCGCCTTGGCGACCAGCTTATTAGGAATAATGCCTCTGGATGCCACCAGGGTTCCTCCCGCCAGACCGTATCCCATATTTGAGATATCGGCCACAGCCGGCGTATAGCGGTTAACCACATTGGCATGCGGGAAGAGGATATACGCGCCGCTGCGGTAAAAATGGCCCCGGGAGCGCCCCAGGTATTGGCGGTCATTACCCCTGAATATTTCTTGTCATCCAGGCCGTTTTTATCACCGGTTGTATAAATCAGGTCAAGCTTCACCTGATCGTCGGTAGTTTGACCATAGCGGTAAGCGGTTTTGAGATTGGCGCCGAAACCGGAGATGTCAGCTCCTTTTTCCCAAATTCCGTTCTTTTTCACATCGGCCTTGCCGAGGTTGTAATTGAAAAATCCGGTAACCTGCCACCGGTCCATCATAAAGTCCTGGTTGCGACCAAAGAAGCCTCCGAGCCAGAATATATCGGCCTTATAGGGATCGCTGCCAAACCTGAACTGGAAGGTTCCGTTGTATTGTGCCAGCATGCTGTTTAATCCCTGCCCGAGTATGGAAACGCCTCCCTTTCCTTCGCTTCGGTCGCGTGCATAATTGGCTGATATCCCTGCTTTCCAGAGTCTGCTCACCTGCCTTTCATACATGGCTTCAAACATATTCACATCGTCATCGAGCTGGATATCGTTTTCATAAAGCTTGTAAAATCCGGCTTTCCAGCGCGAAAAATCCATATCGCGGCGGATGGAAACGCCCACGGCATCGGTGCCCCAGTAGGCAAGACGGTAACCGGTGGTCAGCATTTTATCGGCCAGCGTCCGGTAAGGATTATAGGGTGAATCGAACATGCGCATCAGGCCCATATTGATGGCATAGCCTTTCCACGGGATCAGTTCCAGCTCGATATTCTGGGTCTGGATATTTACCTGGTCCCCCGAAATACCGCCTCCGATATTTCCACCGGTTCCGTAGGATGCATCGCCCCAGGTCCAGTCAATTTCGAAGGAAGCCCTTAGGATGGCTTTCCCGTTGAAGAGGTTGGGCTGATAGATAAAGAAAGGGATCAGCCGCTGTTCAACGTAATAGGTCTGGTTGGTATCGGAGGTGGTGCTGGTGTTTCGTCCGAACAGTCTGCCCACGACCTGGCCTTTGAGAAATTCGCTGGTGGGATAATAATTGGAAGTAACGCCCTGATTGATATAAAATGCCAGGAACTGAAATTCCTTGTTTGCTTTCCGGGGCACAGCGGATGTCTGGTAATCGATCAGGGCGGATTGTGCACCAGCCTGAAATGTGAGGGCGGCCAGCCCTAACATGCATAATGAAAGGTAAATTTTCTTCATATCTGGCAGGATATTATCAAAGATTAAAAAAGGCAGGCCCGGTAATGCCTTCCGGTAAAGTTGAGCGACCGGGCCTGAACCTTGCTGTGAAAATCAGGATTAGTCTATCTTCACGTATGTCTGCACATTCATTACCCCGTATGCGCCGGAGCTGGTGCTTCCAAAGCCGGCAGCGGCAGTGGGAGGCGTAACTCCAACCACGGCGGGCTCAGTCTGGGCAATCTCATATTTCATCATCTGTGGATCCTGATCCATAACCTGGAAAATGCCGACACTTACAAGCGCGGTAGGTGAAGACTGGCTTACGGTGATGTCCCAGATGCCGGCAACCGACGAACGCTGCTGGGTAAAGGTTCCGGTAAGGGTTGTTTTGGATCCGTCGGCGGTAAACGACTCAACGGTGTAGGTGTTATCTCCCCTGAAGTGGGCATAAAGCGAATCCACGCCGAAAGCAACAAGCAGCGGGGCCAGGTTGACGCCCGATGACTGCCATTTGCCGATGATCCCGATGTCGTTCAGGGTGGCAGTCCTGCTCTGTGCAGCATCCATGGCAGCGCCTTTGGCATTGAAAATTGCATTAGCGCCCGAAGGCTTAACGGTCACCACTTCGGTACCGTCGGCAACACCATCGATATCAAGTGCCAGGGTTACTTCATTGGTACCGGCAGTGTGGGTAACCTCAAAGTCAGCCAGGGTGGCAGTACCTCCGGTAATGGTTACACTGAAAGCGGCTTTGTCGAGATTGCCGGTCTGGTTATCTGCTTTGTATACTGCTTCGCTGAAAACAACGGTAGCTGTTTCATTGTCGTTGGATACCGCGAAGGCCGCAAAAGTGGGCGGATCGCCTTTATCATCCTCTTTGTCGCAGGCGGTAAAGGAAACGGCACTCATGATCATGCCAAGCATCAATGCAAGCACGCTTAATTGTTTGTTTTTCATTTTGTTTGAATTTTAGGTTGGTTTAACAATGAATGGATGTGATTATTGATTTAATGTTGATATTATCCGCAGTTGCTGTCGGTCAATTTTTCCGGCATCGTTCCTGGGTAATTCATCCAGAAAATGAACGTGTTTCGGAATTTTATATTTTGCCAGTTTGCCCTCGCAATATGTAAGGACATCCTCTTTTGTCACTGAGAACCCTTCCCTGGTCACCACGAAAGCCATACCCGATTCCCCCCATTTTTCATCGGGCACTCCGATGATGGCCACTGAATCAATACCGGGATGACTGCGTAGTAAGAATTCCACCTCCGCGGGATACACATTTTCGGCCCCGGAGATATACATATTCTTTATTCTGTCCACCACAAAAAGAAATCCTTCTTCATCGCGGCGCATAATATCTCCGGTATGAAACCAGCCATCCCTGATGGTTGCGGCGGTGGCTTCAGGATTCCGCCAGTAACCGGGCGTAACGGTGGGCCCGCTGAGGACCAGTTCTCCCAGCTCTCCGGGGGCCACTTCATCGCCCGAATCGTTCACAAGTTTCGCCTGATAGTAAAAATTTTCCTTCCCGATGGAGCCGGCTTTGCGGATGGCATCCTGATGGTTGAGGGAGGTAACGTTGGGTCCCACTTCGGTCAGCCCGTATCCCTGCCGGATAGGTACACCCTTGGCATGCCATTGCCCGATCAGGGGCACAGGCATGGCTTCGCCGCCCACTACGAAATACCTTATCCTGCTCAGGTCTGCACGGTCGAACAAGGGCGAATCCGACATCATCTTCAGCATGGTCGGCACCGCCCAGAATATTGTAAGATTGTATTTTTCAAGTGCTTCGAGCACCTTATCTGCATCAAAACTTTTCATAATAAGCGTGTAAGCCCCGTGATGCAGAAAAGGGGTCAGCAGCACATTCCAGTTGCCGGTATGGAAAGGAGGTGCAAGGTTAACCGAGCGGTCGGCCGAAGTGATATCAAGGCGCAGCTGGGTATTGAGGCTGTTCCAGAACATCATGCCGTGGGTGTAAACAGATCCTTTCGGGAAGGCAGTGGTGCCGCTGGTGTATATGATCAGCGCCGGGTCGTCATGGGTGGTACCTTCCTGAGATTGCTCAGGATGATCGCTGAAAGGTTCACTGCTGAACAATCCGGTTTTCTGCTGCAATACGGCAAGATCGAGCAGATGACTCACCTGCGCGGTGGAAGGAATGTCTTTGATCTTATCCCTGAATTTCGATTCAACGATCAACACGTCGGGATCGCTGTCGTGAATCAAAAAATCTATCTCCCGCGGTGTTAGCCGGTAGTTGAGGGGAACCAGAATAATCCCGGTTTTCTGGGCAACGGAAAGCAGGATTACATATTCCAGGCAGTTCTCGGCAAGGATGGCAATGCGGTCGCCCTTTTTTAAAGCAAACTCAGCGGTAAGGTAATTTACATATTTGACAGACAGCTGGTTAAGCATTGAATACGTCAGGCTGCGACCTGTTTCGAATTCCTCTGCTGCCACTTTGCCGGCGCTGTATTTCGCCCATTGCCGGGCCCAGTCGTTTGTAATCATGCCTTCGTGGTGTTTGCGGATTTTTTATCGGACAACAACATAATCAGTACAGCCAGGGTTGAAATTACCACAGCGGACGCGCAGGCAATGGCCGGATTCCGGACCGGCCCTTCGAGATATTTTGTAAAAAAGCCGAAAGTCATCCCATAGGATGTCACTAAAAATGGCATGAAGTAATAGACAGCAAAATGCACGCCAAAGGCGATCAGTGAGCCTGCAAAGGCGACCGATGCTTTCATCTTTTTGTGGTAAATGCCGAAAATCACAGGAACA
This sequence comes from Lentimicrobium sp., assembly GCA_023957275.1. Taxonomy (GTDB): domain Bacteria; phylum Bacteroidota; class Bacteroidia; order Bacteroidales; family Lentimicrobiaceae; genus Lentimicrobium. Next base: position 111,507 of record JAMLHF010000002.1, on the reverse strand, counting down.
AAAGCGGAAGCGAAATAGGCATATACCCCGTTCTGGGCAAAAATGCCCACACTCAGTTTAGGTGCGGTAATCTGGCTGTATGACAACCATATTGTAACAACGGCCATGAGTGCAATCACAATTTTATTCAGTGAGATCAGCGATTTGTCCGATCTCAGACGGCTTCCCGCCAGTGGTTTGATAATATCTGAAGTGATGGTGGTTGACACGGATTGAATCAGTCCTTCGAGGGTGGAAATTCCGGCCGACAGCAGCCCCAGTACAACTACCAGGCCTATCACTACCGCCACCGTCCCGTTCGAAAATACATGCATGACATAAGCGGGGATAATGCCGTCGTTTTTCAGGGGAAGTCCGCCGATGGTGAGATCGGGAAATGAAAGCCTTGCATAAAGTCCTGTAACGACAACAAAAAAGAACAACAGTTCGGCCGCGATGGCAATCACAAGGAATTTATTGACGTCGCTTTCGCGTTTCAGCAGCAGCGATTTGGTGATGATGTGCGGCTGGACCACAATGGCGATACCAACCACAACCTGGGCAAAAACAATCTCGAAGAAGTCGCGGAACAAAGGGCTTCCCGGATTTACCGGACTGACAAGCACCGGATCGATGGCCGAGAGTTTCTGCATCATTTGACCGATTCCCCGGCTGAAGTGTTCATAACCCGAAGTAAGCAGAATTACAGCCACTACCAGCATGATGACCGCCTGTATGGTGTTGGTGTAAACCATGCTGTTGGCTCCGCCGAACATCATATACCCAAAGATAAATACGGTTATGCAAACGAGTACGATTACCGGGTCGGCATTCAGGGCCTTCGACAGCACCTGGGTGATTGCCACGGCAATAAGGACGATAAAAGTAAGCAGCAGCAGGGCCAGAAACCCCATAAACAATGCATAATTTCTGCTTTTGTACCTGTCGCCTATCCATTGGGCCAGGGTAAGGGCTTTCACTGACTGTCCGTACTTTCTGAAACTTTTGGTGAGCACGGCCAGCGACAGCATGGAAGCCAGGGGCAGGACAATGCCGTAGGAGATGACCCCGCTGATTCCGAAGTTGGCGATAAATCCGGGGTTGATCACAAAAGTTGCGGCACTTGTCATGCTGGCAGCCAGCGAAAGGGCCACGGCAGCAGGAGAAAACATGATATTTCCTACCGCGTAATCAGATATGCTTTTGATCTTAAGCGCCCCGCGGATCACGAAAAAGAGGATGACCCCCATATAGAGGATTACCAGAATCCATGCGCCCGTAACCTGTGCTGATGTTGCCAATTGATATCCGTATTGGTTGTTAATGCTGCAATTTCATTACATAGAGATTCCTGATGAGGTCCGTTTAGTACCTGAAGGCTGCAGAAGCGAAGGCCAGTCCGCCTCCCGAACCGATAAATACCAGCAAATCCCCCCGCTTCACCTTCCCTTTGGTTACAGCATCGTCAAAGGCAAGGGGGATGCAGGCAGATCCTGTATAACCGTAATACTGCATGATGGTATGGGCTTTTTCACGCTCCACGCCGAGCCGGTCCATGGTTTCCCAGATGCTGTTGATGTTGATCTGCGTGAGAAAATAATGATCCACCGAACCAGGGGTTTCCCCTATCCTGCGGGTGAGGTCGGTGGCCATCCTGCTCCACATCTCCGGATTCAGTTCTTTGGGAAATTTCTGAACAAACTTCAGCAGATGATCCTCTTTTTCAATTACCTGGCTGTTCACCGGCTGAAAAGTGCCGCCGGCATATATGCCCATATATCCGTAATACTGGCCCTGGGTAAGCAATTCGCTGGCCAGGAAACCGCGTTTTGCATCCTCTTCTGCTTTCAGTATCACCACCCCGGCACCGTCAGCAAAGAGGGTGACAGTTTTTTTGTCTTTAAGATTGAGATATTTGCTCATGGCATAGGCGCCAATGACCATCACATACCGGTATTGTTCATCGGCCCTGATGTATTTGGCGCCGATATCAAGGGCGGTCACAAATCCGGCACAAGCCGTATTGATGTCAAAGGTACCGGCATTCACCAATCCCAGTTCGTACTGGACTTTAGAGGCCGTAGAGGGCGAAATAAATTCCGGCGTATCGGTAGAGATCACCAGCAGGCCGATCTCTTCGGGTTTCACCCCTCCCCTTTCCAAGGCCTGCCGGGCGGCAGGTATGCACAAATCGGCGGTTGACTGATTTTCGGCAGCCCAGCGGCGTTCGTGAATATGTACATTCTCAACCAGCCAGTCGCTGACATTTTCGCCCAGCAGCTCATCAAAATAGCTGTTTGGCACCACCCTTTCGGGGGCGTAAGCGCCGGTGGAATGGATCACTGCGTTTCGCATTGCAAGTCGTGTTAAATGGTTATTCCCCCGTCGACACTCAATACGGCCCCGTTGATATAGGCAGCCTCATCCGAGGCGAGAAACAGGAAAGCCGATGCAATCTCTTCGGGCTTTCCCAGCCTACCTGAAGGAACCTTTTCGCGCATGGAAGCCAGCACGTTTTCGGGCATGGCCGCTACCATTTCGGTAGCGATAAACCCGGGCGCAACGGCATTGGCGGTGATGCCTTTACGGCCGAACTCCCGCGCCCATGTTTTTGTCATCCCTATGACGCCGGCTTTGGTGGCCACATAATTTGTCTGGCCGAAATTGCCATAGAGCGCCACTACCGAGGAGGTAGTCAGAATACGGCCGTAACCTTTGTCGACCATGTAAGGGGAAACGGCTTTGGTACAATAGAACACGCCGCTGAGGTTAACATCTATTACCTGCTGCCATTGTTCCACGCTCATCTTTTTCATGGATGCATCGCGGGTGATCCCGGCATTATTGATGAGGATATCTATTTTACCGTATTTCCCGGCCACGCCGGCTGCCGCTTTCTCAATCTGCCCGTAATCGGAAGTGTTTACTTTGAAAAACTCAGCCTGTCCGCCCGTTTGTCTGATTTCCTCCGCCAGCAGCATCCCTTTTTCAGCGTTAAGGTCCCATATAACGGCCACAGCCCCTTCCGCAGCAAAGCGGATGGCGGTAGCTTTGCCTATTCCGTCGGCGCCTCCGGTAATGATGGCTACTTTATTTTCGAGTCTTTTCATTGGTTTGTTCTATAGGTTTTTTATCCTGACTTTTTTTATTGCTGTACAATTATTGAAGTTCCCATCCCGCCTCCGATACAGAGGGTTGCCAGTCCCGTAAGGGCGTTCCGGCGCTTCATTTCGTAAATCAGGGTGGTAAGTATCCTTGCGCCGGAAGCGCCAATGGGATGACCCAACGCGATGGCGCCGCCATTTACATTTACTTTTTCGGGATTGAGGCCCAGGTCGCGGACTACCGCAATCGACTGGGAAGCGAATGCTTCATTGGCTTCCACCAGATCAAGCTGATCAACGGTGAAGCCGGCCCTCTCAAGCGCCTTCCTTGAAGCGGGCACAGGTCCGTATCCCATAATGGTGGGGTCAAGGGCTACCGAGGCATACGACCGGATGGTAACCAGTGGTTTAACGCCCAGTTCATCGGCTTTCTGCTTCGACATCACCACCAGCATTGCCGCCCCGTCGTTGATGCCTGATGCATTTCCCGCGGTCACGGTGCCGGCCTTATCAAAAGCAGGAGGCAACTTGGCAAGTTTCTCCAGGGTTGTGCCATGCCTGGGATATTCATCGGTATCCACAACCACAGGCTCGCCTTTGCGCTGGGGAATCGATACCTTTACAATCTCATCCGTAAACTTTCCGGATTTCTGTGCGGCTTCCGCTTTCAGCTGGCTTCCGAGTGCGAACTCATCCTGCTCCTCCCTGCTGATGTTCCAGCGTTTGGCTATATTCTCAGCGGTTACGCCCATATGATAATTATTGAAAGTCTCCGTAAGCCCGTCGTGGATCATGGAGTCAATGATTTTCCCATCGCCCATTCGGTAGCCGAAACGCCCCTTGGGAAGCAGGTATGGTGCATTGCTCATGCTTTCCGTTCCGCCGGCAAGTATGATGTCTGCATCGCCAAGCATAATAAACTGGGCCGCCATGCTTACCGCCCTCAGGCCTGAACCACACAGCTTGTTGATGGTCATCGCGGTAACCGTTTCAGGGACACCGGCATAAACGGAAATCTGGCGCGCCACATTCTGCCCGAGCCCTGCAGACAATATATTACCAACAATCACATCGTCAATCAATGCAGGATCAATTCCCGCCCTGACGATGGCCTCCCTGGCGGCGATGGTACCCAGTTCAACGGCGTTCAGACCGGAAAGCGTGCCGCCGAATGACCCTATGGGGGTGCGGGCAGCCGAGGCAATCACAACTTCTCTCATAATAACTGCGCTTTGGTTTCTCTATTTCTACAGCGAAGTAATCACCATTATCTCCGGCAACAAAACCGGATCCTCAATTCGATGGGGCTGACTTTTGGCACTTTTACCAGTTAATGTATAGCTATATTATTGTATATCAGCTGTTATATTAAATAAATCCTATAGCCTGACTTCCATAACACAAATAAAGCAGGGAATCCGTAAAGAAACCATGACATCAATTGCCTGAATGACAGTATCAGGAACTCTCCGCTTTGTTAAAACTCCCGTCGGGCTGGAATAATTCCGGGATATGGTGGTGCAACTCACGGCCCAGCAATAACATCAGCCGGGTTTTATGGGCATCGTGAAGCAATGGAACAGCCGGCTCATGAATCCGGGTGCGCAACTCCTCCCCGTTAATATGGCACTCCTTGTAGGCGGCAACGGAATGGTACCAGCTGATGGTGGGTATATATACCGCCCGCTGCCGGTACTCCAGTTCATGGTCCATCAGGCGGTAACGCCGGGCAATATGCAGCAGCCTGCCGTATTTTTCAAGCATAATAAGCGATTGAAAGTAAGCAGAGAAAAACGTGTGCCAGCGGAATTCAAATATCTGCTCTTTGTAACCGTTCAGAAAGGTTTCGGCATAGCTTTCGGCCTCACGGGCACGTTTGTTTTCATTCAGCGCCCGTATATAGAATGAAGCGAATCCGACACGGTTGTGATGACTTCTGGTATTTTTCAATTCGGGAAACGAATCCTGCATCAGCTTCAGCGCCCGGGAATTGTGGTTTTGCCGGAGCAATACTGCACAAAGGTTGTTCACGTAGTGCAGGTAATCGCCCGAATGCTGACGGATGGAAAGAAATCCGTATTCTATCGCTTTTTCAGGCTCGTTTCGCCTTGAATGCAGCATAACCCTGTTGGCATAATAATTCTGCAGAATCCGGCGCGCATAAAACTCCCCGTTTCGCAGCATACCATCCAGATCATCGTAAATGCGGTCAAGCTTGTCGTATTCCCGGTAGTTAAAATAGATCAGTGTCAGCCTGACAATGGCCAGATATCGGTTCAATCCGTCGAGGTTGACATTATAAAAAATCCCTGTCAGCCAGGCTTCCCATTTCCGTGAATCCGTATCGTTGCGGGCATACTGATTCACAATGTCAATGGTAGCTTCGTGCAACTGCCTGTTTACCGCGAAGCATTCATCATACAGGCCCTGATAATCAACCAGGAAACGGTCAACAATACGGTTATAATGGTGACGGAACCGGATCAGCAGGTAAAACCGGTAATTCCGTATGATTTCGTAAAAACGGACAAAGTAAAAAGGCGGATTTCTGAAACCCCGGATCAGGCGGATCAGCACATCCTCTTCGCGTGGCAGTATGGTATCGGTCATGATCTTACGGTCAATCTCCATCAGCCATTCGTAGTAGGCATCCACATCCAGGGCCTTCAGCCTGGAATTGATCCAGATCTTCAGGTTTGAGTACTTGCGTTTATCGATGGATGTTTTGTAGGGAAAGGTATGTTCGGGGTTGTGGGTATTGTGATAAATCAGGTCCAGAATATCAATATTCTCCTGATCCTTGAAATGGTTCACCGATTTAAGGTACGCAACTTCGTGCGGCAGCAGCGCATTGGCAAATTGTGTAAAATCTTTCAGACGTACCGACATAGCGTTCTCCTCAGTCAGACAGGTTACTTCCTTTATTCCGGCAACACCCGGACATACACCTGCGTATTGTCACTGCCTGTCAGCCCGGTGCTGCCAAAGCCCGCCTCTGGCGTAGGGGGCGTGAGTCCGGCAACGGCAGGTTCGGTCTGGGCGGTTTCGTAGATCATCCTGACGGGTTCACCGTTTTCAAGTTGAAAAATCCCCTCAATGGTGGCGGTAACCGGGCTCAGCTGGTTCATCCGGATTTTCCGGATGGCATTGCCCGGAACTTTTTCCTGTACATAAGTTCCGGTAAGCACATTTTTCATGCCGCCGGTAGTTACCGATGTATATGTGTAGTTCCCGTCATGGCCATAGACTATTTTAACAGAATCAAACCCGAACTGCCCGAAAAGTACCGAGAGGTTTTCGCCGGTGGATATCCAGCTGCCAATGATTCCCGGATCTTGCAGGGTTGCAGCAATAACGGCTGCTGAATCCATGGGTACAGCGCGGGCATTGACGATGGCTTCAGCGCCTGCCGGCCGGATGGTAAGGGTCTCTTCCCCGCTCACCAGCCCGCGGATATGAAGATTAATAATTACCACCGAATCACCCGTTGCAGAAGTGACTTTCACGCTGTCGAGCACCGCAGTACCTCCCTGCAACACAATGCTGAAACTTTCGGCGGTCAAAGGCTGGCGGATGGTACCGCCCTGATATACCGGCTCCGAAAAAACAAGGTAGGCTGCACGGTTTGCCAGAAAAATTTCCAATGCCTCAAAAGAAGGGCCTGAATTATCCGGTAACGGCTCATCATTTTTATCCTTGCCGGAACAGGACAGCAGGATAAAAGCCATGAAAAGCAGGAAGAAAAACGGGATATATCTGATAAACTGTCGCATTGTTCGATTTTTAAGCAAAGATAATAAACGCAGCGATCTGCATTTCTGCCGGCTGAGTAAGTTCCTGAATTTTTGCACAATACTTTTCACAGGCTATATTTCCCGGCCCTTCATGGCTCCTTCCGGATGCAACCCGCTTTTTTATCTACATTTGCAGAAACAATCACTGGTATAATGGAAATGTTGTCGGAGCATATCAATTACATCCTGCAGGAGCTCCCGCCTCACGTAACCCTGGTTGCCGTGACCAAAACCCGGCCCGTTGAACTTCTTGAAGAGGCCTACAGGATGGGTCTGCGCGATTTCGGCGAAAACAGGGTGCAGGAAATGACCGAAAAACAACCTTTGCTGCCCGGCGATGTCCGCTGGCACCAGATCGGACACCTGCAAACCAACAAAGTCAAATATATCGCGCCGTTTGTGCACCTGATCCACAGCGTAGATTCGCTAAAACTGCTGGCAGAAATCAACCGCCAGGGCGAAAAGGCCGGCAGGGTTATCGATTGCCTGCTTCAGGTATTTATCGCTAAAGAAGAGAGCAAGTTCGGACTGGACGAAGAGGAGGTGAAGGCAATACTGCACAATGATGAGTTCCCGGCGATGAAAAACGTCAGAATCAGGGGCCTGATGGGCATGGCAACATTTACAGACGATGACAATGTGGTCAGGAATGAATTTGCCGCACTGAAAACCTTTTTTGACCACCTTTCCCGCACTTTTTTCTCCGGAAAGGACGAATTTGACACGCTGTCAATGGGCATGTCGGGCGACTACCACATTGCCATTGAGGAAGGCAGCAATATGGTCAGGATCGGCACTGCCCTTTTCGGGGAAAGAGATTATCATTAAATACAACCTTGCACCATGAGAAGCACATTTCCGAAATATTTCCTGCCGGCCATTCTGCTGATGGCCTGCTTTATTACCGCAAAGGCCCAGGACCGTTACCTTCATCTGAAAGGGAACATCGACAACGAGGAAGCGGTTACCGCCGATTTTGTCATTTTCGGTTCAAAGATTACCGGAACTGTTCAAAATCATTTTTCTGCCGGAGCGCCTGTATTTCTGCATGGTGTGATTTCGCCGGAAGGCCTGCTTGAGTTGCGCGATAAAACTTCCGATAAAATTGTTATCAGCGGAAGCCTCAGCGAAAGCGAAGTTCTCTTTGGAAAATGGCATCATGATGATGAGGAAAGTCCCTTCGAAATGTCGCCTCAGTTGCCGGAAGGGTCCGGGCCTTTTGATGTCATTGCCGTGGCATCCATACAGCCGCTGACCGCTCAGCCAGGTTCACCCCTGGCCTCTTATGAATCGACATTTTTAAGTCTTCCCGGCAACAAATACGGCATCCTCCGCGACCAATTAACCGGACTGGTTTTCAGGGAACTCTTCAGAAGTGAACCGGCCGGTGAGCCGGTTGCCATGCTGAAGAACAATGAATCCGCGTTCTTCAGTCAATACCAGACCAGCAACGCCGGAATTGACATTGAAGACAATTACCGTTTTCTGAACTGGGAGAAATCACGGCTGCTGACGGTCGTTTACAACGGGAATAACATTATCAGCCTTTATCTGCGTGATTATGCCTACACCGGTGGTGACAGCGGGCTGGAGATGGGACGCTTCCTTGTTTTTGACGCCCTGGAAGGCAAAAAGGTGTCATTCACGGATATTTTCATGCCGGAAGCCTCCGCATCCCTTGCCGCACTTCTGCGTAACGCAGTATGCAGCAAAACAGGCATCGATCCCACCGCCGACCTTACCGGTTACGGTTACTTCAGCAATGAAATCCCTGCGCCGCAGCATTTCGCCTTAACCGCGTACGGCATCCTCTGTCATTATAATATCTATGAAATTGCAGGCCCTGAAACCGGAGCAATCCATATCTTTCTGCCCTACCGGCAGCTTCAGCCGCTGCTGAATCCGCTTCATCCCGTTGTTGCACGACTGAAATAAGCAAGGCGGTTAAAACTTAACATTCATTTAATATTGGCTTTAAACTGGCTTAATGGTGCCGGATTATTTTTGCATCATTAAAAACAAAAGCCATGAAAAAATCCATCAGCATACTCACAGTAATCATCGCCCTCACCCTGGTGTCTGTTTCCGCATTTGCAGGCCTGCACCCGACAAAACTTCCGGCCGCCACGGCTTCCATCAGCGGAAAAGTGGTCGACCTGCAGTCAGGTGAAACACTTGCAGGGGTCGCGATCCTTGTTGAAGGAACCGATACTAAGGTATACACCGATTTTGACGGAAATTTCAACATCGAAGGACTGGAGCCCGGAAAATATAACCTGGTGTTGTCGATGATCTCATACAAAAGCAGCCTGGTTGAGAACCTTGAACTGCAAGCCAATGAGCAGGAAGAAATCGACATCAAACTTGACAATAACCGCTGATTTTTCCCATATATCTTCTGAACAGCCCGGTGGACTCCGCCGGGCTGTTTTTTTATCCCGGAAAACTCTATAGAAAATCCAACAGGACTGGGCTATTGATTTTATGCGGGTAACCCCGGTCTGGTTTTTGTTCAGCAAAATGCTGATTGCGCTGAGTACGGGCATCTCCTGTTGGCGTGGAAGTCCGCGTCTGTGCCACTATACCTGAACTAAAACTCAGAATGTTAAATTCATAAGATCAGCAATTTATTCATCCTTTAAGATCTTTACTGAGACCGCAGCATCGCCGGAGTAAACGCCCAACAGATAAAAACCGCTGTCCAGATTACCTGTAAAAAAATTAAATTCAGTTACCTCTGAAGCGATTCCCTGCTTTCTTATTTCACTAACAAGCCGGCCTGTAACATCATACAACCTGGCGTTCACTTCTCCATTTACAAGGGAGGTAAACCGAACTGTTATACACGTATTGAATGGCATCGGGAAAACCGATAATCGGGTGACATTTTCCTTATTTGAGACAGGGACAAGCAGATCAGAATACTCAACGGAATAATAGCCTCCGGGAGCGGTACGCGGCAACTTTTCCGCTCTGCCCGATAAATCAGCAGCGGTAAAGTAATACTGAATTACTTTGCCGTCAGCAAAAGCCGGTAATTGGGCATACAGACTATCGGGTCCTGTCATGGGCTGAAGCGGCAAAACATTCCACTGAATGTTTCCCTGCTCCCTCCAGTAAAGATTCAGACTTTCAGGAAGCAATCCGGTTTCGCTGCGGTCGTCAACTTTTAGTATCATATTTGCCGGAAAACCTGCTGCGGTCATATGGGGCTGCTTGTGCCGCATTACAAGCATTTGCGGGTCAAATATACCCATAGTACGGCAGTGCAGGGCATCGTAATAATACCAGCTGCCGGTAAAACCAATGACTTCATATCCCGGCATCAGGTCACGATAGGTCTGCAATGCCTGCTCATCCTGCGGTATGCCGAATAAAGGAACAAGCACTTTTTTGTTTAGTATCAATGAATTGGTGTATGCAGGAACTTCATCTCCGGTTATGACCGGGCAATAAATGCGGTGAATTTCATAGGGTCTTCCGTAGCAACTGTTCTGGCCTGAAAGATATTCAGCCAGTTGCCTGACGCACTCATATTCAGGATGGCCCTGGGGAAGGTCTTTCACAAGAATACGCTCCTCATCCAGGAACTTGGCATAACAATCAATATGCTGTATTCCATATACTTCAGGATTTTCAGTAATAAAATACTGTTGTATCCCCAATAACTCTTCCGCTATGTTCATGAAACATACTTCGTTGCAAAACTGTGCACTTTCATCCAGCATCTGCCGGGTGGAAAAGGCCCTCCCCTGACCATCGGTCATGATGTTTCCACCTGTGAGATATGCCGTGAAACTGATTAGTGGCAATCCTAATTCTTCAGCCAGCGTAATATTAACAGCATCATCTTCTTCATAACCCCGCGGTTCGCGAATTGAATACGAAGCAGTATTTGCATTGCACCCCGGCACCCAGGGATAACCGTCGAACATGGGATCGGCTATTCCGGCCTGCCCGTTTTCGTTAAATACATAATGCGGCCCCCAGTCACGCGTCCAGTGCGACCAGGTATTGGCAATAATGAAACGGCAATGATTCAGATTCACACCATAAGAAGAGAAAGTATAGGAAGCCTGCGACTGCTGAGCTGAATTTTCAACCAGCACATAAACCGTATCATGGCGGGCAAGTTCAACAACAAGATCGCCCGGTATACCAAGCGGCCAGCGAATAAGGGTGCCAAAAGCCGGTTCCCACTCGGCCACCATACGGCGCTGCGGGAAGCCTTCAGAACTGATTAAAACCAACAGAATCAATATTGAAATAGTTCGCAGGGTTTTGATCATAAACTCATGAATTTAAATAAGATAAATCATTCAGACAGAATAAAGCAAGACAACCCTCTTTAGATGGGCCGCGCCTGGCAGGTGCAGTTAATAAAATTATAAAATAAAGGCAGAAGTTCTCTGACCGGGATAATATAATTTTACGATAAAGCCATCTTTAAGAATCACCCGTTATCACAAGCGTACCATCGTCGTTCCATTACTTCCGGATGCCGGGATTTTCAGCGTTCGTTTAATGAATTCCGCAGAGCTTTGCACTGGAAGCACTCCACGTGTTCCGGGGACTGTCTTGTATATCTGATTTTCGAAGAGCGTCTGCACCGCACCCTGTTGGCGCGTACCTCCTCGTCCGAAAGAGGTCAATAACTACATAGTTGTGAAAAGAAACAAGAGAGTCCCGCAACTGTCAACTGCAAGCCGGTTAAACCCGGATTAATCAATAGGAATCCCTTTTGGACCGGGCTATTGATTTTATGCGGGCAACCCCGGTTTGGTGTCTGTAATCAGCCCAACCAGCATTGCGCTGATTACAGGCAACTGATCATTTTTGCATTGTCAGATACTTAATCCGCGATCGACTGAAACCAAAAAAGGACAGAAACGCCCGCTCTGTCCTTCTCTTGAAAGTTATGATAAGCCTAATTGCCGAAATCACGCTCCATAATCAGCTTACCCTCTTCATCCCATTGCTTCCAGATTCCGGTTTTTACGCCTTCGGTATAATGCATTTCATAAAGTTTTATACCGTCCGCGCTCCAGATATTCCATGGTCCGTGCTTAACATCTGACTTGTAGGACGCTTCGGCAACTTTAACCCCGTTTTCGTTCCAGGTTTGCCAGGTGCCGTTCTTCTTTCCTTCGAGGTACTCACGCTGCTCCTTTATGAGCCCATTCTCAAAGTAGTAATTCACGGTTCCGTCTTCGAGTCCGTTTTTAACCGAAAGTTCAACGGAGACGTTGCCGTTTTCGAAATGCTCGGTATGCATCCCCGTATAGAGCATCCCCTTTTTGTAATACAAGCCATCCTTGTATTCAAGCCCCTGCGCCAACGCAAATCCGGCGATCAGCAGCAATATGGCGGTTATGATTGATTGTTTCATCGTTTAAGGTCGTATTGAAAATTACCGGTTAATAAATATACTGAATTTTCAGGATTTCCGGCCTGGCGGTTCAGTTTTTAATTTTGTTGAATTAAAAGAACCTGTATCCAAGCCTGAGCTGGAACGTGCGTCCCTGATTGAGGTAGGTATAGAACTGGTCTGCAGCCTCAAACGACTGAAATACAGATTCCTTAACATCACCCAGGATATTTTCAATTTTGAGCCCCAGCTGCAGTTTTTTGCTTTCGCCGAAGGTTTTGTTGATGTTCAGGTTCAGGCTGTTGAACGACCTGGAATATACGTCCGGCCGGTCGGCAATCCCCACCACTTCGAGGGTGGGGCCCTGGACATTGTAATATAAACCAGCCTCAAGCCCGTTGAAGATCCCTTTGCCGGAGCCATCGTAAGCTAATCCGGCATTGATAATGAAGGGCGCTTGTCCAGCCATGCTGCGGTATTCATCTATTGTTTCGCCAGTTCTAGCGTTGGCAAGCCTCGATTCATACTCGGTGGAACTGAGCCTGATCCGGGAAAAACTATAAGTAAAATTAGAGCTCAGACTGATTCCGGAAAGTGAAGGAAACAGGAAATCAAGATTTTTCCTGAATTCAGCTTCCAGGCCAAGCAATTGGCCATCACCGACGTTACGCGGCTGGAAAGCACCTGCCTGCGTAAAATACTGTACAATTTCGATGGGATCTTTAAAATATTTGTAAAAAGCTCCGAATGAAATTGTCTGACCGCCCTTCCCGAACATTTCCCATCTTACATCAAGATTATCAATCCGGGTGCTTGTCAGATTACCGTCCCAATAGGTAATGCCCAGCTGATCATTGGCGTCAGTAAATAAACCTCCGATAAAAGTCCTGCCGGTAATTGCATCAAAAATTTCAGCAAACGAAAGTTCTTTCATAGAAGGGCGTGCAATGGTTTTAGAGTAAGAAAACCTCAGGTTCTGGCTTTGGTTAAGGCTAAAGATAACATTGGCAGCCGGAAATACATCCAGATCGTCCAGCACTTTTTCATTGTCAAGCACAATATCACCCAATTGATTCTGTCCGGTATACCGCTGCTGATACATTTCAGTTCTTACTCCCACAATCAGTTTAAGGTATTTCAATGGCGACACTTCCCATGAAAGATAGCCTGCCGTATTCAGGTTGTTTGCATCAAACTGATTTGGGTTAACCGGAATAAAGGGCGTTTCAAAAGTAGTCCCCCGTGAAGCATTCCCATTATATGGCCATAAATTTTCAGGGAAGAACAATTCATCCGGATCGCCGGTCAAAGGTATATTCCTGACATTCAACTGAAAGTTACGTATTATAAAACTCCGGTCCTTGCGTGTTAAAAGACCACCGAATCTCAACTGAGACTTGCTTCCAAAAACAAGCAGATTCCTGCTGATGTCAAAATTTCCGGTTAAACTGACTTCATCAAGTTCCCGCCAGATACGCTCAGGAAAACCAGCTTCCGTTCCGATGATATATTTTTCCTCTTTTATTTCATATCTGGTAAAACGAATGTCAGGGTCATCCAGTTTTGAAAGTGAAGGAGATAGCTTCCATTCAATTTGCCAGTTATTATCAGAAAACATATGCTTACCATTCAATAAAACATTTGTCATGGACCGCTGGGTATATTCCAGGTTATGCTGAACACCTTCAAAAACTGCTCCAAGATCCGAATTGCTGTAATTAAAAATGCCGGCTCTTTTCTCTCCGTTCTGAAGGTGAAGTATATTAAGTCTGAACTTGGAGTATTTGGTTTTCATTGCAATACCAGCCATTGCGCTGAGCATAACACTGTTGACTCCATAGTCGCCTTTCTGAAACTCACGGTATTCCATTTCATAAAAATCCGGTTTTGCCGGATCAACCCCATACCGGCCATATTCCGCGTTTTTGTAATACTCTGTAGTGTTTTTGTAAGAAAGAGATGCGTTGTAGCCCCAGGTCACTTTGTTTTTCGGTATCTGGTTGCCAACAGAAACCCCCAGGCTGAAATCCATCAGACTGGTTTCGCGGGTGGCACCCATCACGGTGTTAAATCCTTTAAGAATCTCTTTATACCGCAACCCTTTTTCCCCATCAGGATTTCCTGCTACCTCCGAGAATTGCGGAATGTTATCAGTTGCGGGTATGGCGCGGGTTCCGTCATCGAACCCGAGAAAATCATTTTTTCCACCCTCATAGGTAAGATAATCTTTATTGAAATGAAACTCCGGATTATAACCGAGATTTAAAGACACATTGCCGGTTTTTAACTCGGGGAAATCTTTGGTTTCAATATCAACCACACCACCGGTAAAATCAGCCGGAAGATAGGCACTGAAGGATTTGTGGACAATAATATTATCCACAATATTGGTCGGGAATAAATCCATCTGCACCGTATTCCGGTCAGGATCGATTCCCGGAATATCCATCCCGTTTAGAATTGTTTTGGAATACCTGTCGCCCAACCCACGTACATATACATATTTACCGCCTTCAACTGAAACACCGGCTACCCTTTTCATGGATGAGGCAGCATCGGAGTCTCCTATTTTTCTGAAATTGGCTGCTGAAATTCCGTCAATGAGATTTGCCGATTTTTGCTTCATAGTCAGAAGCGCAACTTCCGAATTCCGCACGGCCTCAGCAGTAATGGTGACTTCTGTCAGTTCAATTTTGGCTTCCTTCAGCCTGAGGTTCTCAAAAAGACTAACCTTTCCCGCTTCAACCTTAATATTTTTCAAATTAATGGTTTCATATGATATGAAGGAAATCCTGAGATTGTAAGTGCCGGGAGCAATGCTAAGGTTAAATTTACCATCAAAATCCGTGAGGGTGCCATTTGTCGTTCCCTCCGCAAATATTGTTACTCCCGGCAATGTTTCGCCGGTCGCATCATCAAATACGCTGCCGCGGATAAAACCATTCTGAGCGTGAAGAACAGCAACCATCGATGTTGTCAACAGCAAAACAAGAAACAATTTAATAGAACGCATAATTTTGGGTTTGTTATTAGTCACCAGGCGTTGATAAAGCCCGCCGGGTATAACCCGCGGGCTTTGAATTATTTAATAAATCTGATTATTTTAATGAACCTGAAACATGGGCCCAGGACCATCCTTCGAATTTCGAGAGGTCAGCACCAACTGTGCTGGCACCGGCTGCAACAGCGGTTACAAAAGCTTCTGATCCATCTTTGAAGAAATCAGCGACAGCTGCTCCATCAGGTATTGTAGCCTCAAGGCTACTGAATGTGCAGGCGTAATCAACCGGGAGCTGATCAAAATCCTGCCCTGTTTTAAGATCGCGGAAGTAAACGTTCATCATGTCAACATAAGAGTTGGCGTCATTATCAACCAAACCATCGGCGTCCATTGCATAAACGGTTCCGTTTTTGATGGTATGTTTGGCCGCCATTGCTCCTTCAGGACCATCAAGCTCAAAACATTCATCCCCGGGATTGATCACTATAAAATTATCAAGTGTTCCTCCCCACGACTGATCGGTATCCACAGCATCGTCACCGGTATTCCAGATAACCGCGTTTTTAACATTAACGGTACCGCCAAACCATTCTATACCATCGTCCTGATTGCTTACAATTTCCACATTTTCAATGATCGTACCAGCTCCTACCCCACCCAGGGTAAGACCGTTGATCTCATTTCCTTCGCCGATATTGGCGCCACCGTGACGGATAGAGATGAATTTGATAACACCAGAGTTGTCATTCGCATCAGAACCACCATACAAACCGTTCTGGTCTGAAGGAGGAATTCCTTCAATCTGCACCGATGCCGCACTTGCTGAAATGGGGGCGTTCCCCAGCACCAGCAAACCTCCCCACAAACCGTTCAGGGTCGGGTCAAGGTTGGGACTGGCTACCTGGCCGGGCATGATTTCGTCGGCAATCGAAGTAAAGATAATCGGCTTTTCAGCAGTACCTTCAGCCTTGATCTGTGCTCCCCGGGCAATGATCAGGGCGGTGGCGTTGGCGCCTGTTCCGGCTTCGCCTTTTACTACAACACCAGGCTCAATCGTCAGGGTAACTCCGGAAACGACAGATATACGGCTTTTTAAAACGTACACCTTTCCGGTTTCCCAGGTGGTATTGGCGGTGATATTGCCATCAACATTAAAGATGATCTGCTCCTCAAGCACGCTGATTACCGCGGTGGCTTTTGAGGTCTGATCAGCATTGTCTGTAATTGAAAGTTCCACACTCCCGGCACCAGCCTGATCGCCAGCGACAAAAGTAACAACAACGGTTCCTGATGCCGAACCAACTGTTCCACCGGTCTTAATGGTTGCGGTTCCGTTGGTTGCTGAAACACTGGCCGATTTATATCCTGCATCAGTGGTATAATTAAAAGTAAGCTCAACTTCCGCATTGAATTCTGCAGACGAGGGGTCCGGAGTAGCTACTGACGGAGCGTTGAAGGTCTCTTCATCATCCTTGCAGGCAGTAAAAAGGGCTACCGATGCAACAAGGGCAAACATCAAAATCTTTTTCATGGTTTTTATGGGTTGATTTATGGCTGCAAAGTAACCCATTCAAAACCGGAAGTATTTTAAGCCACGTTTAAATGAATATTAAGTTTATGTTAACCGGACAAGTACAGGTAAATTCCTGAATTATAATTACAATGATCACGAATACAATCATTTACAAAAATTTATGCATGCTGTCCATCCAAAGCATGCTGTATGAATCATTTCTTGAAAATTTGGAATCAGGACTTTATATAAGATCATGACTTCGTATCTTTACAAACATGAAAATTTCGCAAAAACTTATTATAGCAGCCAATTCAATGGCTTACTATCTGCTGTCTTATTTTATAGTTTTTATCCTGCATCAGGCTTTTACCATTATATCTGCCAGTATTTTTGGCTTTGACCTTGAGATTGATTACACTGACATCCGGTTTTTGGTTTCGCGCTACGCATGGTATTTTGACTCAGTCAAGATTATATACAGTGCAGGGCCCCTGGCGTGTCTGTTGCTAGCTGTATTTATGATCGTTGTAGCCTTCCGCTACAGGGAATATTCTGGAAAACTGAAGCTTTTCTTTCTATGGGGGTTTGTTCACAGCCTGAGTATGCTGCTGGGATCGGCCTATGCAGGATCTTTACTCGGGGAGGGCTTCGGTCATGTGCTGATCTGGATGTTCCTGCCCGATACCGGAAAGCTTATTATCACCCTTATCTCACTTTTTCTGCTTGCCGCTGCCGGTTTTGCCATTACAAGGTTGTTTCTGCTGAGCGGAAACAGTTATTACAACAACCTGAAAACAGAAGACATTACATCTTTTCTGAACTACCAGCTCATCATCCCTTTCATCGCAGGAACCATGATTATTATTTTGCTCCGGCTTCCTGTCAGCTTTTATGAATTACTGAGGATTGTCACCCCTGCAATGGTAGTTTTTCCGGTTTGGCTCAACAGCCAGGGGTCGACGGATCTATATTATGATGAAACCCCCAGGAAAATAAAAATAAGCGGCAACCTGATAATTGCCGCTCTTGTAATCCTCGGAGCATACCGCATTGTGCTGAATTATCCGGTTCAGTTTTAATTCCGGATGATCAGTTTCCGGGTGTAATTCCCTTTGGAAGTTCTGACAGTAAGCAGATATAATCCATCTCCTGCCAGCATCTCCGGCACTCTGACAAAATCCCGGTCTGCGAAGGCTGAATAAACCATTCTACCCGAGATATCATAAATCCGGACTTCCATAATCGGATCATTATCCGAGCGGATCATAAACCCGGATTTTCCTGAAGGGTTCGGATATACCTGAACAGGATCAGGCATATCATGCTGGTGAATACCTACACCGCTGTCGCAGGTAATTATTGCTTCCCAACCGCTTCCGGTATTCTGAGCGTCAGAAATAAAAACAAAGGTAACGGCGCCCCCTCCCACCGAGGTAAGGATGTCGTCAGGGAGTGTGTTTCCGCAAAGCCTGGCTATCAATGTAGCTGTCGCATCAGGCCCGTCGTAAACCAGCAGGGCATCTCCCGAACAATCAGGGGTGCTTTCAACATCAAAACTTATAAAATGAATTCTGAAAACCCTGTCGGGATCATCAGCATAAAAGGTGGTGGTCAGGTTTTCATTGTTGCTGTATGATCCATCAGGCCCGTTGCTGTCGAAAAACCTGGCGTTACAGGTGGTGCTTCCCGGATTGCCGATATAGAAATCAGGCTCTACGGTGATGTAGTTTTCCATCGTAAGCTGGTTGCCGCCAATCATATTCTCCACATATAAGGTGACATCGTAACTTCCCGGCTGGCTATATGTAACAACCGGCGATGGCTCTGTTGAAGTCTGGATATCAGCACCTTCGAATGTCCAGAGACGACTGGTCGGATTTCCTCCTGAATTATCGAAAAACTGCACGCTTCCGCCTGGGTAAGTTGTTGTTGTTGAGGAGGTAAAAGCAGGAATAGCTGATCCGTCCCACAACTTTACATTTCGTACTGTGGTTGATTTATCGTTCACAACCACATTTCTGACTGTTTTCGGCAGGTATCCCTCAGCGATAAAAGTCAGGTTATAGGTGCCCGCCTTAAGCAGCCGGTGATAGTTCCCCACCGGCAACGATGAAAAGACCATGGAACTGTCCATATCATGTCCGCTGATCAGCACCTGGGCTGCGACAGGCTCCCCCGTAACGGTATCGGTGACCACCCCGTGCACCCCGAATTGTACCTGTTCAAGATAATTCAGCATGGAGCGGTAGTTATATTCCCAAAAATTCAGCAACTGGCTGGCTGGCAGGAGTTTCGTATTTGAAATCTCAAGCGTAACCTCACGGCATTGCTGGAAATAGTTCATGTAATCCTGACGACCGCCGGTTATACGATACCACGCGTAGCCATGGGTAATTCCGTTATCCAAATCGTCCAAATAACCGCTGGGGCTGTGCGCTTGCGCGGTATCCGCATATTCGCGCGAAACCATTACCCACCAGTTATTATCGGCTGTTACCCGGCTCCAGGTATCCCATGGATAATTTACGACCTCAGCGCCGCCATGAAAATTGGCGCCCATCACAAAATCGCGTTCTTCTGCAAAATTCATAAAGGCAACGGTTTCCGGTTGCCACGGGTTGCCGTCGGGATGCGGCCCATCTGCCGGGTCAGGATAGTTCCTGTTCAGATCCACATTGTTGGCATTGTAACGCCTGGCACCATTTACCGACTGGTTGCCTCCGTAATAGGTACCATCAGGGTTTGCCAGCGGATTGATCCAGATATCGGTACTGTTTACCATATTGGTAACCCTGGGGTCCTGATTGTAATTGGCAAGCAGATAGTCAATCAGGTGCAATGTCAGAATATATCCGGTGGTTTCATCACCATGGATGGTTGCGGTATAAAGAAACTCCGGTTCATTTTCCTCCACATCCACATTGTCGGATATCCTCACGGCCAGCAACTTGCGACCACTGGGAAGGGTTGCTATGGTATGAAGACTACAGATATCAGGATAATCGGCAGCAAACTGCGCCATAATCTCTTCATAGGCGGTGTAAGTTGGATAATAATTCCATTCCATTACCTGCCTCGGATCTGACGACATCTCAATATCAGCCTGATCACCGGGATGGGGCAACAGTTCAAAGGCAGAAATCCCTGAATTCATCAGGATTTCAAATTCCTTTCGGCTGGCGTAAGCATAAATTGTATTTCCATCAATTTTATCAATACTGATGATTTTGGTCAATCTGTTTGCTTCCGGGGCGGCATCAGGCAGCGCGAAATATATTTCTCCGGTTGTCAAAAAAAGTTCGTCCGGACTAAAATCCGTGATATTTCGCTGAGCAAAGGCAGATACGGCAGCAAGCAAGAGTAAAAAAAAGGTAAGCTTTTTCATTTTCAAAAGTTTTTCATTAACAGATCAGCACTCAATTCCCTTATCCTTAAGCTCTGCGATCAGGCTGTTGATAAGATTCTGCGTAGCTTTGTTCACTTTCACCACCGGCAACCTGAGGTTATTGGGAACAATCTTCATGCAATCCAGTGCTGCTTTGATTCCCCCGGGACTTCCATCGGAAAACAGGGCATCTATCAAAGGAATCAGCAGGTAATGCAGGCGGCGGGCTTCGTCCATCTTTCCCTGCAGGGCTGCATTCACCATAGAAGAAAAGGCTGCAGGATATGCATTGGCTACCACCGAAATAACCCCATTGGCGCCGGCGGCAATCAAAGGCATGGTAATGCCGTCATCCCCCGATATCACCAGAAAATCTTTGGGTTTATTGCGGATAATTTCCATAATCTGGCTCATGTTGCCCGAGGCTTCCTTAACACCAATAATATTCTCAAACTCCGCGGCAAGCTCAAGCGTGGTTTCAGCTTTCATATTTACACTCGTGCGGCCAGGAACATTATAAAGTATAACCGGCAACGGACTTGCACTGGCAATATGTTTGTAGTGCAGGTAAAGCCCCCTCTGGGATGGTTTGTTGTAATAAGGTGTCACCGATAAAATAGCATCAAAGCCATCAGGATCAAAGACCTGGAGATTGTTGATCACCTCCTGTGTGTTATAACCTCCCATGCCCAGAACCAAAGGACAACGCTGAGCTACCTGATCCCTGACATATTGAATCAACGCATTCTTCTCGTCTTTCGACAAAGTAGCCGCTTCTCCGGTTGTCCCAAGTACGACAAGGTAGTTGACCCCGTTCGAGATGGTGTGTTCAATCAATTTTCCGAGCGATCCGAAATCGATGGTCCCCTGTTTGTGAAAGGGGGTAACAAGTGCCACCCCTGTTCCTTTTAATTTTTTCTTCATGCCTTTGATTTATAATGTTTTATAAAGAGCTGCCGCTTATCCGTTAAACCTGAATGAACTGGTGTAATAAATAAGGTGCCTGATCAACTCTTCACTGTCTGTTTCCTGCTTTGCTTCAATCATCAGATCATAAGGAATGATACCGGCTTCCGCTTCGCGCCTGCGGCCAAGTTTGAACCCTGCCTTAGATAATACTGCAATATAATACAGCGGGAACTCATCGGTTATCCCAAGATCAATCAGCATATCAAACGGATGATTGATAAAATGGGTGACAAATCCAGCCTTCGGCCGGTAAAAAAGATCAAGGTGTTGCGGCTGCATGATATCGTATGCCAGCTTTTGTGCATAATATGGCGGCAATTTCTGGTATTTGTAAAATCCGATTACCTGAACTTTTTTACCCTGTTCCTGCAGGCTGCGTGCAAACCGGCTAACCCGGTCGTACTCAGTCTCGGAAGTCATATTGAAAAGTATACCGACATCACGGGCTTCGGCAAGATTTACTGCCCGTCGCATCCGGCCGTTTCTCGCAGCTTCCTTGCGCAAAGCACGCTTGCCGAATGCTATCCTTAAATTTCTAATCAGACTCAATCCTGAAGTTTTATATCGTTGCGATTAACAGGCTGATCAACGGACAGATCAATCTGAAATATTAAACCTGATAATAAAGCATAAAAATATAAAACAATTGGTCTGTTAAGGCAGTCTGCTGTGTTTTTTTACTGAAATACTTATTTTATTCCGCAATTTATGATTTCGCCAATAAACATCCGGTGATAATCCCTGTCCGGATAATTCCGTCCGATTGAATTATCAAGGAAGTTCTCCGGCCTGAGGTCATCAAAATAGAGTTTCCGGCACTCCAGGTAAATACTTGCCTGCAGAAAGGTAACACTGCCGGAGGGAGTCAGACAGGCCGACAAACCAGTAGAAGAAGCTTTATTCACATCACGTCCGGAATGAGAGCCACAAAACTGCAGTGCTGGTCTGAATTCAGGTTTGAAGAAGCTACAGGTAAAAAGGTCGTTTTCCTGAACAAAATGAAAGGTAAACCGCTGGGGCCTGATAAAAATAAATGCCACCGGTTTATTCCAGAGCATCCCCAGACCTCCCCAGCTGGCCGTCATGGTATTGTAATTATCCGGGCTTCCTGCCGTTATCAGCATCCACTCCTCCCCTATCAGCCTGATTGCGCTCCGCTCCAGTCCGGCCGGTTCAATTATTTTAAAGGCACCGTTATTCTCCATTTTTTCGCACTGTTTTAAGATTCAACAAATTCAAAGGATTTGACCCCAGACCTGAAACGTCGCTTCTTACAAAACGCAGCACCTGATCGTAAAACAACACAATGACCGGAGCTTCTTCCATAATCAGACTATCCATCTGACGGTAATATTGCATCCTTTTTCCGTAGTTATTCTCCCCGGATGCCAACAGGTACAGCCGGTCGAATTCAGCGCTGCCGAAACGGGTATAATTCGGTCCGGCCGGGGTGAAATTGCGGGAATAAAATAATGACAGGTAGTTCTCGGCATCCGGATAATCAGCAATCCAGGAACCCCTGAAAAATGACACCCTCGAACGTGCAATATTCTCCTTGAGGGTTGCCGGCGGACTAACATCAATCTTCATATCTATGCCAATCACAGAAAGCTGGTTCTGAATAAACTGACAAATATCAAGGTATGAGGCGTTGGTCGATAAAGTAATGGGTGGCAGGCCTTTCCCGCCCGGGTAACCGGCTTCAGCCAGGAGTTGTCTGGCTTTTTCAGGATTATAGTCATACCCGAATTGCCCTGAATCAGCAAAACCGGGCAATCCTTTTGGAATGAAACCATGCGTGCCCGGTGTTCCGGTACTGTTCCTGAGATACCTTATCAGTCTGTTGCGATCAAAACCCATGCTGATCGCCTGCCTGATTCTTCTGTCCGACAAAGGATTATCCTTTAATAATGGATTCTCAAGGTCCATAAGTATTCCCAGATACTCTGTATTCAGGTAGGGCTGACTCAACAGGTTTATTTTTCCCCGGTACTTTGGGTTCAGTTTCCCGGAAGGCGTCAGCATCTCATCCTTATAGGCAGCATCCAGGCCTGACATAAAGTCGAGATTTCCTTTCACAAATTCAAGAAAAGCCGTCTGCTTGTCAACGATAAAAGTTATGGCAACCGCATCCAGAAACGGAAGCTTCCTGTTACCCTGCGATTCAAAGTAGTTCTTGTTTTTCAGAAGAACAAGTTTTACCCCTTCTTTCCACATCCCAAACCGGAAAGGTCCCGTTCCGACCGGATTGGCCCTGAAGTCGTCGCCGTAAAAATCAACAGCTTCGCGCGGAATAACCGAACAATACTGCATGCTGAGCATTCCAAGGAAGGGAGGAAATGGTTCAGTCAACTCAATAACAAGCGTAGTGTCATCAACCGCCCGGATGGCGGGTTTCCCTGACTGAATTTTTACCGGTGCCAGCACCCAGGCTCCGGGAGACGCCAGACCGGGGTCCAGAAGCCGTTTTAAACTATATTCAGCATCCCGTGCCGTCAACTTTCTGCCAATTCCTCCGGCGAAAACCTCACTGTCGTGAAAACTGACATCACTGCGAACGTGAAACTCATATACTGTCCCATCTTCTGACACGGTCCAGCTGCCGGCAAGGCATGGCTGAACATTCAGGTTGCTGTCAAGCTGTACCAGACTGTTAAACAGATGGTTGACAGACCAGATATTTGCCTGGTCACGGGCAAATGCAGGATCCAGAGAGGTAACTCCTGACGATTCGTTATACCGGAAAACAGTCTGACCTGCCTGCTGATCGGGAATCCCTTTGCAGGAAACGAAAAGTATTGATGAAACTAAAATCAGACCCTTAAACTTGTGAGGCATATCCTGAAATCATCTCGCAAAATTAGGATAATTGCGGCATCCTGCCCAAAAATCTGCCATGCAGCCGCCCCTATGTCTTTTTTGTAAAAGTTGCTGGCTTAAATGATATCTTTGGACTCATTAAAACATCTGATCATGAAACTTCTGACAATTATTTCAAGCCTGCTGATATCAGTGATCATTGCCAACGCCCAGGTAACTGAAACCACCAGGGGAAGCGAATTTTGCGCCCATGGCAAACAGATGCGCCCGCAACAGGAACCTTTGAACCTGCGCTCACCCAATTCGCCGCTGCACACTTTCGATGTATTGAACTACGAACTTGATCTGGATATTTTCCATTGTTATACACCGCCCTATCCCAGAACATTCACGGCATCTAACATCATAACATTCAGGATCGACACCTTACTGTCAGCCATTAAACTCAATGCAGATCAGACATCGCTGCAAATCAACGCCGTGGGGTTGGCTGCAACTTCATTTATCCACGATCAGGACACCCTTACTATTATGCTTGACCGCGCGTATCAACCCGGAGAAGTTGCATCGGTCAGCATTGAATATGAACACCTTGATGTACCCGATCTGGCTTTTTATGTGGGCAATGGATTTGTTTTTACCGATTGCGAACCACAGGGTGCACGCAAATGGTTCCCGTGTTACGACCAGCCTTATGATAAAGCAACCCTGACACTAAGGGCCAAAGTTCCGTCAAACGTTAAACTCGGCTCAAACGGAAGCCTCACCGATTCGGTAGCGGTGAACGATACAACCTGGTATACCTGGGTGAGCCGCGATCCGGTCGCTACCTATCTTATGGTAATCTCCTCAAGGGTGAACTACAATATGGATATCGTTTACTGGACCAAACCCGGACAGCCGAACGACACGTTACCGATCAGATTCTATTATAACCCCGGGGAGAATCCGTCGCAGATGCAAAATATGATCATCCCCCTGGCCGACTTCTATTATTCGATGTTTGGCGACCATCCCTTCGAAAAAGACGGATTTGCCACACTCAGCCCCCAGTTTATGTGGGGCGGGATGGAAAATCAGACCCTGACCAGCCTCTGCCAGGGATGCTGGTATTCCAGTCTTATCGCCCATGAATTTGCCCACCAGTGGTTCGGTGATATGATTACCTGTGCCACCTGGGCAGATCTTTGGCTGAACGAGGGCTTTGCCACTTACTTTGAAGCAACGTGGACGGGAGAAGTTAACGGACATCAGGCTTATAAGGAAGAAATGGAAAGCAATGCCGGCTATTACCTGGCGCAAAACCCGGGTTGGGCCATATCAAATCCGGCCTGGGCAACCAATCCCCCTCCCAACTCAACGCTTTTCAACTACGCAATAACATATATGAAAGCATCGTGCGTGCTTTATATGTATCGTTACGTGGTGGGCGACTCCCTCTTTTTCCATAGTATTTATGAGTATGCCAACGATACAGTAAACTTCAGATATCAATCAGCAACCATCCCTGATTTCATTGAAAAAATGAATGAAGCCACCGGGCAGGAACTGGATTGGTTTTTCAACCAGTGGTTGTTTGAGCCCAATCATCCTGTTTACAACAACACCTATAGTTTCCTGGAAGTTGAGAGCGGACTCTGGAATGTTTACTTCCAAGCCAGCCAGATACAAACAAACGCCCCGTTCTTTGAAATGCCTTTAGAAATCCTGGTTTCATTCAAAAATGGCGGAGATACGCTGATCAGGGTGACCAATGATGAAAACGGCCAGGTGTTTATTTTTCAGTTCGATCAGGAGCCCGTCGCCCTTACCTTCGATCCCGGTAACCATATCCTGCTTAAACAGGGAACCACGCTTGTGGGCACTGATCCCTTGAGCATTTCCAGTACAAGCGATATCCTGATCACACCAAATCCGGCAAACAGACAGGCGGTCATCAGCTTTAACCTGCTGACCCGGATGCCGGTAAGATTATACCTTACCGACCTGTCAGGTAAAAAACTGTTTGATACGGGTGTAAGAAATTATCTGCCGGGCATCCATTCACTGCCCGTCGATATCCGGAACTATCCGGCAGGTGCGTACCTGGTTACCTTACAATCCGGGAACCGGATATTCACGGAAAAACTTATTGTTTCAGAAAATTAGAATCCGGGAATTGCAAAAATATATGGCAGTTGTGTTTCACTCTAAAGAAAAGGCAGTTAGCAATTTGGAACAAAAAAGATGTCCGATACAGTAAGCAAAGAAAGAAGAAGTGAAATAATGAGCCACGTAAAAAGCTCAAACACGAAGCCCGAAATTATCGTTAGAAAATTCTTATTTGCGAATGGATTTAGATTTCGCATTTATGATAAAAAATTGGCGGGGAAACCTGACATTAAACTAACAAAATACAAAACATTAATTTTTATCAATGGTTGTTTTTGGCACGGACACAAAAACTGCAAAATCTATGTAATGCCAAAGACAAACGCTCAATTTTGGCAAGATAAAATTGATAGAAATATTGCACGAGATAAAGAAAACATTGAAATCTTGAAAAGTGATGGTTGGAAAGTCTTAATTATTTGGGAGTGTCAGCTAAAAGAAAAAAAACGAGAAGATACTCTTAATAATCTTATCAAAAATCTTCAATCCTCTTGTTGAATCGCTCGAGAATAACTAATTTTGAGTAAAAATTTAGGAGGATTTGATGTCAATTTTGCAAAAAATCGATACAAAAAACGTGGTTGAAGATACTCAGTTTAGTATTCATTATTCAAAACCAAAAGAACAAACTTCGGAAAAATCTAAGGAAGATACCATAAATGTACTTTCTCTATTTTCGGGATGCGGTGGTATGGATTTAGGATTTGAAGGTGGTTTTTCTGTATTGCAATCTTCTGTTAATGAATTGGTAACACCTGATTTTATTGATAAAAAACTTGAAAATGGATTTGTTCAACTAAAAAAGACAAAGTTCAAAACTGTTTTTGCAAATGACATTTTAAATGTTGCTCGAAATGCGTGGGTTAATTATTTCTCCAAAAGAGGCCATAGAGTTGATGATTTCTATACTGATAGTATCGTCGATTTAGTTAAAATGCACAAAGCGGGCGCGAAAATATTTCCTGAAAATGTGGAAATTGTCACAGGCGGCTTTCCGTGTCAAGATTTTAGTGTCGCAGGGAAAAGGAATGGCTTTAATTCACATAAAAATCATATTGGTGAAGTTATTCAGGATGAAAACAAAGCTTCTGTTGAAACAAGAGGGCAACTCTACATGTGGATGAAAGAAGTTGTTGAAATTACCCAACCAAAAATCTTTATTGCAGAAAATGTAAAAGGACTTATAAACCTTTCTAACGTAAAAGATATAATCCAAAAAGATTTTTCTTCCGCTAATGGAAACGGATATTTAGTTTTAAATCCGCAAGTATTACATTCTGCGGATTACGGTGTGCCACAATCTCGCGAGCGCGTTATTTTCATCGGAATAAAGAAAAGTGCTTTAAAAAAATCCGCATTGGAAGCATTGCTAAAAAATACAATTGATGAAAAATACAATCCATATCCAAGACCAACCCACGCTTATACAAACATTGGCGAAGATTTGAAGCATTTTGTTCAATTAAAAGAAGTTTTCAGTCAATTAGAAGAACCTGATAAAACAAACGATTTGTCCCAAAAATTCTATTCCAAAGCAAAATTTATGGGGAAGCATTGTCAAGGTCAAACTGAAATAAAGCTTGCAGGTATAGGACCGACAATTCGTGCTGAACACCACGGTAATATTGAATTTAGAAGATTGTCAAAACAAAATGGAGGAAAGATTGAGTCCGAATTGGAAAGAGGATTAATTGAAAGAAGATTGACACCAAGAGAATGTGCGTTAATTCAAACTTTTCCACCAGATTATGAATTTGTGATTGAAAATAGTAACAGAAGAGGATCTTATAGTGTAAGTCCTTCACAAGCATATAAGATTATTGGAAACGCAGTTCCACCACTTCTTGCATATAATTTGGCGAGGCGAATAGAAAATGTTTGGGACTTATATTTCAAAAAGTAGTTATTATGATAATATCCGCAAATTCAGATCCGAACAAAATAGAATTTGACAGTTTGTTGAGTTCTACGATTAGCGAACTAAATGATTGTGCAAATAAATCGCCTAAAAAAGTATCTTCACTTTCAGGTCGTAATCTCGAACCTTTTGTACGAGATGTAATGACAGAGTTAGCCGTCGGAACACCTTTCGAAAACTCAATAGAGTTAATAAGCGGGCAAAAATTCCCAGATATTGTCGCAAAGAAATATTATGGAATTGAAGTAAAAACTACAACTCAAAATCATTGGAAAACGACTGGTAATAGCGTCTTAGAAACGACAAGAGTTGATGATGTTGAGAGAATATTTATGTTATTTGCGAAATTGGCAAAACCAATTGAGTTTCGTTGTCGCCCTTACGAAGAAGTTCTTTCAGAAGTTGTGGTAACTCACTCGCCACGATATTTAATAGATATGAATTTAGAGGATGGTAAAACAATTTTTGATAAAATTAAGTTGCCTTACGACACATTACGCAAAAAAGACAATCCAATAAAGCCGATTGTTGAATTCTACAAAAGCAAGTTGAAATCAGGCGAAGAATTATGGTGGATAGGACATGAAAATGATGAAAAAGCGAGTAATTTCATCATTAAAATATGGAATAATCTATCAAATAGTGAACAGCAAAATCTAAAAGTTCGAGGAATGGCATATTTCCCTGAAATATTCGGGAATAGTAGCGATAAATTTGGCAGATTAGCACTTTGGTTTGTAACAAGTGAATCTGTTGTTTGTCCTAACGTTCGAGATTTATTTACTGCGGGGGGTAAAGATATTTATGCCATAAAAGGAAAAGTTTACCACGATATTCCTCGTGTGTTTATGAATCTATTTGAAAATCTTCCTCAAATTATAGAGACAATTATCTCGACGCCTGCGATAGAACTGGTAGATTATTGGAAAACAAGTACAACGGAAAAAAGTAAACTGTTTAATTGGATTGAGTTGGTTGATACGGAAGCAAGAAAACAGAGAAAAGCTAAGCATTTGAATATAAAACGGATGTTGACCGATTTGATTTTAAGATAGACCGAGAAAGGCGAGCACCTAACATTAAGTTTGTTGTAATAGCAGATAAAATCGGATATTGGAAGTTATGTGGTTTTATCCGCCCAAGTCGTTTAAAATTTGCAAAAGATAACTACTTAGGCTCACGGAGAAATCGTATGGAGTTCAGTAGTTCCTATTCCGCTCGAGCACCTCGCGCCACTTAGGAACAATCTATTAACAGTAGCAGTATTTCGGAATAGACCTAAAAAGCTATATCAGCTTCCGGCCAAGTTTTTCCACTTTTCGGAGCCAATGCTGACGCCTTGCTTCCGAAGACACCTTCAGCGACCCGATGGTGGTAATTCTTACCGGTCTTATACCACAAAACTCAAGGATGCCACGTTTCATGGCATTGTGTCCGGGTCTGCGATAAACCAGCCAGTAGTACCATGGCGGCGTATCCATGGTGATGATCAGCCGGGCCGAACGGCCGGTAAGATACTTATCCCACAGAAGACTGCCTTTCCTGTATTTAAAGGCAAAACCAGGCAGAAAAGTACGGTCGATAAACCCTTTCATCAATGCGGGAAAGGTTGACCACCAGTTCGGATAAATTATAACGATATGTTCGGCCCATTTAATGGCCTCCTGCGCTTTCTGAAGGTCAGGCTCCAACTCCTGACTTCCCCTGTAGCCTTCTCTGAAATTCAGTTCGAAATCAAGGTCTCTGAGAATGATCTCCCTGATTTCAGCACCGGAAGACAATGCCCCTTTACGATAATGTTCAAACAATGAATTTGAAAACGTATCTTTAACCGGATGACCAAGAATAATCAGTATTTTTTTCATTAAAACCTAACTTCCTTTACCCCAGACAGGGTATATTAATAATTAATATTCAATGGATTAGATGCCTTTTTTCCTGTCAGTGCAAGATCAAGGACATCGATCATCTGTTCAACGTAGTGAATTTTCAGCCCTTTCAGATATACGGGCTTAATTTCCTCAATATCTTTTCTGTTATCTGCGGGCAGAATGATTTCTTTGATGCCAGATCGGCGGGCAGCCAGAATTTTCTCCTTAATTCCGCCAACAGCAAGCACTTTACCGCGCAGGGTAATTTCACCGGTCATCGCCAGCCGCGGCTTGATCAGCCGCTGGGTGAATGCCGAAGCCAGCGCGGTGAACATGGTGATTCCGGCCGAAGGGCCGTCTTTGGGTGTAGCTCCTTCAGGGACATGAATATGAACATTCCATTTTTCAAAGACGGAAGGCTCAAGGCCGAGCTGATCACTGTGCGATTTCAGGTATTCGAATGCCAGCGTAGCTGATTCTTTCATAACATCTCCGAGATTCCCGGTTAATCCCATATTCCCTTTTCCATGACTCAGGCTTGTTTCCACATACAAAATCTCTCCGCCCACCGGAGTCCATGCCAATCCGGTAACTACTCCGGCAGCATGCGGTGCTTCGTCCTTTTCCTTGTTGAACTTTACAGGACCCAGAATCTTCCGGATGTCATCTTCGGTTACCGAAACATTATACGATTCCCCGTTTACGATATACCTTGCCTGATGCCTGATAATCTTGGCAATTTTCTTTTCAAGTTCCCTGACTCCCGACTCCCTTGTATAGGCATCGATGATCAGTTCAATGATCTTTTTCCCAAACCCGAGCTGCCCCGGCTGAACGCCATGTTCGCTCAATTGCTTGGGAATCAGATGCCGGCGGGCAATCTCAATTTTTTCCTCAAGCAGATAACCGGTAATTTCAATCACTTCCATCCTGTCGCGCAATGCCGGGTGTATTGTACCAAGGTTATTTGCTGTGGCAATAAACATCACCTTCGAAAGGTCATACTCAAGCTCCACGAAATTATCGTAAAAAGAATTGTTCTGCTCCGGATCGAGCACTTCGAGCAAAGCAGCTGAAGGATCTCCATTGATGTTTGCTCCGATCACCTTGTCTATTTCATCCAGCACAAAAACCGGATTAGAAGCTTTGGCTTTTTTTATGCTCTGCAAGATCCTCCCCGGCATGGCACCAATATATGTTTTCCGGTGTCCGCGGATCTCAGCCTCATCGCGAAGGCCGCCCAACGACATCCGGATATAATTCCGGTTCACCGCTCTGGCCACCGATTTTCCGAGAGAGGTTTTTCCGACTCCCGGAGGACCAAACAGACAAAGGATGGGCGACTTCATGTCACCTTTCAGCTTCAGCACAGCCAGATATTCAATAATGCGCTCTTTCACGGTTTCAAGGCCGTAATGATCTTTATCCAGGACCCTTTGTGCATGTTTAAGGTCAAAATTATCTACAGTAAACTCATTCCATGGAAGGTCAGTCAATACCTCAAGGTAATTCAGCTGCATGGAATATTCCATTGCAGCAGGATTCATACGCTGCAATTTTGTCAATTCCTTTTCAAAGACATCTGCCACATTTGCAGGCCAACGTTTTTTCGCAGCTTTTTCCCGTAAATCGGAAATTTCCTGTGTATGCGGATTATCGCCCAACTCCTCCTGAATGGTTTTGAGTTGCTGATTCAGCAGGTAATCGCGCTGTTGCTTATCGAGGTCGATTTTAACTTTGCTTTGAATCTGATTTTTAAGCTCAATAATCTGAAGTTCCCGCGTCAGAAGCCCCAAAACCATATTCGCCCGCTCAATCAGGTCATCAATGGCAAGCAACATCTGCTTCTCCTCAAGCGAAACATTCAGATTGGAAGAAATAAAATTAACAAGGAAGACCGGGCTCTCTATATTGCGGATGGCAAATACAGAGTCCGAAGGAAGGTTGGGAGACAAGTTAATAATCTGAATGGCAAGGTCTTTTACCGATGAAATCAGGGCATTGAATTTTTTATCTTTCACCAGCGGCTTTACCTTGTCAAATTGATTTACCCTTGCAATAAAATAAGGGTCATCCTGAAGCATCTCAAGGATGCGAAAACGTTTCTTTCCCTGAATAATGGCAGTTGTGCTTCCGTCAGGCATTTGCAACAACTTGATGATGTAGGCAATGGTTCCGATTTCATTCAGGTCCTTGAACGAAGGATCCTCAATATCAACATCTTTCTGGGCAACGGCACCTATGATCCGGTTTCCTTTATAATAATCCTTTATCAAACGGATCGATTTATCACGGCCAACCGTAATAGGGATTACCACCCCGGGAAACAATACCGTATTGCGTAACGGAAGAATAGGGAGCGTTTCCGGCACCTCCTCCGCATTCATCTGCTCTTCATCTTCAGTTGAGAGGAGCGGAATAAATTCAGTTTCATTTTCAATCAGTTCGGTAAAACCGAAGCCTTCATTCGTCATATCAGTAAAAATAAGTTTTGGTATGTTCAAATTGTCATATTCAATCAGCCAAAAAGAGTGTTCTGACTAAAGTCAAATATCATGCCGGTAAATGTATTATTTTCAAAGCTACTGAAGTTACAGGCTGTTTTTTTTGAGTCAGTGATTCTGCATTTAACAAGGAATAATCAACCCAAAGCCCGACAGGAACAAGCTGTTGATATTCTGAGGGTGTCCCCGGCTTAATGCTTGTAATCAATGCTGTTGTTATTGCGTTAATAACAGACATTTGTTCATTCAGGAATTGTTGAACGCTTCATCCGGGTTCAGAATTTTGTCTGCAAAAAAAAATCCGGCAGTCTATTCAGATTACCGGATAAACAAGGGGATACATAAAAAGTTTACATTCTCCGGTAGTTATGTGTCAGATTGTAAACATCCTGGATAAGTTTGGCATCAACATCGGTAAAATCAAGTTCACGCCTGCTATACATTCCCTTAGCTACTTCAATGGCTTTTTTCGGCAGGAAGGTTGAGAATCCGGAAACCCCACCCCACCTGAAGGAGGAGATAAAGTTACGCTGAAAACCGGATCCGAAAATGTTTGAACTGACCCCTACCACAGTTCCTGTATTGAACATGGTATTGATTCCGCATTTTGAATGGTCGCCCATGATCAGTCCGCAAAACTGCTGACCGGTTTCCACAAATGATTCGTCAGGATAGCTCCATAACTTCACCTGATCGTACGTGTTCTTCAGGTTAGAAGTATTGGTATCTGCGCCCAGGTTACACCATTCGGCAATCACAGAATGCCCGAGGAATCCGTCATGGGCTTTGTTTGAATAAGCGAAAATCACGCTGTTATTGACTTCTCCTCCCACTTTAGACCAGGGTCCGATGGTTGTTGCCCCATAAACCTTGGCACCCATTTTAACCTGGGCATGCTCGCATACTGCCAGCGGGCCACGCAGGTTGGCACCTTCCATCACCACGGAATCCTTCCCGATATAAACAGGCCCCGCAGAGGCATTCAACGTAGCAGCAAGTACTTCAGCGCCAGGCTCAATGAAAATATTTTCCGGCTTTATTGCCAGGCAGTGAGCCGGTATTTTCTGCGACTTCCTGCCATGGGTAATTAACTCATAATCAGAAGTCAATGCCAATTCATTTTTCGCAAATATATCCCAGGTGTTGTTGATTTCCAGAAATTCAGCTTCTGTTTCAACCTCTTCGACCGCCCGGCCTGGTTTTTCGAAATCCGCTTCATTCACGTACATCGCAATAACAGTATCTCCTTTTACCAGCACCTGTCCGGCCTGCAGCCGGCCAATCTCATCTACCAGCTTATTGTTTGGACAAACAGCTCCATTGATGATGATATTTTCTTTTTCCTTCACAAGAGGAAATTTGGCAGAAAGATAATCCTCGGTAAGGGTGGATGTTTTGCAATTTAAAAAGCGTTCCCACTTCTCACGAATGGTTAAAATGCCAAACCTGATGTCAGCAACAGGCCTCAGAAAAGTAAGGGGGAGCAGATTATTGCGCCTAGATTCGTCAAAAAGGACATAATTCATAAAATAACAGTTTAAAAGTGCTTAAACGTATAATACTTACAAAAGTAACGAAAAAAGCCCTTTTGAAAAAAAGGGCCCGTGAAATCTTATTAACAACCGGATGCTGAAAACTCGCTTCAGGCCTTATTCCTGTTGTCGAAATGTTTCTGGTATTTCGTTTTGAACTTGTCAACACGTCCGGCGGTGTCGATAAGTTTAATCTTACCGGTATAAAACGGATGAGATGTATTTGATATCTCAAGCTTTACCAGCGGATACTCCTTACCATCTTCCCAAACAATGGTATCTTTGGTAGCTACTGTTGATTTAGTGACAAATGTATAGTCGTTCGACATATCTTTGAAAACCACCAACCTGTAATCCTTGGGATGAATGTCTTTTTTCATGAGTTCAGTTATTGTTAAATAATCCCGGTTCAATCAATGTTTCTTTTCCTGAATGATTGCAACCTTATTGCAATGCATTGCCCTTCAATTTTTGGGACTGCAAAAGTAAAAACTATTTTGGTAATAGCCAAAAAATCTGAAACATATTTTTGAAACTTTTTATCGACAATTAATCTTTAAGTTTTTCCAGAAAACACCCCATCGCATCAGCATTGCTGAAGAAGTTCCGGCACCGTCCTGACTGAGCGGACTGCCTGATCCCGTCTGCCGTACTTCCGGCCGGCATGTCAGTTGCAGGCCCCGGAGGCACATACTCATAAACCAGAACACCTATCCTGCCAAAGTACTCCTTTTTTTCAGCAAGCAACAGATGTCCGCTGTCAAGATGAGGTACCCGGCCCAATAACATCGAAGCCTTTTGGTATTCATAATGATTCAGGTAAACTGAATGATTGATCTGCCAGCCGTATGTTGAAATCGCTTCCATCAACGACCGGAAATCATAACCCCGCGGGACCTTTATCACCTTAACATTACGCGCTGAGCGCCCGAAATGTATACAAATATCTTCGGCAAGAATACGCAACTCCTCATCAGATTCATTTCCAGAAATTATCGCGGATTCATTATAATTAAACCTGAGCAGCGGGTATCTCGAAAGGTAAGATTCCGAAACCGGCCCTTCCTTTTCACCGATAACAATCATACCGCTGAATTCAGGAAATATATTGTCAACATAAACCAAGCTCCCGGCAATACCGGGGATATGATTACCCATCATGCCAAAAATGGCTTCATACATTTTTCTGTTGCTGACACCGGTCTTTATCAGGCATCGGTGTCCGCTTAGCGCAGCCTGAATGATTTCTCCCATGCCCTCAAGAGGAGTCAACGGCCTAATCCAAAAAGCAACGGGCAAAGGATTGGTCACGGGTTTCATTGCCGACAACACCCTGACAGATTCAAGCATGCTTCCGGCCAGCCACTTCAGGGCATACCTTATGTGCTCATCAACAAACCACCGGTTGGCCTGAATGCTCAACAGGAATTGTTCCCGGAAGTTATCATGCGGTGCCGGCAGTTCTGCTGGTTCAAGCAGCCGGAAGTCTTCACCTGACAGCGAAAACAACTCTTCTGCAAATTTTTGCAATCCTGCCTGTACCTGTTTTTGATCCATGAACGTTATTGAAGTGTATATTTGCAGCAAAATTAAGACTTCTCGGCCGAAATGCCTTACATTACAACCATATTGCAAAAAGGGGCAATGAAGACCATATTATCCGCTGGCCTGATTTTATTGTTTACGTGCAGCGGATTACGGGTAAAAGCTGTTCAGCCGTTACAGGAACCTGCCGGCAACGGGCTGAAGGCGCTGATCGACAGTGCCCGTAAGGAAAAATCCGACTCTCTCCGGCTGGAGATCAACAGCGTTTTCTTCGATAAACTCACTGCAGGACTAAGAGAATCGCCGGCATCAGATAAGATGTTTGATTCGCTGGGTATCGGGATAATCACATCACCTGACGCGAAAATCACCCTTGTTAACTGGAATCTGCAGCAGAACAACGGGACAAACATATACTTCCTGATTATCAGAAACAATATTACAAACCGGGTAATTCCCATGAAGCCCATGCCTGCGTTGCAGGAGATTTCAGAGGATAGTATTTTCAGAGACGGAAACTGGCCCGGGGGATTGTATTACCGCATTATCTGCAGGAAAGAACTTACAGGATCCTTTTACACCCTGCTTGGATGGGATGGGTTCAGCCGGACTACCAGCCGAAAAACAATTGACGCACTTAGTTTTGATCAGGATGGATTTCCTGTTTTCGGGGCATCCATATTCAGGACAAAAGACGGATTAAAAAACAGGGTGGTTTCGGAATACGCTTCACAGGCATCATTCACACAAAGCTATGACCGCCAGAAAGTCACCCTTTCCAATGTAAGGAAATCACAGAGAAAGATAAACGATGACATTATTGTTCTCGACCGGCTGGTACCTATGAACGAATCCCTTACGGGTCAGCGATGGGCTTATGTGCCTGCCGGTAACATATATGACGGATATATTATATTTGACAGGTTCTGGACTTTTGTTGAAGACATCGCACCACGCAACCCGGCTCCCACCGGAAAAGAAAAAAAACCGCGCAAGCCGGTCAGTTATGATTTATTCCCGCCCCAGTGAAGATCAGGAAATTTCATCCTTCACGGGTTCCTTGCATGTAAAAAAATGCAGGCCATCAAGCCTGAATGATGAACTCATAGCCTGGTTTCTCCGCTGAAATTCCATACTGCCACCTGTTTATTCTGCCCGGCCGGTTGTTGTATTCATAAAACCAGCATTCAGGATTTGCACTATTCATGTATTTTAGTTAAATTTATATCGTCAATTTACTATTTTACAGATGATTAAACTTTACAAGAAAAGAATTTTCATAAACTTGGCAACTGTATAAAACTTTATACCTTTGCTTCAGTTTTCAGCCGGTATTTAAGCGCATCAGACATAAAATAAGTTTACCAACTTAATTCACAACATCATGAAAAAACACAATTTCAACGCCGGTCCTTCCATTCTGCCGCAGATAGCCATCGAAAACACGGCCAAGGCTGTGCTGGACCTGAATGGCATTGGTATGTCAATCCTTGAAATCTCGCACCGGAGCAAGGATTTTCAGGCAGTGATTGACGAAGCAACAGCACTTTTCAAAGAGTTACTCAACATCCCTGAAGGTTATCAGGTTCTTTTCCTTGGCGGTGGAGCCAGCATGCAGTTCTGCATGATCCCCTTTAACCTGATGTCGAAAAAGGCGGCCTACCTCGAAACAGGTGTCTGGGCTAAGAAAGCAATCAAGGAAGCCAAACTGTTCGGCGAAGTGAATGTAGTAGCTTCATCCGCCGACAAAAACTACACATACATTCCCAAAGGCTACACAGTTCCGGCAGATGCCGACTATTTCCACATTACCACCAACAATACCATCTACGGAACAGAAATCCGGACTGATTTTGACTGTAACATTCCCCTGATTGCTGACATGTCATCCGACATTCTCAGCCGCCCGGTTGATGTATCCAAATATGCCATGATCTATGGCGG
This sequence comes from Lentimicrobium sp., assembly GCA_023957275.1. Lineage (GTDB taxonomy): Bacteria > Bacteroidota > Bacteroidia > Bacteroidales > Lentimicrobiaceae > Lentimicrobium. The sequence goes on along the minus strand of JAMLHF010000002.1, from coordinate 74,106 downwards.
CGCCCAGAAAAATCTCGGCCCTGCCGGCGTTACCTTTGTGATCGTACGTGAAGATATCCTTGGGAAGGTTGAAAGAACTATCCCAACTATGCTGGACTATCGGACCCACATTAAAGAAGGTTCCATGTTCAACACCCCTCCGTGTCTGCCCATATTTACCGTGAAAGAAACGCTGAAATGGATCAAGTCCATTGGCGGGGTAGCTGCCATCGAAAAAATGAACATCGAAAAAGCAAACATCCTCTATAATGCCATCGACAACAGCAAAATGTTTGTGGGAACCGCTGAGAAAGACTCCAGGTCACTGATGAACATCTGCTTTGTGATGAAAGAGCAATACAAAGACAAAGAGGACGCTTTTATGGAGTTTGCCAAAAACCGCGGAATGGTTGGTATTAAAGGCCACCGTTCAGTTGGCGGATTCAGGGCTTCCACATACAACGCCCTGCCAAAGGAAAGCGTTGAAGCACTGGTTGCCTGTATGCACGATTTTGAAAAAGAAAACGCCTGAGCATAGGCACTTGCCTTTAAAAACCGGTTCCCGTAGCCGGTTTTTTTTATGCCCGGCATTTATTGAGTAATATAATTACTCATTTAGTACTTGTAACCGGGAGATTAAAATGTTTAAATTAGCCATTGAAATTCATTGTAATATCATGCAGGCTGACCACAGGATAAAGTATCTGCGCGCGTCCGACGACTTCCCGCCCCTGAGTGATTGCAGGACCGACGGATTATTGGCCGCGGGGGGTGATCTGAGTCCCGGGAGGCTGGTAAAAGCATATAGCAGCGGAATTTTCCCCTGGTATGACATTTCGACGCCAATTATGTGGTACTCACCTGAAACCAGGTGTCTGCTGAAGCCAGGTTTGTTCAGAACCTCCTCAAGCCTGAAACAAAAATTAAAAAACGGACATTTCACTTTTTCATTTGACAAAGACTTTGCAAGCGTCATACAATTTTGTGCCGGAGTAAAAAGAAAACAGGAAAGCGGCACATGGATAACGCCTGCAATGATTGATGCATACACCGAACTGCACAAAACAGGGCTGGCTCATTCTGTTGAAGTATGGCATGAAGATCGCCTTGCGGGAGGGTTATATGGTGTTTCTCTGGGCAAAGCTTTTTTTGGAGAATCGATGTTTCACCTGGTGAGTGATGCTTCTAAAGCCGCCCTTTATTATCTTTGCACAAAACTGGATGAGAAAGGTTTTCATTTTATTGATGCCCAGATGCCGACTTCTCATTTGTTGAGTCTCGGGGCCTTTACCATATCCAGGGACGAATACATCAGCCTGTTAAAAAGTGCGCTGGAGGCAGCGCCGATCAGGGGATCGTGGAACCAATTCTGATTGAATATGATTGATGCACGGAAAGAATTTATGGCAGAAGCCCTGCGCCTTGCGGAAGAAAATATTGCCTCGGGCAGGGGCGGGCCTTTTGGTGCCGTTGTAGTAAAGAACGGAGAAATTATTGCCCGGGGAAGCAATCATGTTACTTCGGACAATGACCCCACAGCCCATGCCGAGGTAGTCGCTATCAGGGAAGCCTGCGCTGCATTGGGTAGTTTTCAACTGGATGGTTGCGAAATTTACTGCTCCTGCGAACCATGCCCGATGTGCCTCGGCGCTATCTACTGGGCGCGCCCCGAAAGAATCTATTTCGCCGCCGGCCGGCGCGATGCCGCTGACGCCGGCTTTGACGATGACTTTATTTACCGGGAAATCAGCCTGATCCCCGGTCAACGGTCCATTCCCGGAGGACAATTATTGCGGGAAGAAGCTTTGCATGTTTTCAGACAATGGAAAGAATCTGACAGAAAAATTCCTTATTAATTCACTTTATATTTATCACCAATGGCTTTTGAAATTACAGGAAAACTGATTGAAAAATTTGAAACACAGAACGTTTCTGAGAAATTTAAAAAAAGGGAATTCGTAATCGAGTTCAGGGACAATCCTAACTCTTCATTTACAGAAATGCTGAAATTCCAGCTTACCCAGGATCGCTGCAGCCTGATTGACGCCTACAATACCGGTCAGGATATCAGGCTTTGGTTTAACTTAAGGGGGCGAAAATGGGAAAAAGACGGCAATGTCAACTACTTCACCAATCTGGAAGCCTGGAAGATAGAAGGCGCCGCTGCTGCTCCGGAACAACAGGCAGGTACCTCGCTGCCTGATTCAGGCACAGGCGCTGCCGCCGCTGACGAACTTACGAATGACCTGCCCTTCTGATAAAGGGTGAAACGGTTTCTTTAATTTAACCTGTCAGGTTTCATCATACCTGACGGGTTATTCTTTTTTTATCATGACTGCCGGCAGGCTCCTTGCCAAAATCATCGCGTGCAGACAGATACACTCCTCAGGAGAGAAGTAAAGATAACAGCATAACGAAAAGGTAATTCTGGTTTACTTTGGAATAATTTCGAGGGTGAAGCTGAAAGTACTGCCTTTGCCGGGCGTGCTCATGGCTTGTATCTTCGATTTATGAATATTCATAAACTCCTGACAAAGAATTAACCCGAGGCCTGTACCTGTTTCATTATTGGTGCCTGAATTTTTCAGATTCCCGTCTATTCTGAATAACCTTGACAATTCATCTTCATTCATACCTATTCCGGTATCTGTAACGCTCACAGCGGCTTTTCCCCCGCTGCAGTTACAGCTAACGGTAACAGAACCTCCGTTCTGCGTAAACTTAATGGCATTGCTTAATAAATTCCTCAGCACGGTAAACAGCATGTTTTTGTCTGCCTTCACAATTACGTCCCTGGTAAAATCAGTATAGAGGGAAATCTGCTTATTATCAGCCATACTGCGGACAACATCAATAGAAGCCTCCACGATTTCAGAAAGATCGACGGGCTCAGGTTTAAAGTCGATACGTCCGGATTGCGCCCGCGACCAGGTCAGCAGGTTATCGAGCAATGAATAAATATGCTGGCTGGATTGCCTGATAATGCCCAGGTAAGATCTTTTTTCAGCATCAGTAATTTCATCAAACTCATTGTAAGCGAGATCTGCAAACCCAAGCAGGGAAGTAAAAGGGTTTTTGAGATCATGGGCAATGATGGATAAAAATCTGTCTTTCGTTTGTATCAATTGCTCAAGTTCCGTCTTTTGGGTTTCAATCAGCTTATTCTTATCTTCAAGATTATCAACGGCTTTTGTCTTAAAATAATACCGTTTAAAAAAGAATGCCAGCAAGATCACAATAAATATTACAACACCTATCAGGGCAACCTTTGATTTTTTGTTCCTCTCCAGTTTCAATGCCTGCTCGAGGTTTTCGCGCAGCAATCTTTCGCTGTCAAGTTCCTTACGCCCGATCTCAAATCTTGCCTGCGCCTGGCTCAGTAAATAAGCCTGTTGTTCATTATAAATACTGTCTTTAAGCTTTGAATACTGATCAAGAAAGCTAAAAGCCAGCACCGGTTGATTAAGGCCCATGGATATCTTTGCCAGTTCGGCATAAGCCTCAAGCATTACATTCCTGATTTTAAGACTCTTAGCCATTTCTAATCCCGATTCAGCAAGCCTGTATGCGTCCGGCTTTTTTCCTGAAGTAAAATAAACCGTCGCCAGGGCCACCTTGATAACTGCTTCATATTGCTGATCGCCCATCTGAATGGCCAGGTCGAGTGCCTGATTCAGGTAATTCTCTGCCTGAATCAAATCATTCTTATTCAGATTTAATTTGCCCAGACTGGTGTAAATCACGATCAGTGACGCATTGTTGGCTTTTCTCACGCCACCCTGCGCTTCGTCAAACTTTCGCCTTTCTTTTCCCTGATCAATACTCTTGTCACTTAAAATTCCCAGATTCAGATAAGAAGCTTCAAGCCCCTGCTTACTGGAAAGCTCATTTAAGATTTTTAAGGCCCTTTCGTAATAGGAATATGCCAGATCAGGGTTTCGGGTTTCATTATAAACAAATCCCAGGTTTATGCAGGTATTGGCCACTTCGTTGTATAGCCGGCTCCTGTCAAAGTATTCCAGCGCGACAAGACTATGATGGATTGCCTTGTCGAAGCTCCGGATCATACTGAATATCATGCCAAGGTTATAATGTGCGTTCGCCCACGACACCGAATCGCCCGTAACCACCCTTAACTCCATCTCCCGGTTAAGGTATTCTATTGCCAAAGGATAATCCCCCTCCGCCAGGGCAAGCATTGAAAGTTGCTTGATGACTGCTGCCTGCTGAACAGGCCCTTCAGTTTTTTCAAGTACAAGACGTAAGCTGTCAGATTCCTTCTCTGCCATTGCGAATCCCGGAAAAGAAAATGAGGTCAGCAATCCTGCAAGCAGGAGCATCCCAAGCATCTTCTTTATTCCGGTATTTATTTCAGGTCGCAAGGCGCTGTTTTTATAAGTTAATATCTCTCAAAAGGATGATCCATACAGAAATCCGGCAGATAACTGCCAGAGCTGTCCAACTCCTGAATCCAGCCTTTATATAGTCCGAGTGATTCCATTTCATCAACCACACGCTTGTATTCACTTTCGTTCAGGGCCCTGCCCAGATGCGGATGATGCGCAACAGCGGGCATCGGCGTATACTGCGACATCAGCGAAACATGAACTCCCGGAGACAACTCTTCAGCAATAAAACGGAGCACCTGTATGCTGTTATCAATATATCCGGGGAGCACCAGGTGCCTGACGATCAATCCGCTTAAAGCCTGACCGGCATCATCGGTAATCAAGGCTGTTCCCTTTTGCCTGAACATTTCCTTCAGCGCCTTCCGGGCGACCGGAACATAATAAGCCGCATCCGAATAATCATCTGACAGCCTGGCTTCCATATATTTGAGGTCAGGAAGATACACGTCAACTATTCCTTCAAGGCTTTTAAGTGTTTCAACACTGTCAAAACCATTGCTGTTGTATACAATTACCGGTTTTCTGCCTGAATCGTTCAAAGCTTTGATGATGGCAAGCATCTGGGGAACCATATGGGAAGGAGAAACAAACCCTACCGCTTTACACCCTCCGTCAAGCAGCCCTGAAATCGCTGAAACGATACTGCCAAGACTTTGATATTCAATATGTATTGATTCAGAACGACTGCTTATCTGACAATTCTGACAGTAAACACACTGAAGGTTGCATCGTCCGAAGAAAACATTACAAATACCCGTTTCACCTCCGACGACCGGTTCTTCTCCTCTGTGAAGGCATATTGAACTAACTCCCGGGAAAGCATCCGATTTACAGTACCCGCCGGGTCCTGCCGTACGGTCAGCATGACAATTGCGGGGACAACAGGCACAATCTGCCAGTTCTGCAGGAAAACTGTAAGGAAAGTAGGCGTCAGTTAGTTTCATGCATTATGATCTTTTCTTTTCGACATGCCGGTTGTCCGGATAATCCCTGTCTGATCACGATTATTTATTGAAATTTGATACAAAAGTAACTTACATAGCAGCGCTTTTCAATGCAAAAGGCCTGTTTATGTAGTAATACCTGTTGTCCGAATAAAAAACTGTTCTCCCCAAATGTCTTACATTCAAATATTTACAAAATCATTGCATTAGTAAAAAAAATTCCCGCAAAAAGAAATTTTTATTCATCCAGCAATAACCAATGAACAAAAACAACGGATACAGATCCGTTAACTGCTATCTGCTAGGGGTTTGGGGTAGCATAGGATCCGGCGCATGACGTAAAATTATTTTACAGATCGGTACTGCAGAAATATTTACGTAACCACCTGAATTACAGACAAAAATAACATATTTTTTAAATAAATCAAGCAAAATCGTACACTTTTTTCATTTTGTCAGACCCAATCCGGACCAGCCTGCCGGGCCGGCATCACCCAGGAATTTTTCTTAAGATAACGGCCGGATCAATAATTGATGATTAAAAAGCTGAATGACAGCAGGGTCAGAAATTTTAGCCGGCCACCAGCGTATCCCGTTCTGAAGGCCAATCAGACTGTCAAAGTCCGGTGACACTGTTTTTCTGAATCCTTTTTGGTCGGCGCAGTGAAGACAAAATTTCTGCCGAGGACCCGCAATTACGGTTTAATGCAGGCATTTTTTTTCTGACCTTTGCCCGGATCCGACCCAGGCATTTGCCGATCATTGAAAACCTGCCGGCAGGATCAGATTCTCAAGAAAACCAACTATGAAAAAGCCATCAAGTGTATTTCAGGCGCTTATTTTTCTTCTAACCTTCAATTCTGCAGGACTTTCGCAAACAATACTCATACAAGGCCCCCAATCGGGAATGATGGAAGCTGACACGGTGCTGGTAGGCGGAAATGTGACAGTTCCTGCAGGCGAACAGCTGATATTCAAGGCCGGAACCCGGGTTATTGCAACCGGACATTTCGGGTTCGATGTCCATGGCAGCATATCAGCCATCGCCTCAGCAGACAGTCCGATTACTTTCACGGTTGCCGACACGGCAGGTTTCTCAAATTATGAAAACGGAAGAGGCGGATGGGATGGTTTACATTTTACCGGGACTGATCCCTATTCGGATTCATCAGTTTTTGAATATTGCCGGTTTGAATATGGCAAGGCTGTCGGAGATTCGCTCGAAAAAATGGGCGGTATCTTTAATATCAGAAATTTCGGAAGGATATCTGTTTCCAATTGTACATTTATAAATAATTATGCCTACCACTGGGGAGGCGCCATTTTTGCCGAATCAGGCGATATCTGCATCAGCCACTGCCTCTTTACGGACAATGTTTGCGGACAGGAGGCTCCACCCTACGGTTACGGAGGCGCGGTATGTTTCAGGCATTCCCGGCCTGACATCAGCTATTGTGAATTTACCGGCAATACTTCGACCGGGATTGGCGGCGCACTCTCACTTGAATATACTGACGCGCAGATAAGTAAGAACAAATTTTACGAAAATTTCAGCGGACTTGGCGGAGCGCTGGGATACCTCAGGTCAGCACCCGGCAGGATAATGGAAGGGAACCTTTTTGCGAACAATTCCTGCCTGTTTTTTGGCGGCGCCATTGCCTTTATCAAAGCAAACCCGCTCGTGCTGCACAACACATTCACTGAAAACAATTCTTATTCATATGGCGGAGCTGTCTATTGTAACGACAGCGCCGCACCGGTGATCATAAACACAATAATTCAGGGCAACCATGCCGGTGAAGGAGCTCAGATATACATCTGGGATATTCTCTCAGCACCTGAATTTTATCATTGTAACATTCAGGGCGGGAAAGAAGCCTTCGGAGGAACCGGGGGCATCGGATTTCACTCAGGGTATAGCAACAACATCGATACAATATCTGAATTTTTAAACAGCGGACCTCACCCCTACTCCCTGAGCAACAGTTCACCTTGTATCAACAAAGGAATGTTTGATCCGGAATGGGTATACTACCCTGACAAGGACCTTTCAGAAAATCCCAGGGTAAGCGGAATGCTGCCGGATATAGGGGCTTACGAGTATCAGACTGATCTCGGATCGGATCTTCGCATTGCTTCCGCAGACTTCAGAGTTATACCCAATCCGTTTGATGACTTTTTATGTATTGAAACCGGCAGAATTTACCCTGACCCGGTATCATTAAGAATCTTTGACGGAAGAGGCATGCTGGTTCATTCGGCGGTGATTCCTGCAGGCGGTCATTTATACAGGTGGAATTGCAATATTGACAGCAACAGCCGGATAGCAAAAGGCATATTTATAATACAACTCTCATCACCGTATTCTCAGGCCACCAGGGTAGTCTTACGCAAATAGTGCAGTGAAAACTGACTCCTCTCCAAAGGGTAAATCAGGGAGATCATCTGATAATTCTTTAAAAAATTATAGTGTCCTGTTCACACCGGATTACGTCAGGATCTGAATGATTTCATTAAGAAGTTCAGCCAATCTCCTGTAAAAAATCCGGACCAGAGTTCCTTTCGGTTTTTACAACAATCCGGGCTCTCTGAACGGTATCAATATTCCGGAAAGGCATCCCTGGCTAAAATCAGACAAGCGCCGTATCCTTTTCTATCAACTTTTAAATCAATATTTTAAAATTTATTACGATCTATAATTACATTAAAAAAATGAAGTATTTTAAAATGAATTGGTCATTGCAAATATCATACACAGCTGATATACAATATCCTGAATAATCAAGATCAAAATATCTTATTATCAGATAAATCTTAGTAACTTTTTTTAATAATTTTGTTGCTTAAATGAAAATTGATAGCTTTACAAGGTTTTAATTCATAAAAATCCGATGAATATGGCAGGGATAAAATATCTTTTTAAGAGTTCCTTTATCGAAGAGCCTTTAAAAAACAATCAATTGCGCAAGTTAAACCTGAAGCAGTTCATTGTCAGGGAATTATATCATCACACAAATCTTTCCATACACAGTCTGGCCCGTACGATAAAGATGAGCACCCCAACCATTACACGGGCGCTTGAGGAACTGATTTCAGAAGGGCTGGTTACCGAGATAGGCATTGGCGAGTCCACCGGAGGAAGGCGTCCGAGCATTTATGGTCTGAATCCGTTATCACGTTTTGTGATCGGGATTGACATCGAGCGTTACTTTATCAGAATCGGGCTTTTCAATTTTGCCAATCAGCCGGTTTCTGAAATTCACGAACTCAATACAGGACTTGAAACCCAGTCAGACATCATCGGTTTTATTACCGAAAAAATTTCTGAATTAATTGAGGCTTACGGCGTGGATCAAAACAATATCCTTGGTATCGGAATTTCATTGCCGGGGCTGATTGATATGCGTACAGGCCTTTCCTACACTTACCTGAATACCGGGAAGCCGGTTGCCCGGGTTTTAAGTGAACTTACTTCCCTGCCTGTTTTTATTGAGCAGGACACCAGGGCCATGGCCTGGGGTGAACAGTCGTTCGGGCTTGCGCGCGAACATAATAATGTTCTGTGTCTGAATATCGGGTCAGGCATTGGTCTGAGTATGATCCTCGACGGCAAGATCTATATGGGTCATTCCGGATATTCCGGTGAATTCGGTCATATTCAGATTGAGCCAAACGGACAACTCTGTCATTGCGGAAAAATAGGCTGCATCGAAACTGTTGCTTCCGGGAAAGTTATGCTTGCAAAGGCAAAAAAGGATATTGCTGAAGGCGCTATCACCCAGATCAGCAGCATGATCGGAGGCGACTTGTCAAAACTTAATATACGCATTATCCTGAACGCTGCCCGCGAAGGCGACCAGTATGCCATTGACCTTCTTGCCAGGATTGGAGAAGCACTGGGCAAGGGACTGGCCACGCTCATACATTTGTTTAATCCCGAACTGATCATTATCGGAGGAGAAATATCAAAAGCAGCCGATTATCTCATTGCGCCTATTGAAAGCAACCTGAATATCTATTCCATTGCCAGAATTCGGCGTGATGCCGTAATTGTTGCCTCAGAACTGAGCGACAACGCCAGACTTATGGGCACCGTAGCGCTGGTCATGAATAAAATATTCGCCTGATAACGCATATTCACCCTTTCAATTTGAAGCCCCCGGCCAATATTCACCCAAACAATTCTTCCTATGCTTCTGCAATCTGTTGACTGGATAATTATTGCAGCATTCTTTGTTATTCTTCTTACAATCGGCTACCTGGCTTCAAAAAATGCAAGCCGCAGTGCTGCCGACTTTTTTGTTTCCGGCAGAAGCATGCCCTGGTGGCTGTTGGGCGTTTCCATGGTTGCAACAACATTCTCGTGCGATACCCCAAACCTCGTCACAGACATGGTCAGACAAAACGGGGTGGCCGCCAACTGGATGTGGTGGGCATTTCTGCTCACCGGAATGCTTACCGTATTTATTTACGCCAAATTGTGGAACAGGTCAAAAGTTCTGACCGACCTCGAATTTTATGAAATCAGATACAGTGGAAAAACGGCGGCTTTCCTGCGCGGATTCAGGGCTATTTACCTGGGCTTCTTTTTTAATGTGATGGTCATCGCCAGTGTTTCGCTGGCATTTATCAAAATTGCAGCCGTGATGCTGGGCCTGTCTCCTGCAATCGCCCTGATCATCGCTGCAGTCGTGGTTGTATTCTACAGTGGCCTGGGAGGTCTGAAATCAATCCTTTACACGGATCTTTTCCAGTTTTCGATGGCGATGATCGGTGCATTCGGCGCCGCCTGGTACGTTACCACTTCTCCTGATGTCGGCGGCTTGCAAGCTCTTTTAAGTCACCCGGATGTAAGCGGAAAACTCAGCCTGATTCCGGACATCAACCAGTCCGATGTTTTCCTGAGTATTCTTATCGTTCCTTTGGCTGTGCAGTGGTGGGCGGCCTGGTATCCCGGCGCGGAGCCCGGCGGAGGCGGATATGTGGCCCAAAGGATGCTTTCGGCAAAATCAGAAAAACATGCCATGGGCGCCACCCTCCTGTTTAATTTCTTTCACTACGCGCTCAGGCCCTGGCCGTGGATCATCGTTGGACTTGCATCCCTGATCGTATTCCCTGATATTGCATCCCTGAGAACAGCTTTTCCAAACGTCCCCGGACAATTTATACAGCATGATTTTGCCTATCCGGCCATGCTTGCACGCTACCTGCCGGTTGGATTTCTTGGCCTGGTCGTGGCATCATTGATTGCAGCATTTATGTCAACAGTGGCATCTCAGGTAAACTGGGGCTCCTCATACCTGGTTAATGATTTTTATGCACGCTTTCTGAACAAATCAGCCACAGAAAAGCAGAAAGTCCTCGTTGGCAGGATTTCAACTGTTACCCTGATGTTTTTTTCGGTGTTGCTTGCATTGGTGCTGGAAAATGCACTGCAGGCCTTCCAGTATATGCTGATGATCGGTGCCGGCACGGGTTTGATTTATATCCTCCGGTGGTTCTGGTGGAGAATCAATGCTTTTACAGAACTCACAGCCATGGTTGCCGCTGGAGTCTTTTCACTGGCCTTTATCCTTACCGAGAATCTGTTCCTCGTTCACACCGGCAACGGAATGGTTGAACTCGGGGGAATCACGCTCTCTTTCACCGTATGGAACATTGTGAAATTTATCGGCGTTGTTGCAGCAACTTCCCTGGCATGGATCATTGTCACCTATCTTACGCCTCCCTCCTCTGATGAAACATTACAGAAATTCTATACCAAAATCAGACCCGGAGGGCCGGGCTGGAAAGCGGTCAGGGCAAAAGCGCTCACCATGGGAATCGACCTTCAGAAAGAAGATGACCTCCGATGGGATGTTCCGACCGGTATCCTTTGCATGTTGCTCGGATGCGTTGCCGTTTACAGCATATTATTCTCCACCGGATTTTTCCTTTACGGAAAAACAGTTCCGGCGCTCGCATTTCTGTCTTCAGGAGTAATTGCATCCTTCCTGCTATCCAGAACGTGGAAAAAACTTAAGACAAGATAATTTAAATGATAAAACCATGAAACCAACACTGGTCATACTCGCCGCCGGCATGGGAAGCCGCTACGGCGGCCTTAAACAAATCGATCCCATAGGCCCTTCAGGTGAAACAATTCTGGATTATTCTGTATTTGATGCGATCAGGGCAGGATTCGGGAAAGTTGTTTTCATCATCCGGAAAGATATTGAAAATGATTTTAAAGAGGTTTTTGTCAGCCGGCTCAGCAAACACATTGAAATTGAATGGGTTTTCCAGGAACTTGACAAACTGCCTCAGGGCTACAGTGTTCCGCCTGGGAGGGTAAAACCCTGGGGAACGGGACATGCATTGATTATGGTAGCCAACGCTGTAAAGGAACCTTTCGCCGTGATCAATGCCGATGATTTTTACGGGCGCCGGGCCTTTGAAACCATTGCCGGCTTTTTCAATGAACAGGAAAAACAAAAGAAGGAAGATTATGCAATGGTGGCCTACGAGCTAAACAATACCCTCTCCGACTTCGGAACAGTATCGAGAGGAATCTGCGTTACCGACAGCCAGGGCTGGCTCAACAGTGTGACAGAACTTACAAAAATTGCAAAAACAGCAAACGGAATCGCCGATATTCAGCCTGACGGAAAAACAACAATGCTCAGGGAAAATGATCCGGTTTCAATGAATTTCTGGGGTTTTACACCTTCATTGTTTAACCATCTTGAATATGAATTTACACAGTTCCTGAACTCCGGTGCAGATCACCTTAAATCTGAATTTTACATTCCCTCGGTAGTTGACAGCCTTATCAGATCGGGGCAGGAGAAGGTTAAAGTGCTCAGAAACCCTGGCCAATGGTTTGGCATCACTTATCAGGAGGACAAACCGCTGGTTGTTGAAAAAGTCAGGAATCTGATAAGAAACGGCCATTACCCTGAAAAACTCTGGGAATAAAACAGCCTTTTACATGGCCAAACTTTGCGCTGTACATTCAATCTCTCCCTCCCGGGAATCTTGTTTATATTAATCGGTAAATTTTGAATGAAAACAGATGTAATAAACATCCTGAACTCTTTTCTTGAGCCTGGCGTGGAAACGGATGCTTTGCAGCTAAGCACCGGCCATATCAACAAAACATACAAAATTCTGGTTGATGGAACTCCGGCCTATATACTTCAACAGATAAACCATAAAGTGTTCAGTGACATTGATGGCCTGATGCAAAACACAAGGCTGGTGCTTTCAACACTTGCGGCGTATGTAGCGCAAAAACCGGGACAACTCCAGGTTCAGGACCTTATACAGACCCTTGACGGCAAATGGGTCCACCGGGACAATGAAGGTGGTTACTGGCGGATGTTTTCCTACATCAACGGAGCAAAAACAATTGAGTCTGTCCGCAGATACAGCCATGCTTACGAAGGCGGCAAAGCCTATGGCATGTTTCTCGAAGGGGTCTCAGGGCTGACTCCCGATCAATTAACCACCGTAATCCCTGATTTTCATTCACTTGAACTAAGATACAAGGCGTTTGAGCATGCCCTTGAATTAAATCCGGTCAACAGAAAGCCTGAAGCTGCTGCGGAAATTGCTTTTGCCAGAGGCAAGATTGACAGCATGATGCTCATTCCGGAAATGATTCTTTCAGGCGAATTGCCTTTAAGGATTGTGCACAACGACACAAAGTTCAACAACCTTATATTTTCATCCGACGGCAGGGCAATCGCCGTAACAGACCTTGACACGGTCATGCCGGGCACTTCATTGTTCGATTTCGGCGATGCCATCAGAACGGCTGCAAACAAGAGCCGCGAAGATGAACCGGATGTAAGGAAGATTCTTTTTGATATATCTGTGTTTGAATCCTTTGCTGCAGGGTATATCGAAAGCGCCGGGGAATTACTTACCGGAAAAGAGATAGCACTTTTTCCTGTTGCGGCCCAGTATATGACTTATATCATGGGCATCCGTTTTCTCACTGACTTCCTGAACGGAGACCAATACTACCATACCAGATACCCCGGTCATAACCTTACCCGCTGCAGGGCTCAATTTGCCCTGCTCGGCAGAATGGATGAACAAATAAAGGTTATGGACAAGGCAATCTCGAGGGTAACCGCCCGCCTGAATGCAGTAAAATCCTAAATCAACCCCGATGAAAAAGCACTTCAAAACCCTCACCTTAATCATGCTGATTCTGAATGCTTTATGCGGTCATGCTGAAACGAAAAAAGGTAAACCCATTCACAGTATCATTCCCGCCCCCGTTAGTTATATCAGCAGCAAAGGAAAGTTCAGTATCAGGCCGGGAACGGCTATTTTAATCAACTCATCATCAAAAGAGTTGTCGAAACTGGCAGCAACCCTGAATGAAGTACTGATCAATTATGGAATATCACCTCTTCCGGTTACAACGCTGCAGGAAAACAAGCAGCCGGCCAATAGCATTCTGCTTAGCGTTGACAACTACAATGAGATCAGCAGCGCGGAGGGATACATCCTTGAAGTATCAAAAAAAACAATCACCCTGAGGGCGACCACCGGCAAAGGGATATTTTACGGTTTACAAAGCCTGCTTCAGCTTATGCCGGTGCAAAACAATAACAAGTCCGGACTGTCATCGGTTAAAATTCCTGCATGTAAAATTATTGATTATCCCAGATTTCCATACAGGGGTATGCACCTCGATGTCGGAAGGCATATGTTTCCGGTGGAATTCATTAAAAAATACATTGATCTGATGTCAATGTATAAAGTCAATAATTTTCACTGGCACCTCACCGAAGATCAGGGGTGGCGGCTCGAAATCAGGAAGTACCCCCAGCTTACAGAAACCGGGGCTTTCCGGAGAAGTTCTCCCATCGGAAGAAATGCCGGAGATGACAATATATTTTATGGAGGATTTTATACCCAGGAAGAAGCCAGAGAGATTGTTGATTATGCCGCCGGCAGGTATGTGAATGTTATTCCCGAAATCGAAATGCCCGGGCATGCGCTTGCGGCGCTTGCATCTTATCCGCACCTGGGTTGCACCGGAGGACCTTATGAAGTCTGGACAATGTGGGGTGTTCACGACGATATTTTTTGTGCCGGGAATGAAGAGGTTTTCCATTTTCTGGAAGATGTTCTTACGGAAGTAATGGATATCTTTCCATCAAAGTATATCCACATTGGGGGTGATGAAGCCCCTAAAACCAGATGGGATGTTTGTGAAAAATGTCAGCAACGGATAAAGGAGGAGAAGCTTAAAGATTCCCATGAGCTTCAGAGCTATTTTATTACCCGGATCGAAAAGTTTCTGAATAAACATGGCCGACAGATTATCGGCTGGGATGAAATTCTTGAAGGAGGGCTTGCCCCGGGAGCCACAGTTATGTCGTGGAGAGGTACCGAAGGTGGCATTGCCGCAGCGAAAATGGGGCATGATGTAATAATGACCCCCGGCAGTCATTGTTACCTGGATCATTATCAGGCCAATCCGGCCGGTGAACCTTTTGCCATCGGAGGATTTACCACGCTAAAGAAAACCTACAGCTTTGAACCCGTACCTGATGTGCTGAGCGAAAAAGAAAGCAGGCACATTCTGGGGGCGCAGGGGAATGTATGGACCGAATACATAAAAACACCCGCTCATGTTGAATATATGGCCTATCCGAGGGCCATTGCACTGGCCGAAGTCAACTGGTCGCCCCGTGAATCGAGAAACTGGGAAAACTTTGTCGGCCGGCTGGTGGTAAATATGAAACGCCTCGATCAGAAGAATGTAAATTATAGTAAAAGTGCGTTTGGGGTGGATGTGGGAATGCAATACGATGAAAATTCAGAGAAATTGAAAGCCGTATTGAAATCAGACCTGCCTGGTGCTGAGATTTTATATACAATCACGGATAAAAACGGCACCAGCAGCGAGCGGATCTACAAGGCTCCTTTTGAAATCAACGCTGTTTCAATCATCAAAGCATGGCTCAGCGACAGAAGCGGATTGCCATTGAAAATTTCCGAACGTAAAGTATGGCATAACGATGCTTTTGGCATCAAACCACTGCTGAATACTTTATACGACCATCGCTATCAGGCAAATGGAAATATCAGCCTCACCGACGGTCTGAGAGGGGATGCCAATTCCCTGATCAACGACTGGCTTGGTTTTCTTGGAGAGGATGCCGACCTGATTATTGACCTTGGTGGAGAAAAAGATATTCAGAATGTGAGTATCGGGCTGCTGCACAATCCGGGGAACTGGATTTTTATGCCGGCTGTCGTAGAAATAAAGCTTTCGGAAGATGGAATCAAATATACAGAAGCCGGAGGTATCAAACCTGACATCATCACCCCTTCAGAACCCGGCGGTATCCTGTATTCAATAATAAACATTCAGCAGAAAGCCAGGTACATTCATATCAAGGCCAAAAACATCGGGAACTGCCCCAAAGGTCATCCGGGAGAAGGCAGCAAAGCATGGCTTTTTGTTGATGAGGTGCTCATTAACACCGGGCTGTAAGATTTTAATGAGCCTTGATCTCTCAGCGGGAAATCAGTTTTATGGTTTCCTGTTTTTTTTCGTTTTTAAGTATCAGAAAGAACATCCCCGGGGCAAGTTCAGGAATCTGATACCAAGCGTCCTTATCAGAAATTACATGGTTTGATATTAATCTTCCGGACAAGTCATACATTTCTGCAATTTCCCATTTTTCGCCGGATTCGATGCGCAGTATATTGCCTTGCAATGGGTTAGGATAAACCACGGTATATTGGTCAACTGTGGCAGATGCCGAAGTTAACAATGGCCGGGAATAGTGTTTCACAAAATTCCAGATTTCCGAACCGGCATTGATATCCCTGTTGGTAATACCAATTCCTGTGACGCCCACAGAACCCGGCCAGGTATGACCACCGTTGATTATTTTCAATAAAACGACCTTTGAGTCATCGTTGCAGGGCGCCCAGGTGTATCGCTGCACCGTTGAACCTTCGGCGACAATATCGGGCAGGTTTTCTATGGTTGGCTGGGCAGGGCAATCATTGAAGCCATTCCACAGATCCACAACCTGTTCCGCTGAAAGATTGCCGAATCCTCCATTGTAGGAAACCACAAAATCTGAAGTTCCGTGTATATGCATTACCGGAACACTCAGCCCCGGAGCACAGGAAGAAGCAGATCCATTGGTCATGGTGCCGGCAACGGGTGCAATTGCAGCTATCTTTTCCGGAACTTCACAGGCCAGCCGGTAGCTCATAAATCCACCATTTGAGAATCCGGTTGCATAAACCCTTGAATAATCAATGTTATAACTGTTATGCAGAGAATCAGTGAGCGCCATCAGAAATCCAACATCGTTGGCGGTTGAACCACCTGAAAAACCGACATTCCAGGCATTCCCGACCCCATCAGGATACACTACAACAAACCCTGCAGTATCGGCTATCTGATTGAATCCGCTGAAAGTCATCATCGTTTGCCCTGTCTGTGTATATCCGTGTAAAGCAAGGAGCAACGGCAAGGATTGACTTTGCTGAAAGCCTGAAGGCAAATAAACGCTATAGGTGCGCGTATCTCCTTCAAAAAGAAAACTGCCGTTTACCACTTGTCCGTATGAAACGGAAAAGATTAATGATATAAAAAGGGTAAACATTTCTTTTTTCATATGGATAAGTATTGGTACTGTTCAACAAAAATATCTGAAATATGTTACTTAATTAAATAAAATTACCATTTTGCGTTTGACTTACCCTTAGATTTCAGTTCATTCAGATACGGTAATGAAAAATTTCAACCCTGCAGGATTATTAGTTCAAGTCTTTCGGGCACTGGGTGCAGCAATACTTATCTCTACCAGCGCATTATCCCAGACACTGGAGCCCGGCTTCCTGAAACCGGAATACATTGAAGCGCTGAAGATGGCGCATGCTGTTTCTGACACTCCTTTTGTGAACAAAAGAATGGTTCCTGAAGATTTTAAGCTCGCTTACCGCTCTCCGGTAACCGGGCTTGACAACCGGTGGGATTTGTGGTTAAGTAAAGATAAGGTTGCCGCCATCAGTATAAGGGGAACTACGCCCAAACAGACCAGCTGGCTTGAGAATTTCTATGCAGCCATGATTCCGGCCAAAGGAACCATTTACCTCGACAACAATACCCCTGTAACATATGTACTTTCCGATAACCCGCGGGCTGCCGTTCATGCAGGCTGGACTTTGGCTTCAGCTTTTCTGATGCAAACCATACTTCCAAAAATTGATTCATGTTATAAAACCGGTGTCCGTGATTTTATAATTACCGGCCACAGTCAGGGCGGCGCGATATCTTTTCTTATAACTTCCTGGGTCAGGCATCTTCAGCATAAAGGAGAACTTCCGCTTGATATACGGTTCAAAACATACGCAAGTGCGGCACCCAAGCCCGGAAATCTATACTACGCCTATGATTATGAAAACCTTACCCGGAATGGATATGCATTCAATGTTGTAAATTCAGCCGACTGGGTACCTGAAACGCCACTCGCCGTTCAAACCACCGACGACTTCAATACACTCAATCCATTCAGAGATGCATTAAAAACAATCAACAAACAAAAGTTTCCGGCAAGGACAGCCATGAAACACGCTTACAGAAAGCTTAAAAAACATCCCGCAAAGGCGGTAAAAAACTACAGGAAATATCTTGGAAATTTAGCAGGCAAAATGGCTGGAAATGTCTATCCGGAACTGAAGTTGCCTGAATTCTCCAATACCAGCAATTATGTCAGAACCGGCAATACAGTTGTGCTTTATGCAGACGAAAACTATTATCAGGTTTTCCCCGATTCGGGTGACAATATTTTCAAACATCACACCACTGCCGCTTACATTTTCCTGCTTGAAAAACTCCGGGACTAACCGCGTTTCAGCAATACCAGGCTTTCAACATGAATGGTTTGCGGGAAAAAATCAAACGGGATGATCTTATCGACATAATATTCTGATTTGCAAAGAATTGAAAGATCACGGCTTAAAGTCCCTGCACTGCATGACAGATAAGCCATTCTGACGGGTTTCATAAATAATGTAATCCATTCCGCAATGCCATCTTCAAGCCCGGTGCGCGGCGGATTTACGTATAAAAGCCGGGTAAATCCATCTTCAATAGCATTGAGCCATTTTTCCATCTGCGGGAGTCTTTGCCTGCAGGTTCCGGTGAGCGTTTCTGCCAGTGGCGCATTCATGGCTGCCATACGCAGCGCTTCTGCCGAAATCTCTGTACCCAGCGTCGTGGCACCTGCTTGAGTCCATTTTTTAAGACCTGAACCGGTGCCGCAGTACATATCAATCACGGCGGAATTTGCATCCGGTTTCAAAAATGCCAAAGCAGTATCAAGGGCTTCGCCGGCCAGCACCGGGAGCAGTTGCTGAAATGCTGCCGGCCCGTACCATAGCCCGGATTCATCCTGTGATGCCTCCTTCCCCCAGATTAAGTACCAACCACCCTTGCCAAAAACCTTTTTCCCGCTTGATGGAAACAAATGCAGCCACACCCCTTCGATGCCGATGGATGCAAGCCTTTCGGCAAATGCCTCAGTCAGCAGGCCGATTTCGGGTAACTCCCGGTTTTTAACTACAATGGCAATCTGTTTTGCTGTCTGAACATACCTTACCGCCTGTATTTCGGAATACCGGGGCAGTACGGAGTGAAAAAGCCGGATAGCTTCATTAACGCAGGGTTTATGCACCGGGCAGCGGGGAATGGGAATCAGTTCATCCCGATTGAGGGTGCCGGTCTCCCATATGGTCCCGTTCCATCTCATGGCCAGATTCACTTTATCACGATATCCAAGCCTGCCCGTAGCGGGTACCGACCTAACATCTTCTATAAGGTCGCTCCATGCTGAAAGTTTACTCCGCAGAAAAGTCTTTTTCAGAAAAAGGCTTTCCTGCATGGTCATCAGGCGGTGACCGCATCCCCTGCATTCTTTAACGCATCCTTCAGGCAAGTAATCAACGGGCATTTCTACTGAAAAAAAGAATAAGCAGCAGTGAAAGACTATGTTACTCCGGCAAAAAAAAAGCCTCCTGAAAGGAGGCCTGTGACTTTTCAAATTTCGTACTCCTTTAGTACTCCGACAATCTGTGTTTCTGTGAATCTTGCTTTTTTCATTTGACAGCTAAATTTAATTATTCTTTCTTTCCAAAAGTCTAATTAAAACTGTCTGAATTTTGGGGGTATTTACAGTATTACTCTTTGATAAATTTTATCATTTTAAATCCATTGTTTCCGGTCAATTTCACAAAATATACCCCTATAGGCAGGTAACTAATGTCAATTTTTGTTGAGTTGCCTTTTATTTCAAGGTTAATCAATTGCTGACCACCGGAGTTAATTATGCAAACCTCATTTTTTATCTGATTTGACGGGAATTTAATAGTGATTTCCCTGCCGGATGGGTTGGGGAATAATGAAAAATTGCCATCTGCCAATTCTTCTGCGTTACCGGTGATACAGCTATTTTCCACCTCCTGAGGGTTGTCGCATCCTGTATAATTTCCTGAAATATTGACTACTGCTCCCGGACTTGCCAGGTACTCACAGACACTCTTCACATTACAGGTTGATAACCAAGAATTATCTTCAATTATCAACCCTGTAATTGTAGCGGCAGCAATATTGTCCAATCCGGCCAGGCTGGTCAGCGAGCCATTACCACCGATGGTCAGATTACCTCCAATTGATGAAAGACTGTCAAGGCCGGTAAGGCTGTATAAATCATCGTTGTAAATGATTGATAATGTTCCGCCAACCGATTTGAGTGAATTCAGGCCCGATAGGTCATCCAAATATCCATTGCCGTCAATAATGAAATTGCCTGCTATTGACGTTAATTTTTCGAGTCCGGTAAAATTAGAAAGGTCATCACACCAATTTATATCAAGATCGCCTTCAATCGACATCAGGTTATTCAACCATACCCGAATTAACCAGCGAATGAACACACGAGATAAATAGACTTCCATTTAAAGTAGTTATGCTTTCGAGTGGTGACAGGTCTGTCAGGATTACGTTGTTACTGAGGGTGATACCACCTCCAAGATGGTTCAGGTTTTCCAGGCCATGCAGACTGACGAGGTTAGGATGCCAGTTAATGTCAATGTCGCCACCTATGTAAGATAAATTTCCCAATGCTTCCAGATCCGTGATAAGATTGGTGCAGCCAGTAACGAAATCACCCCCAATGGAGTCCAGGTTTTCGAGTCCTGTTAATGACGGCAGTGTATAATTGAATTGCAGCGAAAGATTACCTCCTACGAACGGCGGGGTTCTGTAGTCCGGTGATGCTGACCAGATCATAATTCTCACTGTCGGAAGTTTCCCGTTGATTCTTTGCATGGCCGTCAATCCATCCAGATTTGTGATGATTTCGCTTCCGTCTTCAATGGTGTAACATCTCTCCCCAGGAATAAGGCTGCAACCGGGATAGGTCCGATTGGAAATTATCGATCTGGGTTTGATTGGTAAATATGATTCCCTTGGGAAGAACTGTGACCTTGCGCGTACGTATTGAATTTAATGCGGATAGGGCAAATAGAAAAGATAGAATTTTTCATAAAAGAAAGGGTTAAAAGGAAATGAGTTTTGCCGGGATTAACTAAGTTTATGTTTAAGCTTGCCATTATTCTGGTTCTTTTAAGCTGGTTTTGCACTCTGTTTTGTTTAATTTTATTAAGTTTTCTCTACCCCTGTGATTATTTCCTACTATTGCCTTACGCTTTTCAAATATGAGATAACCATATAAGAACGTTTCTGTTGTTTACGACGACGCTGTTGCTTCTGCTTCGGGCTATCGGACACTTACATAACCGTTTGGGCTGGAAAGATGTGCACACACACTTTCAACATCGCATGTGCTTAGTAATTGATTATCACTTATTACCAGATCCTGACCCACAGAATAAAGATTATTCAATCCATCCAGGGATAATAAGGAGTCATTGTTAATAAGGATTACGTTTGTTCCGACAACAGATATTGAACCCAGTCCCGAAAAGTCCTTTAAAGAGGCATTTCCTCGAAAATACAACTGCTCACCTACTGAATCTACATTTGCAAAACCAGAAAGATCTGTCAGATCAGAATTCGATTCAATCCACAGATTACCATCAACAGAAGATAAATAGCTGAACCCTCTTATACTTTTAAGATTACTGTTATACCAGAACCTCAGAAAACTGCCAACCCTGGTAAGAGAGTTGAATCCTTCAAAATTCTCCAGCTGGTGATTCTGTATTATATCCAGATCCTGCCCAGACGAATTTCAGATTGTCCAACCCTTCAACACTTATCAGATTATTATTCAACGCGATGTCGAAGTATCCTGAAATTGAATCAAGGGTCCCTAAACCTTCAAGGCTTGATATGCTTGTTTCTGAAACCACTAGACTTCCGTTTATTGAGGTAATCAGGTTTAACCCATTCAGGTTTGTTATATCACTACCTGTAATTTTCACCTGGCCGTTTAGTGTAATGCAGTCAGGGTAGTAGGTGCTAAAACTATCAATCTGATATTGATGGTTCAAATGGTAATTGCCATAAGGCAGGCAGGGAATAACGACACCGCAGTTGATTGCTATTTCACCAGGGCAGTTGCATCCCGGTAAATTATTCATAATGTCAATAGTTCCGGTGGGATTGGTTATATAATCACAAATGCTTTGCGCATTGCAGTCTGCCAATGAACTGTTTTCCAGTATCAGAAGATTCGTTATTGAATTTGGATCTATATTGGATAATCCTTGGATATTGGTCAGCCTTGTATTTCCGGCAATCTGAATTTTGCCATTTATAGCAGTTAAACCCTCAAGCCCATCCAAAGACTGAAGAGAATCATTATATTCAATCCAAAGGTATCCATTAATGGATGTTAAGTTATCTAAGCCTATCAAATCTTTCAGCCTGGGATTGGCTGAAAGGTCAACATTTCCACCAATGGAAGTGAGGTTGTTAAGTCCGTTCAAGCTGATAAGTGAATCGCAATAAGCAATAAATAATTCGCCACCAATTGCCTCAAGTAAATTCAATCCTGATAAATTTTTGATATTTCCACCAGAAATAATAACATTGCCTTCAATTTCAGTACATCGGGATAATTTGTCTGAAAATTGTCAATAAGTCTAAGGAAAAAAACCTATGCCCTCAGGCAGGCATCCCACCATGAGAATCGAAGTAGAGAAAAGTAACAACAATGCGAATAAAGAAGTAAGTTTTTTCATAATATTTCATTTTAATTTGTGATTTTCTTCTGCATAGTGCATAAGGAGTGGCTATACTCACCCAACTATTTTCTTTAGTTTAGCAATTCCTCTCAAATTTAATCTATTATCAATCAACACTAACCGCGATCAACTATTATATTTTTACTCGTTTTTTACTGATTAAGACCGGATTGTACGATAAATACACGTAACTCGGGTCCAAATGTATGACTTATTCAAAATCAATGCAAATCGCGATAGGGATTGAAGCGGCATCCTTTTGCTCCTTCGGCAAAAGATACAGTGGAAAGCCCGGTCCCGCTTTCTTAGGCGGGAATCGCCCAAAAAACCTATCTAACCTTTACATCAAAGTAATTCGCATTAAAATCATCCAAACTAAACCTGAACTCCCGAAATATAATAATTTCTGATGCATCACACAGGTGTATTGCCTCTTCAACAAACGAACAGGTTTGCATATATTCACTGAAATAATTCCAGGGATGGGATATAGATTGATAGCATAGCTTATAGTGCTACTAAATAAATAAGTTTCAGTAATGTTACAGTAACAAAATAAAAAACTTCGATAAAACATTCTATTACAAATGATTATCGAAGTTTGTCTGTGCCCGGAACAGGACTCGAACCTGCACGTACGTACGTACACTAGTCCCTGAAACTAGCGCGTCTACCAATTCCGCCATCCGGGCGAAATAATTCTCAAAAAAATGCAGTCTGCCGACTGCCACCGAACTTACTCGGATTTTTGTGCCCAGGACAAGACTCGAACTTGCACATCCTTAAGGACACCAGCCCCTCAAGCTGGCGTGTCTACCAATTTCACCACCTGGGCAATTGAGTGCGCAAAGGTAAAACAATTTTTTATTTTCACAACACCTGACAATTCTTTTTTTCTACTTCTGTACGCAATCCGGTTATATTTGCAGACTGTTTTAGCAAGCTATCTGGCAATGAATGATTTGGCGGAAAAAGTACGAAATCTCTCACCTTATAAATCCGTTTATATTGCCATCGGCGGGGTCAGCCGTTCGGGAAAAACTTTTCTTTCAGAGATGCTTGGAGGTGTATTGCCCGATTCCGTAATTATTCACCAGGACACCTATATTCCTGATAAAAAGGATATTCCTCTGATAAGAGATCATCTTGACTGGGAAAGACCGGAGGCAATAGACTGGGAGGCTTTTATTAATGCAATACACGAGGCAGGGGAAAAATTCCGGTATGTGATTGTTGAAGGTCTGATGGTTTACCGGGATGAATATTTAAATCACTTGTACGATGAATGCATCTTTATTTCACTTTCAAAAGAAGTTTTCCTGAAGCGAAAAAGAGAAGATTTAAGATGGGGAGCGGAACCGGAATGGTATATTGAGCACATCTGGGAAAGCCATCTCAGCTATGGCGCGCTTCCCTCAACAATTCAGAAGCCAGTTATTGTAAATGGCGAAGAGGATTTTAATATATTTAAGATCCTCAAACAGCTGAATCTGCACAAAAACAATAACCATTAGCATGATTTAACCAAGCCATTATTTAAACACAATACATACACGGACAGGATTTAGTAACTTTGCCAACTTAAATCAGAAAGACCGGTTATATGAGTTTACTGTTGTTTTTTGCCGGAATGGCGCTATTAATTGCAGGCTCCAACTGGCTTGTTGATGGAGCTGCAAGTCTTGCCCGGAGGTTTAATATTTCTGACCTTGTGATCGGGCTTACCATTGTGGCATTCGGCACCTCTTCGCCCGAACTGATCGTAAACCTTTTTGCCTCGTTCAACGGCAATACCGACATCGCCATCGGAAATGTAGTCGGAAGCAACATCTTTAATACCCTGGTCATACTTGGACTTACGGCCATTGTGACCCCTATTGCAGTAAAAAGCACCACCGTGTGGAAGGAAATCCCTTTCAGCATCCTGGCTGTGATTGTAATGGCTTTTATGGCAAATGACATATTGATAGACGGGAAATTTAAGGATATAATCTCCAGGATTGATGGTTTTATTCTGCTGGGTTTCTTCTCTATTTTTATGGCTTACACCTTTGCCCTGGCAAAATCATCAGGACCTCTAAAAGAAGTGACTGCCATGGAAATGGGCGTTTTTAAGGCCATTGTACTTGTAATTACGGGCCTGGCAGGTTTGTTCTTCGGTGGCAGGTTTTTGGTTGACGGAGCTGTTGACATCGCCAGGTATCTCGGAATCAGCGAGGCTGTAATCGGTCTTACCGTTGTCGCTGCAGGTACGTCCATGCCCGAACTTGCCACTTCAATTGTAGCTGCCTTTAAAAAGAAAAGCGATATAGCAATCGGAAATGTTGTCGGCTCCAACATCTTTAATATTTTCTTTGTGCTGGGCATAAGCGCATCCATCAGACCCATACCGCTCGCAAGTGAAAATTCCTCAAATTTCGACATGGTTTTCCTCATAATCATGAGTTTAATCATGTTTCTTTTTGTATTTTCCGGAAAAGACAAAAAAATCAACAGACTTGAGGGAGCCTTTTTCTTTCTGGCCTTTATAGCTTATACACTGGTGCTTATATTAGATACCGACAAATCAATCCCATTCAGGTAAAGCAGAAATCAGCAGTAACAAAAGCATTTAAGCTGTCAGCGGAGCATTGATTCAGGCATGTTTTTCATTATCTTTGTTGCTGCCGGGCAATAATGCATGAACCAATTGTCAGGAAGAATTGTAAAAATTAAGATTTCTTTTATGTTTACACAAAACGATCTGAAACAGTTCCAGACCAAAGGAATTGACATCAAAACCATAGAGCAGCAGATAGAAAACTTCAAATCCGGCTTCCCGTTTATTAAGCTGGTCAGGCCCGCCGTCCCTGGTGATGGCATTGTCTGTTTCCCTGTGTCTGAAGCCGACAAATTATTGGTCTTTTATAATAAATATGCCGGGGAATATGAAATTCTGAAGTTTGTACCCGCTTCAGGCGCGGCCAGCCGGATGTTCAAAACACTTTTTGAGTTCCGCGAAGCCTGTCTGAAATTAAAAAATGCAGATCAGATAGATTTTAACAATAATGAGTTCAATGCAGCAGGGCAGTTTTTCACGCACATTAAGAAATTTGCCTTTTATGAGGACCTGAAGCAGGTAATGGCGGAAAACGGATTAAAAATCAAAGAATGTATTGATCAGAAAGATTATGTTTCTGTCATCGACTACCTGCTTGAGGATACAGGATTGGGGTATGCCTCACTTCCAAAAGCCCTGCTGAAGTTCCACCGTTATAATGACGGTTCGAGGCTGGCCCTGGAAGAACACCTGGTTGAAGGGGCAGATTACGGACAAAACAAGGAGGGCCGGGTGGCCATTCATTTTACGGTTTCTCCTGAACATGCCGATCGTGTGATAGAAGAGATTAATAAAGTGAAGGAAAAGTATGAAGAACTCTTTGAAGTGATTTATGAACTTACCTTCTCCATACAGAAGTCATCCACCGACACCATTGCCGTGGATGCAAAAAACAAACCCTTCAGAAATGATGATGATAGCATAGTCTTCAGGCCGGGCGGGCACGGCGCACTTATTGAAAACCTTAATGACCGGGAAGGTGAAGTGATTTTCATTAAGAATATTGACAACATCGTCCCTGACCGGCTTAAAGAACAGACTTACAGGTTTAAACGCGTGATTGGCGGGTATCTCTTTGAGCTTCGGGATACAATTTTCAGTTATCTTGAAAAACTCGAAGACGGGAATATCAGTGACAATGAGTTGAAGAAAGTCATTGCTTTTGCTGCTGAAAAATTATGCATCAGCCCCGGCCCGGATTTCGGGGAAATGAGTAAAATAGAAAAAGTAGATTTTCTGTTCACAAAACTCAACCGCCCAATCCGGATATGCGGGATGGTGAAAAATGAGGGGGAACCCGGCGGGGGACCTTTCTGGGTAAAAAATTCCGAAGGTGAAGTTTCTCTTCAGATAGTGGAATCATCACAAATAGACCTTTCAGATGCCAGCCAAAAGGAAATTTTCGGAAAATCCACTCATTTCAATCCCGTTGATCTGGTTTGCTACGTCCGCAATTACAAAGGCGAGCAATTCGATCTCCGCGAGTATGTTGATCCCGAAACAGGTTTTATTTCGAAAAAATCGAAGGATGGCAGGGAGCTCAAGGCTCAGGAACTGCCTGGATTATGGAATGGTGCCATGGCCGACTGGATCACCGTATTCGTTGAGGTTCCGGTAATTACTTTTAATCCTGTAAAAACAGTAAACGACCTTTTGAGAAAGGAGCATCAACCGGCCTGACTTATGAAACCTGGAATTAACCGGCAGATGCTGGTTGAAGATCTGATCAGAGAGTATCCTTTTGCAAGCAGGTTTCTCTCCGACCGCGGCCTGCAGTGTATCATCTGCGGAGAACCCGTATGGGGCACACTGGAAGAACTCGCCCTGGATAAAAACTACAATGAACAGCAAATCAATGAGCTGGTTTCAGATCTGAACCAGGCAGCATCTGCTTCACAATAGTTTTCAGGGAGATAAACGCTCTCTGATCCAGCTGTCCCCGGTTTTTCTGTATCTCAGCCTGTCATGAAGCCGGTTGGCCCTCCCCTGCCAGAACTCAACCGATATGGGATCAAATGCGTAACCGCCCCAATAAGCGGGTCTTCTCATATCCTCATGGTTTGCTTTAAATTTGTCGAAAAGCTCGGAAAAATTTCTGTCCAGCTCATCTCTGCCATTAATTACAGTGCTTTGCCGGGAGACCATTGCTCCGATTCTGCTTTCATAGGGCCTTGAAATAAAATACTCATCAGAGTCAGAATCAGGCAACTTCGTAACATCCCCTTCAAAACGCACCTGGCGTTCCAATTCGCCCCAGAAAAACAGCAGGGAAGCACGCGGATTGCCGCTCAAATGCCTGCCCTTATTGCTTGTGTAGTTCGTGTAAAAGAGCAGTCTGCCTTTATCCAGTCCTTTCAGCAAAACCACCCTTGACGAAGGATATCCTTCAGGCGAAATGGTAGATAACACCATTGCCGTGGGTTCACAAATACCGGATTTAACTGCATCATCCAGCCAGTTGCCAAATACAGCAAGAGGATCAAGTCCGGCCATATGCTCGGTAAGCTGATCCTTTATATAATCTTTGCGGATTGAGGAAATATTCATACAGGGTTTTCGAAAATCAACAAACAAGATATCCAACTGTTCAATTCAGGGAAAGCCATCCGAAATCTCTACCTTTGCATCAAATATATGACCGATGAACGCTTCTTTATATAAAATCCTGACAGTTGGCCTGATCCTTTCGACCTTTTTCGCTTCAGGGCAGGACTTTACATCAAAAAAGGAATACCTGAGCGCGCTTAAAAAAGAGCGTGATGAGAAAGACAGAGAATTTGCCAATTCGGAGAAATCCCCGATAGCACCTGACCAAAAGGCGGTTTTTAAGGGATTGCGTTACTTCAAGCCGGATATCTCTTATAGAGTCATGGCGAAACTTGAAATATTCAGCAATCCTGATACCATAAAAATGGTTACTACGACCGACCGCAGACCCCTGTACCTGGTTTTCGGCGAAGTGCGGTTTTCGCTGAAAAACAAAGAATTCATTCTTACTGTATTCAGAAATATTGATTTAATGACAAAACCAGGGTATGAAAGTTATCTGTTTCTGCCTTTCACCGACCTGACTTCAGGCGATGATTCTTATGGCGGCGGTCGTTATATAGATCTTCAACTGAGCGGCGGCGATCTTATTGAAATCGACTTTAACAGGGCATATAATCCTTATTGCGTTTACAACAAGAAATACAGTTGTCCGGTACCTCCTGACGGAAATTTTCTGAATACAGAAATAAAAGCCGGGGAAAAGGACTATGCACATTAATAAACGCCATTGGCTGCACCCGGGAAGCATATTATTAACCCTAACAATTGAATAATCTGGCCAGACCCTGAATTATGACCTTCCGGAGAATTGTCTTATGTTTTTGCCTGCTGCTGCCAACAATAACCCGGGCACAACTTTACGATTTCCATAGCGGATGGTATTGCGGGATCAATACGGGCATCGCATCATATTTCGGGGATTTAAGCGTTTACGATCTCGATCCGGTAAATAAAATCAGGCATGAAAGCCGGTTTGTCGCGGGAATTGCTGCCGGAAAAAGCCTGAACAAATGGATAGATATCGATTTGAGTCTTGATCATGGAGGGTTGAAAGGATCAAATCAAAATAATGATTTGTTTTTTAAGGGCAGCTTTACCGAACTTACCATAAATGGCCACCTCAGCCTGTCCGCAATACTATTTAAAAACAGCTATCAGCGTTTTCAGATCTATATTTCGGGCGGTGCAGGAACCATCTTTTTCCGGTCCTCTAAATCCAGAATATCCGATAATGCTTATGTTTCCTCGGTTGGCATAAATTCAACGGGGAATAAGGATGGTAGTCCGGGAATCGCCGCCGTTTTTCCTGCAGGGATTTTACTAAGCTTTGACCTGAGTAAATCGTTGATTATAAAAAGCAGATTTGCATTCAGAACGCCTGGCAATGATCTGATAGATGCTCATGCAGGATCAACCGGGATAAACGACAGGTATTCCCTTGCCACACTAGGAATCGTTTATATTTTCAATCCTGTTAAGCCGGCAAAATCAGGCCCGTTGCCCTGTTCGGGATTTTCAGCATTGATCCGGACTCAGTAATCAGGTTATGCAGCAATTATTCACTATCACCTATTTGCGAAAGGTTCCGGGCCAGTTTATCAATCTGCTCCAGCAACGCAAGTCTTCGCGCCCTTTCATCCTCTGTTTTTTTCTGTAACTGAGCGGCAAGGTTGATCAGACTGTTCCGTTCCTCCGACAATGTCCTGATCATTTGCGCTATTTCGGCGGCGTCTTCCGGAATTGGAGGCAAGGCAATCTCCCCTCCCGGATCAGGCATGCTTTCCGGTAGTCGTTGCACAGATTGTTCAAGCCGTCTTTTTTCTTCCTCCAGCCGGTTACACTTTTCCTGTAATCCCTTCAGCCTTTCTGTATTAAGTTGCATACCTTTTTCCAGCTCATCCCTGAATTCCATTTCCCGTTTCTTCATCCGGTCAAGCTCAGCCTGCAAGGCTTCCGATTCCATACGTTTTTCTTCAAATAATGCTTCGTAATGCTCTGCCTGTTCAACGGATTTCCTCATCCGGGAATTACGACCAATCATGAAGAAGACCAGGAGAACAATGGCAGCAACCAGAACACCGGCGGCTGTCTTCAGGTATAACAACATGTTAAGGTCATTCTCCGTTCTTGCCTTCAGCCTGTCATACTCCACGGTCAATTCGCTGAAACGCTGATTAGCCATTTGCTGCCCTGCCAGCAGTAAAGAGTCCTGGTCATGTATCATACGCAATGAATCAATCAGCAGGTTATCAATTTCGACGATTTTCTCCAGATTGTCATTCATCCGCTTCATGTTCACCCATGTGTTGACCGTAATAGTATCTTTCAACGTGCGGTATTTTGTATAGTATTGCAACCTCTCTGCCCGTAGCAGTGAATCTGCTGAAACTGCTTCTGCCCCGGCCATTCCCGGAGACATCAACAGCATAAAAAGCGACAGTATGAAATTCATTTGCATAGAGTATTATTTGATGCTTAAAAAGGTCAGTTCGTGATTGAACCTATTGACTTACAATTAGTTGATCTGCAAGAGAAAGTATAAACGGAGATTATCAGCAAAAAGTAGTATGTTTGCACTACTAAAGTACTTCATTTAGAGATGAAATCCTTCATTTTCAGCACGTTTTTTTTCATATCAATTATCCGGCTGTTTTCTCCGGCTGACCTTGCGGCACAACAAGCATATAAAATTGCAATAGAAATTGACGGATTATCCGACAGCCTGATCCTGCTTGCAGGATACAATGGTGACAAGCAGTTTGTCATTGATACGGCATTGATTAACAAAAAAAACAGTTACCTGTTTTCAGGAAATGAAAAATTGCCTGAAGGCATGTATATTATTGCCGGATCAAACAAGAACCGGTTGTTCGATTTTATGGTATCCGGGAATCAGGAATTTACCATTACCGGCAACATGCAGCGCCTTCCCAATAGCCTGAATGCCAGGAACAGTCGTGACAACCAGTTGCTTTTTGACTATATCCGGTTTCTTTCCGATAAGCAGAAACAGCAGGCTTCAATACGGGATTTTCAGAAGAAATTCGCTCCCGGGAGTGATTCTGCCAGGCTTGCCGCCAATCAGTTGGATCAGTTAAATCAGGAAGTAAAAAGTTACATATCAGAAATCATCGGCAAACATCAGGGATCCTTTATATCGGTATTTCTCAGGGCCATGCAGGAACCTGAAGTCCCTCCTGCCCCGGCACTGCCGAACGGCAGGCCAGATTCAACTTTTCCTTACAGATATTATAAATCCCATTTCTGGGATAATATAGATTTATCCGATGCAAGAATTATCCGCACCCCTTTTATTCATAGTAAAGTAGAACAATACCTGAACAAGCTGACCGTACCGGCCCCTGACTCTTTGATTGTTGCAATCGATGAATTATTCCGCCGCATCAAAACAAGCGAAGATGCGTTCAAATACCTGATATGGTACCTGACCGTGAAATATGAAAGCTCTGAGATTATGGGCTATGACGCGGTATTCGTTCATCTGGCAGATACTTATTATCAGGACCAGCGGATGGGCTGGATGAACCCCACCGTGAAAGAAAACCTGATTAAACGGGCTTCCGCCCTAAAGCCGGTGTTGATCGGTAAAACCGCTCCTGAAATGATTCTGCTCGACACCCTGCAGAATCCTGTTTCGCTGCACCGCATTTCTGCTGATTACACCATAATCTACTTCTGGGATCCCGATTGCAGCCATTGCAAAAAAGAAAGCCCGCTGCTCAGAGACTTCTACCTTAAAAGCAGCAATGAACTCAATTTTGAAGTTTATGCGGTCTGCATGGATACATCCTGGAGCGAAATGAAACAGTACATCCGGAAAAACCAGTTGCCGTGGATTAATGTAAATGGCTTTTACAGTGTAACACCTGATTTCAGGGATCGTTATGATGTGCATTCATCTCCTGTTTTCTTTGTTCTCGACCGCGAGAAGAGAATTATTGCCAAACGGATTCTCACACCACAGATAGAAGCTTTTCTTAATCAGCATTCCGGAAGAAAACAAAATCAATTCAGTCAATAATATTCTTATTGCTGCTGCGCAGTCTGCATATTTTTTCCCTATTTTTATCATGAGGTAAGGCAAGGGCATTACCTGTCAGGTTTTTATCGGAATGATTACTCAATCCGGCTATATTAAATTACTTTAAATCAGCAGATATGCTCACTATTCAGAAGAAGCTCACCAATTCTTTCTATGCCCTGCTGAGCCTTCCGGCTACAGCCATGGGATTTGCACTTTCGGTACAGATTGCAGCGCTGAGCTGGATTCTGAGCACCCAGTATCATCTTGACATACATGATGTTGGACTGGTTTGGGCTGCAGGCCCGTTGGCCGGAATTATCGGACAGGTGATTATCGGGGTAATCAGCGACAAGGTCTGGTTCTGGAATGGACGGAGAAGACCGTTTATCATCATTGGAGGCATACTGGCATCCTTGATGCTGCTGGCGCTGCCAAACATCGGCGTCATCCAGGCCTCGCTCGGAACCGGAGGCATACTGGGTATAGCCATTGTAGTTGCACTGACCCTTGACCTGGCCATCAACGTAAGCTTTAACCCGACCCGATCCATTATTGCCGATGTGACTCCCGAAGGCAAGGCCCGCACCAAAGGCTACACCTGGATGCAGACTGTGTCCGGTTCATTCGGCGTTTTGGCCTATTTCATCGGCGCCATGCTTGATAACTATATCCTGATTTACTCCGGAGCTGTACTTGTGCTGCTTTTCTCGGTTATCCCTCCTTTTTTTATCAAAGAACCACGCGAACTGGGGCAGCAGGAAGGCGAAAATGCAGTTTCAGCAGAAAAGCAACCTTCCGGAGACACTTCTGAAGGATCGCTGCTCAATATGCTTCGCATCATCGAACCGCTCTGGGGATTTCTGCTTTATGCCGTTTATGCCATGATCATCAGGCTTTCCGGCATCCCTCCCATTCCCTATCATATCTTCGAGATCTTCGCATTACTGCTCACTGTCATCCTTATAGGGAAAACACTGATTAAAAAGGAAGCCGGCACCCACGAAGAGAACGGAAAAACCGGATTTCAAAAAGTGCTTGCAGCCCATTCATTTACCTGGATAGGCGTACAAACGATGTTTATATATATGTATGCTTATGTAAAGGATACCATCCCCGCACTCGACAACGACGCGCTGGGAAATGTAGTCAACTGGAGTTTTTTTACCATCAACCTGATCGCGGCCATTATCCCTGTGTTAATCCTGCTGCCCCTGGCGGCGCGGTTCGGCCGCGTTAAAGTGCATGCCACCGGCATTGCCCTGATGGGGGCTGGATATCTGGGGATATTCCTGTTCGGCCACACCCCCGCCATGATTTATGTAATGATGGCTGTTGTAGGAATAGGCTGGGCCGCTACCATCAGCCTCCCGTTTGCCATCATGTCGCAAAAGGTACCGCAAACAAGAATGGGCTTGTATATGGGCTTATTCAACTTGTCGGTGGTATTGCCTCAGCTGGTGGCCAGCCTGGGCGTGGGAGAACTGATAAGCAATGCCGCCGATAAAAGCATCACCTTCCTGATCTGTGCAGTTACGGTTGCGTTTTCATCCCTTGCATGGTTCCTGGTCAAAGAACCTGCTGACAACGACACAGCAGTCATTACCGCCGGTGGCACTCACTGAAGCGCAGGCACATTCATGTAAAACAAAAAACCACCCCGAAAGGTGGTTTTTTGTTTTTGATCAACCGAAGCGGCTAATTCTTTACTGCTTCAACAATCGCCTTGAACGTGGTAGGATGATTCATAGCCAGGTCGGCCAGCACCTTACGGTCAAGGTTGATATTCTTCTGCTTGAGCTTACCCATAAATACGGAATATGACATATCATATTCCCTGACACCGGCATTGATGCGGGTAATCCACAAGCTGCGGAAATTGCGTTTTTTCTGGCGTCTGTCACGGTATGCATACACCATGCCTTTTTCGTATGCATTTTTTGCAACCGTCCAAACATTTTTCCTGCGGCCAAATTGTCCTTTAACGGCCTTCAGGATCTTTTTTCTGCGTGCCCTTGAGGCAACTGCGTTTACTGATCTTGGCATTTTGTTTTTGTTTTCGCTTTCGCGCTCCCTCCAATTCAGGGAATCTTAGATGCAGAAAGCAAGGGTTAATAATTAATTAACACGGTTTACTGAAGCATTGCCTTTACATTCTTCACATCTGCAGAATCAACAATAGCGCTGTAAGTAAGATTACGTTTACGCTTGGTCGATTTCTTGGTAAGGATGTGGCTCTTGTAAGCATGCTTCCTTTTCAGTTTACCGGTGCCGGTTACATCGAACCTTTTCTTGGCACTGGATTTCGACTTCATTTTTGGCATTATACAAATTGTTAATTGGGTTTATATTGAGTTTTATTACAAAACTTTCTACTTCTTCGGGGCAATGATCATGATCATGCGTTTTCCTTCAAGCAGGGGCAATTTTTCCACCTTGCCGTAATCCTCAAGCAATGAAGCAAACTGCAGCAGTTTTATTTCTCCCTGATCCTTGTATACAATGCTACGGCCTTTAAAGAAAACTTCAACTTTCACTTTCGCACCTTCCTCAAGAAATTTGATGGCATGTTTCAGTTTAAAGTTGAAATCATGCTCATCGGTATTGGGTCCCAGACGGATTTCCTTAACAACAATTTTTGCCGATTTCGCTTTAATCTCCTTCTGCTTCTTCTTGAGTTCGTAAAGAAACTTTTTGTAATCGGTAACTTTACAAACCGGTGGATTGGCAGTCGGTGAAATCTCAACAAGATCAAGTTCAAGTCTCTGTGCAATGGCCAGTGCATCCTTGATGCTGTAGATACCTGACTCCACATTATCGCCCACTACTCTTACAACCGGGGCTTTGATCTTTTCATTGATCTGGTGCAGTTCCTCTTTCTTCTTCGGAAAGGGACGCGGACCTCTTGGGTTTCTGAACGGCGTTGCTATAAAAAATCCTCCTTTGGTTAGTTATTAAATAAGATCAGTATCAGCTGACAGCTTCACTGATCTCCTTGTTTATCAATTCAATAAATGCTTCAGTTGTAAAAGTTCCGAGGTCACCGGTTCCATGCCTGCGCACCGAAACAGTGCCCTCCGTCTCTTCCTTCTCTCCGACAATCAACATAAAAGGAATCTTACTCATCTCAGCATCTCTGATCTTACGACCAGCCTTCTCACTCCTTTCGTCAATTTGGCCGCGAATTTCGTAATTATTCAGGAGATTTAAAAGTTTTTTTGAATAATCGAGGTATTTTTCGCTGATTGGCAGGATAATAAACTGATCCGGAGTCAGCCAGAGCGGGAAATTACCGCCTGAATGTTCAATTAAGACAGCAACAAATCGTTCCATGGAGCCAAAAGGTGCGCGGTGTATCATTACCGGGCGGTGCTTCTGATTGTCATTCCCGATGTATTCAAGTTCAAACCGCTCGGGAAGATTATAATCTACCTGAATGGTTCCCAACTGCCATTTCCGCCCCAAAGCGTCCTTTACCATAAAATCAAGCTTGGGTCCGTAAAACGCAGCTTCACCATATTCAATCACAGCTTCAATACCGGCCTCATTTACAGAATCAATAATTGCCTGTTCTGCCTTATCCCAGTTTTCATCGCTGCCGATGTACTTTTCCTTGTTGTCCTTATCGCGTAAACTGATCTGGGCGGTATATTCCTTGAAACTCAGGGTTTTGAAAATATGTAAAACAATGTCAATCACCGCGATAAACTCACTTTTGAGCTGATCAGGTGTACAAAAGATGTGCGCGTCGTCCTGTGTAAACCCGCGAACCCTGGTCAGTCCATGCAATTCACCGCTTTGCTCGTAACGGTAAACTGTCCCGAATTCAGCAAAACGGATTGGCAAATCTTTGTATGATCTTGGTTTTGAAGCATAAATCTCACAGTGATGCGGGCAATTCATCGGTTTCAGCATGAACTGCTCCCCTTCAATCGGTGTAGAAATCGGCTGGAAACTGTCTTTGCCGTATTTCTGGAAATGCCCTGAAGTCTTGTAAAGTTCAACATTCCCGATGTGGGGTGTAATTACAGGCTGATATCCTGCCTTTTGCTGAACATTGCGCAAAAAGCGTTCCAGCCTGTCGCGAAGCTGAGCCCCTTTTGGCAACCAGAGAGGTAATCCCTGACCCACTTTCTGCGAGAAAGTAAACAATTCCAGCTCTTTCCCCAGTTTGCGGTGATCACGTTTTTTCGCTTCTTCGAGTAATTCCAGAAACTCAGTTAATTCTTTCTGTTTCGGGAAAGTGATGCCATAAATGCGTGTAAGCTGTTTCCGCTTTTCATCCCCGCGCCAGTAAGCACCGGCAATGTTCAGGAGTTTTACCGCCTTGATAAAGCCAGTATCCGGCAAGTGAGGCCCCCTGCAAAGATCAGTGAACGTACCGGATTCGTAAAATGTTATCTGTCCGTCCTCCAGATCGCTGATCAGCTCAAGCTTGTATTCATCATTTTTCCCGGTAAAATAATTTATGGCGTAATCTTTCGATACCTCCTTGCGGACATACGTCTGCTTTTCCCTTGCCAGTTCAAGCATTCTTGCCTCTATCCTTTCAAGGTCAGCAGCGGAGATTTCATGATCCCCGAAATCCATATCATAGTAAAAACCATTCTCAATATCCGGACCAATACCAAATTTTACACCGGGAAACAACTGTTCAATGGCTTCAGCCATCAGGTGGGCAGATGAATGCCACATGGTTGCTTTGCCTTCAGGATTATCCCAGGTAAACAACTTAAGCCGGGCGTCAGATTTCAATGGCCTGGTAGCGTCCCACACCTCGCCATTTACGCTGGCCGACAGCACATTACGCGCCAAACCTTCGCTGATACTCCTTGCAATCTCCAGTGAAGTCACCCCTTCGGGGAACTGCCTTACTGAATTATCGGGCAATGTAATATTTATCATATTAAAAAAAATCCTGTTGAAAATTGGGTGCAAAGATACAAATAATAACCAAATGCCCGCTATTATTCAGAGAATAAACCAACCCCGGAAGGTCATGACGGCCCGGCTGAAGTTATTGAATTAATGTCCCGGGTTCGGGATCATCTTGTTGACATGAGCAGGAAAATGTATCCCGAAAGTTTTCCGCTGCTGTCCGACAACCCTGAAACTTCCAGTTTACGCTGATTCCAACCCTCTCCCGTAATTGAAAATCTCACGGAATCTGACCATTTAAGGTTTCTTTTCGCAAAACTGACCCCTTGTTCGGCAATCATTTTAAATGACGCGTTATCAAAAAACTTTCTGGCATTCTGACCGGTCAACATATCAGATGATTTTCCGGCAAAATCACACAAATATTCTGAAACATAAGTCAGATTCAATTTCAGGTCAGTGAAGAAAACCTCTATCCCGGCCGCTTTTGTCAGTGAATCAAAGCCATCATTCACATGCTCCATCCGGTATGAATCGGTAACTTCATGTATTATGAAAACCGCGCCTGAAAATTTTCCCATCGCGTCGAAACGGCTATCGATAAACCAACGGCATCGGATTAAGGTGCCATCTTTCCTGATGTTCGACGATTCAATTGTTCTGGCTTCAGGGGATTTCACCTTTCTTTTAATGGTTGCAACGATAGATTTCCGGCGAGCGGGCTCCCAAAGGCTAAGGAATAAATTCTCAACCATTGCACTGTTTCTGTCATAGCCAAAAATATGCGTTGCAGCGGCGCTCCATTCAATGATTTCCATGCTGTCATCCAGTTCAATCAACGCGAAAAGTGGCAGCCCCAGCATGAAATTCTTAAAATTTTCGAGCCGTTCAAGCTTACGCAATGCTGTCTGTTTCTCGGTAACATTGCGCCCGACGCCCCGGTATCCTGTTAGTTTTCCATTTTTATCAAAGCTTGGGTTTGCGCTGACATCCAGATAAACCAGACGGCCATACCGGTCGCGTATAACCTGAAGGAATCCCGAAAAAGGCAATCCGGCCTTTCTAATATTTTCAAACAAGGCTTTTTCATTTTCAACGGCTTCCTGATCAGAAAAATCGAACGGGGTTCTTCCGATCAGATCACTTGCCGGAATGCCCAATACTTTTTCAGGCGCCGTATTGATGTAAGTGAGTCTGTTATCTGCATCAGTTTCCCAAATCCAGTCGGGTGATTTCTCAACCAGTTGCCGGTATTGCTCCCTGCTCTCGGTCAGGGCAAGCTGCGCAGTTTTCCGGTCATGAATGTTCCGGGTTATTCCCAAGATGGAAGTGATTT
Organism: Lentimicrobium sp.; assembly: GCA_023957275.1. Taxonomy (GTDB): domain Bacteria; phylum Bacteroidota; class Bacteroidia; order Bacteroidales; family Lentimicrobiaceae; genus Lentimicrobium. Next base: position 36,125 of record JAMLHF010000002.1, on the reverse strand, counting down.
CGCCCTTATTGTTGCGGAGAAAATTGATACTCACTTCACCCCATGCCAGCTTTCCGCCTTTGTGCTTATGCAGCATTTCATAAACAATGGGTTCTCCGGTATCGGGCTTCTCTCCTTTCACAACAGGAAGAATCTTCGTGAGCATGATCTTTTGCGTCAGCTCATAAGATTCACGGGGCAATCGTTCCGAAAGCGGCATCTTTATGTACTCCTCTATGGTATACCCGAGGTTCTTCTCCACCGAAGGACTCATATATACTGTCCTCAACTGGAGGTCCATAATCCAGATTACATCGGATGAGGCATGCTCCAACAGGTTAAGCAGTTCAAGTTTTGCCCGGATATCCGGATTTTCTTCCTGAATTTCCCCTGCAAAAAGTTTTCGGCTCGGATGGTCGGTTTCCATAAAATTAATCTGAGAAGGACAGAAGTATTGCCCGGGTATTCAGCATTCAGGTTTACCTGTGATTGCATTAAACAAATGACATCAACGTTGCGTCATGACGTCATTATATTTACCCGGATTCTTGACTGCAAATATAAAAAATCGCGTGAATCCGGCAGAGCCCGTAATACGTCTTTGATAAACGCATCACTCATCATTGAAGGGCAACCTGAGTACGGTTGAGGAAGCAACCTGCTTTTTGAGCTTTTCCATATCCTTTTTCAGGGCGGCAACCGTAGCCGTCAGGTCTTCCTTTGGCAGGTTGGGTTCAGGCATGGCGCTGCTGATATAGTGAACGAACTTCCAGACTTCCCTTACATCCTTGATCTCCACGTCGTAAGGTTCATAGAGCGGGTTAAGGGAGTGGAGCGACAGGCGGGATTCGGTTCTGATCAGATTAAAAACAACCTTGAACATTATTCCGTCGTTCAGGGTAAGAATGATGTACGGCTGACCATCGCGGATCAGATTCCAGTTCTGCACAAATTCCCCTGTAACCCATGAGCCATCGGGAATCGGAAGCATTGAATCACCGTTTATCTGAAAGGTTCTGTATTTTTTTTCCTTTGAGAGAAAAGGCATGTGAAAGGTCGGCAATACCTTAATATATTCAGGATCGGCGAAACCTGTCCGGTATCCTGCCGAAGCCTTCTGGTTTACCAGTTCCACATTTTCGTTGTTGCCGCTGTCGACCGTAGTGGCCAGCACCCTGATCTTGCTCCCTGTAATAAATATATCGTATCCCTTTTCGAGTTGCGAAAGTTCGCTTTCCCTCAGTCCGGAAAGGTCAATTTTAAGCAGGGTATCCACCGATACACCATAATAGTTGGAGAGTTGCAGCAGGGCCTCAATGCCTGGCTGGGCCACCTCGTTTTCGTAACCACTGAGCGTAGACCGCTTCATATCAAGGGCGAAAGCAACATCATCCTGGGTGCGGCCCCGGCGCTTGCGCAATAATTTGATGTTTGATGCAAAAATATTCATGGCTCCGTTAAAGTTATCAGAAAAATGATTATATTGTAATCGGAATTTTGATTAAATTTTAATCAAAGGTACAACTAAAAATCAACGATTCAACAAAAATGATATTTTTTTTATGACAGTCCCCGGCGACAACAGAACCATTGTGCATATGGACCTCGATACCTTTTTCGTATCCGTGGAACGGCTGGGCAACAGCCGGCTGAACGGTCTTCCTGTAATTATCGGCGGCATGTCTGACCGGGGCGTGGTGGCCGGATGCAGTTATGAGGCACGCACCTTCGGGGTGCACTCGGCCATGCCCATGCGGATGGCCCGGGCCCTTTGCCCCGATGCCGTGGTTATCCGCGGCGATATGGAGCAATATACCCGTTACTCAAACATGGTAACGACCATCATCGCGGAAGAAGCCCCGGTTTACGAAAAGGCATCCATCGATGAGCACTACCTGGATATTACGGGCATGGACCGCTTTTTCGGGTCGGTGAAATGGTCGCATGAGTTGAGACAACGGATTATCCGCGAAACAGGGCTGCCCATCTCACTGGGCCTTTCGGTAAACAAAACCGTTTCGAAAATCGCAACCGGTCAGGCCAAGCCCAACGGCGAGCTGGAGATTCCGCGCGAACGCGTGATGCCGTTCCTCAGTCCCTTATCCATCAGCAAGATACCGGGGATAGGTGAAAAAACCTTTCACCTGCTGCGTTCCATGGGCATTGCAAATATTGACACCCTCAGCCGCATGCCTGTAGAAATGGTAGAGCGCCTGCTGGGGAAAAACGGCATCATCATCTGGAAAAAGGCCAACGGTATTGATCCCGCCCCTGTTGAACCCTATTCGGAGCGCAAGTCCATCAGCAGCGAAACTACCTTTGAACAGGATACGATCAACATTGGCATGATCAACGACCTGTTGCTGAAGAAAGTAGAAAAACTGGCCTGGGAACTGAGACGAAAGCAGAAACTCGCCTCCTGCGTTACCGTGAAGGTACGTTATGCCAACTTCGACACCCACACCCTGCAGCAACGCATTCCCTACACCGCCTTCGACCACATCCTGCTGCCGGTTACCCGCAGTCTGTTCAACCGGCTCTACCAGCGGCGCATGCTGATCCGGCTGGTAGGCGTAAGGTTCAGCCATCTGGTCAGCGGTGTGCAACAGATCAGCATGTTCGACGACTCTCCTGAAACCATCAGTCTTTACCAGGCGATGGACCGTATCCGCAACCGCTTCGGGCAGCGCGCCGTCACCCGCGCCGCCACCATGGGAACTGTTGTGGTTGAGGAAGATGAATAGTCAATGTAAAAACGTGAAAATACGAAAATGTAAAAATGAAGAATCAGCATAAGGGGCTGTAAGCGGGACAGGCATTCAATCCGGATTCTTTCTTCAAAAACTTTGAATTCTCTGCACGTGCACCTCACATTTAACTCATATTACAGCCTGCGTTACGGCACAATCAGTATCGGACAGATACCCGGCCTGGCCCTGGAAGCCGGGGCTGAAGCCGCCTTGCTGGCCGACATCAACAATACATCGGGAACCATTGATTTTGTTAAAGCCTGTAAAAAATCAGGGCTACGCCCCATGGCCGGAGTTGAATTCAGGGAGGGGAACCGCCTGCTTTACACCGGTATCGCGGAGAACAACCGCGGATTCAAAGAGTTGAACGACCTGCTGACCCGGAGCAATCTGCAGGGCACTCCCCTTCCCTGGCCGGCGCCGCCCTTCCGTGATGTGCTGGTCGTTTATCCCTTTGGCAGCAGGCAGGTTGCAGAAATGGCCGAAAATGAATTCACCGGGGTAAGTATCTCGGATGCAAACAAGCTGCCATTGTCGGATTACCGGAAGTATCCCGACAGATACCTTATCCACAATCCGGTGAGCTTCGCCGATGAGAAGGGTTACGAACTGCACCGCTACCTCAGGGCCATAGACAACAACCTTCTGCTCAGCCGCCTTACCCCCGAAATGGTAGCCGGCAGCAACCATATGATGATCAGCCATGATGAACTGAGACGCATTTTTTCAGATTATCCCGGCCTGATCAGAAACACCGAACGGCTTACCGGTCGATGCAGCATCGATTTCGACTATCACACCATTAAAAACAAAAAGACCTTTACGGGCAGCATGTACGATGATCGCCTGCTGCTGGAGAAACTGGCGGCAGAAGGGCTGGAATACCGGTATGGAAAAAATAACCGGGAAGCCGCTGCCCGTGTACGCCACGAACTCGACATCATCGACCGCCTGGGATTCGGCGCCTATTTCCTGATTACCTGGGACATTATCCGCTACTCCATGTCAAGGGGATTTTATCACGTGGGGCGCGGCAGCGGGGCCAACAGCATCGTAGCCTACTGCCTCCGCATTACCGATGTGGATCCCATAGAACTTAACCTCTACTTTGAACGATTCCTCAATCCCAGGCGCAGCAGCCCTCCCGACTTCGACATCGACTATTCATGGAAAGAGCGCGACGATGTGCTTGATTACATCTTCAAGCGCTACGGACGTGAACATACGGCCCTGCTTGGCGCCACATCCACCTTCAAGGGTAAATCGACGCTGCGCGAGCTCGGCAAGGTCATGGGTTTACCCAAGGCCGAACTCGACCGCCTGGTGGACGATCCCAACAACCCGCTGAACCAGGACGGCATCACCCGGCACATTGCAGAACTCGGCACCCGCATGACCGACTTCCCGAATATCCGCAGCATTCATGCCGGCGGGGTGCTGATTTCGGAAGAGCCCATCACCTGTTACACGGCCCTTGACCTGCCTCCCAAATCCATGCCGGTTACCCAATGGGATATGTATGTGGCTGAAGACCTGAGGTTTGAAAAACTGGATATCCTGAGTCAGCGCGGCATCGGGCATATCCGCGACTGTGTGGATATCATCAGGGCAAGCTCCGGCATCAGCATCGACATCCATCAGGTGGAAAAATTCAAGCAGGACGAAAGGCTTAAAACGCAACTCCGCAATGCCGAGACAAACGGCTGCTTTTACATAGAAAGTCCGGCTATGCGCGGCCTGCTGAAAAAACTCCGCTGCGACAATTATCTGAGCCTGGTAGCGGCCAGCTCCATTATCCGCCCGGGGGTGGCCCGCTCGGGAATGATGCGCGAATATATCCGCCGTTTCCACGATCCCGGCGGATTTGAATACATACATCCCGTGATGAAAGAGCAACTCAGCGAGACTTACGGCGTAATGGTATATCAGGAAGATGTGCTGAAGATATGTCATCATTTTGCGGGGCTCGACCTGGCCGATGCCGATGTACTGCGCCGCGCCATGAGCGGCAAGTACCGTTCAAGGGTGGAGTTTCAGAAAATCATTGACAAGTTTTTCAGCAATTGCAGGGAGAAAGGGTATCCCGATGCCATCACCAATGAAGTCTGGCGGCAGATTGAGTCCTTCGCCGGTTACTCATTCTCCAAAGCGCACTCCGCTTCTTTCGCCGTGGAAAGCTATCAGAGCCTCTTCCTGAAAACATATTTTCCGGTGGAATTTATGGTTGCAGTGATCAATAATTTCGGGGGATTCTATCAGAGCTGGGTCTACTTCAACGAAGCCCGCCGCTGCGGAGCAACCATAGAACTGCCCTGTATCAACAACAGCGACTACCTGAATGCCTTGAACGGTAAATCCATTTACATGGGATTTGTCCACATTTCAGGCCTTGAAAGCAACGTTGCTGAAAATCTGCTGGCCGAACGCGGGCGCAACGGCCCCTATGCCGGGTTACACGATTTCATCGAAAGGGTACACCCGGCCATGGAGCAACTGATTATCCTGATCCGGACAGGCGCCCTCCGGTTTACGGGCCTGGGCAAACAACAACTGTTGTGGGAAGCCCATATGCTCACCGGCAAGAAACAACCGGAACCGGCCGCGGTCCTTTTCAGACAACCGGTCAGGCATTTCTCCCTGCCCGCCCTGGTGCACAACCCGCTCGAAGATGCCTACGACGAAATTGAACTACTCGACTTCCCGGTCAGCATGACTTACTTCGATATGCTGCAAACCAGCTTCAGGGGCGAAATCAACGCCGGGCAACTGGCTGAAAATACCGGCAAAATTGTCAGAATGACGGGAGTGCTGGTAACCATTAAATATGTAAGGACCATCAAAAGCGAGATCATGCACTTCGCCACTTTTTTTGATGCTGAGGGTGAGTTTTTCGACTCGGTGCATTTTCCCGATATCGCACGCGCTTACCCTTTCAGGGGAAGAGGTGTATACCTGCTGTTAGGAAAGGTTGTGGAAGAATTCGGCTTTCCGTCGCTCGAAGTATCAAAAATGGCTAAACTTCCGATGAAAAGTGACCCCCGCTATACCTGAATCCCGGGATTCTGATCCAGGCATCCCGCTATTCTTTATGTATCAAATATTATCAATCTCTTGCAACAGAATATTTTTTTCCGGCCAAACGAAAAGGAACTGAAAAAGCCTTTACCTTTGCTTCGTCTAAAATCATTGGATGTTTAATTCTTCTTCGGATATTGTGAGGTAAATAACCCGGGCTCATGGCCTGCGGTTATCCTTTTGCGCAATGCCGGCATCATCCTGCCGGATAATATTATTTTATTTCTTTCAACCCAGCTGAAATCACCAAAGGATTTGCAAAAAAATCCTGTAAGGTGTTTCAACAATTAATTTGAAAATCATGAGTAACGAAAATAAATCCATTCACGAATTTGACATCAATCTGATCTGCGAATACTTTTCCGGAGTTGAACGTCAGGGCCCGGGAAGCGCGGAGATGACAGTGAAAGCCCTCAGCTTCACAGAAAACCTGAACAATGAATCACTCATTGCCGACCTGGGATGCGGTACGGGAAGCCAGACCATAACACTGGCTCAGAACGCACCGGGGCAAATCACCGCCATTGACCTTTTCCCCGCGTTTATAGAACGGCTGAACCTGAATGTAAACAAGCTTAACCTTCAGGACAGGATACGGGGAGTGGTAGGATCAATGGACAACCTGCCTTTTCAGGAAGCTTCGCTGGACCTGATCTGGTCGGAAGGCGCCATCTATAATATCGGATTTGGCAAAGGCCTGAAATATTGGAAAAGGTTCCTTAAAACAGGAGGCTATGTGGCTGTAACTGAAGCATCATGGTTCACCGGTAGCAGACCCGCTGAGATTGAAAAATTCTGGATGGATGCCTATCCTGAAATTGACACAATCCCCAATAAGGTCGCATGTATCCAGGAATCAGGCTATATACCGGTTGCTGCGTTTATTCTTCCCGAATATTGCTGGACGAAAAACTTTTATGTGCCGCAGGCAGCAGCGCAGAAAGATTTCCTCGAAAAGTACAAAGACAATGCAATGGCAGCGTCGCTGATCAGGAACGAAATGCATGAAGCCCGGCTTTATGATAAGTATAAAGCCTTTTACGGCTATGTATTCTATATCGGTAAAAAGATATAGATGAAACCTCCCGGAGAATTGCAACCGGAACCCGGAAGCATTCTCCTTTCTTTCTATGATTGACCGAAACCCGGAGAGGCGATGCAGTTGCATCGCCTCTCCCCCGTTCAGGGCAATGAACACATTTAACCCTTTATCCTATCGGATTAACTTAACTGACAGCCACATAATACACACTTCCAAAACCGATACATGCCTTTTAAGGATTACCAAGCAGCGTTGTAAGCCTTCCGGCATGTTTCTGATTGTATGTCTGCACATGGGCAATGTATGGTGCAAAGAGGAGAATGCTGATCAGCAATCCTACCGCCAGCGATTTATATTGCCGGTGGTTTAAAAGCACGTACAGTGTCCAGCACATACAAAGCGTCATTATGATATGCCCCGCGTGGGCAAACAGATATGTCCCTGTCCACGGCAATACAAACATGGACAGTGTCCCAAGGTAATACACGGGCAACGTGGTCAGAACCAGCCAGCTATAATTCCGGCGGATAAAAAACACGATGAAAAACAATATGAATAAATAGCTTACAGGACTGCATGCATTAAAAGCAATCCAATCAGCAAAACCTATATTGAGTTCACCCAGAAAGTAATGGGTACTGAACAGGGTTATCAAAAACAATAATGCTACCAGAACAATGCCGGCAGTCTTTTCTTTTTTCGAAAGACTCATTTGACAGTAAAATAAACGTGAGACAAATTATTTAATAATCTTCCAGGGAAAGAAGCCCGGTTTACCATAGCTATTGATATTCAGGATGCAGTATCAATTGCAATATCAGCACAAATGCTTAATGAGCATGGCCATAGTAACAGAAACAGGCATGAAAAACCTTCCGGAGAAGTTCCCCGGAACAGCCGGCCTGTAACTGGATACAGGATCTTCCCTTAGGTAATTATCAGTTTGAGGATGGTTTTCAAGATTGGATATTTCTGATCTGAATACAAATTTATAAAAATCAATAAAACAAAATCGAATATTTGAATCACTGCTTCACGCGCTGAACCAGCTTTTATGCACCCCCCGTCTATATTTTGTACAAATCTTCAGGAGATAAATTTCGTGATGGTTTCAATAAGATCATCCTTGCGAATTGGTTTTGCGAGGTACTCGTCACAACCGGCTTCTTCGCTACGCTCCCGTTCTCCTGCCATGGCAAAAGCCGTTTGGGCGATCACGGGCAGACCGGGCCTGTGTTTCTTGATTTCACGCGTGGCTTCATACCCGTTCAGCACCGGTAACTCAATATCCATAAGTACCAGGTTGATGGATGAATCGGCTTTGCACATCTCAACAGCCCGGCGGCCATTAGCGGCACGGATCACCCTTGCATTCATTTTTTCGAGCAATGAACTGATGTAGAAATAATTGGTATCTACATCTTCGACCACCAGAATGCATTTATCACTCAGATCAGGTCTGAGAGAGCCGGAACTTTTCGCAGACTGAGGCGCTGAGCCCGACTGCATTTTTTTCAACGGCAGTGTAAACCAGAAAGTAGAACCTTCGTTGGGAAAGGAGTCCAGCCAGATTTTTCCGCCGAGCAGTTCAACCAGATTCTTTGAAATGGTCAGGCCAAGCCCGGTGCCGCTGATATTCCTGAAAGCCGTTTCTTTAACCTGCCCGAAGCGCTCAAAAACAAGTTTCTGATGCTCCTTGGGAATGCCGATACCAGAATCCCTGACATAAAAGAGTAATTTGCCACTATCAATACGGTATCCGGTTTCAATAAATCCTTCATCGGTAAACTTAATGGCATTCCCTATCAGATTCGACAATATCTGCTTCACCCTGATGGCATCGGTAAATATCCTGAAGCCTGAATCCGGAATTCCTTTCTGAATATATAACATTACATGCGATTTACCCAGCCGGTCAAGTTCCTGCCTGAAGGTGAGCTCAATCTCATCCAGCAGGGCATTTACTTCACATTCCGAATACACCAGTTGTATCTGTCTGGCTTCAATTTTGGAAATATCAATGATATCATTCACCAGATGAAGCAAACTATCGCCACTTTTGATGATGGCATCCAGAAAGCGCTCTTTCTCATCCCTTCCCAGTTCCGCATCCTGAAGCATCTCTGCAAATCCGACAATGGCATTCATGGGCGTACGCAGGTCATGCGACATATTGGATAAAAACAGGCTTTTGAGCCGGTCCGACTCTTCCGCCTTTAACTTGGCTTCGCGCAAGGCGTCTTCGGCCTGTATCCTGAATGAAGCAAGGGCAAACAGGTTGATAAAGCGCTGGACAACAACGATAGATTTATGGCTATACGGTGAATCGCTGTTTGCCAGCACAATCATCGCGTCGGAATTTTCGTCTATTACAGCAGGAACAAAGAGCAAACGGTAAACATCTATTGTTTGTCTGGTAATACATGGCAAGGCGCCTTTGTAGCTCATCTCGTTTCTGATCTCCGGCCCTGTAAGTTCAATAAACTGTCCGAAAAAGCTCTCCTTCAGGCGCTCGGGCGCGACCAGCAGACCTTCGGAATCATCACCCTCCTCAGAATAACAATATATCCTGAATTTTTCTGATTTGTCGTGTGTGATCACATATGAAAGCTTGCTGCCGGTAAATTTCAGCAAATGAGATTGAATCATTTGGGCCAGCCTGGGAAGCCTGGCATGACCGCGTAAAAGATCAAGTCCGGCAGCGGCGATTGTCTGATTTATGGCAAGTTCACGCTGAAGTTTTGCTTCTGATATCTTCTGGCTGGAAATGTCGGAGATAAGGCCTTCGATGCAGATTAATTCCCCTGTGTTACTATAAATCGCCTGTCCGCTCTCCTGCACCCATTTTACCCTTCCGTTACGAGCAACAACATGATATTCAATTCTATAGTAATTATGATGTTTTAAAGCAGTCTGTATCTCCGCCCAAACTCTCTCCCTGTCGTCAGGAAGTATAAGACTATTGAACTCTATCTGTCCGCTACCGGTAAGTTCTTCAGCTCTGTAACCCAGCAGCCTTTTACAACCGGGACTGACATATTCCATTGTCCAGTGCCGGTCGTTCAGACAGCGAAATGCCATACCAGGAATGTTTTTGAGCAGATTCTCAGTAATTACGCGATATTCATTCAGTGCGGCTTCGTTTTTTATTCTTTCCGTGATATCAATGGAATACTGAATAACCAGCCAGGGCTTCCCTTTATCATCCGGCATCGGATAGCCAAAGACTTCATGAATCACTTTTTCCCCGTTCAGCTTTTCGTAGGTATGCTCTACTCTTACCGGGGAGCCGGCTGACCTGACTGCTGCATGGATACAGTCTGAAGCATCTCCGGCACAAAATGACGGTTTATGACGCATATTGCATCCTGAACTCTTCACTGAAAGCTCGAAGTCTCTGGCGGCGGAATTGCTGATAACTATCTTCCCTGAAGATATATCAATCAGATAAAAGGGATGCGTAAGCGCTTCAATGATGTTAAACAGAACTCCGCTGTCTATTTTCTTTTGGCCGATGGCCATGCTTACTTCCCCTGAACTGACTTCTGCTTTTTCTGATCTGCTTTCTGGAGAAGTACTATATGCGGATTGACCGGTTTGATGCGGCCTGATTTTGAATGTATAATAACCTGAATACCTACCCTCCAAAGTTGAAATAAGCACTTCTGCATCAGTATTATTATCAGGCAGTTCAGATCTTATAGAAATCTCACATCCGGCGATATCGTTCAGTTTTTCCTTGAGAGCCGGTAAATCTGAATCCGGAACCTTCAGTAAAGTTTCGAAGACAGACCTGCCGATAAGTTGAATCTCTGATTCCGAAATTATTTCAGAGACTTTTTTACTATGAAAAAGTACATTGAAGTTCCGGTCGGAAATGGCAATGGCTTCAGGGTAAACGCTGATCAGCGCGGCGACAAATTCATGAGAAAATTCACGATCAGGCTCAGCTGGCATTACTGATAAAGAAGCCCTGCCTTCCCGTTCTGACGCCGAAACTTTTCCTTTATCAGTCTTTTTCATCAGCCTTACCAATAGATGATTGTTATATTATATCTGGTTGATCCTGACATAGGATCAGCGCAAATAGCTCAAGTAATTACAACAACAACATCGGATTATTGTTTCAGTATATTTCATCATAAAGATAATGAAAATATAGTTAGCTTAGTACAATATCTGGCTTTTATTGTCATCTGATTTTTTCGGGATAATCCGGAACGTGGCTTATTTCAGAAGTAATTCTCATTGTTATAATCGGAATCCGGTAATATCTTCAGGGCTGTTAATTTAAAAGAGGCACAACGACCTGCTTCTTCACATTCAAAATAAAATCAGTATTTCAATAAATTGACAATCAATTCTCCAGCGCTCCCCTTCCGGGCTTTCTCGACGAAAAGTAAAGAAAAATTGAAAGTATAATAAAGGTTAACAGCATCTGATTGCATGAATAATTAAAGCATGAATATTTTTTTCTTGCATCCGGAAAAAATATCTTTACTTTTGCCGCAAAATTCTTCAGGGCAGGGTGAAATTCCCGATCGGCGGTAGAGTCCGCGACTCAAACAGCTAATATGCTGAATGACTGAACCGGTTTAATTCCGGTACCGACAGTAAAGTCTGGATGGAAGAAGAATCTGAGATTGCTGCCGGAGGCATAGATATGCCTGCCGGTAGTATAAAGGTATTCTGCCCTGTAGTATTTGTTATTCGGGTATTGTTATCCGGATTGCGAAAAGAAAACAGGTCAAACAACAGAATACCATGAAACAACTCATCACCTCTCTTATCACGCTGTTCATCAGCCTCCTGCAACTTACAGCAACTGCCCAGACAACAATAAAAGGCCGGGTTACCGACTTTACCAGCGGGGCGGGAATAGAACAGGTCTCTATTCAGACCGATCAGCAAAGCAAAGGCACTGTAACTGATCAGAATGGCTATTTCAGTCTCTTGATTGAAAAAGGCAGCCATAACCTTACGTTCGGCCACCTGTCTTACCGGCCTTTCAGCATCCGGGTGATAGTCGGGGATAAAAATGAGTTTCTGAATATCCAGCTGACTCCCGATATGATCGGCCTCGACGAGATCAGTATCATTTCATCGCATGCCCGGGAACGCAACACGCCTGTCGCCGTCAGCACCATAAAAACAGCGTTGATACAACGGGAAATAGGCGGGCAGGAATACCCTGAAATCATGAAGATGACACCTGGTGTATATGCCACAAAACTTGGCGGTGGTAATGGCGACGCGCGCATCAGCATCAGGGGGTTCCAGCAGGAGAATATTGGATTGCTGTTAAACGGTGTTCCGGTAAGCAGCGTTGAAAACGGGCTGGTTTACTGGTCGAACTGGGCAGGACTGGGCGATGCGACACAGAGCATCCAGGTTCAGCGCGGTCTCGGAGCCTCAAGGGTGGCATTAAACTCGGTGGGTGGCACCATTAACATCATTACAAAAACTACCGAGGCATCAAAAGGCGGATCGATAAGCCATGCCATTTCCGATTTTGGCAACAGAAAGATCATTATGAGTTTTTCGACAGGAAAAACAGACAAAGGATACGCGATGACATTTCTCGGATCCCGCACAACCGGACCCGGATATGTTGATGCTACCCATGTTGATGCCTGGGCCTGGTTTCTCTCCATCAGCAAGCAAATAAATCCGGAGCATCTGCTGGTTTTTACAGGCATGGGCGCTCCCGAAAGGCATGGACAACGGACTTACGGACTTACCAAACAACAGTACGATCAATTCGGTAATCGCTATAATCCAAACTGGGGAATGTTAAACGGGAAAATTGAAAGCCTGTCCGAAAACTTTTATCATAAACCTCAACTCTCGCTGAATCATTATTGGAATATCAATGAGAAGAGCCTGCTGGCAAGCTCTGCATATCTCTCATTTGGCGATGGAGGCGGAAAATATTCCGAATCTTTTATGAGCGACGGTGCATCAGGCTTCCGGAAAAACAATCAGATTGACTGGGACGCTGTATACCGGCAGAATATCAATCATAGCGATTCAGTTCAGTTGGCAGGAGGTGAATTTGTTAAGGGTTTTTCGAAAATTATCCTGACCAATTACAGAGCCAGCCATGTCTGGTATGGTCTTCTTTCAACCCTTAATCATGAAGTGAACGAAAATCTTAAAATCGTAACCGGCATTCACACACGCTATTTCAAATCCAATCTCAGGGAAGAGATCAGCAATCTTCTCGGAGGAAATTTCTGGGTTGATCAGTATGCATGGTCTCTGGCCGGGATCGGTGGCAGGAATCAGATCAAAGGTGTAGGCGACATCATCAATGTAGATAACGATGCACGGGTGGATGTGGTAAGTTACTTCGGGCAGGCAGAATATAGGATTGGTAAAGTGAACGCATTTGCAGCCGGCACTGTTTCAAATACCTGGTTCAGACGAACTGACCGGATTAATTACATCGGCAACACTGAAAGTGAACTTGTTTCGAAAGCCGGATATGATCTGAAAGCCGGATTAGGCTACAATATCGACAATCACCACAATTTATACTTGAATGCCGGTTATTATTCCAAAGCGCCATATTTCAAATTTGTTTTTGCCAACTTCAGCAATGCGGTAGTTCAGGATCTTGGCAATGAAATTATTGAAGCATTTGAAGCCGGCTATGGCTTCAGCCGGGGCAACATCAACCTGAAATTCAATGCCTATTATACGCTCTGGAGAGACAAATCACTGCTGAGCCGTGAAAATATTCAACTGGAAAACAACGCCCAGACCAGGGCACTGATCAGAGGGCTTGATGCCTTGCACAAAGGACTGGAATTTGAAGGGACAGCCAAACTATCGCGCAGCCTTATGCTGGGATCAGTTCTGTCGCTCGGAGACTGGCGCTGGAAAAACGATGTACAGGCTGAATTATATAATGACAATCAGGTGCTTATCGATTATACCGAGGTTTATGCCAGGGATCTTAAAGTTGGCGATGCGCCGCAGTTTCAGGCCGGTATTTATGGAGAACTTATGCTGGCTCAGGATCTCGCGCTTAATTTCAACTGGTTATATTATGGACGTTTGTACGCCGGATTTGACCCGTCAGGCCGGAATAATCCGGCTGACCGGAACCAGCCTTACAGAATTCCTGATTACAGCATGACTGATCTGTTTATAAACTATTCATTTAACATTGCCGGCCTGAAAACCATTGCTTCGGTAAGTTGTTATAACCTGCTGAACAAAGAAGTCATTATGCGGGGCGAAGACGGGAGCTCCCACGAACTTGACACGTTCAGGGGCTTCTGGTCTCCCGGGAGAACATTTAACCTGTCGATGAAGATTTCGTTTTAATTCTTATATTCGTTTGCAAAACCACCGTAGCAGAAAATGGAAAGACAGATTTTGAGTACAAACCTGAAAGCGCTGACCCTGAATCTCGACCAGTCGACCTATGGTGTATTTGCAGAAATCGGTGGAGGCCAGGAAGTTTCAAGGTCATTCTTTCAGGCGGGCGGGGCATCGGGAACCATAGCCAAGACGATTTCAGCTTATGACAAGCAGTACAGTGATGTACTCTACAGTAACCAGCAAATCAGCAAACGCTATGTTTCATGCCAGCGGCTGGAGGAGATGCTCAGGTGCGAATACGATCAGCTGGTGGGTGTTTTGCAGGGAAAAAGGGAAAAACCTACCAGATTCTTTGTTTTTGCAGATACGGTTTCAACGATAAACTACCGGAAGGACAATATCAGTCATGGCTGGATAGGCTGTCGTTTTCAACTGGAGCAGAACGATGAGCCCAATGAAGTCATTATCCATGTGGAATTGCACGAAAGAGACAATCTCCTGCAGCAGAACACGCTTGGCATTGTCGGAGTAAACCTGATCTATGCCTGTTACTTTCACCACGACAGGCCGAATACCTTTCTGCAATCTCTGATGGACAACCTCTCCCCTGACCGCCTGGATATCACAATGATCAGGATGAACGGGCCTCAGCTGGCCTATGTCGACAACCGGTTGCTGGCCGTGCAGCTGGTCAAAAACGGCATGACCAGCGCCATCATGTTCGACAGGTATGGCATGGTTCAGGAGCCGGAAGATATGCTTTATAAAAAAAATGTACTGGCTTTCAGGGGAAGTTTCAGGCCTATTACCTATGCTGGATTTGATATCCTGAAATCCAGTTATGCCATCTTTAAACGGGATGAAGATTATGACAAGAGCAACACACTGTCGTTTTGCGAAATCACGCTGCATAATCTTCTTTCGCAGGAAGAAGATGATATAGATGAACGGGATTTCCTCGACCGCGTGGATCTGCTCAACGGCATGGGACAAAATGTGATGGTTTCAGGCTTCAGGGAATTCTATAAACTTGTCGCATATTTCTCCGGATTCAGAATCAATAAATTAAGAATCGTCATCGGTGTCGATACGCTGGAAAAAGTCTTTGACAAGACATATTACTCCAATCTGAAAGGAGGTATGCTTGAGGCTTTCGGAAAACTTTTCCCCGACAATATGAAGATGTACGTTTATCCGGCCATTGACGGGAAAAGCGGTAAAATCAAACACTCCGGGGATATCAGTCTCCCTGAGGATTCAGCCTACCTTTACAAGCATCTGATATCTGCCCGAAAAATCCTTGACATTAAGAATATCAACGAAAAGCATCTATCGATATTTTCTCCCATGGTACTTGATAAGATTAAAAACAAGGATAACTCATGGGAAAAACTGGTCCCCGTTTATGTGGCGGAGTCCATTAAAAGTAAAAAGCTTTTTGGGTACAACGATTGAACCTAAAGTGCTTTTATTACCTTTTCCATAATTTCAGTGACCTCACAGGCAAAATCCGTCAAATCCCTATTACCGACTTTTTCCATGCTTACCTTTGGATTTATGGCAGCAACTTCAGTGTTGCCATCTTCCCTTTCATAAACAATTACATTGCAAGGCAGCAACAGGCCAATCCTGCTCTCTGCCGATAAAGCACGGTGGGCATAGGTCGGATTGCATGCCCCAAGAATCCGGTATTTCCTGAATTCAACCCCGATCTTTTCCCTGAGGGTTTCCTGCACATTCACCTGAGTGATGATACCAAAACCATATTCCTTCAGCTTCGCTGTAACCTTTTCAACTGCTTCATCAACAGTACATTCCATTGTTTTCGAGAAATGATAACTCATAGCAATTCTTTTTTTTTAACGACCTCTGAATTAAACCATCCTGATAAAGATTTGTTTACAGTTACCCCTGATAACATTGCTGCCGCATTCCGCCCCTTAATCTTGACTGCCTGCACGATTTGAAGGTCAATTTAGAATACATTTGCAAAAAAACTACTGATGATTGCCCGCCGTTCCATATTGTTTGTGACAACCCTGGCTTCATTTCTTACGCCGTTTATGGGATCCGCCATAAACATCGCGTTGCCTGCCATGGGGAAAGACCTGGATATGGATACCATTGCACTTGGCTGGGTTACTACCTCCTACCTGCTGTCTGCAGCCGTTTTTCTGCTCCCTTTTGGCCGGCTTTCCGACAAATTTGGCAGAAAAATGATATTTATGACAGGGATTGTGTTTTTTGCAATTACTGCTTTTGCATCAGCCCTGGCCGGTTCTGAGTTACTGTTGATAATTTCACGGTTTATGAACGGGGCGGGCGGAGCTATGATTTACGCCACAGCCATCGCCATCCTTACTTCCTCTTTTCCCAGAGAAGAAAGAGGTAAAGTACTGGGCATCAACGTAGCTTCGGTATACCTGGGCCTGAGCCTGGGTCCGACTATTGGCGGATTAATGACATCCCTTTGGGGATGGAGAAGTATTTTTGCGCTGATCGGATTACTGGCAACCATCATAACGCCGATCGCTGCAATAAAACTTGAAAATGACCGCAAATCATCAGTCTCCGGCAAATTTGATTTTTCAGGCAGTATTATCTATGGCATCAGCCTGGCGCTCATTATCTTTGGATTTCCAAAAATGCCGGGTTTGCCGGGCATTGCATTTATTTTATCAGGACTTGCCGGGTTGTGGCTTTTTACGGAAATAGAAAAGAAAGCAGCAGATCCACTGCTTCAAATCAGCACGTTCAAAGGCAATCAGGTTTTTATCTTCTCTAACCTCGCAGCTTTTATCAATTACAGTGCTACTTTTGCATTAGTATTCCTGCTTAGCTTTTACCTGCAACAAATCAAAGGGCTTTCACCAGAAAAAACAGGCGTCATTCTGATGGCCCAGCCCGTCATGATGACGCTGCTTTCACCGCTTGCCGGCAAACTCAGTGACCGTGTAGAACCCTATGTGCTTGCTTCGTCAGGGATGGGGCTGACAGTGATCGGGCTGGGCGCATTTTCATTGCTCGGCCCAGGCAGCAGCATCACATACATCATTCTGCTGCAGCTATTACTTGGACTGGGATTTGCCCTTTTTTCTTCACCCAATACCAATGCTGTAATGAGTTCGGTAAATCCTTCATACTATGGTATCGCTTCTGCTGCTTTAGGCACCATGCGCCTGACCGGCCAAACAGTAAGTATGGGCATCAGCCTGATGATGTTCGCCCTGATCATGGGCAACAAGGGAACAGGACTTGAAAACACAGAAGGACTTATGACCAGTATCAGATACGCATTTGTCGTATTCGCGATTCTTTGCATTCCCGGCACTTTCTTTTCGATGAAAAGGGGAAAGATCAGGGAATAAACCATATATGAATAAACTTATCCATAACTTTGATTTAAAATGGCAGAAGACAACTTAAAAACAGCATTGGTTTTCGGAGCCACCGGGCTTACAGGAGGCTTTGTAACTGAGCTGCTTGAGCAGGACAGCAGATACAGGGAAGTAATTCTTTTCACCAGAAAACCGGTTTTAACCAATGCTGCAAAAACGAGGCAGATCACTTTTAATCCTGACAACATCCAAGCAATCGCTCAGCAGATAAAAGGAGATCACCTTTTCTGCTGTATCGGGACAACCATAAAAAAAGCCGGATCCAAAAAGGTATTTTTTGAAACAGATCACGATCTGGTCGTTGATATTGCACAAGCTGCCGCTTCAAACCACGTCCGGTCCTTTGTGCTGGTTTCTTCTATCGGGGCCAATCCTGACTCCCGGAACTTTTATCTTAGAACCAAAGGTCAGGTTGAAGAATCCCTGAAAAAGCTAACCTTTCCCAATCTTATTATTCTCCGGCCATCAATGCTTTTAGGGGTCAGACGGGAATACCGCATATTTGAAGAATGGGGAAAAACTGCTGCAAAAATAATCAGTCCCTTACTTACAGGAAAATTGAAAAAATACCGTCCGGTTCATGCAGCAGCCGTAGCAGAGACCATGATTTCCTCAGCATTTTCAGGGAATGGAATGCATATACTTGAATCAGACCAGATTGAAAATACCCGAAAATGAACCCAAGGCAAAAGAAATACCATGAAATTCATTTCGCCAAAAGAGCTTAAAGCACTGATCGACAATAAGACAGACTTCATGCTGATCGATACACGCGAGCCTGAAAAATATAAAGCCTGTCATATATCCGGGGCTGTTTCTATGCCTCAGCTTCAGCTGCCGACTATGTTGAATGAAATCGACCCGAAAAAAAAGATCATCATCTACTGCATTTATGGAATAAAAAGTGAACAGGTATATATATATCTGAAGGACAAACTCAAAATCAAAGACCTCAGCATCCTGGAGGGTGGCATATATCAGTATGCAATGGAAATCGATCCTGGAATGGCCGTATGAAAACAGTTATCAAAAACCTGTTTTCAGAAAGGTATATCAGACCTGTAAAAGCATTTCTTTCGCAAGGCCTGAGCCCGCTGATGATGGCCCGGACAATTGCTGCCGGTTTCTGCATAGGCATTATCCCGGTGCCAGGCACATCGACCCTTCTGTGCACTGCCGTTTCGCTTATTTTCAGAATGAATCCTGCCTTGATCCAATTCATCAATTACGCGGTTTTCCCTTTACAGATCCTGCTTGTAATTCCATTTTACAAAGCAGCCGCCCGGATGATTAATTCCGGAATACTTCAGGATTTTCCGGGGAGCCTGATTGCTGAATTCAATACTGACTGGTGGGGAGCCTTCAATGGCAGTTTTCAGGTTATTTTAACCGCTTTCCTGATCTGGCTTGTATTATCAATACCCCTTTATCTGCTGGTCAGAAAAATGACTTCAGCCATACTATTCAAACTGAAAACAAGCAAGGAAAAGGCCAGTGACCTTTGACCGGTTTCGGAATTCCGGCAAATTCACCATTCGAATCAGCAAGCTCCCCTGACCGGAAATTTATTTAGGGCTCTTCTTTCCCCTGCTTTTGCCTCCGTTACCTTGCCGGCGGCCGGGCCGGGACTGACCGGATTTCGGGTTGTATTCAGGACCGGGCCCCAACCCGGCCGGCGGCATTTGTTTCCTGATTACTGTATCGATGAGTTTCTCTATGCGTGAAAACTGATATTGCTCGTCCTGATTGATAAAAGTAATGGCAATACCGGTTTGTTCCGCCCTCGCAGTACGACCGACCCTGTGAACATAATCTTCCGCATCGTGAGGCACATCATAATTGACAACCACACTGATATTTTCAACATCTATCCCCCGTGAAAGCACATCCGTTGCTACCAGAATCTGAAGTTGCCTGTTTCTGAATTTCAGAAGAACTTTCTCGCGTTCAGATTGCTCCAGATCGGAATGAATATCTGATACTTCGAAACCTTCCGCTTTCAGTTCCTTTGCAATTGACTTAACCTTTGATTTGGTCGATGAAAACACCAGTATACTCGGCAGGTCACGACCCCGTATCAATGAAGCAAGCAGCGGGGTTTTCTGCTTGTCATAAACCAGATACGCTACCTGAAGGATACCCTGCGCCGGCTTTGAGATGGCAATATTTACCTCTTCCGGATGTTTCAGGATCCGCTTGCTTAATTCTCTGATCCTGGGCGGCATGGTAGCTGAGAAGAGCAATGTGCTCCGGCTTTCGGGAAGGTAACTGATGATGCGCATGATATCATCGAAAAATCCCATGTCAAGCATACGGTCGGCTTCATCCAGGATCAGGTGCTGAAGATTACTGACCGGAACAATATCCATATTCAGAAATGAAATCAACTTTCCCGGAGTAGCAACCACTATATCAACCCCCTGGGTTAGTGCACGCTTTTGCTGCTCCCATTCTATACCATCCGTCCCCCCGTAAATAGCCAGAGAACTGATATTCATAAAATAACTGAATCCTTCGAGTTGCTGCGCGATCTGCAGTGCCAGCTCCCGCGTTGGAGCAATAATCATTGTATTGATTCCTTTTACAGGATTAGTAATAACCCTGTGAAGCACCGGCAAGAGATATGCTGCTGTTTTGCCGGTTCCCGTTTGGGCACAACCGATTACATCCTTGCCCTGCATAATAAGAGGAATTATCTTTTCCTGGATTGGAGTTGGCGTCTCAAACCCAATGGAATCAAGGCCATCTTGAATAGATTGATCAAAACCAAAATGCCGGAATGATAATTCGGAAATTTCAGGAAGTTCTTCCATATCTGATTTTAAAGAGAGATTTAAATTACAAATTAACATTGTCAAAGGTAAGCAAAAGCAATGCGTGAATATTGGTTATTTTATTCATTCGGAGAAGGAGTGGAACAGCTATTCGCAGCGCGATAAAAGATTAGTTATGCCCAATTATTAAAAAATTTATGAACTATTTTTATGGAAAAACCAATGTTTAAGCATCTTCATTATACAAAACATTTTTTTACCTAAAATTATTTTAAAATGAAAGCTTTCGTGTTTGTATTTCTAATTATTTTCTGTTCAGGCATGAATGGAATAGCCCAAAACAGAATTCAGGGGTGGAATACTGAAAATATAACATCAATCCAGGTTGAACTCACTTCACCTGATAGTGAAACTGAAATTAACATCTTTAATACCAAACAAGATATTGATACAATAATCTCATTTTTAAAAAATGTAGATTTTAGAGGGTTAAATGGTAACAGTATAGATGCTGAGGTGCAGAAAAATAACTGGAAATGTAAAATTGTTTTTCAGGGGCAAAGAGATCAGGTCTATCTTTATAAGAAATCCGGTTGTGTTGGTAAAACATCTTTTTTGATAGATGATGATGTTATTGAAAATTTCCGAATCATGGTTGAAGAGCTGTTATCCAAAGCACAGTAAAATAAAGATAAAAAAGACATAACAGCACCTATGCCCAATAGCCTGAGGAAAAGCAAAATGAAACAGCAGAACCATGCAGGAAATATGTAACGGGCGACAATAAAGAAGTCCGCAAGACGTCTGCCAGGCACAGCTGCAGACCGATGTAATTATCTAAATACCCGGCAATTAATTCCGGATGAATGTGAAAATTACTAAAATCCGGCTTGCTTAAAAACAGCAAAGGAGGCTTTGGGCCTCCTTTGCTGTTAAAATTCATTAAGATTATTCAACAACAACCTCTTCAACAACGGTAGTGTCAGCAGCAAGAGCAGCGTTGATCGAATCCTGAATACGGGCTGCTTCAGCTTCTACGAGAGCGATTGAATCAGCAATACGGATTGAATCGAGGCGAGCCTGCTCAGCCAACTGTTCTGCACTGGGACCGCAAGCAACCAAAGTTGCAAGACCGGCAACTACTAAAATCTGTGATAATGTTTTCATGTTCTGTTTTGGGTTTTTAAACGTGACAAAGATAGATAAATTCCGTATTAAAAAGCAAGTTTTTTACAAAAAAATTTAATTTATTTTTAATGAGTTTTAAACACTGTATTTCAGGCTTTTACATTGTTATATCAGTAACAATCTTTAAAATAATATTAAAATAGGCTTAAAATCAATCAGGTTTCTACGCTATTTTTCCCGAAAAAACAGAAATACCCGATTCAGATGCAGCCGATCCGGAGGATCTGCCGGTCAATTTTTCGCTGACAATTCACAAAGCCCTATCTTTGCAGACGGCAATAATTACTTTCCTGATGACTAACCTTCCCCCGCTGGCCGAACAGCTTCGTCCTTCTGATTTTGATGACTATGTTGGTCAGCAACATCTTATCGGTAACGATGGCATTCTGCGGAAGGCGGTAGAGTCCGGCACCCTTCCTTCCATTATTTTATGGGGCCCTCCCGGTGTAGGCAAAACCACTTTGGCACATATCATTGCCAACAAACTACAGAAACCGTTTTTCACCCTGAGCGCGATCAACTCCGGCGTAAAAGACATCCGGGAAGTTATTGAGAATGCCCGGAATTCTGGCAAAAACGCGTTGTTGTTTATTGATGAGATTCACCGCTTCAGTAAATCACAGCAGGACTCACTGCTGAGCGCTGTTGAAAAAGGCATCATAACATTGATTGGTGCCACTACCGAAAACCCGTCATTTGAAGTAATTTCACCACTTCTTTCCAGGTGCCAGGTTTACATTCTCAAACCTTTGGATGAGAATGACCTTAGAATTATTACGGCTAAGGCACTGGCAAAAATAAAAGTCCTGACAGGTATTGAAATCAGGATCAGAGAAGACGAAGCCCTGCTGAGAATTTCAGGAGGGGATGCGCGCAAGTTGCTGAATGCCCTGGAAATTATTGCCGGTGTGCAGCATCCGGACGGCAACATAATAGAAATTGACAACCGGTCCGCCCTGAAAGTCATACAGCAAAATCTCGCCATGTATGACAAAAAAGGTGAAATGCACTACGACATTATTTCTGCATTTATCAAATCGATGCGGGGAAGCGATCCGAATGCTGCGGTGTACTGGCTGGCCAGAATGATTGAATCCGGAGAAGACCCAAAATTCATAGCGCGGCGGATGTTGATTCTGGCCTCAGAAGATATCGGCAATGCCAATCCGAATGCACTCCTGCTGGCCAACACCTGTTTTGATGCCGTACATAAAACCGGATATCCGGAATGCAGAATCATCCTTTCGCAATGTGCTGTTTATTTGGCCTGTTCTCCGAAAAGCAATGCTTCCTACATGGCCATTGAAGAAGCGCTTGCAGCAGTAAGAAACAAAGGCGATCTGCCGGTTCCCTTGCCTATAAGGAATGCACCGACCGGTTTAATGAAAAACCTGGGGTATGGAGCCGATTATCGCTATGCCCACAGTTATGAAGGAAATTTCGCTGAAATGGAATTTCTTCCGGAGAAGCTCTCCGGAACCAGATTCTATGAGCCCGGCAAAAATCCCAGAGAGGAAGAAATCAGAAAATATCTGAAGAATCTCTGGAAAAACAAATACCAGTATTAGAACACAATTAACTATGAGTATAAAAACTACCCCCGACATTCCGGGCATCAGGAAATACAGCAACGGCAACTTTTTTCTGATTGCCGGCCCATGCGTGGTTGAAAACCCTGAAATGCCTCTTGAAATCGCTTTGGTGATCAAGGAAATTACTGATAAGCTGGAAATACCTTTTGTTTTTAAAGCTTCTTACAGAAAAGCTAACCGGTCGAAGCAGGATTCTTTCAGCGGGATCGGCGATATGGCAGCCCTTGAAAGCATTGCCAGGGTAAAAAATCAGTTGGGTTTGCCGGTAATCACAGATATTCATTCGGCGCAGGAGGCAGAAGTTGCAGCACGATATGTCGATGTTCTGCAAATCCCGGCTTTTTTATGCCGGCAGACCGACCTGCTGGAAGCGGCTGCGCGAACCGGCAAATGGGTTAATATAAAAAAAGGACAGTTCCTGGCCCCTGAATCCATGAAGTTCGCAGTTGAGAAGGTCACCGGAACAGGAAACAACAATGTAATGATCACTGATCGCGGAAGCATGTTCGGATACCAGGATCTGGTAATTGACATGCGCGGAATTCCGGCAATGCAGGAATTCGGACACCCTGTTATACTGGATGTTACCCATTCTCTTCAACAACCAAACCAACCGGGCGGAGTGAGCGGAGGCAGGCCCGCACTGATCTCCACAATTGCCAGGGCAGGAATAGCCGCGGGTGTCGACGGCATTTTCCTTGAAACACACCCAAACCCATCCATTGCCAAATCTGACGGCGCAAACATGCTGAATATCAACTTACTTGAAAAGCTGTTGACCGATCTGGTTATTATTCGTCAGGCTTACCTTCACACCCAATAAAGCGAAAATGGCTAAACTCCGCCAAAACCCGTGAATATTAATGATGACAGGTACCCGAACAGTCGCGTAAAAACAAATAACAACCCCAGCATAACTATCAAATAAATCACGGAAAATGAAAGCCTCCTGTTTCCGGGTGTAGAAAGCATATACTGACAACCGGTCCGGAAGAGATAAATCGCATAAACTCCAGGCAAAAGGGCAACTAACAATACCTGGTGTAAATTTGCAATAATAAATACTATCAATACGGGAGTATAGGAAAACGCAGTCAGCTTCACCGCCTTAACCAGGTTCTTTTCGGACCCGAACCTGAAAGCAATGCCTCTGATAAACACCGATCCTGTAATAATTACAAGGAACTGGACTGCAATGTAGATAAAGGCCTGTGCCAGCGGAAGAGAAAATCTGTAGGCATCAATATCGAGTACATTTCTTACATAGAAAAAACTCCCTATAAACTGGGCAAAGCCGCCTGCAAGGATTAAACGCCAGACATAAGTTGTAATTACATCACTGAGCGCCCTCTTTTCAAGGCTTATCACTTTCCATTCGTAACCGGGGAACAGCAGCAGATTCTTTAACCTCTCAAAAAATGCATTCCGGTTCATCTGTAAGATCAATGGTTTTACTCGGAAGAGATGAGTTCGATGCTCCCTGACAAGGGATTCATTTTAATATAAGAAAAAATCCCGGCAGGAAGAAAAGTGACCATACCCAGTTGACTGATCATCGCTTCTTTCTGCCCTATGATCCGGTTACCAGCCTTCAGGCTGATCCGGGCCTTCTCCGGTATCCTGTAATACAGGCCCCGTTTCCCTTTCGAAGGCGCCTCCCTTTGAGCGATAAAATCCCTTATTGCAGACAGCTGATTCATCGATTCAATCAGCAGGCTGACCGACTCAAACCCGGGAGTATTGCGGGCGGCAATTCCTTCTGATCCTGAGAAACCGCAAATTGTTTCAAGCGTCCCTTCAGGATTATTGCCGGGGGTTACATAATAAACATGCTTTGTGACTGATGTCCGGCTCACTCCCCTGAAGAGTGCCAGGTATTCCTGTTTTGTCTTTTCGAGTTGCGAAATCATGAATTCCAGCGCATCCTTTGAATAATTCACTTCCTGATAACCTGTGATCAGATTGAATATATTATCATCGATTTTCCTGATCAGTTCAGCAGTTTCCTTTGCCAGCTGTTCGGCCGATCTTTCGGAGATGCTCCGCCTGATAAAAACATCCTCAAAAGTATTCGTATCTACACTGATCCGCCGGATAATGGTGTCAACCTTTTCAAGTACTTTTGGCTGAAGAAGATCAATAAACGGAGAACCGGCCCCTGATGTCCGCAATTTCCCGTCTGCGCTCAATTGCTTGCGGCCCGTCATTTTTGAAACATCAGCATACCCGCTTATGATACCCTGCTCGTTCATGGCAAAAAAAAGCGACCTCCCTGAACCGGCCTTTTCATCCATCTCAATAAAATAATACTGATCAGGATCAGCTTCAGCAAGCACCTCAATATCCGCATCCACAATAGAATAATCAACAGAATTCTTTGTAATAAAAGAAGTAAGTCCTAAATACTTTATTGCGAAATCAGCATATGGTCCTTTAAAGGTCTCTGTTTTCGAAACGGCAAGCTCCACCTTGACGACATTTCGCGGAAGGGTGTATAATATGCCATTTTTCTCAACAGAAGGCATTCCTTTACCGAACGGAACCACGTGAACCTGACCTGATATCACCCCGGGCAACAGCAGCAGGAAGAAAAGAAGAATAAACACTAAAGATGATACACTTTTAAATTTCATATTTCCCGAATATTTTGCTCAAAATTAATCTATTTTCAGAAAAGAGCGTGCATTTATTGCACCTGACTGTGAAACTCCCGCAAGTAGCAATGTGATGAGGTCAATCAGTTTTTTTATGGATGCCCTGTTCAGCCATGATCTGTCAATGTCGCCCGTCAGTTAATTCCGGTTTTGATAAAGGTAATTTTGTAAATTTGGCACAAAATTTTTGCACTTATGAGCGCAGTTACCGGCCGGAAACGAAATAAAACACAAAATATTGAAGATGAGACACTATTCCGCGACAGCCCGCAACGGAGTTTTATCAAGGCATTGACATACCGTTTGCTCGCTTCCGGGGTAATGTTTTTTGTATTCTTTATTATTTTCCGCAGCACAACCCAACGCACACTGAATGAAAGCCTTGGCGACGCTTCCCTGATCAGCATTATCGATTTTACGGTAAAACTGACTATTTATTATTTTCATGAAAGGATATGGTCAGGAATTAACTGGGGCAAATACTGGAGACGAAATTACTGGGCCAGGAGAGCCTGGAAACGGGCCTACCGCAAGGCACACAAATAATCAGCGGATTCTTCCGGGATTGTCACCAATGTACATCTGACAATCAATTGCTCCTGCACGTTCTGTATTCCTGTAATAAAAAAAACAACCCTGCACTCAAGGATGCAGGGTATGGTTATTATCAGACTTATTAAGATAAATGGGTTAACCTTATCGGATAAAGAGCAACTCACGGTATTTGGGCAATGGCCAGATTTCATTATCCACCATCAGCTCAAGCTTATCGGCATGATATCTGATTTCATCAAAAAACACCAGTACCTTTTCCTTATATGCAACAGCTTGCTTCTCAATATCAGTAATACGGTTAACCAGCCTCCGGGCCTCAGTCATTTTAATAACACGGTCGCGGATTATGGAAATATGCTCGCTGATTTCCCTTATTGTATCCAACTGATTCTTTGAGAGGGCAACATAAGTTTTGTTATCAAGCACCTCCTTAAGACCCTTAACATTATCAATCAACTGATTCTGATAACGTATTGAAATCGGAATAATATGATTGATGGCCAGGTCTCCCATTACACGTGATTCGATCTGGATTTTTCTCACATAATTCTCCAGCTTGATTTCATATCGGGCCCTTATTTCGCGCTCCGTCAGAACATTGTGTTCTTCAAATATCCGGATTGCCTCTTTCCGGAGCAGGGATTTCATGGCATGAGGGGTATCAGGAATATTTGAAAGGCCACGTTTGGCAGCCTCCTTAATCCACTCTTCACTGTAGCTGTTACCTTCAAACCTTATCCTTCTTGATTCTGCAATGTAACGGCTGATGACCTGAAGAATTGCTTCCTCCTTCCTGACTTTTTCAGCAATCAATTTATCAACATCATTTCTGAATTTCTTCAGCTGGTCTGCAACAATCAGGTTCAGCACAATCATTGGTTTTGCACAGCTTGACGATGAACCCACAGCCCTGAATTCAAATTTATTACCGGTAAACGCGAAAGGAGAAGTACGGTTGCGATCGGTATTATCCATCAATATCTCTGGGATGCGAGGGATATTGATGTTATTTCCATTGCTTTCACCGGTTTTTGAAAGCGCCTTTTTACCGAGTTTTTCAATCATGTCAAGTGTCTCGGTAAGTTGTGTACCAATAAAGGCAGATATAATGGCTGGAGGTGCTTCATGAGCTCCCAGCCTGAGGTCGTTCCCTGCCGAGGCAATATAAGCACGCAGGATGTCGGCGTTGGTATCTAGCGCTTTCAGGATATTAACAAGGAATGTTAAAAATCTCAGGTTAGATTTCGGCGTTTTTCCCGGAGAAAGCAGGTTTTCACCAAGGTCAGTGCTCATTGACCAGTTGTTGTGTTTTCCTGATCCGTTCACTCCGGCATAAGGTTTTTCGTGCAACAAAACAGTATAACCATGCCGCTTACTGACTTTCTCAAGCAAATGCATAAGCAATTGATTATGGTCAACCGCTACATTTACCTCTTCATAAACCGGTGCACATTCAAACTGATTAGGAGCCACCTCGTTGTGCCGGGTTCTGACAGGAATGCCCAACCTGTGCGCTTCATATTCGAACTCCCGCATGAAATCAATTACCTTTTCAGGGATAATTCCAAAATAATGATCAGACAGTTGCTGATCCTTTGCACTTGAATGGCCGAAAAGTGTCCTTCCTGTCAGGACCAGGTCAGGTCTGGCGTTGTATAGTGCAGTGTCAACCAGGAAATACTCCTGCTCCCAGCCTAATGTCGCATAAACCCTGGCAATGTTTTTATCGAAATAGTTGCACACTGCAACGGCTTCCTTATCTAAGGCCAGAGAGGCTTTCAACAGCGGAGTTTTATAATCAAGTGCTTCTCCGGTATAGGAAACAAAAATAGTCGGGATACAGAGCGTTCGGTCGAGAATGAATGCAGGCGAGGTCGGGTCCCATGCAGTGTAGCCTCTTGCTTCAAAGGTATTGCGAATACCACCGCTGGGAAAGCTCGAAGCGTCAGGTTCCTGCTGAATCAGCTCATTGGCATTGAACATTTCTATAGCTTTTCCGTCGCCGGAAGGCTGAATAAAAGCGTCGTGCTTTTCTGCAGTTGCTCCGGTTAGCGGATGAAACCAATGTGTAAAGTGTGTCGCCTTTTTGCTCAGCGCCCATGCCTTCATGGCGGATGCGACCTGGTCGGCAACACCACGATCAATTCTTTCTCCGGTTTCAGCAGCGCGCATCACAGAGTGATAAGCTTCACGCGACATGTAATCACGCATCACCGCCTTACTGAAGGCCAATTCTCCGAAATAATCGGATACTTTATCAGGAAATATATCCATCTGCCTGCGAGACCTTGTCATGGCAAGTTCAAGGGCTTTAAATCTGATGTTGCTCATATGTCAGGTTAAGTATAAATACGTCTCAAACAATCTTACACAAAAAAAGTTCTATCTCAGTACGCTATTTTATCTCTGCTTCAGGATTCGCATTGCGGTCCTTCCGACGGTCTGAAATAATCAGCAAACCGATATATGTTATCAAGCCGTTGAATATCAGCAACTCAAACCCGAATCTATAACCGTTGAACCAATGGATGGAATTCACGCTGAGTATATAGCTTAAAACCGGCGAAACCAATGCAATCAAGGGAACATAGCGGTCAACAACATCTCGTTTAGTAAACAGGCCGAAAGCATATAATCCAAGCAAGGGTCCGTAAGTATAACCGGCAATCGTAAATAGCTTGGTAATAACAGACTGATCGCTGATTGAGCGGAAAAGAACGACCAGGCCGGTAAGGAAGACTGCAAAACATAAATGTACAATCATCCTTATGTTTACTTTCTTCCTGTCGGATAAGTTACTTTTATTCCCAAGTCCAAGAATATCAATACTAAAAGATGTTGTCAATGCTGTAAGCGATCCATCGGCACTTGAATAAGCCGCTGCGACCAATCCGATCAGAAAAACCAGTCCGGCTAAGGTTCCATGATGCTTTAATGCAATCAGGGGAAACAAGTCATCAGAACGCAGTGGCATTGCTATTCCCATTTTTTGAACATACAGGTATAGCAGTGCTCCGAGGAAAAGAAACAGCAGATTTACCGGAACAAGGGACCAGCTCATCAGATAAATATTCTTTTTTGCATCCTTAAGGTTACGGCAGGTAAGGTTTTTCTGCATCATGTCCTGGTCAAGACCTGTCATAACCACTGCAATAAATGCACCGCTGAAAAACTGTTTAAGGTAGAAACGTTTGTCATTGATTTCGGAGAAAAACATCCGGGAAAAATCACTTTTACTCACCTGATTGATCAGCGCACCAAGGCTCATCTCCATATCCCTTGAAATTATCGTAACCGAGACAATAACCGCTGCAAGCATAAAGGTTGTTTGCAGCGTATCTGTCCAGACAACCGTTTTAATCCCCCCCCTGAATGTATATAGCAGTATCAGCCCCATAAACAACGCTACATTCACAGCAAAAGGAATTCCCCAATTGTCGAATACAAAAATCTGAAGTACGTTAACCACAAGAAAAACCCTGAACGACGAGCCTATGCTGCGCGAAAGAATGAAAAATGAAGCGCCGGTTTTATAGGTATATGGCCCGAATCTTTGTTCAAGATAAGTATAGATAGAAGTGAGTTTACGTCCGTAATAAACGGGGAGCAAAACCTGGGCGATAAATGCATATCCAAGTAAATAGCCCAATACCAGAACCATATATGAAAACCCTGAAGCACCCACTTCCCCTGGTATTGAAATGAAGGTGACCCCACTGAGAGACGCGCCAATCATCCCATAGGCAACAATATACCAGGGAGAATTCCGGTTGCCTGTAAAATACGTATCGTTAGTGGAACGGCGGCCGGTAATTCCGGCGATTAGAAAAAGCAATGCTGAATAGGAAATAAAAACCGCAAGAATCAGTAGAGGATTCACTATCAGCTCTTTAACTTAATATTAGAATCTATTGTGTTTGCAAAGGTAAGCAAATCAGGGTAAACGAAATCAACAAGTTCAGGGTGTTGTTTTGCCACAACGCAATCCCCGGTCAATACTGTTTTCATACCCAGCCGTTTTCCGAAAATCATATCGCTGACAGAATCTCCGGCCATAATACTCTTTTTAAACAAGATATCCTTAAACTGTTTTCTGGCCAATAATCCCATACCAACGGAAGGTTTACGAAGGAAAGAGCCCTGGGAATCAAGAGCCGGTGCATAAAAAATTCCGTCAACCCGGCCACCATTCAGGGTTATCTCATTCATCATCTTATTATGTATCAGGTCAAGCTGGCCTGTGGTCATAAGCCCCTTCCCTATTCCCTGTTGATTGGTTACAACAATGATATGTTTAAACACAGATGAAAAGGTACGGATAGCTTCCAGGGCGCCCTCAATAAAGATAAACTGCTCAGGGGTTTTAACGTAATCACCCGGCAGTCGTTTATTGATGACACCGTCACGATCGAGAAACAAGGTCCAGGATTTGTCAATTTTCAAACGCATGAAATTCAGTTTGGGCCCTGTGATAATCGGCCGGAATACCGATATCCAGGAAATAGTCATTAAAAATAAGGCCGTAAGTGTTGCCTGAATCCAGTTTGCTTTCAAACAAGTCCCTTTCCAGGGAGAATTTTCCGGACAATGCCTGTGCTTTAAAAAAACGGGAGGAAATTACATATACTCCTCCGTTGATATACCCTGGCTTTGGCATTTCCGATTTCTCGGTAAACTTCTGAATCCGGTTATTCCGGTCGAATTCAACCGCACCGTATCGGGATGCGTCTTCCACCCACCGGAGGGCCATAGTGACATCGGCCAGTTGCTCAATATGCTTTTGAAACAACAAATCCAGGTTAATCCGGAAAAACGTATCTCCGTTTATAACCATAAAATGAGGTGTTTGAACCTTTTGAAAAGCCAGCTGCACAGCGCCTCCCGTCCCCAAAGGCTCATCTTCGGCCGAATAAAGCAACTCCAGCTCTTTATACTTGTTATTAAAATAGGATTCAATCTTTTCACTCATATAACCGGTTGAAAGAATTACCCGCCTGAAGCCGGCTGCATTGATATGATTGAGCAAATATTGAAGAAAGGGTTTCCCGTTGACGGGCGCCATGGGTTTGGGGGTATCAGGAACCGCTTGATTCAGCCGGGTTCCCAGTCCGCCTGCGAGAATAACGATATCGGGATAAGCCATGAACATCAGTGGCGCGGGAATAGGTCAGATTCAACGAGTTCGCAGATAATGTGCCCGATGGTAATGTGAGCTTCCTGTATCCGGGGTGTATCAGCCGAAGGTACATTGATGAGGACATCACACTTATCCTTCATCCTGCCACCGGTTTGTCCGGTTATCCCTATCACGGTCATCCCTGCTTCAGCGGCAGCCTGAATGGCCCTGAGGATATTTTCAGAATTACCGGAAGTTGACAGGGCTACGAGCACATCACCTTTTTTGCCTTTGGCCCTCACGATGCGGGCATAAACTTCATCAAAAGAGTAATCGTTTCCAACAGCTGTAAGATAGCTGGTATTCACGTGCAGGGCTTCCGAATTCAGGGGAGGCCGGTCATAATAAAAGCGGCCCGAAAACTCGGCAGCCAGATGCTGCGCATCAGCGGCGCTACCGCCATTTCCGCAGAAAAGAACACTTCCGCTCATACGAAAGGCATTTATAATGGCACGAGTGGCTGCTTCAATTGATTTAAGCAGGTTTTCATCCTGCAAAATCAATTCCTTTACATCGATAGAAGAGCGGAAAACCTCACGAATTCTGGTCTGCATAGTATTATTTTTTGCAAAGATAGGTAAAAGCACAAACGGGAATGGTTTGAGCTGCCGATCAGATGGTCCATGTGGTAAGTCCGGAGCCGGTAAATTCATAGCGCCTGGCTTCCACACCAAACTTTTTAAGGGCGTTGATGACTTTCGATCGGGTTTCACCCGGGCAATAAAAGATCATAAAGCCTCCGCCTCCGGCACCGCTGATCTTACCTCCCGTCGCCCCGTTTTCGCGGGCAGTCTCATAGAGCTGATCGATGAATGGATTGGAAATTTCATCCGCCATCTGCTTTTTAAATTTCCATCCGAAATCCAGGATTTCACCGATTTTATCAAGGTCGCCGCGCAGCAACGCTTCCTTCATCATCACCGACTGCAGCTTCAGCTGATGCATTGCATCAATGGAACTTTGGTTTTTGTTGACAACGTTTCTCGACTGCGCTTCAATAATCTTTGATGACAATCTGCTGGTTTGGGTGTAAAAGAGCACAAGGTTGTGGGCTAATTCATTAAGATAGATATCTTTAATGCGTAGAGGGTTAACAATGACCTTATCATTGGCCGAGAATTCCATAAAATTCACTCCGCCAAAGGTTGCGGCATATTGATCCTGTTTACCACCAACCATGCTCAGGTCAATACGTTCAACATCATATGCCAGTTTGGCAAGATCATATTCCCCCAGCGGAAGTTTCAGCCATTCGGCAAAAGCGCCTATAACAGCAACCACCAGCGTAGAAGAAGTACCAAGTCCGGAACCTGGAGGAGCATCAACATATGTGGTTAAAGAAAATGAAAGGGGCTTATGGGTGTAATTGCGGGTTATCCGGTTATAGATACCCCGGAAGAGATCCAACTCCCCATTCATCGGGAGGTTCAATTGTGACTCAGTCTCATATCTTTCTTCCTTATCCAATGAATTCAGCACTATTTTCCCATCATTTCCGGGAATTATGGAAGCATATGCATACATACTGATGGTGGCATTGAGCACTGCCCCCCCATACAGATCAGAATAAGGTGCCACGTCAGTACCTCCCCCGGCAAGTCCAAGACGCAGAGGGGCTTTACTTCTTACTATGTATTTTGATCCTTTCATTTTCAAGAAAACAAACTCTTCTATGGAAACAAATCAAGTGAGGCATTATTGCATGAAACCGCTGAAAAGCCATTTTTAATTTGTAAGCGCCAAGACTCCATATTTCGCCTGATTCAAATATTTCATCAGTCAATTACAATCTTGTCAATTTCATCAAGCAATCCTTCCCAGGAGAACCGTTCACGCTCAATCAAGACATTTGCAGCAAATTCTGCTTCTTTTTCCTCATGGTAAAAACTATAAATAGCTTTTGCAATACACTCAGGGTCAGGACTCACCACATACCCCACTTTACCATCAGGGATCATTTCAGCCAGGCCCCCGACATTTGTTGTAATGATAGGTTTACCAAAATGATAAGCGATTTGTGTAACCCCGCTTTGAGTGGCATGCCGGTAGGGTTGAACCACCAGATCGCAGGCACTGAAGTACAGATATACTTCAGTATTAGGTATAAAACTGGTTCTCAGCACGACTTTGTCATCCAGCTTCCGGCTCCTGATAATATCCATGTATTTCTCTTCATTACCATAAAACTCGCCTGCTATCAGCAAGCGGGCATTCAAGTCGGACAATGTACTGGTAGCAAGAGCCTCAAGCAGCAAATCCAATCCTTTATAATCCCGGATAAATCCAAAAAACAGCATATAAGGCGTTTTTTCATCAAGTGAAAGTCGCCGGCATGCTTCATCTTTCGAAATACCCGCACCAAAATTATCATAGAGTGGATGCGGGTGATAGATACGGGGCTTTTCTTTATCGAATCCGGATATATCATTCAATACGGATTTCGACATGGCAACAAACCCATCTACCGACCCTGTGAAATACTTAACCAGGGAAAAATCGAAAAATCTTCTTTCATGGGGAATGATATTGTCGGTAATGGCAATAATCCTCGTCCTAAAGCGCCATTTCAGGATTCTTGCAATCGAACCCAGACAAGGAGCCATAAAAGGAATCCAAAATCTTACAATGACCAGATCCGGCTTTTCAGCGGCGATTTCAAATGCGGATCTGACCCAGTTTAAAGGGTTCACTGAATTTATTCTGACCCTGATATTTAAACCTGCCGGCGGATCTTCTTTTGAATATTGGGTTGTTCCCGGAAAAAAAATTGACGGGTATTGTAAACTGAATGTATATATAACGACTTCATCACCCCTTTCCTGATAAGCCTGAGCCAGCCTCTCATTGAAAGTGGCAATACCTCCTCCCCTCAACGGATAAGCCGAACCAATAATTACTACTTTTTTCCGGGCTTGATCCATCGGGTTATACTCAAATAAAAAAGAATTATAATTCTTCTTCCACCAGGTAATGATTTCTGTCGCTGGAACTGCGGCTGATCAACTCTCCCAGGAACCCGGCAACGAAAAGTTGCGTACCAAGCACCATGGCAAGCAAACCAAAATAGAACAACGGCCGCTCAGTCATTTTGTATCCATACAAAAACAGCTTTGCATATGCCAGGTAGGCTGCAATTACAAAACCGGTAAAAAACAACAGGCTTCCCAGAGCACCGAACAAATGCATGGGTTTTTTCCCAAAACGGGAAACAAACATAATGGATATCAGATCAAGGAATCCATTGATAAAGCGTTCCCAGCCGAATTTTGTCACACCATATTTCCGCTTCTGATGCGAAACAACCTTTTCGCCGATTTTCCTGAACCCTGCCCACTTTGCAATAACCGGAATATAGCGATGCATTTCACCATATACCTCTATCGACTTGACAACTTCCTTACGATAGGCCTTCAACCCGCAATTCATATCGTGAAGTTTAACACCTGACATCCTGCGCGTTGCGGCATTATAAATCTTCGAAGGAATATTCTTGGTAAGTTTGGAATCGAACCGCTTTTTCTTCCATCCGGAAACCAGATCAAAGCCGTCTTCGGTAATCATCCTGTACAAACCGGGAATTTCATCAGGGCTGTCCTGCAAGTCAGCATCCATGGTAATGACCACATTACCCACGGCGACTTCAAAACCTTTGTTAAGGGCAGCTGACTTTCCGAAATTTCTGCGAAATTTTACTCCGCGCACCCTGGAATCACTATTCTGAAGTCCCTTTATCACTTTCCATGAACTGTCGGAACTTCCGTCATCAACAAAAATAACTTCAAAAATAAAACCAGATTCACCCAGAACCTTTTTTATCCAGTCAAAAAGTTCGGGTAACGACTCTTCTTCATTAAATACAGGAACAACAACCGAAATGTCCATCTTTTAAACAACTCCTCCCGTGTTTTTATCATCAAATATGGCAGGCTTACGTTTCATCACAGCTCCTACAATAAGGGAAACAATTAAAGCGAAGACAGAACCGAAGATCAGGCTGTTAAGGCTTTGTTTAAGGGTTGAGACATTCATGCTCTCATCAATACCATCCAGGGTATCCTGGATAGATTCATCGGGAACCTTACCTGACAGGTAATTTTCCATAAAATCTTTCTGCGCCTCAATGATTGATCTTGTATATTCAGGATCAAAGTACTGAATAAACAGGAAATTGAATACCGAAGAGATCGCCGCTGAAACCAAAAGGGCAATAAATCCATAAAGGAAAGCGTCTTTAAATGAAATAAAACCTCCGCTTTGTCCCCGGTATTTTTTAAGATAAATAACCAGCAGAGTCACACTCACCGCAAATCCGAATAAGCCGATAAGAATGGGTCTCATGATTCCAACCGGTTTGATTCCTGCCACATATTGAATAAGAAATACAGCAATTGAAACGGAGCCAATAACGAGGCCGGTTTTTAATGCAGCGCTGAAAATCGGATGTTTTGTTTCCATAGGGTTTGTTTGCTAATTTGTAATGTTGTGCAAATGTACAAATATGAATCAATATTATAAAATTGCTGTTTCTCTGTGTCATTTTTGCAAATTATTGTATCTTTGCAGCGGGTAAGTCTTATACGACCAGCTCCCATTGAACTCCCCCAGGTCAG
>JAMLHF010000019.1 GCA_023957275.1 Lentimicrobium sp. | reverse complement strand
CTGATGGTCAGATTGCGGGTTAAAGGATTTTTGTGGAGGCGCTCCGGCCAATGCGTTTGAAGGCGACGGAACTGAGATTTAAGGACATCCTGAGTCAGGGTGGAAAAATATACCCCGTTGAAAAAGGCTGCATCTGTAACCTTTGTATCCGGCAGACAAAACAGGCACCTGGGGCGTTGGGGAAAAACGGTAAGTTTGTTTTGATATTAATGAGTTGTACGCAATTTATAAAATGAAGTATCTACTATTAATAGGAATAATCTTAATTCTATTCGGATGTACCCCACTTTCGAAAGTTGGAATTGAATATTATGATATAGAACATATAGAGAAAAGTGACTTTTCTTTACTAAATGGCATTTACGAAAATCAACATGATACTGTATCTGGTAAACTTAAACACTCTCCTGGAAATGGCTTCGATGAATTAGAAAGACTTTCGATATTGAATCAACTTTTTCTATCTGTACCTGAATTGTCTTGGAGGGACAGTTTGGGAACTATAATTGAACCTAACGAAAAATTTATTCAGATTGAATTTATTGACTCGAAAAAAGCTTATGTAAGCTTCTATCATAACCATGACTTCATTTTCACTAAAAAAATACGTGGAAAATTTAAGAATGGATATTTTTATTTAAGACCTAAAGGGTTTATTATTCCTCTAATTCCCTTGATATTCGGATACAATTTCCAAAGAACAAGAATCGGAAAATCAGGAGATTTTTTATTAATAGATTACACTGTGAATAGATGGGCATTTGCTTTAGTTGCTGGTTCTTCTGACAAAGGGTATGCATCTTCAAGATATAAAGTGATTAAAAGAAAATGAAAAAAGCGTACAACAGCGTGTATATCCTATGCGATTGAGCAGGTTTCTGTTTTTTAAGTACTTTTAGCAGGCTGAGCCTGCACTGTATATACACGCGGACGTTGTGCCCAATACTGGTCAACCTGTCAATTATTGGGATTATTTGAAAAAAATGCCGGCTGGATAAAATGATTTGACAGAAAAACGTTGTTTTTGTCAATATTTATGTATTTTTGACAAAAAGAAGAATGCATGTCAAACCTGACTGAACCTTACGATAGAAATACACCTTACAATAGTTTACCACTTCTCCCGCCGGATGATGAGCTGGTAGAAACGAAAGAAGTGTTCAAAGCACTGAACAATGCCAACAAAGCCCTTGCTGAACTAAAAGGGATGGCAAAAAAACTGCCGAATCAATCAATGCTGGTGAATACCATTGCACTAAGAGAAGCAAAAGCTAGTACAGAGATTGAAAATATCTTCACTACAGACGATGAACTTTATAAAGCGCTCACAATAAGCGAATACGGGCTGAAAGGAAATGTTAAGGAAGTTCTGAGATACAGGCAGGCGCTATGGAAAGGATACAAAGATATTTTAGAGAATCCGTCGTTAACAATTGAAACGCTGATTGATATTTACCAGGAAATTAAGCAGGTTAATGACGGCATCAGACCACCGCAGACTGAAACCGTAATTCTTAAACGAGGAAGCGGACAGCTGACGGGCGAAGTGGTTTATACCCCGCCAAGAGGAACTCAGATTATTCTAAGGAAATTAATTAATCTGATCGATTTTGTTAACGATGATTTAAAGTATCCCTATGACCCGTTGCTGAAAATTGCAATCTCGCATTATCAGTTTGAAGCCATTCACCCTTTCAGGGACGGAAACGGAAGAGCAGGAAGGATTTTAAGTATTCTGCTGATGATTCAGAAGAAATTATTGGAAGTCCCGATCCTTTATTTAAGTGCATATATTATCAGAGAAAAGGACGAATACTATGAACTGTTAAAAAATGTAACGACCCTCAGAAGATGGAATTCATGGATAATCTTCATGCTTAAAGCAATTGAAGAAACTTCCAGGTATACAATAAGCAAAATCGAAGAAATTGATAAGCTGTTTTCGAGAACTATTGAATTGGTAAATGCAAGATATCCATCAATAAGAAAAGAATTCATAGAGAAACTTTTCGAACAGCCATACATAAGTCCGAAGAAATTGCTGGACAAGAATATTAAGAGTCTGAATACAGCGAAGAAATACCTGAAACAACTTGAAGATATCGGAATTCTGATTCCTGAAAAAATCGGAAAGGAAATGGTTTATCTGAATATTGACCTTTTTAACATTTTAAGTGAATCTTAAAAAGATAGGGTGCACAAACCTGCGGTATACCAAATGCCGGTCGCATTGATAACTGAAAAGCGTCTGCCCCGTATAAGTTTTGTTGCAGCTGACAGCGAAGGTGTCCGCAAACCACACCGGCAAACTTGCCGGCAGTTGTGAGTTAACTTTAAAAGACTGCCTTCATGAAAAAAATAATCTTAATCTGATGCTTTCAGGTTTTTGGTAAATTTGAGCTCTCCTAAAGATAGGATTCAGGAATGAGTGTGATAGCTGTAAAAATTAACAGGACAATGAAGGATGTGAAGAAGGGGATTTATGTGTTTTTATTCGATGGCTATTCTGACTGGGAAATATCGTATTTAACGCCTGAGATAAACAAAAGTGAGGAGTTTAACCTGGTTCACTTCTCTTAGGATGGCAATGATATCAACTCGAAGGGTGGATTAAAGGTTAAGTCTGCAACTTCATCCGGCAAAATAAAATTGGAAGAAATTGACATTTTGATACTTCCTGGCGGAAATGCCTGGGAGAGCGGGGGAAATAAAGTGATGGAGAAAATCACTGCTACCTTGTTTGCGGCAGGAAAACCAATAGCGGCAATTTGCGCCGCGACTGTTTTACTTGGACGGATGGGATTATTGGACGACTTAAACCATACCAGCAATGACCTGAATTATCTGAAAGCAATTGCTCCGGAATATTGTGGAGACGCGAAATATCAGAACTCACTGGCCGTGACAGACAGAAATATCATTACTGCGAAAGGAATTGCCCCGATAGAATTTGCCCGGGAAATTTTCAGGAAAATCGGTTTATTTGCCGATGATGATATTGAAAAATGGTATCAATTGTTTAATAACGGCATCTGGAGTGAATAAGGCCGGATAAACAACAAATAAGCCTTAAACGCGGCAGCTGCGTTTAAGCAGGATTGATGGTTCTTTTATACGGTTATAAATGCCTGGCCCGTGGGGTGAGGGGATAAGGAGAAGTGTTTAGCTTGGGTGGATATTTTCAGATTCGCCGGATTGCAAGCGATGCAGCAGAAAGCTGTGCCTGGCAACTGGGAAACAAACGCGATATGATCAAAATAGAAAAAGTTACCGGAAACAAGAAACAGTTTCTTGACTTATTGTTGCTGGCCGACGAACAGGAAGATATGATTGACCGGTACTTGCCGGATGGAGACCTGTTTGCATTATATGACGGCGATCTGAAAAGTGTTTGCGTGGTGGTGCCGGTAAACGGCGAAACCTGCGAGCTGAAAAATATAGCGACCTGCGTTAAATATCAGGGCAAAGGATACGGCCGCGCATTGATCAGGTATATTGCCGATTACTACAAAAGTGATTACAAAACCATGCTTGTCGGAACAGGCGAAACGCCGGCCATCCTGTCGTTTTATAAAAGCTGCGGATTTGAAGAGCCTCACCGGGTAAAGAACTTTTTTACAGACAATTACGACCATCCCATGTTCGAGGGCGATATTCAACTTATTGATATGATTTATCTTAAAAAGGATTTGCAGGGATAGCAGGTATCTGTTGCAAATGAATAAAAATGCCTGAGGGATAAGGTTCACTAAGACTGAGCAAGAGTATATCAGCGCTGCAACGCCCCGGCTGTAACCGGCAACATTTCCCGCCGCCGGCCGTTATCATTACAGTGGTATCAATGATAAGAATTATGAACGGAAGAAACCAGATACTGTTTGCGTTCACGGCGCTGATGATGTTAACGCTTTGCGCCTGCAACACCCGGGAGGATATTTTAAAATATGCACCCGTCGAAGTTTATGCAGATGATACCCTCCTTCAGCTGGTTGAAGACAAAAGGGCGATGATTGTCATTGCCCACGACGACGATATGTGTGGCATGGCCGGAACCATATCATTGCTTAATCAGCGGGGCTGGGAGATTGCCGTGGTCAGTTTTTCACAGACGCCGGAACGGAATGCGGCCCAGATAGAGGCCTGCCGCAGCATCCTGGATACCGTGATGTTTGTGGATCTGAAACCCGGACAGTACAGAAACGACCTCGATACGGTGGAACACGCCTATTACGCGATTCCCCGGGAAAGGTTTGAGCTTGTGTTTAACCGGGAGCTTATTGAAACGGAATATAGCCGGTGCATCCGGGCATTTAATCCTTCCGTTATTTTTACCCTCGACAGCGAAATGGGGGGATATGGTCATCCTGAGCATGTTTTCATCAGTCAGATGGTCATTGACCTGGCCATGCAGCAGCGGATTACCCCCGCCCTGATCTACCAGAGCGTGTATACCGATCACATGGAGCAAACAATTATGGAACGGCATGCCGCGAGGATGAAAAGCTGGGGTTTCCCCGGCGATGAATGGGAAAATGCAAAGGCAACCTATGGCGTTTCAGGCATGCCGGAACCGGATGTTCAGATCAACATCAGCGGCGAAGCCGGGCGGAAAATGGATTATCTGCGGTCTTACAACAAGCGGGAACGCGAAATCCTGGATTTTTTCATTCCCTTTTTTGAAGCATATCCTGCTGAAGAGTATTTTTCGGTATTCGACAGGGAGTTTTTCAGGGTTATAAGAATGTAATGGAGGTGTCATTACCTCGATAAAGGCTGGCCCGGGCGGCGGCGGATACGGTTGTTATTTCTCGTTTATCATCATTTTTTAGTGTCAGGGAAATCCAATTAGTGCATATATTTACCCGTTAGCTGAAATATTAGGACAACACAACGACACATGAAAATTTTAGACAGACTTTATTTACACTTTTATTGGTGCTGGAACATTGAGAAAGGTAGAGACTTAAAGGACGCTACTTTAGATAAGATTGTCATGTTAATGCTATTGTCAGTCATTTATGCCGTACTTTCTATACTTTTATCATTTTTAAAAATTGATCTGATGTTAAGGTGGCAATTTTTGATAAGCGCAATTATTTCCTTTTTCTTGGCCAGACAGTTTATGAAAAAATATTATACCAAGGACAGAATACAAAATATCATTAACAAAAACGACAAGCCAGGGAATGTAAAATATTTAGTATTTGTTATGTCTTTATTGGTTACGGCAGGACTACTATTTCTTTCATTATTTTTTGGCAATAGAATATATCACCAAATATTTTAATTTTAAAGACAAATCACGGACTACTAAATTACAATAATACTTGACAATTAAATTACTGAAAATAGATACAGCAGCTAACAGCAAGGCTATATGCAATAAGGGTTTCAGTGGTAAATCAAGCATCCTGCACCACTCAAATTTCGGTAGCTGTGGACTGGAAAGGAGCCCGCAATACCTTACTGCATATAGCTGCAAACCCTTGCATGATCGCTGTTGCTGAAAAATACCAGAATAAATACCTGCTTTTTATCAATCAATCTTTAAGATGGCCATGCGGGAAACCCTCAGATACATTGCCGGCTACATTTTTGGAAGTGCAATTTTCCTTTTTCTGATCCCATTCGGATTGTACAAACTATCCGGTTATGACAAATTATGGACAGACCTGGAATTGTTGCAATCCGGCGCCGTACGATATATCCTGTCAATTTGTTGTTTTTTACCCGGCGCATTCTTTATGATCTGGTCAAATATTTTTCTTTTTAAGGCCGGGAAAGGCGGTCCGGCCGAAGGGATGGGCGTTTCCGTAAGCCCCCGTACCCAAAGGCTGGTAACTACCGGCCCTTACAGGTACTGCAGAAATCCCATGGTTCTCGGAGCTTTGCTTATCTATCTTTCCATCGTGATATTTCTGAATTCCCTGACCGCCCTGGGCGCTTTAATGATTTTCTCTCTTTCCGGGATCACTTACCTGAAGTTATCGGAAGAAAAACGATTGGAAAAGGACTTTGGCGATGAATTCCTGGAATACCGGAGAAAGGTTCCGATGTTGTTTCCCGGAATCCGGTTCAATAAATAACCGGTGAAGAAAACATCGCCGCCGGTTTGACAATGATTCTCCGATAGCTTCCGGAGAGGTCCATAATTATTTTTAGGAATTTTTTGTGCTTCTGGCTTGTTAATTAATTAATGTCGTATTTTTGCGACATTAAAAACAGGCCATGAACAAATCAGAAAAATTTGATGAAGACCTCCGGGAACTTGCCCGGTACGCGAAGGTAATTTCCCATCCGGCCAGGCTGGCAATTATAAAATATCTGGCCAATACAAGATCCTGTATTTCGGGTGATATTTCCGATAGCCTACCCCTGGGCAGGTCAACGGTCTCGCAGCACCTGAAGGAGCTGCGCGATGCCGGGCTGATTCACGGGGAGATTGACGGACTGAAAATCAACTATTGCCTCTGCTCCGGCGGGATTGAAAAATTCATGGCGCTTTTCTCCGCCTTTTTTGAGCCGGTGAAAGCCAATGGATTTGACTGTGAAATCAAATAGCCCTCAACCGGCCTTTAAACCTGAAATGCTTTATCATGAAGATTCTTATACTCTGCACCGGCAACTCCTGCCGTTCCCAGATGGCCCACGGTTTTCTGCAGTCTTTTGATCCATCCCTTACCGTACGTTCTGCAGGCACCGAAGCTTCGGGCCACCTCAACCCCAAAGCCGTGGAAGTGATGAAAGAGATTGGCATCGATATCAGCCACCACACTTCCGATTCCGTTGATCTGTATCTTGGCGAGGAATGGGATTATGTAATCACCGTTTGCGGCGGTGCCAATGAGGCCTGTCCGGCATTTACGGGCAAGGTAAAGCACCGGCTGCACATGGGGTTTGATGATCCTTCGCATGCGGTCGGTACTCCTGAGTTTATTCAGGGTGAATATATCCGGATCCGCAACGGGATCAGGGAAGGATTCTGGAAATTTTACAATGAACAAATAAAACAGGCACAATGAAAAACGAAGAATTGAAGAACATAGTAAAAGAAAAATACAGCGAAATAGCGCTGCAGTCCAAACATGAAAACGAAACTTCATGCTGTGGATCAGGAGGATGCTGTTCAGATGTGGACTATACCATCTTCAGCGAAAGCTACACTCATTTGCAGGGCTATAACCCTGACGCTGACCTGGGGCTGGGTTGCGGTATCCCGACGGAATTCGCGCAGATCCGTGAAGGCGACACGGTAATTGACCTGGGCTCGGGAGCCGGAAACGACTGTTTTGTTGCCCGTTCACTGGTGGGGGCTTCAGGTAAAGTTATCGGAATTGACTTTACTGAAGCCATGATTGAAAAAGCGCGAGGAAATGCTTTAAAGCTGGGCTATAACAATGTAGAATTCCGTTTGGGAGATATTGAAAAAATGCCTGTGACCGCCAACAAAGCAGATGTAATTATCAGCAACTGTGTGCTCAATCTAGTACCGGATAAAATAAAGGCTTTCAGTGAGATATACAGGGTATTGAAACCTGGTGGCCACTTGTCGGTTTCGGATGTGGTGCTGAAAGGCGAACTCCCCGAACATCTGATACAGTCAGCAGAAATGTATGCAGGTTGTGTTTCCGGCGCCATTCAGATGGCTGATTATCTGCAGATAATGGCTGATTGTGGACTTGGCAATATCCAGGTTCAGAAGGAAAAGATGATTATGGTTCCTGATGAGATCTTTTTAAATTACATAAGTCATGAGGAACTCGCCGGATTTAAAAACCAGGGTGCCGGAATTTACAGTATAACGGTTTATGCTGAAAAGCCTGTTAACTCGCAGGGATGTAGGTGCGGTTGCAGTTGTTGAATTAGAGGATGAGTTGATTTGAGGATGAGTTGATTTGAGGATATGATGATTTGAGGATGTGTTGATTTGGGAATGTTACTGATTATTTGCATCCAATGAATGTTTTGGGTGGAATGACGGATGAAATTTTATTCAACATCTAACACTTATATATGCTATGAAAGAGGAAAAAGAAAACCTGATTTTGAAACTCACTTTTGAGTTTTCTATCAAAATTATTGAATATTGCGAACGGCTGGATGCAGTTAGGAAGTTTGCCTTGTCAAATCAGTTATTTAAAGCCGGAACTGCCATCGGAGCCAATGCCAGTGAAGCGCAGAATGCAGAAAGCAATGCTGACTTTA
Organism: Lentimicrobium sp.; assembly: GCA_023957275.1. GTDB lineage: Bacteria > Bacteroidota > Bacteroidia > Bacteroidales > Lentimicrobiaceae > Lentimicrobium. Next base: position 58,015 of record JAMLHF010000019.1, on the reverse strand, counting down.
TTCATAAATTCAAAATGGCGGCGAAGGAGATGAATGAAACAGATTATTGGCTGAAGTTATGCAGATTCTCCGACTTATTGCCTGATCCGGGCGATCTGCCCGAACACCTTGAATCAATTAAGAAAGTAATCAACAAGATAATTTCCACTTCAAAAGGCCGCTGATCCCGGAATTTTCGTCGGAGGGTTTAATTAAGTCTTAATTGCAATATTTAAAGAATTTAACTATTAAAACCCGAAACCCTTTCTTCATCAACTAATTATCTAATCACCTAATCAACTAATCAAAACAATGCCTTCAAAACCAAAACTCAAATTTCTGGACAGGTATCTTACCCTGTGGATTTTTCTTGCCATGTTTGCCGGCGTATTTTCCGGGTATCTCTTTCCCGGGGTGTCACAGTTCTGGGATTCGATGAAAGCTTCGCCCGGCAGCACCACCAACATACCCATCGCTGTTGGTCTGATCCTGATGATGTATCCGCCCCTGGCCAAGGTCAGGTATGAAGAACTGGGGGATGTATTCCGTAATGTTAAGGTATTGACTTTATCGCTGATACAGAACTGGGTAATAGGCCCCTTGCTGATGTTTTTGCTGGCTGTTATGCTGTTCCGCCTGTTTCCGGGCGAAAACAATACAAATCTGCCCTATGTGTATGGCATTATCCTGATTGGACTGGCGCGTTGCATTGCCATGGTCATTGTATGGAACGACCTGGCTAAAGGCGATACCCAGTATGCCGCTGGATTGGTGGCATTCAATTCCATTTTTCAGGTGCTGTTTTTCTCGGTGTATGCCTGGTTCTTTATCGCGGTGATGCCTGGCTGGTTCGGCATTCCTGGCAACGACGCCGTGGAAAGCATTACCATTGGCCAGATTGCCGAAAGCGTGTTTATATATTTGGGCATACCGTTTATTGCCGGATTTCTCACCCGGTTTATCCTGATCCGGGTAAAAAATAAGGACTGGTATCACCGGGTTTTTATTCCGAAAATAAGTCCGCTTACCCTGATTGCCCTGCTTTTTACAATAGTGGTAATGTTTTCGCTTAAAGGCGAATACATTATTAAAATCCCGCTTGATGTGGTGCTGATTGCCATTCCTTTGCTGATCTATTTTGTGGTGATGTTCTTTGTTTCATTCTACATGAGCAGGAAGGCCGGGGCCGGATATGAGCAGTCAGCCACCCTGTCGTTTACCGCGGCGAGCAATAACATTGAGTTGGCGATTGCGGTGGCAATTGCGGTATTCGGTATAAACTCCGGAGAGGCATTTGCGGCGGTTATCGGCCCTCTGGTGGAAGTGCCGGTGATGATCGGGCTGGTAGGTATAGCGCTCCGGTTTAAAAGAAAATACTGGTAAGCATAATGTAAGTGATATCATTGGATGAATATATGTAACTTTGCGGCTTAAAATCACAATTATGTCTGAAATATTAAAGCTTCAGCCTGCCGAGGCTTACGAGAAGTTGTCTGAAGGCGCTGTTTTTATTGATATCATTGACGAAGAGGGATTCAGTGTAGTGGCTTACGATGGGGTGGAATCCACCCAGGTAACCCTGCTCCAGCTGCTGGAGAAGCTGCAATGGATGGAGAAAGGCCCTTTTTATATTACCGGCGGATTTGATGAAGCAACCGGATTTAAGGCGGCAAATCTGCTTCACCATCAGGGATTTGAAAATGTGGGTTATATAGCCGGCGGGGTGCAGGCCTGGTTTCAGGATGGTTATCCTGTAAAGTACAACGTCAACGGTGGATGCGGCACCGGTGATTGCAGCAGCGGCAGCTGCGGAACCGGCTTTGATGAGGAAGACGGAACGGGCGGTTGCGGCGGTTGCTCCTGCGGACACTGAGGCCCCGCCAGCCCCGGCATTTTTCACAGGCAGGGAAAGCTTGGCCGGGATTTCCGGTTCGGAGGTCTGATAATCTGACGCTGAGAGGCAGTCTTGCTTCAAAGCGTTTTCTTTTTGTATCGCAGGTGGTAATATCCTGATCGGATCCGGAAGGAAGAAGTAGTTTTCTCACCAAAGAAGGCATTCCGGTTTTACTTACAGGTCAGATTCCCTGAAGTTTTCTGTCAGATGCCCAGTTCTACCTGGAAGACCAGTAACAGGTTATTTTTGTCCGCGGCCTGGTTAAAGTGTGTCTGTTGGTTGCGGTACCCCACAAAACCCTGAAATTTCGTGAGGTGCTTTCTCACATATTTATTGACCCCCAGGATATAATAACTATCCCGTCTGGCAATATCGCGGATTTCATGATCCGGGTTAACCACTGAGTAACGGGCGGCAATTTCCCAGTAATTGGGAAAACAATAGCTCAGCTGTGTATTGATACCATAACCGGTAACGACATAAACCGACATGGAGGAATCTGCGGGATTATAGGTAAATGCAGAATTGTCTGTCTTTCTGCTGATGTATTCCGAGTAGAGCGCCCATCCGCGGTATTTCATAATGATATCCGCGAAAAGGGATTGCAGGTCCCTGTTCTCATACAGGTCGCTTCCCGTGGTGCCGCGGGTACGTCTGGCCTTCTGATTCAGGGCATAGCCGGCAGCTACTCCGATTTTTGGGGTGTTTTCAAATTCCAGGTCTCCTTCCGAGAAATCGCCGTCTTTTTTAAACCGGCCCAGCGGAAGCAATTCTATTCTTCCGGTGTACATGAGGCCATTGTCGGTTCTCAGCTGATTCCGGCCGTCGCCGGTCGAAACGGCGCCTTTCAGGTTGTAATGTATGCCTCCCAGTTTGTCGCTGTAATAGGCGAACAGCCCGAAATCGCGGTCGAGGGTAAAATTTGCATTTACATTGGAACGATCATAAAACTGCTGCTGCCCGCTCGAAACAATCCGTTGCCGGTTTCCCGGAAGTTTTCCCTGCCCGAAGCCCAGGTAGAATTTCGGATTGAAATGATAATAAACCATGGCATCACGCACCAGATTCGGCACATGGGTGTTGTCCCAGTCCTGATCGCCCCTCGAAAAGGAAAGCTGCAGGTAGTAGGTCAGTTTCGGCCCCAGGATATACCCGTCGAAACGCAGCCGCAGCCGGCTCACCCTCGCTTCAATATCCTCAATGTCCAGATTTTCATCAAAGTTTGTTGCAAGCCGGTTCTGCATCCTCAGGCGGAGATTCACCCCGAAAGTGCTGTCAGGTGCATTGAAACCCAATCCTTTGCGGAATGAGATCATTGCCCGTTCGTCCACTTCGGTTTGGGCGACAAGGCTTACATAACTGAAAAGAAATAAAGCGGAAAGAGATAAAAGCCGTTTTAACATGATTCAGGGATTGGGAAACCCGGCAAAAATACACAATGCAGTTTATAAATTACCATCGTTTTTGCACAGCCGGCCGGAGAAGTTTAATCAACTGTTAAGCCGGACAAAAAAATACCGGCCTGACTTATAAAGCCTTAACGAAAAAAAAGGACCTGGCCGGTTTTTTAACTTGCCAGGTCCCTGATCAGCCTGAAGATATCTTAATTATACGCAGGCAGAAATGAATGATTTTTTGAATAATCCATCATTTGTCCGGTATAATCATCGGGATATTCCACTTTAACATCCACGATACTTCCGTTTTCCGTGACCGGCACAAACACCGGGTTGATAAATCCGCCATAAGGGGCAATGTTCAGCTTTTTAAAGCGTCCGAGCACTTCAGTGTGGAGTGGCTGATCTACCTGAACGGCGTATTTTTCGATCAGGTCGCGCCCGGCTTCATAGTCGCCTTCTGATTTTATGCGCTGTATCTCAGCAAGCATTTGTCCGAAAATTTCTCTCAGCGCCTGGTGGTCGTTAACCTTTACATAAGTTTTCCCGTCTTTAACCAGCATTTCTATTACATTTTTTTCTCTGCCCAGTTCGTAACTCCAGGCAGCAATCAGTTGCCGGCAGCGCATATGGGCCTGTTCAATGTTTTTCCCCGGCTCTATTCTGGTGAGCTGGGTGATGAGCCCGTTACGGATATAGCTGTTGTACTCAGCTTTATAAACGCCTTCATCGTCATACAGGCCCAGTTCCGTCATTTTGGGATCGGCTATGTAATACAGTGCAAAAAGGTCGGCACGGGCTTCTTCGAGGGGAGAGCCGTAGTTTTTCAGTTCATCGCCCCGGGTGCCGGGCAATAGCTGGCCCGACCCATGGCCGAGGCATTCGTGCAGGTCGGTATGAAGGTTCGAAGCCAGACTGCCATATTTTTTCGAAAGATCAATTTCCTCGGGAGAAGCTGCAAATTCCTCAATCATTCCGTTGCCCAGGGCGGCCTGATCGTATGCGTAAGTGATGTTTTCGATGGTTACCGATTTGGAACCGTGTTCTTTCCGGATCCAGTCGGCATTCGGCAGGTTGATGCCAATGGGGGTGGAGGGATAGCAGTCGCCGCCCAGTTGCGCAGCAGTGATCACCTTGGCTGAAACACCTTTTACTTTGGCTTTTTTAAATCTCGGTTCCACCGGAGAGTGATCTTCAAACCATTGCGCATTGGTACTGATGGTTTCGGCCCGTTTGGTGGCCTGCAGATCTTTAAAGTTCACCACGCTTTCCCAGGTTGCTTTCAGGCCCATGGGGTCGCCGTAATTCTCAATAAAACCGTTTACAAAATCAATATGCGAATCGAGATCCTGTACCCACAGCACATTATATTCGTCCCAGATGCCAAGGTCGCCGGTTTCGTAATACTTAACCAGCGATTCAATCACTGCCTTCTGGTGGTCGTTCTCAGCAACCCCGGCAGCTTTGTCAAGCCAGTAAATAATCTGTTCTATGGCACTTCCATAAAGTCCGCCGGCTTTATAAACCTCCTCGGTAATGATACCGTTTTTCTTTACCAGTTTGCTGTTGAGCCCGAATGAAATCAGGGTATCACCACCGGTATTTACCGCATTTTTCTTAAGTTCCGCGTAGTAACCTTCCGCTTCCTTTTCCGTAACGCCTTCATAAAAATTGCAGGCTGAATTCAGCAACAGGTCTTTGCCGGCTTCCTGACTCACGGCTTTGGGGGCGATGGCCGGATCGAATATTACCGGAACAATTTCAGCGATGAAACTTTCCAGATCCTGACCTTCGCGCAGGGGAAACTTACCGCCGGTGGTTTCGCGTATCAGCGATTCAAAATAGGCCTGTGTTATTTCCGGAAAGAATTTATCTTTAGAGTAATGGTGATGGATGCCATTGGAGAACCACACCCTTTTTGTGTAAACCATGAAATTTTTGAAATCATCGTTGTCGCGGTCACCGGGATAGTGCTCCACGATGTTTTCGAGGGTGCGCCGGATGGGCAGGTTGTATTTGTAATTCTGATCAAAAAGGATATCACGGCCGGCAAGCGCTGCCTGACTCAGATAATAAACCAGTTCTTTCTGTTTGACACTGAGATCCTCAAATCCCGGTACCTGGTAACGCATGATTTTCAGGTCGGCGAATTGTTCGAGCAGGAATTTGAATTCCTGCGCCTGGGATTCTTCTTTCGGCCCCTGATTGCAGGCCGTAATAAGCAGACTCATGGCAATGGTGGTTTGTAAGACAAGTTTTTTCATAAACAGATTGATGATAAATTTTGTTAAGGCTTTGCATTGATATTGGTGATGATTCCGTTGCTGAACAAGGGTATCGCATCCGAAATTCCTGTCTGGACAGTATAGTCAGGCAGGGGGTCAACACCCAGTCCGGTCAGTCTCCGGTAGTGACTGGTACCGGTTATTGCCTCTGTAAGATTGTCTTTGTGCAGATTCCAGAGATTCATTGCAAGGTTCGCTTCGTCCCCGCTTAAAGTCCATATCCCTGTGTTCAGGAGCATCCCGGTCAGCGCACCGGCGCAGAGTGCATCTTCGGTGCTGAAGAGGTTTTTCCATCCCGAACAAAGTATTACGACATTTTCATTCTGCTGGTTCAGCCAGTTTGCCAGAGCCGGAAGGTTGGCGAAAGCGGCGGCGGCTACCTTTCCGTTTTCGGCCGCCATAACCATTGCCCCGGTGCCGTTGGTGGTGGAGTAAACCAGTGTTTTACCCCGGACTGCATCGGTGTTGAAGTCAGCGGCTGAGTTTCCGAAATCTGCATAAGGCAACCGCAAACCGTCGCGTTCAGCGGCAACAGGATATCCCTGTCTGCTGAGATTCTCCGCTTCGCTCAGCGAAGCAACCGGTATTACTGCAGCTACCCTGTTTTCAAATGCAGCGATCAGCGATGTGGTAAACCGCAGAATGTCGATCACAACGGTGATATGCTTCCCGCGCAGGTTTCTGTAAGGATAGAGTGCGGGGCTACAGCTTACTTCAAGTGTCCTTGCCATGTTTACAGGCGGATGAATGAAAAAACCCGCAAACCTTTTGAGCGTGCGGGTTTTTAAGGTTCGTTGCTTTAACCCTTGTAGAAGGGGAGTTTAACCACTTTCGCTTTTAAAGCTTTATCGCGGATGCTGATAAAAATTTCTGTATCGGCCTTGGCAAATGAGGCAGGTACATACCCCATGCCAATGGCAGTTTTCAGCGACGGAGCCTGTGTGCCTGAAGTAACTTCGCCAATGGTATTGCCTTCAGCATCAAGAATGGCGTAGTGCTGGCGCGGAATTCCCTTGTCAATCATCTCAAATCCGACCAGTTTGCGGGTAACGCCTTCGGTTTTTTGTTTCAGCAGTGCGGCTTTGTTGATGAAGTCCTTTTCGTCGGTGAATTTTGTGATCCATCCAAGCCCGGCTTCAATGGGAGAGGTAGTATCGTTGATGTCGTTGCCATAGAGACAGAATCCCATCTCGAGGCGCAGGGTGTCGCGGGCACCGAGGCCGATGGGTTTAATGCCGGATTCAGCCCCTGCCGCGAAAACTGCTTCCCAGATTTTCGGAGCATCCTCATTGGCAAAGTAGATTTCGCAACCGCCCGCACCGGTGTATCCGGTAGTGGAGAGGATAACATCTTTAACCCCGGCAAACGTCACTTTCCTGAAAGTATAGTATTCCATATCAAGAATGGGCGTATCGGTAAGTTTTTGCATGGCTTTAAGCGCAAGCGGACCCTGAATGGCCAGCTGCGAAATTTCATCGGAAGCATTGTACAGGGTCGCTCCCATCTTATTCTGACTGTTGCACCAGGCCCAGTCTTTATCGATGTTTGCAGCGTTAACAACCAGCAGATAGGTTTCGGCATCAATACGGTAAACAAGCAGGTCATCCACAATGCCCCCCTTGTCGTTCGGGAAACAACTGTACTGCACTTTCCCGTCCACAAGTTTTGAAGCATCATTCGAAGTGACCCACTGGACAAAATCAAGGGCTTTGGGACCTTTTACCCAGAATTCACCCATGTGTGATACATCAAAAACGCCGACGCCCTTTCTAACCGTTTCGTGCTCTACATTCAGCCCTTCGTATTGAACAGGCATATAAAAACCGGCAAAAGGAACCATTTTGGCCCCCATTGCCTCATGAAAACTGGTAAATGCAGTGTGTTTCATAACTTTAATATCTTGATAGATTTTTGTGCAAACCTACTGGATATTTTTGAGATTATTCAAAGAAGCAGGATAAATTTATTGTAGGCGTTTATACTTCCCTTCCTGACTAAAAGCGCGCTGATGGGTTATAGCCGGGTAACTTATATATTTGCGGAAAGCCGGGTGCAACAGCGGTAAGGAGTCCGGGAACCGGGCTGGCCGGTATTATTCAGTTGATTTCATCCCAAAAATTTTCGGAAAGATGCTGAAGTGAATAAATTAGTTTATATTTGCATCTTCAAAAACAATTCAATCCCGCTCTCATTTATTCTCTCATTACTTCTTTAGGTTAGGCAGGGTAGTCGGATCATTCCGGGGCGCGGTTTCGCTTTTTAATCTTTAATTTTCCGGTCAAATTCACGATCACAACACAATCATTTTTATTTATGTACGATATTATTGAGCTTAACAGCAAATCAATTGATGAGCTGAAAGTTATAGCCGGGAACCTGAATGTTCCCCGCTTTAATTCATTAAGTAAGCAGGATCTGGTTTATCAGATTCTTGATTTTCAGGCGCTGAATCCTTCGAAAGAGATGCTTGAAAAAGAAAAGGAATTGCGTGAGAACAAGCATAAGCGTCAACGCATTCCCAACGAACGTTTTACCAAAGGCAAGCCTCAGTTTCAAAAGCCGCAGCAACCACCTGTAGCTTCTTCCGATCCGGCAGCCGCTGCACCCCAGCATCCTGCAGAACCTGCTGAAGTTCCGGCCGGTAAAGATCCGTCGGCAACCCAGCCCGAGTCCGGCAAACCTGTTCAGCAGCCTGTCAGGAATGAAGATGCCGGAAAGCGGAAACGCGGGAGGCCCAAACGTCAGGATAGCACACCCAAAGACAAACCGGTTAAGGTTTCTGAATCAAAATCTGATCATATCGACGAGGAAGCGCTCCTGCTGAGTAATGCACCCATTATTGAAGAGGAAGAAACTGAAGTAACACCCAATCCTGAGGTTGCTGAAGTAGAGGCGTCATCCCCGGAGACAGGAAGCACCGTTGAAGAACGGGTGATATTACCTCCTCCGCCACCTCCCGTGGAAAGGTTACCTGAAGTGGAGCCTGCGCGGCCAAACGGTGACCGTTACGGCCGGGATTTTAATCCGCGTCAGCAACGTTTCCCTGAACGCAGGCGCGAGGAATATGTATGGGAATTCGATGGATTTATCTCTTCAGACGGGGTGCTCGAGATTATGCCCGACGGCTATGGTTTTCTGCGTTCTTCTGACTACAACTACCTGAACTCTCCCGACGATGTTTACGTTTCCCAGTCACAGATCAAGCTGTTCGGACTTAAGACCGGCGATACTGTGAGGGGGACCATCCGGCCACCCAAAGACGGGGAGAAATACTTTCCGCTGATTAAAGTTGAACTGATCAATGGTCGTACCCCGGATGAAGTGCGCGACAGGATTCCTTTTGATTACCTGACCCCGCTCTTCCCTGAGAAGAAATTCAAGATCACCGGTCACCCGGGCGCAAGCCTGTCGGTGAGGGTCATTGATTTGTTCGCCCCCATCGGTAAAGGTCAGCGCGGACTGATCGTGGCTCAGCCCAAAACCGGTAAAACTGTGCTGCTCAAGGAAATCGCCAACGCCATTGCCGCCAATCATCCCGAAGCTTACCTGATTGTGCTGCTGATTGATGAGCGCCCTGAAGAGGTCACCGATATGGCCCGCAGTGTGAATGCGGAAGTGATCGCTTCCACCTTTGATGAGCCGGCCGACCGTCATGTGAAGATCGCCAACATTGTGCTTGAGAAGGCCAAACGTATGACCGAATGTGGTCATGATGTGGTGATCCTGCTTGACTCTATTACCCGCCTGGCCAGGGCTTATAACACGGTTTCCCCCGCATCGGGTAAAGTGCTCTCGGGTGGTGTGGAAGCCAACGCCCTGCAAAAACCCAAACGTTTCTTCGGAGCTGCACGTCAGATCGAAAACGGCGGTTCTCTTACCATCATCGCCACTGCCCTGATCGATACCGGATCCAAAATGGACGAAGTGATCTTTGAGGAGTTCAAAGGTACCGGCAATATGGAGCTTCAGCTCGACCGAAAACTTTCGAACAAGCGTATTTATCCGGCCATCGATATCGTGGCATCAAGCACCCGCCGCGAGGACCTCCTGCTTGATAAAGAAACATTACAGCGCATTTGGGTCCTCCGCAACCACCTGGCTGATATGAATCCGCTGGAAGCAATGGAGTTCCTGAAAGACAAAATGAAATATACCCAAACCAATGAGGAATTCCTTATTTCGATGAACGGGTAACACTAATTTTCATGAACATGGAAGGCCCCGGGAAACCGGGGTCTTTTTTTTAAGTTTAATGGCTTTTTATGATGCTCGCAGAAGGAAATACTGTTCTTGCGGGTCAGGCAATTTCATACTTATACCTGCAAAAAAAAGCCCGCCATGCATGGGCACAGCGGGTTTTTACTGAAAATCGCAATTCCTGCTAAACGCTTGATTTGGCCAGAGCAGCAAGTGAATTTACTAGCAAAGCTTTGGTGTAGCGGTAATTATGGGCGCCATAGCTATGGTCGTAATGAACCAGTTTAAGGTTCAGTATAATTCCCAGCTGATCCTGCGTGAGAGTAGCCGGAACCGTTACATATCCTTCTGCATCCAGGAGGCCCTGATCTTTGAGCGCAGTTTCAAGCTCCAGTTCAAGGGCGGCGATTTCGGCCCTGTTTTCGTCAAACATGGACTTAACCACTGCTGCATCCGTATGGCAGCCCGAAACGGTACAACCGGTTAACAGTTTCGAGGTTTCATTATAGGTAATATTCATCTGATGCCCTCCGGCCTGTAAGCCTGCCGGGTTTCCGTCCATATGGCAGGTTACGCAGCCATTGGTGACTGCCAGGGTGTGCGGCGAATTTGAATAAGGCATAGGGCCATCAATTTCATAACCGCCTTTGCCGATAAACATATTGGATTGAGGGCCGTAGTGCGGGCCATATCTTTTATTGGTAATGGATACAGGATCACCGCCTGCCACAGGGTATGGAGTTACAGTGCGTCCCTGATGACAATTGGCGCAAACATTGGATGTGCCATAATTATATTCGGCGGCAGGTCCGCCCATAACCATTGCGATTGCTCCGCTGCCCCTGAGTGCATAATCAGCAGGCGTGTAGGTTTCATGGATTTTATGGCAGGTACGGCAGTTGATGATTGCCGGTGACGATACGGCCGCAATCATACCGCTGTCAACCATGAGCCTGAAGCCCTGACTGGTATGGCATTGCGCACAACCCTCATTACTACGGTCTACATTGGCACCGCTGCCGTGAGCGGAATTGGCAAACTGATGGACTTTGGTCAACAGGTCATCAGAAAAATCATGGCATGTGACGCATGAAGCATCTGCATTCAGCCCGTCTTCGCCATCCTTCCCCGGAGGCCCCTCGGGCCCTGTCTTGGTACAGCTGCTGATCGTGACAAAACTCAGCACCAAAAATGCACTTGTCGCGAAGGTGAGTAAGGAAATTTGTCGTTTCATTTTCTTCAGTTTTAGTGATTGTTTGTTTGTGTGATTGTGTGTAACTAATTTGATTTTCCTGAGTTTTCAGAAGATGATTCTTCCGCGTTTTCAGCAGAATCTTTTTCCTCATCTTCATGGATTTCATGGTATCCGGTGATCATACTCTTCAGGTTACTGGTGACAGAATGCCCGACTGTAATAAAATAGAGATGTATTATCAGAAAAATTGAAATCAGAAATCCTGCAGCCACATGCAGCAGGCTGGTGAGCATAATGCCGCTGTATCCGAAAACATTCAGGATGATGGTTTCAGGGTACAGCAATGCCCAGCCCGTGACAAAGGTGATGGGGGTGATGGCATGCTGAATTACATTGTAGGTAATCTGCTGGATAGGGTTAAACTTCCGCTCGGCATTAACGGGGAAAGGATGCGGTTCGCCCCTGAAAATACCAAAAAGGTAGTATTTGGCCTGCAGGTAAAAAGCCTTAAAGAAACCTTGTTTCATCACATAATGCCGGCCGATGGAGGTGAACAATATACCCAGGAAGAAGTAAAAATAGGAGAGGGTCAGCAGTATCCCTGAAATGTTATGCAGGCTGACCGCGATATCGAACCTGATCAGCGGGTAATCCGGGTTGGAATACTGCATACTGACGCCGGTAAGGATAAGCGCAAGCATCAGGATTGCATTCACGTGATGCCATATCCTGAGCCACAATGGGTAGAGGTATATTTTTTTAGTTGCCATGTTTCCTGTGCCTGTGTATGTACCTTAATGTAGCGTGTATTGCAATTCCGATCAGCACCATGATAAAAATCACGACACTGGCAATGTTCAGGTAATAATTCCTGTTTGCTCCGATCACATAAGCCTCGTTCATGATCACACCGTTGTAAAAGCCGAGTTTATTCCTTTTTTCTGCAGCCTGGTGCTTATAGAGTGAACCCATCAGGATGGAGTTCGTTGAATGGCATTCCACACAGTTTTTCACTGATTCCGAGGCCGGCAGCACAAGGTGAGCTACCATGATGCTGTCGTTATTCGCGGCATGGCAGTCAATGCACCTGACTTTCCGGAAGTGCAGACTCTGATTCGGAAGCCAGTCATGACTTTTGATCAGGTCGGGTAACTCTTTCTCAATCAGCACAGCGTAATTGTTGATATCGCCGTGGCAATGCAGGCAGGCGGAATTATTGCGGGCTACCCGGTTCATCAGCTGACCGGGCTCTTTGTCAGACAGACGGTAAGTGTGGGGATTATGACAACTCCAGCAACTGAATTCAGTTCCGAGTTCCGTAGCGTGAATGCTTTTAAGATACTCTTCCTCAATGGTTTCGAAATTGAAGGAGGCATAGGTTTCGTCACCTCCGTGGCAATCCATGCAGGTATAATTGACTTCAAACTTGGTACTGACCGGGTGAGGGTGTATGTGATAGTCAATAGAATGGCAGTCGGTGCATTTGAAAGCGCCATGGGTAGCCTTGCTGTACTCAACGGGATCGATCTGCAGCTCTGCATGCATCTTCATGGTCACTGTCTCCCCCGTAAGGGTGTCGGTAAGCTCATACCGGGGTGAACCATGACAAACAAGGCATTGTTTGCTCTCCTCGTCAATCGAGGCAGCTGGCTTTTCAGAACCAAAGGAGAGAAATATTGCAAAGAGCAACGGAATAAACCCTGTTATGAGTGCTATCCATCCGGCCGGCCTTTTTATTAACCAGTGTTTCATAAAATTATAGTCTTTATACCCAAGCCCGTATTATTCAGTGATTAAGCCTTATATTAAACAGAGCCCGGGATACTAAAAGTCCCAGGCTCCTGATTCAATCCTACTTTTTCATGGTGCGGATGTAGTAAACCACAGCCCAACGGTCACCTTCATCGGCAATCTTCTTTTCGAAGTTTGGCATTTCGTCGCGACCAACAAACGACTGGTAGTAAATTTCACCATCAGCCTGATCCTGGAAAGCTTTGGATGAAAAATCGCCGGTGCTTGTTTTCAGGTTCCGGGCTTTGGGGCCGTCGCCAAGTCCTTTGGTGCCGTGACATGAGCGGCAGTGCTGGTTGTAAAGTTCCTTACCGGTTGAATTTATTGAAGGATCACCGGCTTTAATTGTACTTTTCATGCTTTTGTATTTTGCCGGGATTACCCAGGGCTCTCCCTCTTTCTGGGTCATGGCAGTATTGATGGTTACAAAGGCAAGCGCGGCAATTAAGAGTGTGAGGAGTTTTACGGAATTTTTCATTTGTTTGGTTTTTAGTTGATTAAAATTGAATTAAATCTTGTTGTCAGAAATTCCAGAGACGGGTAACATTAAGTCCCAGGATGATATTTCCTTTGAAAAAATCATTTTGATTGTAAAGGATATTTTCCTGCGGCAGGATGCCCTGTGAGGATCCCAGATAAATATGGAACGCGTGCGTGCTGGTGGCCACTTCGAGTCCGATGCAGATATTGGGTTTGGGGTGTTCCAGGGTTTCGTTGATCTCTTCCCTGATTTCGGAAATGCCCTGAATCTGCAATGGAAAATCACCTGAAATGATCAGGGAGCTCTGGGGCGAAAACTTAAAGCGGCCGGCAAAAGAAAGCGCTATCCTGTCGTGATCCACCAGCGAATCGGTGGAGTTGTAATGGGTAAATGAAGGCGCTATCTGCAACGAAATCTTTTCATTAAAACGACGTGAAACAATTACTTGTGTAAAATAAGAGAAACGGTTGGTGAACTTGTAGTTTACCCCGAATTTTGAATCGGCACTGCCATCGATGCCAATCACTTCATACACCGAAACAGTGACAGGGATCTTGTTCGACCGCGTTTGCTGCAGCAGATTATACTTGATCTGGATATCCTGCATCTTGTTGAATTTGGTAGTCCCTATGCCAACCATCAGGTTGTCGAGAATGCTGTAATTTAATCCAAGCCTGATGTTGGAAGGCGCCCAGATACCATACAGGTCGGTTATCCCGTTTTCAATGGAACCAAACCGGTGCTGGATAATCATTTCCAGCGTTTTTGAAGGTTGCAGGGTGGTGGTGGCATTGTCAAAGAGCAATCCGCTTTCAAAGGCCGGGCGTGCCGGACGCTCTTTCGGCTTTTCGTTTGTTTCTTCTTCCTGTGCCATTACAACCGTAAAGAGTTGCATGATTATGACGGCTGCCAGCGTAAATATCCTGATGCTGTTTTTCATGGTATGTTTTTGAAGGCTTGATGAATCAGTGATTAGTTGTTTTTTGCTCCCTGCTGTATCCATGCCAGTATAAGTTTGGCCTGCTCAGCATTGGAAAACGATTTCATGCTGCCGCTTGTAATGCTTGTATAAAGCAAACTGCCTGATGGATTATCGGTATTTATCTGGTTTAGCTGGATCAGGCTGTTATAGGCTCCGGCCGGCGACAAGTCAGGCGGAACAGCTCCGGCGGCATGACAACCGGCGAAATTGCAGCTGGCATTGAAGATCGGTACGATGTCGGTTGCGAAACTGACCTCAGTGGTTACTGGGGTCTGGTCAGGTTCGACAAATTCATATTCGCAGCTGCTTATCAAAGCCGAAAATGCCGGAATCAGCAGAAATGTTGCCAGATTAATCAGAGACCTTCTTTTCATTATTATTTCAGTTAGTTTGATAAATCAAAGAAACTACTTATGTGAATATGATCAGTCGGCGGTAAATTGATATATTTGCATGCGATTCATTGTTTATATTTGTTTACTGGTTGATATATGTCACCTGGTTTGTTGATCTGAAAGAGTGATGGCTTTAATGGCTTTTCTGATCTCAAAATACTATTGCCTAAGTAATTAATAATCAATTCATGGCGAATTCCATAGAAGCGAATTGTTTACTCTGTATGCAGCAGTCGGATATCTTCAGGAAACTGAATGATACTGAATTGCATTCCATTAACAGTTGCAGGGTCAGTATAAAATATCATCAGGGGGAGATTCTTTTCAAGCAGGGATCCCCTTGTCATGATTTTGTATGCATCACTCAGGGACTTGTTAAACTATACATTGAGAGCGAGAGTGAGAAACGGATCATTATCGGCTTTGCCAAACCAATTGACTATATTTTTGTACCCGGAGCGTTTACCGACAAGCGTCATCACTTTTCGGCAGTAGCCTTGGAAGAAACCACAGCCTGCCTCGTCGGAGCTGATGTATTTCAGCAGATACTTGAGATGAACAGCTCGTTTGCGGGCGCTTTTCTCACCAAAATAAGTGAGCAGGCCATCAGGATGTTTGAGCAGCTTTCAAGCCTTACGCACAAGCAAATGCCCGGTCGTCTTGCCGATGTACTGTTGTGTCTTTCGCAGAAGATTTATAATGCCAACCCTTTTGTTACCAGCCTGTCCCGTCAGGATATCGCCGATATGTCGGGAATGACAAAGGAAAGCGCCATCCGTATCCTGAAAACCTTTAAGGATGATAACCTTATCAGAACAGAAGGGGATTTGATAGAACTGCTGAATATCCCTATGCTGGAGACCATCAGCCGCAACGGGTGATCTAACGCCTAAAGCTCACCTGAAACAGCTCAGGTCAGTAAGAGAAAAGGTTAACATTGCTGGTCCCTCCGGGTAGGATGGTGAAGGTATTTTCAATGCTGTACATGGCCCTTTCCGCATTTTTCGAACGGTAAACTACCCGGTATTTACCGGGTTGCAGTACGAGGGTTTCCTGAAGCACATGCTCACGCAGGTCGTATATCCATTCCATAATATTGTTGCGCTCAACGTAAAGGCTTCCGAACCCGTTAACACTTTTCCGGATTACCGCAATTCCGGGAAGGGGAATATCAATGGTAGTGGTTTCGCTCTGACGTATCATTACGTCGTTCATGTAGATTCTGGGCAGGGTAAGGATTTCCAGGTCGTAACTTCCGCAAAGGTATTTTTTGGTGTCGCCGAAATTCTGCACATTGATGGTGTTTGTTTTGCCATGCTGCCTGACAATAGCAAACAGGTTTTTCACAATGCGGTCGTTTGTGCCCATCCTCAGGTCAAGGTATCCCTGGGGAGCACTGAGGGTGGCCGTGAGGTGGGTCTGCTGCTTCAGGCTGATGTTGTCGAGCATCAGGGGCGGGACGGTATGAACAACCAGATCATAAGTAATCAAAGGGTCAACCACCAGGGTATCGGGTAAACCTTTGTTATTCAGGGTGTGGATAAAGTTGTATTTCATCTGCCCTGAAGCGTGGTCATAAAAAGTCATATTAACATTGGTCTCTGTCGGCTTGTTTTGGCTGTCGAGAAGGTTTACCTGCATGGTGGTGGATTTCAGCGCCTGAAGGATTACCGTGTTCAGCGCTTTCTGAAAAGCCGTTTCACTGGAAGCGTCAAAGTAAGTGCCCACACAATTAAAAGCTTCCTTGAAATCTCTGCCTATGCCAATGATAAAGGGTTTCATCGCGATGCCGTGTTTCTGGAGCTCGGCAGAAGCAGCACAGGGATCACCGCCACATTCCTCGATGCCATCGGTGATCAGGATAATAATATTGCGGCAATTATCGCAGGGCGGAAAATCGTTAATTACCTGTTGCAATGAATAGGCAATAGGTGTGGTCCCCCGTGGTGTCAATCCCAGTATTTTGTTTTTAATGCTGGGGATGTTTCCCGGGGCAAAGGGGACTTCCAGTTTTGTATCGTAACAGTCAGGGGGCGGATAATTTTTCTGATGTCCGTATACCCTCAGGGCCAGTTCAAGGTTCCTGAATCCCGATAGGCTGTCGAGCAGGTTAGCCATCAGCTTTTTCGCAATATTGATTTTCATATCGCTCTGCCAGCGGGCATACATGCTCTGTGATGCATCAAATACAAAAAGTATCCTGCTCAGCGGTTCAGGTTTTAATGGCTTATCGGTTTTCTGCGCCTCAAGAGTAAGCGGGAAAATCAGAAAAATCAGAAAAAGCAGCTGCAGCTTTTTTGTCATTGGCGCTTCAGGTAAAAGAGATAAGCGGATCCTTTTCCGAAAATATTGTCTTTTCCGACTAAATTATTTTCTTTTGATGCGAAAATAACCCTTTTTGGATATAACCACACCCTGCAGTTGAAAAAATGAGAAATTATTTGGCATAAAGGGCGTATTTTTGGCGTTATCAAAGCGTTGTAATAGCTTTTTAAAAATTTGTTGAACCTGATTCTGATCTTTTCATGCGCCACAGATTTAAGTACACATTATTTCTTTCACTTCTTGCTTTTCTCATATCAGCGTATGCAGGCGCGCAGCCGGGCGTCAAAGAACAATGGGCCGATTCGGTGATGATGACTCTGACCCCGGATGAGCGTATTGCCCAGCTGTTGATGATCAGGGCCTATTCGAACCGGGATGAAAAATACTATGATGAATTGACGGCACTTGTTAGGGAAAACAATATCGGCGGGGTTTGTTTTTTTCAGGGAGGTCCTGTGCGCCAGGCCATCGTTACAAACCGGCTGCAAAATGCCGTTAAAACACCTTTGTTTGTTGCCCTTGACGCGGAATGGGGGCCGGGTATGCGGCTCGACAGTGTTTTCAATTTCCCCAAACAGATGACCCTCGGAGCGGTTACCGATAACAACCTGATTTACGATATGGGGACGGAAATTGCCCGGCAATTGAAAAGACTTGGGGTGCACATCAATTTTGCACCGGTCGCCGATATCAACAACAATCCCCTGAATCCGGTGATTAATGCGCGGTCATTTGGCGAAGACCGGGTAAATGTTGCCGGAAAGGCTTACTGGTATATGAAAGGTATGCAGGATCAGGGCATCATCGCTGTTGCCAAGCATTTTCCCGGTCACGGTGATACAGGCAATGATTCACATTATACCCTGCCGCTGATCGATAAGCCGCGCGCCGTGATTGATACACTGGAGCTTTTTCCATTCTCTTATCTGATCGAAAGGGGTTTAAAGGGTATAATGATCGCTCATTTAAGGGTGCCATCGATAGATACGGCAGCCGGTTCTGTTTCTTCCCTTTCGAAACCTGTAATTACTGAGCTGTTGCGTGAAAAAATGGGTTTCACTGGCATGGTGATCACCGATGGGATGGATATGAAGGGACTTACCGATTTTGCCGATCCTGAGCTGGCAGAAGTGATGGCGCTGGATGCAGGCAACGACATCCTGCTGCTGCCGGTGGATGCGCGCAAAGCCCTGGCCAATATCCGCAAAGCCATCGACAGTGGCCTGATCAGTCAGGAGCTGATAGATGCAAAGTGCAGGCGGGTGCTGCAGTGGAAATATGAATCAGGCCTTGCCGGGGATAACCGGATTGCACTTGATCATCTCACGGAGAACCTGAATTCATCATTTTCGCAATTGACCACCGGGCGGGCCAATGCTTCAGCCATCACCCTGTTGAGCGATCCCTCCGGAATGATTCCGCTCAGAGGCCTGGATACCCTGAAGATTGCCACACTGGCAATCGGTGAGCTGCAGCAGACAGCTTTTCAGGCAAGGTTGGCCGACTATGCACCGGTGGACCATTTCAATATGCGCAAAGATCCTTCGTCACGTGAAAGAGATTCCGTGATGCAGTTGCTTGAGCCTTATAATCTGGTGATCGCCGGATTCGTGCAGACCAGTGACCTGCCACAGAAAAATTTCGGAATCGGCAGGCAGGGCGCATGGTTTGCAGATTCCTTGGCAGTGCATAAAAAGGTTATCCTGAGTGTTTTTACCAGCCCTTACAGTCTGGCCTCCTTCAGTCAGGTTCACAATATGGCTGCGGTACTGCTTGCGTACCAGGACAATGCATTGATGCAGGAGCTTGCGGCTCAGGCGATTTTCGGGGGTTCAGCCATTTCGGGCCGGCTCCCGGTTACAGCGACGCAAGCTTTCGCGGCCGGCAGCGGACTTACGCGCCCGGAGGTTATCCGCATCGCTTTCAGCCAGCCCGAAGCCGCAGGGGTTTCTGCTGAAAAACTCAGTGAGATAGACACAATTGTAACGGAAAGCATACGCGAAAATGCATTCCCCGGTGCCCAGGTGGTGGTCATTCGCAAAGGGATGGTAATTTACCGTAAAGCATTCGGGAGTCAGGTTTATGAATCAGATACCCCTTTGCGCAACGATGATCTCTTCGATCTGGCTTCGCTCACAAAAATTCTGGCAACCACCCTGACTACCATGAAACTTACCGGTGACGGACTGATCGATCCCGATCGCAGGCTTAGCCGCTATTATCCTGAATTGAGAAATTCTGATAAAAAACATCTGATTATCAGGGAGGTACTTGCGCATCAGGCAAGGCTTCAGCCATATATCCCTTTCTGGAAGTCCCTGATGGAAAAAGATTCATTGAAGTCTGAACTGTTTGGCCGGCATTTCAGTATTGAATATACGCACAGGGTCGCCGATGCGCTTTATCTGCGCGACGATTATCCCGCAAAGATTGTTGATTCAATTATCCGGAGTCCTTTGCTCCCGAAAACAGCGTTTAAATACAGCGATCTTGGCTTTATATTATTGGGCAAAGCTTTTGAGGAGATCACACAGCAGCCTTTCAGCACTTATGTTCAAAGGCAGTTTTACAACAAACTTGGCCTGCGTACCATGGGGTTTCATCCGCGCGACAGGTTCAGCGTCAGCCGGATAGCGCCTACGGAGCTGGATATGGTTTTCAGGAAACAACTGATTCATGGCGATGTACATGATCCGACGGCAGCGCTTCTGGGAGGAGTTGCCGGCCATGCCGGTCTTTTTTCTGATGCCCTTGATGTTGCAGTTATTATGCAGATGTTGCTGCGTAACGGATCCTACGGCGGCGATACCCTTCTGGAAACGGAAGTTGTCAGGGATTTTACCGGGGTGCAGTTTGTGATCGATAAGAACCGCCGTGGGGCAGGATTCGATAAACCCGCCCTCATTAAAGGGGAACCCTCGCCCGCCTGTGAATCTGCCTCTCCACGCAGCTTCGGCCACAGCGGTTTTACAGGAACCTATGCATGGGCCGATCCCGATCAGGACCTGGTATATGTTTTCCTGAGCAACCGGGTGTATCCGGATGCAGGAAACAACAAAATAACCCGGCTGAACATACGTACCCGGATTCATGAAGCCATTTATCAGGCAATTACAGATTGAACATGAAAGCAAAATTCATTTGCCCTTTAATAGTGGTGCGCGATATGGAGGTTTCGCGCAGGTTCTTCGAAAAAATGCTCGGCCAGGAAGTTGAATATGACTTTGGCGGGAATATTTCATTCAGGGGAGGTTTTGCCATCCACCGGATGTCTCATTTTGCGTCCCTTACCGGAAATAGTGACATTATTTTCAACAGCAACAATGCCGAACTTTACTTCGAAAGCACTGAGCTGGTTGAATTGCGGGATGAATTGGTCCGGAGCGGTATCCATTTTATCCATGATATTGTGGAGCAACCCTGGAAGCAGCAGGTGATGCGGTTTTATGATCCTGATGGTCATATCATTGAAGTGGGGGAGCCGCTGAATTATACTGCCCGGCGGCTGTCCGCCGAAGGTCTGAGCGAAGATCAGATCAGCCTGACGATGGGCGTTCCGCCTGAATCCGTAAGCGTATGGCTTTCCAATGAAGCTCCTGATAATTCAGGATAAGTTATCCGGAATGCTTGATTAATTTTATCTGCAGTGATTGAACCTCAGTCAGGGATGATTGTTTGAATGAGTGAAAGAACGAATTTTCAACCTAAAATATATTATTATGGCTTCAATCACTTTGGGAGGTAATCCCGTTTCAACCATTGGCAATCTTCCGGCTGTCGGAAGTAAGGCGCCTGATTTTGAACTTACCGGTGCCGATATGGGTAAAGTAACTTCTGCTGATTTTAAAGGTAAAAAGGTTGTGCTCAACATCTTTCCAAGCCTTGATACGGGTGTTTGCGCAGCATCCGTAAGGCAGTTCAACGCCGCTGCCGCGAAACTCGGGAATACTGTTGTGGTATGCGTTTCAAAAGACCTTCCGTTTGCGCACAAGCGGTTTTGTGTTGCCGAAGGCATCGACAGGGTGGTCACGGCGTCTGATTTCCGCGAGGGCAATTTTGGAAAAGATTACGGACTTACCATTGCCGAAGGACCTTTCTCCGGCCTTCATTCAAGGGCCGTTGTGGTGCTCGATGAAAATGGCGTCGTTCGCTATACCGAACAGGTACCGGAGATCGCTCAGGAGCCTGATTATGAATCAGCGCTGAAAGCGCTCTGAGAGCGGAAAATCTGCCAGACAGGCTGAATTTATTGAATATTATTCTTTTGTGTATCCCGCTGCTTAAATGTCTTCAATGACATTTAACCAGGCACCGGGATACACGTTTTTTTACATTACCAGAAAAGGAGTTGAAACAGTTTGGTTGTCTGAGTTAATTCTCAGAATATAATAACCCGGTTTATAAAGGGCAGTGGAAATACTGAAAGCCGGTGCGGTGGCTTTTCCGGTGGCAATGATTGTCCCTGTCGCATCAAGGATGAAGTATTCTCCGGAAGCTTTCAATCCATCCCATTCAACCAGTCCGGTGCCGTTCACAGGATTCGGGATAACTTTCGGGCGGCCGTCATTAACACTTGCTCTGCTGATGCCTGTCGGAGAAACGGCACTGATCTCTATAATGCGGTCATCGCCGGGCCTCGGGGTACCCCTGCCGTCGCGGTTGCTCACAGCGAGGTAGATCTTTCCGCCGGGGCTTACACATACATCTCTCAGCCGGCCCCAGAAACCGTCGAACCAGTTTTCGGCGCTCACTATCGAAAGACCGTCGGTGCTGAGTTTCAGGCTTACCAGCTTTGAAGCTTTGAGGGAGGTCATAAGTACGGAGTGTTGCCAGTGCGGGATGGCTTCATGATTGTAATAATCGATGCCTGCTACGGCAAGGGTGGGGGTCCATGCATAAAGTGGTTCCTTTACATTGTTTTCCTGACAAAAGGTGATTTCTGCGGGGAGATCGCAGAAGCCTGCTACTGCCGGCCAGCCGTAATTCCGGCCTTCTTCAAGCAGGTTGAGCTCATCATCGTTATTCGGTCCGTGTTCCGATCCGTACAGCAGTCCATCGGGCGAAAAAACCAGCCCCTGTGTGTTACGCAACCCTGAGGCCCAGATGTAGCTTCCGGCTACGGGATTGTCAGCAGGGATACTACCATCCGGGTTAATCCGCAGAATCTTTCCAGCCAGTGAATTGGGATTCTGGGAGTTTGAAGTGAACCCCGCATCGCCCGTTGACATGTAAAGCTTGCCGTCAGGGCCGAATGCAAGCCGGGACCCGTTATGGTAGGAGTTGGCCGGAATGTTGTTAATCAGAGTGATTCCGTCGGTAAGTGTGCTGCCATTCCAGACATATCGCACCAGACGCTCCTTGATAAATTCGCCGGAAGAGTAATTATAAACAAGGTAAACCCATGGCTCAGCATCAAATCCGGGATGAAGCGCCATGCCTAGAAGACCCGCCTCCCCATATTCCAGCACATCAGGGATGGTGAGAATGATATTGCGTTCACCCGTCAGCAGATTGAAACGGCTGACTTTTCCGGCGCGTTCGGTAAACCAGAGATAACCGTCAGGTCCGTAAAGCAGTTCCCAGGGTGTGTCAATTCCGGAAATAATTGTAGTGGTGTCTATAGCGGTGGAACCAATGTAAAGCTGACTTTCCGATTCTTTGGAGCAGGCCACGGAAAGCAGCGCAATCACCGATACTATGATAAGATTTGATTTAATATGGTTATTCATAAGCAGTTGTTTGTCAGATTAAACATGATTTTTGCGAAAAGGTTGAGCAATGAGGTCGGCAGTCTGTACATTTCAACGCAGAATCTATAATGTTTCAGAAGTAATGATGCATTCATCCGGTTTGAATATCCGGAAGCCTTAATTTGTGATGTTCAAAACAATATGGTGGCAGCCATGTACTGAAAAGCCCGGCTGATGGGGAAATATAAAAGGCGGTCGGTTTATTTTACCGGAACATGGTTAATTCGGTTACATTTGTATGTTATTTCCTTAAGCCATATAGTATATGCGGTTATCCATCTCCCTGTTTTTATCCCTGTTTATCCTTTTGTTATCTACCCCTTCATGTAATAAAGTAGATCCGGAGCCTGTGAAGAAGTTCGGCGAAGGGCTGAGGCTGAAAACCATTATTCACGGCGATGCCCTGGATTTTCGGTCTGAGATCGAATATATTGACAACCGCGTTGCGGGCATTTATACTTTCAACGGAGATGAAATGACGGAGAAATGTCTCGTCAGCTATTCGGGGGATACTGTTGTCAGGCGCTATTTCAGTTTACATGAAAATGAATGGATACCTGTAAGCAATGACGAAATCATGACCATGGATCATGGTAATATACGGAATTATGCCTTCCGGACGGATGGTTTCGCGCACAGTTTCCGTTACTTTGTCTGGAACGGTTCTCTGCTTAAACAATGTGATTTAATCGAACGGCTTTCGCACAATTCACCGCCTGAATTAAGAAACCGCCTCATATATAGCTACTCCGGTGAAAAGTTGGTTTCAATGCAGGTCCTCCTGGCCGATTCAACCTTATATGTTACTGAAGAAATCGGCTATGAGGATGGTTATCCGGCACAGTTTTCAATGTTTCATGCCAATGGCAATCTGATGGCGAAAGCTGCGCTTGAGTATTCCGGAGCCGGTTTGGTAAAAATATCGGGCTACGAAGTGATCAATGGCAATGCAGGTGCGGTCAATGCCGTGGAGGAATTTATTTATGACAGTGAAAACCGGATGATAACCAAAAAGTATACTGCAGGGGACGATACTTACATCCGCAAATTCATTTACGAGGAAGGTGAAGGAAATTACAACGATTTATGGATGCCGGTTGCAGGCTGGTTTTCCTGTTATTTCTTTCCGGAAGGCATTTACAGTCATATTCTGAAGGATTAGCTGATTTATAACCCGGCGTGGTTGATCTGTTTTAAAACGCATTATTGATGTCAATGCAAAAAGTTGTATCTTTGCCCCCGCTTGCGGATGTGGCGTAATTGGTAGCCGCGCCAGACTTAGGATCTGGTGCCGAGAGGCGTGGGGGTTCGAGTCCCTTCATCCGCACAAGACAAATTATATATATTGATTATCAATTTGTTAATAATTGAAACAGTCAAAAACTTAATCAGCCCGCTTCAGCGGGTTTTTTGTTTCCGCCTGTTTATTGGTTTCCTGGAGCGGTTCGATCCGGTACCGGCCAACGCCTGAATAAGCGGATCCGGCATATTTCTTCGGCGAAAGTGCCTGTTTCTGCCCGTATTTGAAAGCTTTTTCTTTAGCTTTGCAGTTCCTTAGAACACTATTATGGCACAGATTATCAACGATATTTCTAGGACTTTCAATGAGTACCTGCTGATACCGGGACTCACCTCGAAGGAATGCACCCCCGGTGCAATCAGCCTGAAAACGCCCCTGGTGAAGTTCAGAAAAGGGGAACGGCCGGATATCAACCTGAATGTTCCGTTGGTTTCGGCCATTATGCAGTCTGTTTCCGATTCAAATATGGCCATTGCGCTGGCCCGGAACGGGGGCCTGTCGTTTATCTTTGGTTCCCAGCCAATTGAAGAGCAGGCAGAAATGGTCAGGAAGGTGAAGAAGTTCAAAGCGGGCTTTGTGGTGAGTGATGCCAACCTGACCCCTGAGCATACCCTTGCAGATGTGCTTGAACTGAAGGAAAGAACGGGTTTTTCAACAATTGCTGTAACCCACAACGGCAAAGCGGACGGCAGGTTGCTGGGTATGGTCACCAGCAGGGATTACCGGCCCGGAAAGGACAGCCAGGATAAGAAGGTGCAGGATTTTATGACACCTTTTCAGAAGCTGGTCACAGGAAAGCACGGCATCAGCCTTGAAGAGGCCAATGATATCATCTGGGACAATAAAATCAACACACTCCCGGTGATTGACGATAACCAGTGCATGAAATATTTTGTGTTCAGGAAGGATTATGACAATCATAAGAACAATCCGAACGAGCTGCTCGATACCCATAAGCGTCTGTTGGTTGGTGCAGGTATCAACACCCGTGATTATGCAACGCGTATCCCCAGGCTGGTTGAAGCGGGTGTGGATGTGTTGTGTATTGATTCATCCGATGGTTTTTCGGAGTATCAGAAGGAAACTATTGGTTTTGTCAGGGAGCATTACGGCTCTGCCGTGAAAATCGGGGCCGGAAATATTGTGGATGCTGATGGATTTAATTATCTCGCGGAAGCAGGAGCCGACTTTATCAAGGTTGGAATTGGTGGCGGATCTATATGCATTACACGCGAGCAGAAAGGCATAGGCAGGGGACAGGCCACCGCCCTTATTGAAGTGGCCAAAGCCCGCGATGCCTATTTTGAGCGCACCGGCGAATATATTCCCATTTGTTCCGACGGAGGTATTGTACAGGATTATCATATGGTACTGGCGTTGGCAATGGGCGCCGATTTCCTGATGATGGGCCGTTATTTTGCCCGTTTCGATGAGAGCCCTACCAAGAAACTGATGGTTGGCGGCAATTATGTAAAAGAATACTGGGGAGAAGGGTCAAACCGGGCCAGGAACTGGCAGCGGTATGATATGGGCGGCAACGCATCGCTGAAATTTGAAGAAGGTGTTGACAGCTATGTACCTTACGCCGGAAAACTGAAAGACAATCTGGACATAACCCTGGGGAAAATCAAATCTACCATGTGCAGTTGCGGAGCCTTGTCAATTCCTGACCTGAAGCAGGTGGCAAAAATTACAATGGTTTCTTCAACGAGTATTATTGAAGGTGGTGCGCACGATGTGATTCTGAAGGAAACACAGCGCGATAGCTAGTTAAATGCTTGAATTTTGCAGGACTGGACCGGGAAGATAATTTCCGGATTATGGGAGTTATTCTGCAGCAAATTTCTTCTCAATCTTCCACCCGGTAATTTCAGGCGGACCAATCAGGTAAGCGCGTGATGCAATTATAAAATCCTGCAGATGGTTCGTCTTCATGTGATCGCCGTAGTAGTATGCCTCATTGCTCCACTCTTCGTAAAGCATGATTACTGAAGGGTTATTTTTATCCGTCAGGATAGTGATGCTCACAAAGTTGGGCTCTGTTTTTACCGCCTCTATCAGCTTTGTCATACCGGCAACTGCTTCTTTGCTTTTCAATGGTTGAGTCTTGTATTTTACAAGTACTGCCAGATGCTGGTCACTTGATTTACTCGTGACATCCTGTGAATGACCCTGAAAAGTGAAATTCAGGAAAAAGGAAAGAACGGCAATAAATACGGGTGCTGAGGTTTTCATAGTTCACTTATTTAATTGATAACTGTAAAATCAGGGTTAATTTGTAGTTCAATAAAATTGAACTGATTGAACAGAAGGTAAATAACGCAGCTTTTCGGGTAAATGCAATAGTTCATATCGACAGGCCGGGAGATTTCGGCCGGCAGATTTATTATAACAAGTAGTTTTGGAAATGGATTTTAATATGTGATTTTTATGCTTAATTCCCCGTTGTAATCAATTTTAAGGATCAAAAGTACCTGATACAGCATTAAATGTTTTTTTAATCATGCTCATTAATTGGATTTTGCCAATTAGCTGATTACTTTTGTTCCCTGCACTTTTTCTATGTGTGCTCGTTATTTATTTTCAATTTAATTTAAGAAAGTGATTATTATGGCAGATACAATTACAAATAGTGACAGTGAGTTTTCAGTAAGTCCCTCCAACTGGAGAGGGATATACCGCATTGGTGCGATTGCGGCCCTGGCCATACTGCCGTTCGGAATAATGGACATTCTGATTACATTTTTACCGGGAGGGGCAACACCTGATCCGGGCGAAGGCACCGTTAAAGACTGGATTGGTTTGTTTCAGCGCGATTCTTTGCTGGCGCTGCGGGGGCTGGGACTCCTGAATATTTTTACCCTTGTGCTTGGTATTCCGGTTTTTTATGCGCTCTATGCGGCACACCGGCGACAGAGTAAGCCTGTGGCCCTGTTTGCGGCCATATTGTTTTGTATCGGAGCGGCAATCTACATTGCAAAAAATCCGGCGTTTCCCATGCAAACACTGGCTACTAAGTATACCATTGCTACCTCCGATTATCAGCGCTCACTGCTTTCAGCGGCCGGAGAAGCCATTCTGGCCGGCAGCGAGGATTTTACCAGCGGCTCATTTATGGGATTCTTCTTTATCAATATTGCAGGAATCCTTATGTCATCGGTCATTATGATGAACCGCCGCTTCAGCGCCATCACAGGCTGGGCAGGTTTTGTCGGATTTACATGCATGCTGATATACAGCGCATGGGCATCTTTTGTCCCGTGGTTTTACAGCGGAGCATTGGTGCTGGGAATCCTGGGCGGCTTGCTTACCCTTTCGTGGTATGTGCTGGTAGCTCAGAAATTAATGAAACTGGGATAGTTTTATATCACGCTGGTAGTTGAAGAAAAACATCGTCCTGTTCAGGGTTGCCGTACCTTGTCCTGAAATACTTTTTTGAATTTTTCCAGTTTCGGAACAATCACATAGGTGCAATAAGGCGCATTGCTGTTCCGGTCGAAATAATCATGGTGATACGATTCAGCGGGGTAAAAAACTTTCAGGGGGCTGATTTCCGTAACTACCGGATTCTTCCATGCCCCGCTGTTGTCGAGCCTGGCTTTGTAAGTTTCGGCCAGGTGGCGTTGTTGCTCATTGTGATAGAAAATCACTGAACGGTATTGGGTGCCGACATCGGCGCCCTGCCGGTTGAGTGTGGTAGGGTCGTGGGTCGACCAGAAGACTTCAAGCAATTCATCGAATGTAATGATTTCAGGGTTATAAGTAACCTGAATTACTTCAGCATGGCCGGTAGCTCCTGAAGATACCTGTTCATAGGTTGGATTGGCCCGGGCGCCTCCCGAGTATCCCGGCTCCACCTTGATTACACCTTTGAGCTGTTGAAAAATGGCTTCACTGCACCAGAAGCAACCTGAGCCAAAGGTTGCGGTTTCAGTTTTCTCTGACTGGGTCATCATCTCTTTTCCCGGAATGTCATAAGTTGCTGCCTGGCATGAGGTTAATAACCAACTGCCAATGGCGAACAACAGGGTTGATAGTCTTGTGAAATTCATACCGGATAAACAAATTTCTGTCAGCCATGTTCAAAGCTGATCTGCTGATTCAGCAAGGTAGCGCAGTTATAGTGCCAGCAGTCATTTGATTGCCTTCCGGTTTCACTGGGATGATTTTTGCGGAAATGGTTGAAGTGACAGACGGGTATTCTGTTATAATTGACAGAATGTTAAAACCAATATTTATCCGGAAAGGATACAGTGGCAGTTCCCCAATGATTCACGGTAAGGCTACATTGCGGGTATCGCTTCTGTTTTCCGGGTTACATAAAGTTGGCCCAGCAGCTTTCCGTTACAGTCAAGGAGCCTGGTAATGCCTGCATCTACCCTTATCCAGGTTCCGTTTGGCAGTTCCTGGCTGATTCTGCCCCGTATCATGCCATCGGTTTCAAACAGCCGTTGTTGCCGGGCTTCTTCCTGAGGATCGTCCCAGCGGCTCCTGATCAGCTCATCCGCGATCTTTCCGATGGCATCCTGTTCATTTACGGCATATATAGCTTCAGCGGCACGATTCCAGTAAGTGATGATGCCTTTATGGTCGGTGGCATACACAGCGTCGCTGATCTGCGATAAAATGGCCGCATGGAAAGCATTCATGTTTTCTGAATTTCTGCGCCTGATCATATCATTCAGCAGCCGCTCATGACTGAAGACATTCATTACCATCTGCTGCATGCTTGCAAAGTCCTTGTCTCTGTATCTGACCATTTTCAGGTATTCAGGGTCATTAAATTTTATTGCCAGGGTGAACATCCTGAGTGGCCACATGTAATAGCGTTTAAGATAAACCGCGATGAAAAGGATAAAGACCGAGACACTGATAATCAGGAACCAGATGAAATATCTCCGGTAATCATTCAGTGACTTCAGGATTTCCGAAGGTTTTTCAAGCCAGAGCGAAGCCACCGGGATATTTCTCCAGCCAAACAGGGGAAGCTGTGTGATCACCTTACCCTCGCTGATGGTTTTTGTAAGCGGAAGAGCAACAGGTTCCTTCATAAGTCTGGCGTTGCCCTGTATCTGATATGACAATTCCTCTGCCGAAACAGGAAACCCGGCGAAAAGTATTCCGTTCGCCGGACCTTCGGTTATGCCCGGATACCAGGGAATATCGATCACAGCAATACGGGTCAGGGTGTCGTTGATCCATTCGTGATACCTTGTTATCAGGCCGTCGCTGCGGAATTTACGGAATGCCTCGGGGTCTGTTGGCAGAGCCCTGAGTATCCCTGCGCTGGCTTCCGGAAAAGTGGCTATGGGGATAAGCGAGGCATCCGTTACTACAATAAAAGAAATGGGATAGGTTTCAAAAAGCTGCCTGAATTGCTCAGGATCGTTGTTCGCCAGCAGCACTCTTGGTGACAATCCGTCTGTTCCGGCCAGGTTTTTAATCAATTTATCATGCAGACGTGCATTTACCTCGAAAGTGAGACGCAAAGCGTTTGATTCGCTGACAGCCTGGGTTTCGGAAACGATACGGTGCGCTTCACGGGTTTGAACGATAATCCCGGCAACCAGTATGGCGCTGACAAGGGTGGTAATTATTATAAGCAGGGTGATTTTATTCTGGATAATCCTCATACAGCAAAGTTCTTGAGTAGTAATTCAGCAGGCAGTGTGGTAGTTTTACATTAATTTAATCTTGGATTTTTGCTTTTGTAATATCCGAATTTGTTTTTTTTCGTTTCCGTGAATGGACTTTTACGCTGTTTGCCCATTAATAACTAGAGTTGCGGGGTTTCTGGATTTGAATCCTGGTGACTTCCTGACATGGTTTTCATGGCAATGATAATAATGATTATTTTCGTAACGTATTAATTGGTGCTACCATTTGCCATCTTTATGAAAAAAAGCTTTTTCTTCCTTATATTTTTTCTTGGATTTATTCATATTCCATTTTTTGCTTCCGCTCAGCGGAGTACCGGTGGAATTCCTGCCGGGCTGAAAGAATTAAAGAATCAGACCGAATTGCCGGCTTTACAGGTGGAAGGCCCGGATGTCATGGAGTTGTTGCGGGAAGATGAAAACAGGGAGCCATTCACACCTGAGCGGATGGGGGTAAGCATTCCGGTTGATCTGACAATGCGGAATGCCGGTAACTGGCACAGACTTGCCAACGGCGACAGGCTATGGCGTTTGAAAATTCAGGCAAAATCAGCAACAGGGCTTGGATTGTATTTCAATAATTTCCATCTTGCTCCCGGGGCCTCGCTTTTCGTCTATTCCGATGACGGAAGTCATGTGATCGGGGCTTTTACATCCGGAAACAACCGGCATGACGGTTTTTTTGCCACCGAAGTGGTTAAGGGCGATTGCATCATCGTTGAGTTTCTTGAACCTGCCGGGATGGCTGGTAATTCGGATTTCACCATCGAAGAAATTCTTTATGTTTACCGCCCGATGATGTTTCCCGGCGACCATCCGGATAGAGAGGTCCTCTCCGGCAGTTGTCAGGTAAATACCGCTTGCAGCGAAGGTGATGAATGGCGCGATCAGATAAAAAGTGTTGTAAGGATCCAGATTAAAAATGGATTTGTCGCTTACTGGTGTACCGGCACCATTATGAATAACACCGCCGCTGATTATTCTCCCTATGTGCTTACCGCCGATCATTGTGCCAAAGGTTCAGGTGGTGATTACGCATCAGCGGAAGATGTTTCAAAATGGATATTCTATTTCAGGTATGAGACTGATGGTTGCGAAAACAACTCAGTTGAAGCAAACAAGACCCTTCTGGGAGCGCGCAAAATTTCGAGCAGTTCTCCGCTGGATAATAACGGAAGTGATTTTTATCTTGTGTTGCTGAACGAAAACATTCCGCCGGCTTATGAGCCTTTTTACGCAGGATGGGATATTGCCGGAACCCCCAGTCCTTCAGGCGTAGGGATTCACCATCCATCAGGTGATGTAAAGAAAATCTCAACCTACCTCAATCCGCTTACAAACAGTCAGTGGGGTGTCAATCCCGGGACTCATTTTAAGGTTATCTGGAATGCTACCGCCAACGGACATGGTACCACCGAAGGCGGATCGTCGGGTTCTCCGCTTTTCGACAACAAAGGTCGCGTGATAGGTCAGCTTACCGGTGGAGAATCAGGGTGTTATAATCTCAACGGACCGGACTATTACGGGAAAATATCATTTTCATGGCTATCTAATGGCAGTGCTGACAGCGTAAGATTGATGCCTTGGCTCGATCCGGTTAACAGCGGGCTGAGTTCCATCAATGGATCATATAATGAAAAGCAGGTAGTTGCAAGGTTTCTTGCCGACACCACCGTGATTCCGGTGGGTTCTCTTCTGAAGTTTTCGGATTTGTCGATGGGAAATCCCATAAGCTGGTACTGGGAATTTGAGGGTGGTGAACCCGCTGCTTCCACCGCTGCCGACCCGGGTGAAATAAGGTATAACACTTTAGGCCTCTTTAATGTCAAACTTTCGGTGACCAACGCTTTTGGCGTCGACAGTCTGATCAGGGAAAAATACATCCGGGTGGTTCCTGAAGTTTTCCCGAATCCGGCCCAGGATGAATTTTATATTCTGCTCGGCCGGTATTCAACTGATCCGGATGAGATCAGGGTATATAATGCCCAGGGGAAACTAATATTTCATAAGGAGAACACATCGATCAACCGGAAATTTATCAGTGTCGATTGTTCACGTTGGCCGGCTGGCATGTACCTGGTTGAAGTAAGAAGCCTGGCAGATGTTTATTCACGAAAACTACTCAAGGTCAAGCGTTGAACGGTCTGCTTTTAAATTTTTTCCCGCTTTTGCGGCATATCAGTTGTGAAACGCCCCTTCCGCACATAAGCGCAGTTGGCAATCCACCTCCCGGGGCTGTCCATTGACCGGCCATATAGAACTTCTCCAGTCCGGGCAATGTCATTGGCAACTGGTTGAATAATCCCAGTTTCGGAGTCATGATCCAACCTTCGAAGCTTCCTCTCCAGTTATTGGTGTACCTTACGACTGTGGCAGGAGTTGACAGGTCGCTCATTTCGAGATGCAATGAAAGGGGGCCTAGCCTCACCTCCATTGCTTCGGTCAGTTCACGGGTAATGCGCTCTTTCTCCGCTTTATATTTTCTGAAGTCATTCATCCTTAAATCGCTCCAGTATGCTTCATTGGATGAAGTGATCATTGCCGTAAGCAATGTTTTTCCGGTCGGGGCAAGGGTAGGATCAAAACTGTGCACCCTTACGGAAATATCTCTGATAATGTTTCCCGGCTCCAGTTCAACGGGGGTGCTCAGCGGAAAGATCAGACTTGACGCTTCAGTTTCCAATACCCTGTTAATGCCCAGTGACAATTGGAAAAAAGAAGGAAATGTCAGCTCATTCTCATAGAATTGCCTGGTTTTTATGTCAGTATATTGCCCCTCAAGCATTTCGAAAAGCGTGTTATGACCGTCGGCCGCAGATACAACATAGTCGGCATAGTGTGTTTCGGCGCGGTCTGTAATCACTCCGTGAGCCATTTTTTTTCCATCGCTTTTCCGTGTCAGTATTTTGCTGATCCGGCTGTTGTAATGAATCTTACCACCCAGCTCAAAATACTTTTTTTCCATCAGGCGCGAAAAATGCAACGATCCGCCAATCGGATATCCTGCAATTTTATTATGCATCCACGCTGTCGTAATCATTACGAACACAACGCTCATTTCCGGCACAAAGAGATTCCCTAAAGTCTTTTTAAGCAACGGGTTTTTACATCTTCCGGCAAAAGATGCAATGGATACCTTTGACCATTTTTTCAGCAGGGGCATAAACGGGCCAAAATGAATCAGTGCGCTTATCCCGTCGGCAAGCGTAAAAAGTTCACGGGGTTTCCCCAATGGCATTTTCAGTTTGCTGAACCTGCGCGCCGCACAGATGTAATCCATGATCACCGCTTTATCCTCCGGGGCTTTTTCCAACAGTTCGGTTTCAAGCTTGTCAATGTTGTTGTAAAAATTTATATAGTTCCCATTGCCGTCTTCGAAGCGGTAAAAGACATCATGGTCATAAATTTCAAGTTTCTCCATGTCGATCAGTTCATTCCATGCGTCATATAACCCGGAACCCGGACGCGATCCGACCAGCCAGTGGATGCAACCGTCGATATGGTAACCTTTCCTGTCCCAGGTAGTGCACAGCCCGCCAGGCTGGTTGTGGAGTTCGAAGATCTCAGTATCGAATCCGTTCATTTGCAGGTAACAACCGGCAGACATTCCGCTGATTCCGGCACCTATGATGATTATTTTTTCAGCCATTTTTCTGGGTTTTTGTGTTATGATCATGCGGCAACCGGATTCCCGGTCCCTGTCTTGTTGTTTTGTTCCGTAATGCCGGTCGGTGTTTTGATATCAATAATTCTGCGCAATAATTCATTGATATTCAAACCGGTGTTTCTGGCTTTATCCGTCCAATGGCTGCAGCCGGAGTGATCGAGCGGGATGCATTGAGATATAATACCGTGCTTACTGAGTTCAAAACCACCTGAAAGCAATGTGGTAAGACAGGCGACACCTGCTACTCCAACCGGTTGCTCTTTTCCGGGGCGGGCTGCCCAGATTGATAAGTCGGATGAATGGCTTAGAATACGCACATCAAAATGATGCCTGCTGCCAAGCAGCCTTAGTTGGTTTATCCCGCATCCCGCATTACAGCCTGCGCAAATTTCGCCTTTCTCATCCCTTATGGATTTGCACCCTGACTGAGGGTAGCTTTTCAGGCAGGTCGGAACCAGCAGCACCTTTTCTTTCGTTCTGAGGAATTCAGCTCTTTTTGACTTATTGATGATGTAGGCGCCCACCATCCCCAGGTGGTATTCCGATCTATCCCTGAGCACAGAGATGGCGTCTTCGCGAAGCTGGTATTTTTCGGAGAATTGTCTGTTGAAGTTACTTACCCCCGTGGTGTAAATGCCCATAACCGATTCGCTTTCAATGCTGAAACGCTTTGCCGCGTTTTTCATCAGGCAGATGGATATAAATGTAAAGGATTTGTCCTGAAATTTAAAAAAAGCTAACCACTCTCTGAAACGGAGTGCTTCACGCTGAAATTCACCGGTGGCTTCCATCCATTGAATCAATTTCACGAAGCCGTTAACTCCGGGTGTCAGGAAATCATCGCGGTGTTCCGGATCTTTCATCAGCCTGATGCCCAGAAGGCCCCTGGTTTTATCGGCGGTAATGCCTGTAATGCCCTTCACCCTGCGCAAACCGGCTAACTGTTTCATGATGTCAAGGGTCGAATCGAGGGTTGCACGGGCATATCCTCCGTATATATTCCAAAAGGAGCCGATCAGCAGGGCTTCAAACAGGTATTCTTCGCGCGAAGCTGGCTTATTCAGACTGGTCAGGGCATTATGCTTCATGAATTCTTCCGTAACCTTCCCGAGGTTCTCCGAAAGCATAGCGATGGTTTTTTCGCCGAAATCCTCAAGGTCGGTATAGAACTGATCTGAATTTTCCTGATCGCCGCAAAGAGAATAGGGATTGACTGTTAACAGCTTCTTTTCCATTGTTTGTTCATTGAACTTCAGCACAAAAATATCAGCTTCAATTCTGATCTGAAATCTTTTGTCGATGAGCTGGCTATTCCTCCCGGTGAACCGGGTTTTTGTCCGGATCAACCGTAAGAATTAAAAGCGGAGCATGGATTGACTGAGTATCCCGGATCATTCAGGTCCTGAACCGGCGTGATGCCGGGATATCAGCGGATGCTTTGTCTGGCAATGGTTTCAGCGGTAAAGCCGCGGGTTATAGATCAACAAGGGATTTGCCCGGATTCCTGGGAACGCAGAATGTCATGGCATGCCGGTCATAGGATTATCTGTCCTTCCAGCGGTCCACCTTCAGGAAAAGAGTATCTGCATGTCCCATAATAAAGCTGCGGTCAGCGATATCCTTACCGGAAAGGGTGGTTTCAACACTTCTCCAGTTACCCCGGGTGATTTTAAATGTAATAGTTTCATCCTCGGATGCAAGGGTAAGATAGCGCCGGCCAGAATCATCGGTTTTAAAAGCGTGCCATTTATTGCCGGGGTCCCAGTTGTTGAAACTGCCGGCAGCATATATCGGATCACCCGACATGGTTTCTTCGGGCAGACTGCTGATTACAAGGGTGACTTTTCTTAAAGTTTTTATCCGGGTGCTGCGCCAGGCTTTGATGGCAACATAAGCAGTGTCCGGCTCATCAAAACAAAGCCGGCGGTTTGCGATATCATTACCCGATGGCTCTGTTTCAACGGACTCCCAGTTGCCGAGCGTGAATTTGTACTCCATGCATTCAGCCTGTTTGTCAAGGGTGATGTAATATTGCCCCCGGCTGTTTTTTTGCATGATATACTTGAAATCTCCCGGATTCCATCCGTTAAAGGTGGAAGCCAGATAGATCACGGGGGTGTCGGGAGTGTTTTCGGGCAATTCATTAATTACCAGTGTTTTCTGGATGCAATTCATCGGTTCCGTGTCACCCCAGCAGTAAACCGTATTTAAAACCGTTTCATACTCGCCATACCGCAGGCTGCGGTTTGGAGTGTCGTAGCCACATTCGTTCTTTTCAACGGTGGTCCAGTCTCCGCGGGTAAATTTATATTCCAGTTTACCGGCTCCCCGCGGGAGCGTGATGGAATAGACCCCGTTGGTCCCCCTTTCCATCCTGAATCGCTGGTCACCCGGATCCCAGTTATTGAAATTACCCGTAATATAAACTTCAGATCCGGCAGGGGTGTTGGCCGGCAGTCGGTCCAGTACAATTTCCTGACGATAACAGGAAGTAAACAGGATGATCTGAACTGCGAACAGGGTCATCCTGAATATGTATGAATATTTTCTGTTTATTTTCATTGTTCTTTATTGTTAACGGTCGAGCCAGCTGATAAATTCCTGGGCCCTGGCCCTGCTTATATATACCGGTTCTGGAGCGGCAGGCTTAATTTCAACAACCAGCCTTCCGTTAAAATACCGGCTGACCTTGCCAATACTGTCGATATGCGCGATAAAACTGCGGTTCAGCCGGAAAAACCGGCCCGGATCAAGCAAACTGGTTACCTGATCAAGGGTGTAATCTATGATGAACCGGCTGTCGCCTTTCGTAATCAGAAATACCACATTGTCCTCTGCATAAAACCAGGCAACCTCTTCAATGCCGATGTGTTTGATCTGATCGCCAAGGCGGGCGATAAACCTGGATTTATATTCCTTCAGGGCAGGGCTGAGTAACTGCTCAAGCCTGGCGAGATCGAACGGTAAAGGGTTTGCAGGATTGTAGGACTTCCTGACCGCTTCCAGCTTGTCGAGGGCCGCCTTGAGTTCTTCCGGTTTGATTGGTTTCAGCAGATAATCGATGCTGTTTACTTTAAAAGCCTGAATGGAATATTCATCATAAGCTGTGGTAAATATCACAGGGCAAAGGATTTTCTCCTGTCTGAATATCTCGAAACTCAGTCCATCCGAGAGCTGTATGTCAAG
Source organism: Lentimicrobium sp. (assembly GCA_023957275.1). GTDB lineage: Bacteria > Bacteroidota > Bacteroidia > Bacteroidales > Lentimicrobiaceae > Lentimicrobium. The sequence goes on along the minus strand of JAMLHF010000019.1, from coordinate 21,534 downwards.
AAAAATAAGGTCGGGCAGATTGTTGTTTCTGAGCCAATCCACGGTATCTTCAATTGAATCGGTACATCCGGCTATACTGATGTCATAACCGGTTCCGGCCAGTAACCTTTTCAGTTCCTGCTGGGCAAATGGTTCATCTTCAACAATCAGCACTTTCATAACGTTCAGATTAACGGGACTTTAACAATAAACTCATTGTCAGTTTCCTTAATTTCGACCGGCAACCGGGTAAGAAAACCGTACCTGCTTACGATATTTTTCAGCCCCATGGCGGTTGACACTTCCTCTGTCTGTTTTTTCTGGAGGTTATTCCGTACGTTCAGAAAAAGGTTTTCGTCCGTATATATCTCAATGTTCAGGGGCTTTCTGGTTGAAACTATATTGTGCTTTACCGCATTCTCAATCAGCAACTGCAGGGTCATGGGTGCAATCAGCCGCTGCAGCAGCGTCTCTTCCACAGCGACCGAAACGGTCAGTTTATTGTCGAACCTGAGCTGATAGAGGTAAACAAATGCTTTGATAAAGGTGAGTTCTTCACTCAGCGTGATGGTTTCCCGGTTTCGGTTTTCGAGTACATAACGGTAAACATCCGAAAGATGCCTGATGAAACCAGCCGCCTTGTCACGGTCTTCATATATCAGAGATGAAAGGGTGTTCAGGCTGTTGAACAGGAAATGCGGATTTATCTGCGCCCGGAGGGCTTCAAACCTGAACTCGGCATTCTCTTTCCTGAACCTTTCAACTTCGGCCAGCCCGGTTCTCCAGCGGTTAAGCAGGAATACCGCAAATTCGAGAAATGCAGGCAGTATGACCAGAAAGAAAAGGTAATAGATTGCTGTGATGACTTCATCGGAGAATTTTATAAAAGCCGCTTTCAGCATAAAAACATTGATAGAGATGCGCAGCAACACAATTGCGATCAATGCAGCGGGAGCGATGATCAGGCATTCGAGCAACAGCCGTCGCGTGGGACTTTTATCCCACGGAATATGCCGGTTAATTCTGCGTTTTAGCAAAATGACCATTTCCAGAATGGCAACCGTTAGCAGCGCTGCGCCCAGGTATTCCTGCCATGGCCTGATCACATCGTAAAAACGATAAATCATTCCGAAGGACAGGTCGAGCATCAGGCGGAGAAGAATACTCAGGAGAATAAATAATGAAACTCTGAGCAGGGGCTTTTGTAAAAATTCTCCGGTCATCCGCATGGGAATTGATTGCTTCAAAGGTAGTAAATTGAAATTAATGCCACGCCTGCCTTTAAATGACATATTGTCTGAAAGCCCTGCTCCAAAGCGATGCATTGCCAACATGCCGGAAAATTTTCCGGCATGTTGCATTTGATAATTAAGAGCTTGAGCAATAGTCATCAATTTCATTCTGTAATAAAAGTGAATTACTTTTGAATCTTCATTTCTGAAATCACTTCTCCGTTCTGCTCTACTTTTACATCATAGCAACCTTCGGGAAGGTCGTTCAGGTAATAGCGCAGATAGCGGCTGCTCTGTTTTTTAATGCGTGTCTTCATCAGCGGGGTTCCTGAAGCGCTGAATATGGTGACCTTTACCAGTTGTCCCGGAATCTTGGCTACATACACATCGACACTTTCAGTGTTGGTCTGAAAAATATGGACCTTTGCTTTCATGGTTCCGGTTTTTCCTCCGGTTGATGCCTGTAAGCTGATTGACAGCATTATTGCGATTGCGGTTGCGAAAATGTAAGTTTTCATGGCTCTGGGTTTTAATGTTTCTGAATTGTTTTTTCCTGTTGATGAAGCAAAGGTAATTCAGGTCCCTGGGCACTGAAATGCAATTCGTGTCAACTGTCGGGCGGGTAAGGTGAAGTGTCGAATCAGCCGGGTGAAATGGATTACGGTAGAACCGTAATTTCACATATAACTTATAAAGAAATGAATGTATCCGGATCTCTGGATTGAGTAAGGCGTTGTCTTTCAGATGTTTGATTGGATAATTGCGATACCTGAACTTGTAAGCCAGCGCTATAAGTCCAAAATAGCCTTCCGGACTTATGTAAATTGTTGATAACCAAATTGTATGTCAGGGATCAGGTACTTGCTGACGCGATTAAATTAACGGTATCTTTCCAGGGTTTCCGTTAGCAAATCGGTAAACAAACGGTTAAGACTGATTCCCATATGGGCGGCCTGTTGAGGGACAATGCTGGCTTCAGAAAGTCCGGGGATGGTATTTACTTCAAGGAAATAAAACTGTTTACCTCCCGGAGCCTGATCCGGGGTAAGGATATAATCGAACCGGACCACGCCGCGGCAATTCAGCCTGCGGTAAAGCATCAGTGAAATGCTCCGGCATTCGTCAGTCAGATTATCGGGCAGACGTGCAGGGGTGATTTCATCAGAAAATCCACTGTACTTGGCTTCAAAGTCAAAGAATTCTTTATGACTGATGATTTCAGTAAGCGGAAGAATTACCGGTTCTCCATTCTTCTCATAGATACCGCAGGTGATTTCCACTCCGGGAATAAATTCCTGAACCAGCACTTCTTCATCCGATTCAAAAGCAAGCTGAATGGCCGGAAGCAGCTCTTCGCGCGAATGAACCTTTGAAATGCCAACGCTCGACCCGTTACTGTTGGGTTTAACAAAGCAGGGGAGGCCGGTGACACTGAGAATTGTGTCTGTGTCAGGGGTGTCACGTTTGTGCAGGTAAACGGTGTTGGCAATCTTTATACCGGCCCTGCCTACAAACTCGTTGCAGAAGAATTTATTGAAAGTCAGTGCCGATGTGGCCCGGCCGCAGGTATTGTAAGGAATCCCGATCATATCAAGGTACCCCTGCAACTTGCCGTCTTCTCCGGGTGTCCCGTGGATACCGATAAATGCGGCGTCAAATTTTATTTTCCCTTCCTGAAGTTCAAGGGAAAAGTCGTTCAGATTTACCGGAATTTCTGACCCTCCCGTGTCTTTGTAAATCCATTGTTGCTTTCCGATAATCAGAGGAAATACCCTGAACAGGTCTTTGTCGAGATGCTTTTCGATAACCTTGCCGCTTTTAACGGAAATCTCATATTCTCCTGAGTAGCCGCCGGTGAGCAGCGCGATGTTTTTCTTCATCTTGGGCCGTTTGTAGTGAAGTGTTGCAAATGTAAGAACAATGCGGTTTGTGAATGCGCGGAAATTTAAAATATCCTGATCATCGTATTTATGCAGGATCCATTGTTCAGGGGAAAATCCGGGCAGGCTGGCAATGTAACGGCTTGACTTCTTGACAGAAGAAACGTATGTTATCTGGTGCGTAGTACCCGGTGAGCAAAATCTTAAGAATCCGACGTTTTTCAGGCCTCTCAATTATTTATATCTTTGCAGTGACGCGCAATAATTTATCTGCGTGTTAGTTTATTATCCTGTCCGGGGGTTAATTAGCTGATCGTAATCTGTCTTCCGGAATAAGTTGGCGTAAATGAACTTTTTTGAATTTATTCAGACACGTATTTTTGTCAGACATTTCATCGTTTCGGTGATACTGACTGTCTTAATTGTAAGCCTGGTGCTGTGGGCGCTTAAATGGTACACCCACCATGGAGAGTCCATAGCTGTTCCTTCGCTTGTAGGTTTAACACCTGATCAGATAAGCCAGTTGGAAACCATCTCTGACTTCGAGGTAATTATTGTAGATTCAGTATATGACTCAAAAATGCCAAAGGGATCGGTAATTATTCAGGATCCGCTGCCGGGTTCAAATGTTAAGCGGCACCGGAAGATTTACCTGACTACTGTTGCGGTGATGCCCGAAAAGGTGAGTATGCCCGACCTTGTCGACCTTTCGCTCCGTCAGGCGACTGCCACGCTCGAAACTTACGGGCTGAAGCTGGGAAATATAAGTTATGTGCCGGATATAGCGGCAAACGCAGTACTCGGGCAATACTACCTGGGGAGTTCCATTGAACCCGGTTTTGAGATACTCAAGGGTTCTGTGATTGAATTAAAAGTTGGCCAGAGCATTGGAGGGGCCCGTTTTCAGGTGCCTTTCCTGATCGGAAAAACCAGGCAGGAGGCGTTGCAAATGCTGGAAAGCAGATATCTGGCGCCCGGAGAGGAAGTTTTCGAAGACGATGCGGACCCGGGAAACGCAAGGGTATACACCCAGACGCCATCTTATGTGAAAGGGCTCCTGATGAATGCCGGGCAAACAGTAAGTCTGGTCTTCAGGGATCCGGACAAGTTCGATTTTGATGCTTACCTTCAGACTATGGGTGCTGATACACTGGAGGTGGTCAATGATTCAATTTTTTAATGGTTGTTTTTATGGCGCAGGCTTTCAAAATAATATTTCAGGTATGATAGACCGAACGACAATAAGGCTTTTAATTTTTTTACTGATACCCTTGTCTTCTTATTCGCAGGAAGTTATCACCGGATTGCAGATCAATCCCAGGGTAAAAATGGAATCTGTTGACCGTGATGCCGGGCGTACAGTTGTTACTCCCTTATTGCTCCCCTTTTTTGATGATTTCAGCGGAAGGTCTGTTTTGCCGGATCCGGAACTATGGTCAGATTCAGATGCCTTTATCAGTGACGATTATGCCATGTTCCCGCCAACTGTCGGAGTTGCCACGCTCGACGCCATTGATCATCTTGGCAGACTTTACAGTAATGCGAGCCCTTTTCCTTTTATGGCCGATTTTTTGACATCGCAGCCCATACGCCTCGATTCGGTTTTTTCACCGGTTAAACGCAAAATCACCCGGGCTGATTCTGTATACTTCAGCTTCTATTATCAGCCGCAGGGCAGGGGCAATGCGCCTGCCAGAAATGATTCACTGGTGCTGGAATTTCTTGCCCCCGGCGAGACCCAGACCATCATTTTTCCTGTGGATACTACCATCAACGGGATTGATACAACTGTGATGGATACGGTTTTGCTCGAAGGCTGGCGCAAGGTATGGAGTACTTCCGGACAATCGCTCAACTCTTTTTACGCCAGTGACAGCATGTGGTTCCGTCAGGTGGTCATCCCTGTTCTTGACAGCGCCAGGTTTTATACCGGTGATTTCCGTTTTCGGTTTCGAAACTATGCAAGTCTGGCCAGTGGTATCTTGCCTGATTGGCAAAGCAACGGTGATCAGTGGAACGTCGATTATGTCTATCTGAATATAGGCCGGGGTATTTACGATACGCTGCATCGCGATGTGGCCTTCGCAGCCAAAGCGCCGAATATGCTCCTGAACTATACAGGCATGCCCTACAACCAATACCGCGCCAATTTCGTAAATGAAATGCGCGACAGCCTGAATATCCGGATCACCAACCTCGACGGCATTGATTATAATGCATCATACCGCTATGAGGTATCCCGTGATTATCAGGACCCCTTTCATTACTACTCTGCCGGGAACTTTTTTATCCCTCCGTTCAATACTTCGGGTTATGTTACCCATCAGCCGTTTGCACGCCCGCCGGTAAATTTTGTATTCCCGATCGGCACCCAGGAAAAGGTTACTTTTACTACCACGCATATTGTAAATACCGAGGCCAACCTGGGCCGGAGGCAGAATGACACCATCAGGAATGTTCAGGTTTTTGCAAATTACCTCTCTTATGATGATGGCACTGCAGAAGCGGGTTATGGACTGACACCCGCAGGCGCCCAGCTGGCCTATAAGTTCAGGCTTAACAGGGCCGATTCGCTGCTCGCCGTGCAGATGTATTTCAACCAGACCCTTACCGGCGGCAATGTGAAAAGTTTCTACCTCAATATCTGGAACGACTATTTCGGTGAGCCGGGTGAGCTGATTTATTCCCGTTTCGGATATGAACCGGCATACGAGGACAGCCTGAACCAGTTTTATACCTATAAGCTTGACAGTATCATCAAAATAGAGCCGGGCCGCTTTCCAAACCTGATCTTCTATGTGGGATGGGAACAGACAACCTCTGATAACCTGAACCTCGGTTACGATTGGAATAACGATGCCTCGGCGAATACCTTTTACCGCACCTTCGGAGGTTGGGGACAAAGTCTTTACGCAGGAGCCCTGATGATCAGACCGGTGCTGGGAAAATTGAAAGTTGTCGGAATCCCGGAAACAAAGCAAGCGGAAAAATTGATTATTTACCCAAATCCTTCTGCGGATGGCAAAATAGTCATTGAATTGCCCGATGAAGTCAGGTCCAATGGTTTAACGCTCACAGTAACAGGTGCTGACGGCAGAATTCTCTTTCAACAGGCCTATACCCGTGAGCCGGATTTGACGATGCTTCCTGCAGGCTTCTATCTGTTGCAGCTGATCAGCGATGATCATCAGGTAATCGGCAGGGGTAAACTGATCATCAACCGGTAAAGCGTATACCCTATGCCGGAAGACGAAGATTTTTTTGAAGAGCATGACTCTCCTGAGTTCGCGGACGATGAGAATGTAGAGAACGAACTTTACGAGCATCACCGCATTATAGCAGATAAAGGTCAGGGTTTGCTGCGGATTGACAAGTTTCTGATGATCCGCATCGAAAATGCTTCCAGGAATAAGATTCAGCAAGCCGCCAAAGCAGGAAATATTCTGGTGAATGGTGAGCCCGTCAGGCAGAACTACAGGGTTAAGCCTTTGGATGTCATCTCCGTAGTGATGGCTCATCCGCCAAGGGATACCGAAGTGCTGCCGGAGGAAATCCCGCTCAATATTGTTTATGAAGATGAGCATTTGCTTGTTGTGAATAAGGATGCCGGAATGGTTGTTCATCCCGGTTATGCCAACTTTGATGGAACCATGCTGAATGCCCTGGTCTGGCATCTGCGCCACCGGCCCGGCGCCGGGCCAGATGCCATGCCGTTGCTGGTTCACCGCATCGATAAAGATACTTCGGGCATTATTCTTGTTGCCAAAACGGAGGAAGCGCAGACCAGGATTGCCCGCGATTTTTTTGATCATACCATTAAGCGGACCTATCAGGCGATTGTCTGGGGAACACCCCGGGAGAATGAAGGAACCATTACCGGCCATGTCGGACGAAACCTGAACAACCGCCTGATAATGGCAGTGTTCCCTGACGGGAGTCACGGAAAACATGCGGTTACCCATTACAAAGTGCTCCGCAGTTATAATTATGTGAGTCTTATCGAATGTCGGCTCGAAACAGGAAGAACCCATCAGATCAGGGCCCATATGAAACACCTCGGTCATCCGCTTTTCAGCGATGAACGTTATGGCGGTAACCAGATATTAAAGGGCACGACATCAGGTACTTATAAAAAATTTGTTGAGAATTGTTTCCGGCTCTGTCCACGTCAGGCACTTCATGCGAAATCGCTTGGTTTTATTCACCCGGTTACCGGACAGGAGATGTTCTTCGATTCTATACTCCCTTCTGATATGCAGTCCCTGCTCGATCGCTGGGAACGCTATGTTTCAGGAAGAGGAGAGAATCAGACAAGCCAATAGTGAAACTTTTTTACTTTATTGTCGTTATACCGCATATACTGTTTCCTCAAGATGAATGATCTGGAATCATTACGAAACCTGGTGCTTGCGCCTTATATTCTGAAGGCTACCGCCCTGGTGGGCGTAAGTCGTAAAGTCGGGGGCAACCAGTTCAGGCATTCCTTTGCAACGCTGGGGATTCTGCTTGATTATCACCTGGTGCATGATCCCGTCCTGCTTAAAGCTTCATTGCTTCACGATCTGTTTGAAGAAATCCCTGAAACCGAGTTGGATGAAATCAGAAATATTGATCACGACGGGCCTCTGGTGGTTGACCTGGTGCTTGAGGTAACCCGCAGGATTGAAGAAACGAAAGCAGAATACCTTGCCCGTGTGCTGGAAACGGGAACACGCAATGCCCTGATCCTTAAATGTGCCGACCGGATCAGCAACCTCACCGATTTACACAGGGATAGCCATGAACCCTCAAAAATTATATCATACCTCGAGCAGACGGAGCGTTACATACTACCCATGGCCCGGAAAGTGAATCCGGACATGGTGATTGAGCTTTCTGATCTGATTGCGCGCAGAAGAAGTATACTGCTGAAAGCCGGATACTGACACAAGTCGTTGGCAGCGGCTGCCGGATTATCATGCATCTGTTGCTCCCGGTAAAAAATGCCCGGATTCCGTTTTATGGCCGGACCCATGAAGATATTCTGTTGTTTTACTTTACATTTGCATGTTACAACGCGCTGATTCTTGAAAAAGATACTCCCGGTATTTCTCCTTCTGGCATTGTGCTTTAATGGCACGGCTTATTACTTTATTTTCAAACTGAGACAAGAAAAAGTCAGGAAAGAGATCAAGATGATGCTGAAGGCAGGTGTTCCTTATGGAGAACTTTCAGTTATCCGGTATGCGGAAGACAATGCTCATGAATTTCGTTGGATTCATTCCCGCGAATTCAGGTATAAAGGAGTGATGTACGATGTGGTAAAATCAGAGATAGCGCCAGACGGGGCAAGATTGCTGTACTGTGTCACCGATCATCAGGAAACCCTGTTGTTTGCCAACCTCGACCGTATGTCAAAGAGCCAGACGGCAAGGCATCCGGCACACACCAAAGCCATCCAATTCTATTTGTTGCTGATGGGAGGTTTGTTTACCCCTCCTGATGCTGAATACATACGGCCCGATTCCGGTTTTCTGATAATGGATGCTATTTTTATATTTTATTATAAGCAGCCGGGTATTTTTATTGATGTGCCTCCTCCGCAATCGGTATAATTAATGAATTTTTAAAACAGCATATTTATCAGGGGCATTTTTTGCCTCTGATGTATTGCATTTATTGTTAATTCTCAATCCTATTATAAATGTCAATAAAATACTATATTGCCGTGGCCTGTCTGTTTTTGTCGGCAGGCCTGACGGCTCAAAAGCTGACAGTTGCGGATCGCACTACAGGGCAGCCGCTGGCCAATGTTGCCATTATATCGGAAAATCCGGCGGTTATGGCAACGACCAACAGCAGGGGACAGGTAGATTTTTCCGGCTTCAGGGGATCGTCAGCCATCACTTTCAGGCACATAGGTTACCAGACGCGGGTACTCTCCTATACCGAAGCTGAAAAACTGAATTTCTTTATCGATCTGGCTGTTTTGCGCATCACCCTGGATGAGGTGGTTATTTCAGCCAACCGTTGGGAACAGAATGAAAGGGAAATTCCTCAGCGTGTTGAGAAAATCGGCATGCAACAGATTGCCTTTGCCAATCCGCAAACGGCTGCCGATCTCCTCGGTGTCGGTGGTTATGCATACATTCAGAAAAGCCAGCTTGCCGGGGGATCGCCGATATTGCGGGGATTTGCAACCAACCGGGTTATGCTGGTGGTTGATGGCGTCAGGATGAACAATGCGATTTTCAGGACAGGAAATCTTCAGAATGTCATCTCCATTGATGCGGCTGCCGTGGAAAGTAATGAAATTCTTTTTGGCCCCGGGGCAGTGATGTATGGAAGTGATGCCATAGGCGGGGTGATGGATTTTCATACCCTGTCACCCGTTTTTTCACAGAACGGGAAATCCACGGTTAAAGGCAATGCTTTCGCGCGCTTTTCATCGGCAAACCTCGAAAAAACCGGACACTTTGATTTTTCTGCAGGGCAGAAGAAATGGGCTTTTGTAACCAGTGCCACCTGGTCTGATTTCGATGACCTTAAAGCCGGATCAAACGGGAATTCCTATTTCCTGCGGCCGGTCTATCAGAAAACGGAAAATGGAGTGGATGTAACTGTGGAAAATGAAGACCCTAAGAAGCAGGTTTATTCCGGATACTCCCAATACAGCCTGCTTCAGAAAATTGCTTTCAAGCCTTCCGCTAACGCTGAACTGGATTATTCTTTCTATTATTCCGGTACTTCCGATGCTCCCCGATACGACCGGCTCTATCTTACCGGTGAAGAACAAAACCTGGTAAATGCCGAGTGGTACTATGGTCCGCAGCAATGGATGATGAACCGGCTGGCAGCGAAATTCAGAAGTGACAAGGGTATCTTTAATCAGTTCAGGATTGTGGCTGCGCACCAGTTATACAGGGAAAGCCGGCACGACAGAAAGATGAACAACAAACGGCTGCGCAATCAGCATGAAGAAGTAAATGCCTTTTCATTGAACCTGGACCTTGACAAAAAGCTGAACGACAAACTCACGCTGTTTTACGGTGGAGAAGCGGTTTACAACAAAGTAGGCTCAGAAGCAAACCGGAAGCATATTGAAACAGGAGAGGTCAGCCCGGTGAATACCCGCTATCCTGATGGCTCTGTCTGGCAGTCGTATGCAATGTATTCAACTGCACGTATACACCTGAATGCCAAAACTATCCTGAATGCAGGGTTGCGCTACAGTTATGTGGCGATGGAGGCTGCGTTTGACACCAGTATGTTCCCCTTCCCGTTTACCGAAGCAACACTTGGTAACGGTGCTTTGAACGGGGGCGTTGGGATCACATGGAGTCCGCAGCAAAACTGGAAATTTTATTCCGGTTTTTCAACGGGCTTCCGTTCCCCGAACATCGACGACCTCGGCAAAGTATTTGATTCTGAACCCGGTTCGGTGGTCGTTCCCAATGTTAACTTAAAGCCAGAGTACGCATGGAATGCAGAAGGTGGTCTTGCTTTTACCATGGGCGATTTCGTGAAAGCAGACCTGAGCCTCTATTATACTTTGCTGACAGATGCGCTTGCCCGTCGCGATTTTATCTATAACGGCAGCGACAGTATTTTTTATGATGGTCAGTTAAGCAGGGTGCAGGCCATACAGAATATCACGCGTGCCAGGGTATTCGGCATTCAGGGAGGATTTAAGGCAAATCTGGGACTGGGCTTCGGCCTGAGTACGGTATTTAACTGGCAGAATGGCGAGGAACAAAGTGAAGACAGCCTGAAATATTATCCTTTGCGACATGCAGTACCGTTCTTTGGTAGTACGCATGTTACCTGGGAGCGGCCGAAACTTCGCCTGGATCTGTATGCGGAATATAATGCCGGGATGGATTACGAGGATCTGCCACTCTCCGAAAGGACGGATGCCGCGCCTTATGCAAAAGATGAAAATGGAAATCCGTACGTTCCCGCCTGGGCTACCCTGAATTTCAAGGCTGCCTGGTATATCAACAGGAATTTTACACTGAATGCGGGAGTGGAAAATATCACTGATCAGCTATACCGTCCCTTCGCTTCGGGAATCAGTGCCCCTGGACGTAATTTTATCATTGCTGTCAGGGCCTCTTTCTGAACTTCCATTGGCTGACGGCAATGCGGTGAAACCGGTTATTTTATGCTGTCAACCCGCTTATCCGTATTGTTAGGTATTTTATTACCGAACACTACGGATTTTTTTTTATTCACTTTGTCTTTCTGATAGAGGGAATACAGATTATTATTCATTCTTATCTTTTGGTTAGATATTTAATACATTGAATAACACAACAATATATAACAGCGCTGTCTCCTCTGCCATCTTTTGTTATAATTTGATTACATTTTATTTCTGTGGGTGACCTTGCAGCCTTAAAACCGGAAACAACTGAAAGCATTTAACTTTGTTATTAATGCCTGTGTCATCTCAGTCAATCTTATGCAAGTTCCTTTTTCTCCTTTGCGTATCTGTCTGTTTCTGTTGCTTTTAGTGGCCTCTTTTAACAGGATACCCGCACAGCAAATAAATGCGGATTATGAGAAATTTGCGGTTTCGGAAAACCGTTACATTCATTCAGGTATGGCAATGTCGCCTGATCAGCAGTTGATGGCCATTGCCTGTACTCAGGGTTTTCCGCTGTATATATATGATTTCCGCAACCGGAAGATCATCAGGCAGTTTGATGTTGGCAACTGGTATGCCGGCGCCAGGGTAAGCTGGTCATCAAAAGGCAGGTTTTTGCTGCTTCAGCAGTTGTATTATCTCGATTTTTCGCCAAACCGTGACCGTGAGGTGAATTTTGAGATAATTGATGCCATAACCGGTGAAAGGGTGCTGAGGCTTGAGAAATACCATGATGTTAAGATCTCCCCAGATGAACAACTTGCAGTTGCCCTCACCGATGATGTATTAGAAATCTATAATCTTAAAACGGGACTAATTACAGATAGGAAAACCATTAAAGCCGCAACCAATAGCTTGGAAATCAGTCCGGATGGCAGGTATATTGCAGTGTCACACCGGCCTTCGGAAGCATATCTGAAAAACGATCCTCAACTCCGGAAAGACCCGAAGGCGTTGAAATCTATTCTTAAATTCAAACAACTGGTATCTGTTTTCAGTGCTTCGGATTTTTCACTTGTCGCTACCGTAAATGATTATTATGATAATGTTTACCGGCTGGAGTGGTCAGCCGACGGGAAGGAGCTTTATTGCCTGAGTATTCCTTATACCAAAGCTGCGACGGCTGTTTCGGGGCGTCAGAACTTTATAAGTGTGATCGATGCCGTGGGTTTTAAAAGTACGCGGACTGTTTTCCCTTCAAATTCAAACTATGAACCGGCTTTTCGCAAGAGTCATGATGGGAAGTATATGGGTGTGGTCAGCTGGAGCAAATTTCCTGAACTCCGCATCCATGATGCCGCAACCGGAAATGTGCTGCACAGGTTAGAAATGAGCTCACGGGTGCTGGAAGGCATCAGTAAGCTGGATTTTCCTTCCGACGGAAGGGTCTTCTTTGAGTTCCTGCCGGGAGACAAGTCCATTCTTGCAACTTTCGGAAATCAATTGCTGCTGTGGAGCATTCCGCAGGATTAACGCGAATAACAGATACAGGAACTAAATGATGAAATACAACACTGTCAGATTGATGAACCTGCCAATTTAAGCCTTGTTTTTTTAACTATTATCTGAATATTCATGAAAAGACTGTTTGTTTTGTGCCTTCTGTTGCCGGTACTGTATGCTTCGGGGCAGAAAAAACCCTTTTACCAGATAAAGGATGAAATCATCGGAAAAGCCATTGCCGAACTTGATTCTGTCTCCTCAGCGCCCGGATCGGCATTCTTCAAAGAAATCAGTGAAAGCAATCTCAGCGGAACCTATGTATTTGATATCACCCTGCGCGAAAAAGGTGAAGTGGCAACTGTATTTGTGGTGAACGAAGGTGCAAACCAAATTGCCATGCAAAACCGGCTGAAAGATATTGTAAAACGTTACCGCTTCGGATTCAGGGTCCCCAAAGGGAAAAGCTACAAATTCCAATATACTTTCAATTTTTAATCAACACCAAACACTTCATTTTTATGAAAAAACACTTATTGTTCGCAATTGCATTATTTGCCGGACTTATTTCGGTAAATGCCCAGGATGACATGCCGTTGGTATGGGAGTCGCGTATGGATCATAAAATTGTTCATACAGGCACCGGAACCGAAGAGCGTGGATTCAGCTATGCTGCCTCCGACAAGGAGATTACAGTTTTTGACAACAAAACCGGGAAACCTAAGTGGAATAAGAAATTCAAAGAACTTGCTCCGAAGCTGGGCAAAATCGATGACCTTATCCCGTTCTGGGAATCTGATGTCATCTTTCTTTTTGACCGTAAGATGGGAAAAGATGTGCTTGCTGTGGTGGAGATGGAGAGTGGTAATTTTCTGTGGTCAACAGATAAATACCAGGATGTCGATGAAGAAAATGTGGTGTACATCCCTGAGGAACAAAGTTTTGCTATTTCCCTGAAGAAAGAACTTGTATTTATCCGTGCCAGAACCGGGGAGGAGCGCTGGTCAACCGCAAAGTTTAAAGGTGTGGTCGGCAAGTATGTCATTACGCCTGATGGATACATGGTGATGGTCAATTTCGTCCCGAGTTCACTGGGCGCCTTATTCACTGGGTTTAAAAACCAGATAGCCAAGGTTGATATCCGGAACGGGGATATTGTTTGGGAAAACACTTATGTTGGCAGGGCTGAGCGTAAGGTCATATCCCGGGATTTTTTGTATGATTTGGTTCTTGACGGGGATAAGGTAATGCTTATGATGAATGGATATCAGGTTTACGATCTTAAAACCGGAGCCAGTTTATGGTCAGCAGCATTTGATTACACGCCTGACGGATTGGGGAAACGGCCGGCAAATGCAAAGAAATTTGGCGTTTATGGTGCGGTGGCTGATCCGGTAAGGGTTGGCAATGACCTTTATGTGCTGGATATGTCTAACAGAAGGAATCAATATATCAAAAAATATGACGCCAACTCAGGAAAACTGCTGTGGACTTCTCCTGAAATAAAAGAAGCAAGGGCAATTCCCAATATGTATATCATGGGAGATAAAATAGTGCTTCAGATTGGCGGCAATGTTGAAGCGCAGGCCTACATTTACCGCAGGACCCAGAACGCTGATGGCTCTGTTTCCGTTTACGAAGAATGGAGGATATGGTACCCCAATGTTAAACCCAACGGGGTTCAGGCTTTCAATATCAGCGACGGATCTCTGGTCTGGGATTCAGAACGCTTCCGCAAAGGCATCACCAATATGATTGAAGCCGGCGACAATGTGATTGTTTCCAGCGGAAAAGCGCTGTATTCCATGGATGTTAATACAGGCAAGGAGTTGTATGAAGTGCCCGTGGCTAAAGGAGGGGTAGGCAATGCCCAGATGATTTTCCCTTTTAAAGATATGGTGGCCGTGATCGGCGAAAAAGGGGTGTCAACGTTTAAAATGAACAACGGCGACCTGGTGGCAAACGGTAAGTATAAGACCTCATTGCTCGAAGACAGGTTCGACAACATTGTGATTATGAAGACCGAAGGCGCCGATATCGCAGCTTTTGATCTGAATACATGCAAATTCCTTGAGTTTAAGGCGCGCAAGGGGGCAACTACTTCGCTTACAACCGATGGCCAATATGTATACGTATACGAAAATAAGACGGTAAGTAAAGTGCAGACCGGAAAGTAAGTGATTGGTGATATTTTAAGGGTGGACTTCAGAAGCGGGTCCACCTTTTTTATTCCGTAATTTTCAGTTTCAGCTTTTCAGAGACCGCTATTTCCGGTTTTCCTGGTAAAAAGCGAAATCAGAAGCGGTTATGCCAGATCAACGGTGAATGATAAATGGTACGGGTTGCATTCCGTATCCAAATTAGGGAACTTGTAAATGCTTATTAAACAGCGATATAGTATTGTAATTTTTGGTGGGTAATACAGTTTTGCTGGCAGAGTTCTAAAAGCACTGTCTGGTTTTGGCTGGTACCTTGATTATTATTATCTTTGCCACAAACAAATTCTGATATGCAGATCATCTTGCATTCTTATTTAACCTCCTCCGACTAGGAAAGACCTTAACCTTGTTATAAAGGCCGGGTCTCTCCCGGCTTTTTCTTTTTCAAAACATTTTATAATCATGAAGGAAATTATCATCAGTTCACTGGACATGGCACGTCTGCGCAGCCATATTGCCAAAGCAAGAAGCGGCGGCATCAATGCTCCCATCAATCTGAATCCCCTGCAGGCAGAACTCGACAGGGCTAAAGTTCTGCCTCCTGAAAAAATGCCTCCGGATGTGGTTACCATGCATTCCATCGTTAAGCTTGAATACCTGAACAGCGACAAATCCATGCAGATTCAGATTGTATATCCGCATGAAGCTGACTCCAGACAGCAGAAAATTTCTGTATTCGCGCCTGTTGCCACAGCTCTGCTAGGATACCGTAAGGGGGATACCGTTAAATGGAAAGTACCTACGGGTGAGGCCGAATTGCGGATTTCCGAGATTATTTATCAGCCCGAAGCGTCAGGTGATCTGGAATTGTAAGAATTACCCGCTGTAAGTTTATTTGAGGAATTCTGCCAGCTTATTAACTGCCAATGCCCGGTGGCTGATTGAATTCTTCAGTTCAGGGGGCATTTCCGCAAAGGTGAGGTCGTATCCATCGGGTACAAATACAGGATCGTAGCCGAATCCGGAAGTGCCCTTTCTCTCATGAATGATCTTTCCATTGATCATTCCTTCAAACAAATGCACTTTTCCTCCCATGATAAGCGCGATAACCGTCCTGAAGCGGGCGTTCCTGTTGGACTGCCCGTTCAGTTCCTGCAATAATTTAGTGACATTGTCATCGTAACTGCATCCTTCACCTGCATAACGGGCTGAATATACTCCCGGCCGGCCGTCAAGGGCTTCCACTTCAAGCCCGGTATCGTCAGCAAAACAATCGTAACCATATTGTTCTACCACGTACCTGGCTTTTATAAGTGCGTTGCCTTCAATGGTATCGCTGGTTTCGGGAATATCTTCATGGCAGTTGATGCCGGTCAGGGACACAAGATGATATCTGCCGCTGAGGATTGAACTGACTTCTTCAAGTTTATGGCGGTTGTTTGTAGCGAAGACGAGTGATTTCATGTTTCAGGGATCAGGATTTATTCAGGAGTTGTGGTAGGGCTCGTTTTTCAGTATGGTGAAGGCACGGTATAGCTGTTCCGTAAAAAAGAGCCGCACCATCTGATGCGAAAATGTCATGGATGATAAGGATATCCTGGCATTAGCGGCCGCATAAACTTCGTCGGAGAACCCATAGGCTCCGCCGATCACAAACATCAGGTGGCGGGTGCCTGCATTCATTATTTTCTGAATCCAGACTGCAAACTCCTCCGATGTATGTGTTTTGCCTCTTTCGTCCAGCAGTACAACCTGATCGGCACTGCCGAAATGCCTGAGCATCAGCCTGCCTTCTGCATCTTTCAGCTGTTGCGGACTAAGTTGTCTGAAATTCTTTGGTGGCACAATATCAGCCACATCAAACCGGATGTAATGCGATAATCTCACGGCGTACTCACCGGTTCCTGTTTTTAGCCAGGAAGCGTCGGTTTTTCCGGTTTGTAACAAGGTGATACGCATAGTGGAGTTTAATGCAAAAATAACCTTTTTCAGTTAGTTCAATGATTTTGTAAAATCAATGTTATTCACCCTTCTTCAGAAACGGTCTTTTACCTGAAATAATGGATCTGATTAAGCCGCAATCAAAAAAAATGAATACGGCCTGTTATAAAAAAAGGAAATATAAGTGCAACAATCAGTAAATTAGTTGTTTACCTTTATTGTGTTATAAAACAACGCCTTATCCCATCACAACCGTGCTGATTTTGATCTGATTTATTAATCCTGACCCCGGTCTTCATCCGCGAACTGATAGAATCTGAATCAGGGTAGGGGGCAAACAATTTGTTTTCGCCGGATTTATGTTTACATTTGGTTCGGTTTTTGATAAATTTTATAAATTGAACGACAGCCGGGTTGGTAACTGTCCGGTTTGTTAAAATTTAAAGGAATGAAATTGATTGGTAGAATTCGGTTAGTAATGATATTCAGCATTTTAATGCTGTTTCTACCGGCTTCGGTGCCGGCTCAGGATGTGAGTGCCAGGGTGGCTGCATTCATCCGTACGGCCAATGCCAGGGAGCTGAGTAATTATTTCAATGCCACCATTGATCTGAGTGTGCCGGGCACTGAAGGAACATTCAGTAAAGCACAATCGGAGATAATCATGCGGAATTTTTTCACAAAATATCCACCGGCTTCCTACACACAGAGCCATCAGGGCCAGTCAAAAGACGGCTCACAATATGCCATCGGCATGTATAAATCCGGAAATGTTGTATTCAGGGCCTATTACCTTATTAAAACGGTGAATGGAAAACCAGCCATTCACCAGTTGAAGTTTGAAAGCGAAGAATAACCTTTAAAGATTTCTGCTGAACCCAATGCTGACCATTGATGAGATTATTGCCAATGCCCTGACCGAAGATATAGGTGATGGCGACCATACTTCCTTATCTACCATTCCAGAAGAAGCTACAGGCAAGGCTAAGTTGCTGGTTAAGCAGGAGGGGGTGCTTTCGGGCATGGAGATTGCTGCCCGGGTTTTTGCGCAGGTTGACCCGAGGATCATCATGTATCCATTACTGAAAGATGGCGATGTCATTAAGCCTGGCGATATTGCTTTTACTGTTGAAGGGCCATCTGTTTCCATTCTGAAAGCGGAGCGCCTGGCATTGAATTTTATGCAGCGTATGAGTGGAATCGCCACAATCACGGCACAATACGTTGAGAGAATCAGGGGTACCCGTGCGCGTATTCTCGATACCCGCAAAACAACCCCCCTGATGCGCGCCATTGAGAAAATGGCGGTGAAGCACGGAGGTGGTCACAATCACCGGTTCGGGCTTTACGATATGATTATGATTAAAGACAATCATGTGGATTTTGCCGGTGGAATTGCCAAAGCCATCCATGCAGCAAATAAATACCTGAAAAATACCGGAAGAGATTTGCAGATTGAGATTGAGGTGAGGAATTTCGATGAATTGAGGCAGGTGCTTGAATCAGGGGAAGTTAACCGGATAATGCTGGATAATTTCAGCCCTGAGAATCTCCGGAAAGCAGTTGAGATGATCGGTGGAAAATATGAAACTGAGGCTTCTGGGGGTATCACACTCGAAACTATCCGGCAATATGCAGAAACGCAAGTCGATTTTATTTCCGTGGGCGCACTCACCCACCAGATTAAAAGCTTAGACCTGAGCCTGAAAGCCTTTTAAACAGCCAGTATGAAAAAACTAGCCGAACGCGTCACTGCTTATTCCCTGCGTGTTTATCAAGGGGCATTACGCAGCCGGACGGTAAGGAAGTTGCTGATCTGGTCCAAGCGCCTGGTGTTACCCGGATTTGACGGGATTCCCCTCTATTATGTTGCAGAGTTTTTTGTAAAGGGCATACAGAAGGGAGCCATTACCAACCGGGCGGCTGCACTTTCGTTTAATTTCTTTCTTGCAATTTTTCCGGCCATACTGTTTTTTTTCTCCCTGATCCCTTATATCCCTATTGCCAACTTCCAGGATAGCCTGCTGAGCCTGCTCAGCGAATTTCTCCCGGAACAGGTATGGGCAACCGTTGAAGACACCATTTTTGATATTGTGAAGCGGCCGCAGGGAGGTGTGCTTTCCATAGGTTTCCTGATGGCTATGTATTTTTCCACCAATAGCGTCACCAGCCTTATGGAAGCCTTCAATCAGACATATCACTCCATTGAAACCCGCTCAGCAATGCGCCAGCGGCTGGTATCCATTGGCCTGGTATTCCTGTTGTCAGTTCTTGTAATCATTGCCATTGCATTGATCACTTTCGGCCCGATGGTCTTGAAATGGCTTGAATCGCATGGCCTGCTTACCGACAAGGTAGGCATCCTGATGCTGTCGGCAGGGAAATGGGTCATTACCCTTGCCCTGCTTTTCTTTGCCTTTTCGTTTCTTTTTTATTTTGCCCCCAGCCGGAAACTAAGGTTCCGGTTTATTTCCGCGGGCTCCACCATTACCACCCTGCTTTTTATTGCTGCTTCTGTCGGTTTTAACTATTATGTGAATAATTTCGCAAAATACAATACCCTTTACGGCTCGATCGGAACATTGATCATTTTTATGCTTTGGATCTATTTTAATGCAATCATCATATTGCTTGGCTTTGAGTTGAATGCAAGTATTTCGGTGGCGAAACGAAACAGTGTGTAATTGTGATAAACATTATTTCATTTCATTTTGTGTGCGATTTATCCATACGCTATTGAGTTGCATAGTAATATTTTACACTTAAAGTAAATTATTTCTTGCGCCTTTGTGGCGTTTCTTGCTAGACATATAAGTATTGAGCATTATCAGTGATAATTTATTTATTTGACTTTTTAAAATGTTGTTGAAAGTGCTTACTTTGCAGAAGTGTTTTAAATAGGACGTTGATATTTGACAAATGCCTCGCTCTTCTCTCAGAAATGGAATGAATTGGAATCTGATGAAAAAGGTATCCAGTTAAGTTATTAATAACTATTTTTTAATCTGATTTTTATGATTATAGAGTATTTACGGTACATATTCATGTCACTGCTTTTTGTAGTTATTTATAGGTATAATGCGGTTGCACAAGTCATTCCAACTTCATCTTTAAGTGCTGTCGACAGGAATCTTACGCCATATGGGCTTATTGATGCCGGAACCTCCTGTTATCTTTATGGAATTATTGGATCAGAGGGTTCGGGAGGAAAAGTTATGGTGGTGAAGTTTACGATGCTGGGAGATGTAATTTGGCAAAAATCGTACGCTGGCACTGATAATGTCCTGATCCGTTCTGCCTGTCTGAACGTTGAAGGAGGGCTTACACTTGCCGGCAATACAACATCTGGGGGAGATGGGAATGATGTGGTTGTGCTTAAAATTGACGATCGGGGCAACCTGATTTGGTCTCAGGTTTATGGTCAGAATAATGATGAACGTGGCTTCAGGATTATCATGCTTGCAGATGAAAGCTACATAGTTTGTGGTTCCACTCAGCGACAGGTTACGCTGTTGGAAGATGGGTTCATTATGCGCATCAGTGCTTCTGGTCAGCTGCTTTGGCATAGAATAATTGGGGGAGGGGATCGTGACAATGTTTTTGATGTGAGTCTGGATAATGATAATAATCTGATTTTTACAGGCCCACAATCCAGTTATGGTGCTGGCGTATTCGATTTTGGCTTTGGGAAAATGGATTTGAATGGCAATCTTTTGTATTATAAAACCGTGGGAAGCTATGGACAGGATCATTCACGTATTATAAGACAAGCCGATGATGGCTATTTTATACTTGGGCATACAAGTAGTTATTCAGGTGCATATTATGAAATATTTCTTCTTAAAATTGACTTTTCAGGTTCTGTTTTGTGGGCACGGAGATTCTTTACAGGTAATGAACTTTATACGGGTGACCTGACAATACTTCCTGATGGATTGATGATTTCCGGATCAACCCTAAATAGTGGCAAAAGGAATCTTTTTGTAATCAGAACCGGATTTGACGGCATACCGATGTGGGGGAAGGTGTTCGGAATGAGCTATTTTCAGGAATTTCCTTTTGGAGGCAGCGGAGTAATTATGCCTGATAAGACTGATGCTTTCTCCGCTGTTGGTTTGGTTCAGCGGGGCACATTTTCAGAGGCATTGTTGATTGCGCTCACTTCCCAGCCTAATCCAGATTGCTTTGAGCAGGATTTTATCCCTCAATCAGAAAACATTGATCTGACTTCAGTTGATTGGACCTCATCTGTCCAAGTGAGCGGGAGTTTTAATCAAAAAAATATTTCATTCCTGACATCAGAAATTCAACTCGAAAAAGAGCTTCTATGCGCTCCTGGGGTAACGGCAGATTTTAATCCTGATAAGGTGGTTGTGTGTGTGGGTGACACAGTAAGATTTACTGACCTGAGTTATGATCAGCCGTTGCAATATTTCTGGACATTTGAGGGTGGAAGTCCTGAAACATCTGTAACGAAAAATCCGGTAGTAGTCTATCACAATCCCGGAGAGTTCGATGTTCGGCTAAGTGTAGAAAACGCTCATGGAATTGATGAACTGCTCCGGATATCACTCATACGTGTTGTAGAAGCGCCACCGGTTTCACTTGGCAATGATACCGTATTGTGTGAATTTTCAGACCTGGATCTTTTCGTGCCGGGTTTTGATACCTACCTTTGGCATGATGGCAGCACCGAAAACCGGCCTTCAGCGGTCACTGCCGGCTGGAACTT
Organism: Lentimicrobium sp.; assembly: GCA_023957275.1. Taxonomy (GTDB): domain Bacteria; phylum Bacteroidota; class Bacteroidia; order Bacteroidales; family Lentimicrobiaceae; genus Lentimicrobium. Next base: position 43 of record JAMLHF010000019.1, on the reverse strand, counting down.
TGTAAGTGCATACACCCTTGAAGGTTGTATGGCCCGTGATTCA
>JAMLHF010000018.1 GCA_023957275.1 Lentimicrobium sp. | reverse complement strand
TATCCGAACCGGAGCGAAGCGGAGTTCACCGAAGGTAAATCCGAAATCCGAATTTGAAAATCCAAATTCGAAAACCCGGCTGGTGTGGACGTACCGGCCGTGTGTGAAGTTTAACTTATCAAGGTTTAAACGCCTTTATTACACCTAACAGGTTGGAAGAAAACCTGTTAGGAGGATTCTGGTGCCGGTTTGGCGTAGTCTGTGACTACCCAGGAACAGCACTTTACCAAAATCCGACCGGAGCGAAGCGGAGTTCACCGAAGGTAAATCCGAAATCTGAAATCTCTCGTTATCCGGCTATCGCCGTCTCCCGAGACAAGCGAAATCCGAAATCGAAAATCCAAAATCCGCAATCACATATTCCTCCTGTACTGCCCTCCTACCCTGAACAACTCCTGCGTGATCTGTCCGAGCGAGCAATATTTTGTCGCTTCCATCAGAGCTTCAAACACGTTGCCGTTGGAAGCTGCCGTGCGATGCAGATGCCTGAGCGCATGCGCCGCTTCAGGCTGCCAGGTTTTGTGCAGCTGTTTGAGCATCGACACCTGATAATCCTTTTCTTCCGGAGTTGAACGGATTACCTCTGCCGGAATAATGGTGGGCGAGCCTTCCGAAGAAAGAAAGGTATTCACCCCCATAATCGGCAGCTTGCCGTCGTGCTTCAGTTTCTCGTAATAGAGCGATTCTTCCTGAATGCGGCTGCGCTGGTACATGGTTTCCATCGCGCCAAGCACCCCGCCCCGTTCCGTAAGCCGGTCGAATTCCATCAGTACCGCTTCCTCCAACAGATCGGTTAACTCCTCGATGATGAAGGAGCCCTGCAGCGGATTCTGGTTCTTCGCCAGTCCCAGTTCATGATTGATAATCAGCTGAATGGCCATGGCCCTGCGCACCGATTCTTCGGTGGGCGTGGTGATGGCCTCGTCGTAGGCGTTGGTATGCAGCGAATTGCAATTGTCATAGATGGCATAAAGAGCCTGAAGCGTGGTCCGGATATCGTTGAAGGCAATCTCCTGCGCGTGCAGCGAGCGTCCCGAGGTCTGAATATGATACTTCAGCATCTGGGAGCGTTCGTTGGCGCCGTATTTCAGCTTCATGGCCTTGGCCCAGATCAGCCGGGCCACCCTTCCCATCACCGCATATTCGGGATCTATGCCGTTGGAAAAGAAAAACGAGAAGTTAGGTGCAAAGTCATCGATCTTCATCCCGCGCGAAAGGTAATACTCCACATAGGTAAACCCGTTGGCCAGGGTAAGCGCCAGCTGGGTTACCGGATTGGCCCCCGCTTCGGCAATATGGTATCCCGAAATCGACACGGAATAGAAATTCCTTACGTTATTCCGGATAAAGTAATCCTGCACATCTCCCATCACCTTGAGTGAAAAATCGGCAGAGAAAATGCAGGTATTCTGGGCCTGGTCCTCTTTCAGGATATCGGCCTGCACGGTTCCCCTGACCTTTGAGATGGTACCGGTTTTTATTTTCCGGTATACCTCCGCCGGCAATACCTGATCGCCGGTCACCCCCAGCAGCATCAGGCCGAGCCCGTCGTTACCCGCCGGCAACGTTCCCTGATAAACAGGGCGTTCTGTGCCCCTTGCCTTATAAATTGCCGCAATCTTCTTTTCAACCTCTGCTTCGAGTCCGTGCTGCCTGATATACAACTCGCACTGCTGATCAATGGCCGCATTCATAAAAAATCCCACCAGGGCCGGAGCCGGTCCGTTGATGGTCATGCTCACCGAAGTGGCGGCATCCAGCAGGTTAAAACCCGAATAGAGCTTTTTGGCGTCGTCGAGACATGCCACCGAAACACCGGCGTTCCCGATTTTTCCGTAAATATCGGGCCTCACGTCGGGATCGGCACCGTAAAGTGTAACCGAATCGAAAGCGGTGGACAGCCTGCGCGCCGGCATTCCTGCCGATACGTAATGAAACCGCTTATTGGTGCGCTCCGGTCCGCCTTCGCCGGCAAACATGCGGGTAGGATCTTCGTTTTCGCGCTTGAAGGGATAAACCCCGGAGGCATAAGGAAACTCCCCCGGAACATTCTCGCGCAGGTTCCACTTCAGGATATCGCCCCAGCTGTGATAGCGCGGCATGGAAATTTTCGGCACCCTGGTATGCGAAAGAGATTCCGTAAATGTCTGTACCTTAATTTCTTTACCCCTCACACTATAGCTGTATTCCGGATCGCTGAACCGCTTTTTCTTCTCTTCCCACGATCCGATAACCGCCAGATGGTCTTCACCCAGCGATTTCCGGAGTGCCTCCATACGCCGAAGGATGGTTTCCGGAACGTCCTGCGATTCCTTTTTCAGCAGACTACCGGCCTGTTCCAGCGATTGCAGCTCGGCAGCTTCTTTTGCCAGCCTTTCCGTATACGCGTTGTAATTCCTGACGGTATCGCTGATCTCCGAAAGGTAACGCACCCTCGAAGGCGGGATAATTGCAGATGCACCCTGTTCCTCTCCGGCGCCAATTTCGAACGTTTTAAAATCCTTGCCGGCTTTGGCATTCATCAGCGAAATCAGATGATTGAACAGTCTGTTTACGCCCGCATCGTTAAACTGTGAAGCCCGGGTGGCAAATACCGGCAGCGAATCAGGTTCATCGTCCCAGCGCTTGTGGTTGCGGACGAACTGCTTTTTAACATCCCGCAAGGCATCAGCGGCTCCGCGCTTGTCCGATTTGTTGATGGCGATGACATCGGCAAAATCGAGCATGTCGATCTTCTCGAGCTGTGAGGCGGCTCCGTATTCCGGCGTCATCACATACAGGGAGAGGTCGGCATAATCCACGATCTCGGTATCGCTCTGCCCGATGCCCGAACTTTCGAGTATCACCAGATCAAAACCTGCGTTCTTAACAATGCACACGGCATCGCTGATGTATTTCGACAAGGCCAGGTTGGCCTGACGTGTGGCCATGCTGCGCATGAAAACCTGGGGCGAATTGATCGCATTCATGCGGATGCGATCGCCCAGCAGCGCCCCTCCGCTCTTGCGGCGGGTAGGATCAACGGAGAGGATTGCCAGCTTCTTTCCGGGATTGGCCAGCAGAAACCGTCGTACCAGCTCATCTACCAGCGACGATTTCCCGGCGCCGCCTGTACCGGTAACGCCAAGCACGGGGCTCGACAGGGTACTGCATGTATTCCGCAGTTCCCGGGTAATCTCTTTTGCCTTGTCGGGATGGTTTTCCGCGGCGCTGATAAGGGAGGCGATGGCACGCACATTCCCGGAGCGTATAACATCTGCACTGATGCCGCTAAGATTTCCGGCTTCAAAATCAGCCTTACGGAGCAGGTCGTTGATCATCCCCTGCAAACCCATTTTGCGACCGTCGTCGGGCGAATAGATCCTGGCGATACCGTATTTGTGAAGTTCTTCAGCTTCCTGGGGAAGTATAACACCGCCGCCACCGCCGAAAATCCGGATGTGACCGCAACCCGCCTCCTGCAGCAGGTCATACATGTATTTGAAATACTCCATATGCCCGCCCTGGTAGGATGTAATGGCAATGGCCTGCACATCCTCCTGAATGGCACACTGCACCACTTCCTGAACGCTGCGGTCGTGACCCAGGTGGATGACTTCCGCCCCCGACGACTGAAGGATTCTGCGCATCACGTTGATGGCCGCATCGTGTCCGTCGAACAATGAAGCAGCTGTTACTATCCGGATGTGGTTTTTGGGTTTGTACGCTTTGTTTTCCTGCATGGGTAGTTGTTAAGGCAGGGAGTATCACCCCCTGAATAAGAGTATGTTATAAAATTTCTCGCCTGTTGATGACCATAATCCCCGGCTTTCATTCACAAAAAGCGAAAAACCCGGCATGCCGTGCAGTAACGAAAATGCATGAATGTCTGTATCGCAATCGTTTGCACTAACAATCGGAAAGGCTTTTTGGTTCGAAAAAAATCAGACACCTTCATGGGCTTTTTCAACCAAATTTTACGATACCTCTGCATTTTTCATAAAAAACCCTTACGTTTGTGATAATATTCATAATCAAGCTCAATTTTACATCTATGAGAAAAACCATAACACTTTCGGTTATTTTACTGTTAATATGTGCCTTTGGCTTCGCCCAGCAGGAAAAATACCTGCAGGTCAGCATTGATGTTAATCCTGACGATATTCCCGCCATTGCCCGCCTGGGCATCGCCATGGATGCCGGTTTTTACAGCAAAAAGGAAAACACTTTCACCACCGCCCTGACAGAAAGTGAATTCCGCAAAGTTCAGGAGCTGGGCCTTGCCTGTACGGTTGAAATTGATGATCTGGAAACCTTTTACATCAACCGGAATGCAGGAATCGACCCCCGGGAAGTAAGAAGCCAGGCCCTGCGCGCACCTTCCGATTACCCGGTACCTTTCAATTTTGAGCTGGGAAGCTGCGGCGGATTCAGCACCATGGACGAATGCTATGAGCACCTCGATAATATGTTTTATCTTTTCCCGGATCTGATCACGGAAAAGCAACTTGTTTCAACACTTACAACCATCGAGGGCCGGCCTGTTTACTACGTTAAAATTTCCGATAATCCCAACGAGGCAGAGAATGAACCCCAGGTACTTTATACCGGAATGCACCATGCGCGCGAACCGATAGGCATGCAGCACCTGCTGTACTATATGTATTACCTCCTCGAAAATTATGAAACCAACAACGAGGTTAAAACCCTGGTTGACAATACCGAGATGTTCTTCATCCCCATTGTAAATCCTGACGGATACCAGCGCAACATCACCACCAATCCGAACGGGGGCGGTATGTGGCGTAAAAACAGAAGAGTGAGCGGAGGCGGGTATGTAGGGGTTGACCTCAACCGCAATTACGGATTGGGCTGGGGATATGATGATGAAGGCTCTTCTCCCTATCCCTCGCAGGAGACCTACCGGGGCACCGCCCCCTTTTCTGAGCCGGAAACTCAGATCATCAAAGAGTTCTGCGAATCACATGACTTTAAGATCGCCCTGAATTACCACTCTTACAGCAACCTGCTGCTTTATGCATGGGGATACATCCCTGAATTAACACCCGATGAAAGCGCATTTGCCGAGTACTCAAGAAGAATGACCGTGGACAACAACTATACTTATGGTCCCGGCAATACAACCATCTATCCCTCAAACGGAGGTTCCGATGACTGGATGTACGGCGAACAAACCACAAAAAATAAAATACTCGCCTACACCCCTGAAGTGGGAAGCCAGGGTGACGGATTCTGGCCGGCAGTGAACCGGATTATTCCCCTTTGCCAGGAAAATATGATACAAAGCCTGCTGGCAGCGAAATTCTCGGGACCTTACGGCGAAATTGACGACATCACCCCCATGATCATTGCGGATAAGGTGTCCTGGATCGTTTTCGACGTTAAACGACTCGGGCAAACCAGCGCGGATTACACGGTTTCCATTGAGCCCCTCGGAGATGAGTTCCTGACTGTCGGTGAACCGGTAACCATCAGCAATCTTGCCGTTCTTCAGTCCAAAACCGATTCCATCTCCTTCGAACTCAGCGATAAAGTTGTCAATGGCGACACACTGAGGTATGTGCTTACCCTCGATAATGGTCTTTATATTACCCGCGATACCATTGAAAAATACTACGGCATTCCCGTAGTCGTGTTTTACGATGAGTTTCCCGACCTGGATAAATGGAACGGACAGTGGGGGCTTTACAGCAGTTTCCCCTATTCCGCCCCCTATTCAATTGCCGATTCTCCTGCAGGATTATATGCCAACAATGCGAATACAACTTTTACAACCGCCAATGATATTGACCTGACCAATGCATCGGTAGCCATCCTTAACTTTTATGCACGCTGGAGAATTGAGGCCGGATACGATTATGTTCAGTTGAAAATCTCAACGGATGAAGGAGCCACCTGGGAACCGCTCTCAGGGAAATATACCCGCACGGGTTCAAGCTATCAGGCAACCGGACAGCCGGTTTACGACGGCATTCAGAATCCCTGGGTACGTGAAGAAATCAACCTGAGTGAATACGCCGGTGAATCGGTACGCTTCAGGTTTAACCTGCGCAGCGATGCCAATACCATTGCCGATGGCTTCTTCTTTGACAACTTCGGGATTACCATCATTGATATTACCACCAATACAGGACAGATACCGGCCCCGGCCACAAACTACCTTTCAGGTCCCTGGCCCAATCCTGCAGATGAGGAGGCCACTTTTAAGGTAAATATTCCTGACCATTCAGGCAACGCCTCCCTGATTGTAGTGGATGCCCGTGGCAGTATCATCCGGCAACAGGCTGTGGCCGGATCAGATAAGGAGATAAAACTTAATACTTCGGGACTTGCTTCCGGTATCTATTTCTGTAAACTGGTTCAGGATAATCAGGTACTTGGGGTGCAAAAACTGATCAGGTAATTCCTTTTTTAAGCTATTTCAATTACTTAGCCCGGCGAAACCGGGCTTTGTTTGTTTTGTCCATCTTCTCACAGGCATATTGGAAAATCAGCCGTGGTGCGGTGTTTTTCCACTTCAGCAGGAAGGCTTCCGTTACCCCGGCATTTACTTTCCATGCTTCGCGCAGGAACCAGCCCATGCCCTGATGTACTTCCCGTTCAGGATCAAGCATCAGCGGCTCAAGAAAAGTGAAAAGTTCCTCATAAGCAACTCCGGTCTTTAATAGTTTGATGAATGTCACCGGCACACAGCGTCGCTGAAATTTAAAGGGCGATGTAACCCATCCCCTGAAATCCTCTTTGCCTATCAAATCCTGCTTCATCAGCTCGGGCAGGAAAAACATCCCCAAGTAATCGGCATGGGCCCAGTTGCGGATACCGGTTTCAAACAGTTTTTCAATCCGCTTTATATCTGCTTTCTGCAGTTTATCCTTTATCAGGGATAAAAGAATCAGTACAAAGGAAGTTTCTTCGTATTTGCCGCTTTTCATCAGCAAAGGGGCTGTGTCAAAAACCAGATCAACCGTAAGATTTCCGGCTTTCTTCAGCCCGGCCTTCTTCGCGTCCATCTGCGCCTGGCTGAGGCCCCACGCATCATACACCCCCTCTTTGAAGTAGCGGGAATATTTTATAACAAGTTCAGGATTCGCGTGTTCAATGCAATAACTTTTCAGTTCCTGGAAAAGGGCTTCTGCTTTCATAAAATCAGTTTTGATCAGATAAACCGGACACCTGTTTAAAAATCATTGTTGTCCGGGGAAATTATTATAATTTGACCGGAATGCTTTATAGGTGTTGGTTTCAGAAGATTGCAACAGCATACAATTTACCTTTAATTATTTCGCCACTAAGCGATGCACTGAGCTTGCCGAAGTGGCAAAAAGGTGCCAAGTTTCACAAATTTATTTTTCTCATTTAGTGATACTTAGTGTCTTTGTGGCAAATTCTTTCTTTATTTTATCCGGACAAGGCTGTTCAAAAATACCATTATCCCGATAAATATGTACACAGAAAGCAAACTATTCGCGAATTATTTAACTTTGCTAATCACAACGTTTTAAACCTATCTTTTTGAATTTCCGGTTTTTGAAAAAGTCACGCGGCATTTTTAGGTTCGCTGTATTCACCATATTGTGGATCATGCCTGTATGCGACAAACTGACTGCCGGTCCTGCCGACAGCCTGAAGGTGCTTGCCGCTGCCGCATCCGCAGATACTACAGCAATCAGGTTACTGGCCGAAACCGGTGATTATTTTGCCAGGCTTGACCAGCACGACTCGGCGCTATACTACTACAACAGAGCGCTATCGCTTGTTGGTCCTGAGAATGAAAGCCAGGTTGCCCCCGTTATTTATTATAAGCTGAACCGGTTGTTTTATAAAAGCGGGAACTATGACATTTCACTTGAATATCTGTTCAAAGTTCTGCTAAACTATGATATAATCCGCTCTTCAGCGCATGATACGGCTAAAATTGAAATTCAGACAGCCCTGGCATATGGTGACATTGGATTGTCATATTTCTCTATGGAGAATTATTTAAAATCAAAGGAATACTTTGAAAAGGGATATGCAATAATTAAAAAGCTCAGTCAAAGCGCACAAAAAACCGATGCTTCTGAGAATATATTTGTTTTTGTACTGAACCTGGGATCGGTTCACGTTGCACTCGAGGAGTTTGGAAAGGCCAGGGAATATTTTGAAGTAGCGCTCGGGCTGAACAAACAGTTAGGAAAAATTGCATACGATGCCGTGCTATATAATAACCTGGGGATCATTTTCAAGGAAGAGAAAAATTATCAAAAGGCTTACGAATATTATCTTAAATCTGCTGACATCCGGGAAACAATCAATGATACAGCGGGGCTGGCCCAGGTGAACAATAATCTGGGAAACCTTGAATTTATGCGTGGCAATTATAAAATTGCCATTGACTTTTTGCAGAAAGCGTTGAATTTCAGCAGGAAATCAAAGAACCTGAAATCCGAAATGCTCTCTGCTGATTTTCTGTCGCGAACCTATGAGAAAACCAGAGAATTTGACAAGGCACTGGAAATGCATAAACTTTTCAAGCAGCTGCACGACAGTATCCTTGATAGCGAAAAACTGCATCAGACTGCACGCCTTGAGTTACAGTACCAGTATGAGAAACTGCGCAAGGAGACTGAGTTGCAACAGGAAATAGAGCTGGCAAAAAAAGAACGGAAATCACTGATCTATCTGATCATAGCCGGCATATTCCTTTTCACCGTTGTGATTCTTTACCTGATAAACCGTAACCAGCGGATAAAAATGAAACAGGTAAAACTGGTCAAAGAAAGCCTGGAGCTGGAGCAGAAAAACCTGACACTCGAAAAACAAAACCTGTTGCTGGAAAAACAAAACCTGGAACTGGAACTGGAATACCGCAATAAAGAACTGGCTACACACGTAATGTACCTGGTGAATAAAAATGAATTTCTTGCATCCATTACCGAAAAACTGCTGGCAATCAGACATATGTTGCTCCCTGAAAACAAAACGGTAGTGCAGGAAATCATCCGTGAAATGAAATCAAATATTGATAATACCGTATGGAATGAGTTCGAGGTCAGGTTCCAGAATGTGCATCAGGATTTTTATCAGAAGCTGGGTGAAAAGTATCCCGACCTCACCCCGAATGAAATAAAACTATGCGCCTTCCTCAGGTTAAATATGACCACCAAGGATATTTCCTCCATAACATTCCAGTCGCTGAAAAGCATTCAGGTAGCCCGAGCCAGACTCAGAAAAAAATTAGGAATAACCCGGGATGAGAATCTTGTAAGTTTATTGCAGCAACTCGGATAGACCGGTAAAACTCCCTCCTCAGACAACTTTACGGGTCAGTATTTATTTTCCAAACTTACTCCCTTCCCCAACTTACGGTATAAAATTATTGAAAGCATTTCCTTTCAACATGCTGTTTAGCAATTCTTTATCAAAATTGTAGCAATAATGTTACCAGGCCATCAATGCCTGTAGGTTTTTTGTTAACCATAAATATTAGGGAATACGTGATGCACTGTCGAGTTTTGTGCCGAAAATAAAGCATTATGAGCATAAAGAAAACCGTGGTATCTGATCCGGTTGAGCAGGAACTTAAAAACTTCATAGACAAACTCAACAATGAAAATGCAGCGCTTTCAAAAATTCTGTCTGGTGTTTCAGAGTTTAAAAGCCCTGCGGAAAATCCAATGCCGGCTGAAGGTAAAACAGGGGAAGTACCCAAAATAAAGAATACTGAAAACCAATAAACAATCACTAAACTTTAACTCATGAAAAAGTTAATCGTTTCAAAACTGCTTTCAGCGATAATTTTTTTATCGCTTGGATTGCAGGCGATCAGTCAAACGGCTGTTTACAAAGAGACCGGCAGGCCTCCGCAGCAGACAGCTAACCGTAACGGGCAGGCAATTTATGACCAGTTTTACCCGCTCGCAGGAGGTTCAATTGCCAGTAATGCTTTTACAGACCCCGGAAATTTAAGCTATTCCTGCATCGCTGCCGATGATTTTGTTGTCCCGGCAGGCGAATCATGGGGAATCCGCTACATTGATATTGCAGGTCAGTACTGGGAATGGACGGGTACTCCAATAGATGCATTGAACATTTACCTGTATGCCGACAATGCCGGAATCCCGGGAGATATCCTGCATTCTTTTGAGAGTTTTACAAGCTACAACACATTACCCATTGATGCAGGCACCCATCTTTACCGTTATGAGATTATGCTGCCCTCAGTAATAAACCTGACTGCAGGACATTACTGGGTAGGTGTACAGGCAGTTTCCGATTTTACCGTATCAAACCGCTGGGGATGGCTAAGTCATGAAAGTATGACCATTGAAAATGAATACCAATGGAAAAACCCGGGAGATGGTTATGGATATGGTTACACCGACTGGACTCCGGCTTCCTACATGACCTGGTCTAATTTTAACCTGGCTTTTGCCCTTTACGGAGATGGTCTGGATAATGATATGGCCATGGTAAGTATTGACTCCCCGGTATCTTCGCAAAACCTCACATCTTCAGAGTCAATTACAATTTCAATAAAAAATGAAGGAATCAATACGGAAACCGGATTTCAGGTGAGCTATTCCATTAATGGCGGGTCTCCGGTTACTGAAACTGTTACCTCTCTTACCCTTGCTCCAAACCAGATTGATCAATATACTTTTACTACCCCGGCTGATCTTTCAGTGGCATCACCCTATGAAGTCACAGCAACTGTATCATTATCAGGGGACCCGGTCTCCGGCAACAACAGCAAAACTAAAATCATTTACAATTTAGGTACTGTTTACCCCATGCCGGCCACAGGCACCCAGACCATAACCAGCTGCGGTGCAACCTTTACTGATTCGGGTGGACTTGAAGGAAATTTCGGAATGAATGACAATGCGGTTACCACCATTTATCCGGCCAATGCAGGCGACAGGGTAAGGCTGACTTTTCTCGAATTTAATGCGAGCTATGGCGGATTTGAGGTATACGACGGAACAAGCACCAGCGCCAACCTGCTGGGCAATTGGACCGGCACCAATAGCCCAGGGGTACTCACAGCGCTCAATTCGGAAGGAGCCCTTACAATACATTTCCAGGGCCCGGGATGGGAAGAAAATTCCGGATGGGTAGCTTTTATTTCGTGCGTCACCCCTGTTGAAGACGACCTGGCAATCCTGGACTTTACCAGCAGCCTTACTACTATTTTCCAGAACAATACCACCATCCTGAGTGCAAACATTCAGAATTTAGGATCTCAGGCCCAGGAAAAAACGGTTACTTTCAAGGCCAACGGCAATGTAATTGGTACACGCAGCACCGGTCTGCTCAACACCGCGGATACAGCCTGGGTTCAGCTACCATGGACCGCAACCGAACCCGGACAATACACCCTGGAAGCCTCTATTCCTGAAGATCAGGGCCCTGAACCGGATAATACTGCAAGCTTCGAAAAATATGTGTATCCTTTTGATGCATTCTTCGAAGATTTTGAAGGGAGTTTCCCTCCCGAAAACTGGATCGCCGGTATAAACTGGGGGCAAAATAATGGTGGATTCAGCGGTAATTACAGTGCGGTTTGTATGGTGCAGGCCGGATTTAGCGACACCCTCGTATCTACTCGTCTTGATGTAGGTTCCAATGCATCCTTCTCCTTCTATGCCGTTTCAAGCATGTGGTGGCCCGGCGATTTACAGATCCTGTGGAAGGAAGATGGGACCAATGAATGGATTCACCTTATGACTCCGGTACTTAACTCAATGCAATTTGGTGAATATACTGTTGATATGGCAGCCTTCGCCGGTCATACCGGTCGAATCGCTTTCGTTGACTTTATATCAAATCCCTACGCATGGTCAGGAATGGTACAGTTAGACTACATCCTGGGGCAGAATATTTCAGTTCATTATGATGATTTTGACCTTAAGGTTAAAGCGTTTGACGGAGACCGCCTATATATGATGGGCGAAAGCTCTGAATTCTCCCTGACCATCCGCAACAACGGGCTTGAGACACTTCCGGCTGCATCATACAGGGTTAAACTAATGGTAGGAACCGAAAACCCATTGGAAGTTTTCTCGCTTCCAGGCGAGGAGATAGATTTCCAGGAAGAAATTTCCTATACGCTCTCCTATACCTTTCCTGAAATAGGAGAATACCACATCTATGCCGAAGTTGAACTGACCAATGACCAGTCTCCTGAGAATAATGTCAGCGATGTGCTGGTTCTCTCAGGCGTTCCGTCACAATCGACTTTTGGATTGACAGGTGAGAAATCAATTACCCTGGAGATACCGATTGATATGGCCTACAATCACTCCTTATCGGAGACCATCTATACAAATGAGGAAATCGGACAGGAAGGAGTTATCTTTGGTATTTCATGGGATTACTGGTTTGCCCAGGATGAACTGAATGTTCCGGTCCGTATCTGGGCAGGTCTGACCGATATACCTGAACTCAACAACGGATGGGTGCCGGCAGGTGACCTTATCCCCGTATTTGACGGCAACCTCACTTTTTTAAGCGGGCATCAAACCATTTACATACCTTTCTCTACGCCCATAAATTACAATGATCCCACCAAGAATATTGCGATTCTGGTTGAAAAGATTGCTGATCATACAAGCATGAATCAGTTTTTCTGGAGCTATGGTACTACGTTTGCCTCAACCTTGCTGATAAATGGATATACAAACCCTCCTGATCCCTTTAACCCTCAGGGCGGAGGACAGTATTACATGAGTCCTTTTGCACGCTTTATCTTTAACGATCAACTCGGCGCAGCCGCAGGTACTGTAACCGACCCCGATGGCGCACCCATTGAAGGCGCATCAGTAACAGTTGAACAGCTGAATATAGTTACGCATACCGATGCTGACGGAATGTACGAACTCCCTTATATCCCGGCCGGAACCTATCCTGCAACCGCTGATAAATTCGGCTTTACCGCGGTGACCCACCCGCTTCATGTTACGCTGAACAATACCACTACCCTCGATTTTGTGATGGGAGAACTGGCCCTCGTAAATATCTCTGGCACAGTTTCAGGCATTGATAATCCGGGAACTGGAATTGAAAATGCAGCAATCACACTTTCCGGTTATAATACATATGCTGGGTTTACAGGCACTAACGGGGAATTTCTGCTCGAAAATGTTTACAGCCAGAATACCTATCAGATCAGTATTGCTGCAGATGGTTATGCAACTTATATGGCGCCTGTTGTTGTAGCTGATTCTGATATTGACCTGGGTGAAATCGTGCTCAACGAAGCCATGCTGATCCCTTATATTGTTATGGCTGAACCGGTAACCGGCAGCATGGAAGTAACCTGGAATACCCCCACTTCCGCAGCCCAGCAAACACTTGTTTTTGAGGATGGCGTGCACGAACAGGGTTGGGCCGGTGAAACCGGAGAAGAGGTATGGCTCGGAAACTACATCCCGTTTGAGGAGCCCGCAACCATTACCGGCTTTGATCTTTACTGGGCTAAATACTCGCCCCTGACCACCGCTCAACCGATGAGACTGGATATCTTTGATGAAGATTACAACCTGATTGTCAGCAGCGGGGAATTTATGTCAGGAATGGATGCATGGATTCATGTGCCGGTGCCGAACATTACCCTTGAGGGTGATCATTATGCCATGATTTACTGGAATGGCACCCCGGCCCAGTCAAGTTACCTGGGATGGGACTCAACCGAGGTAGTTACAGAGTATGCCCGCTACAAATATGCAGGCGGCGATATTGCCCCGTTATCAGGGATTGTAGGCGGAATGGGAACCTTCCTGATCCGGCCGCAGGTGATGACAGATGCCTCATCTCAAATGCAGGGAAGGGCATTAACGGGCTATAACATCAGTTTTGGCAGACTTACGGATATTGCCAATGCTGCAACCTGGCCCCTGCTCAATGCTGAAACCCTTGATGTAACTACCTTTAACGACACCACCTGGCCGCCCGATGAAAATGATATGTATGTTTATGCCGTAACAGCATTCTATACAACCGGCGAATCCGCGTTCTCATTCTCCAACGTGATCAATTACGTCGGCGTCGGCACCGGAATTGTTGAAACAGGCAGCGTGGTAATTTTTCCCAACCCGGCATCGGAAAGTGTAACCATCAGCAACTGCAACGGAGCAAATGTGTTGCTGTTCACCATGGATGGCTCCCTGAAACTGCAGGCACGCATTACCGGTGACAGCCACCGTCTCAACCTGAATAACGTCGCCAGCGGAACATATCTGCTTGTGATTCAGACCGGGGATGGAATAAAACAACAAAAACTGATAGTTAAATAAGCAGGAATAAACCTTCGGGAGAAGGAGGGTGATTTTCTTCTTCATTTTCAGATCAGGGCTGTACTTTATGGTACGGTCCTGATTTTTTTTGTCCGGTTTTTCCGGTATAAAATTGTACCATTTCTGCACCAATTGCCTCAGCCTGCGGAATAAAATGGACAGGGGTAAACACACTTCAAAGCTTGCCTCAATCATCCCCGACCTCCCTTTCAACTGCATGATTCCGCGTTTCAACTGTCAAATCCTACTGTTTGCCGACCTTTATTTGTAAAAGGTTGACTCCGTTTGCAAATTTGTAACCTGAAATTCAAATCTGGCATGAATTTTTCTTTGCGATAATTCAGCCTGCCACAACTAAAATTTACAGATATGAAAACGTTGAATTACCTCCGCTTACTGCCCTTTATTGCGCTGTCCCTATTTCTGACTTCCTGCGAAGGAGATGGATGGAACAACATCCGCGGAACAGGTCCTGTTTACAGCGAAACCCGAGTTGTACCAACGCACCGGGATATTTCGGTAGCCATCCCGGCTGATGTTTACATTGTACAGAGTCCCGTGAGTGACCTTACCATTGAGGCCCAGGCAAACGTGCTTGACGCCATTGAAACTTACGTCAGCGGCAATGAGCTGAAGATAAAGCTGGAAAACGGCGCCGGTCTCGGACGCCACGAAACCATTAAGATATACATCTCCTCAGCCATCTATAACAACATCCGTTTATCGGGCTCAGTAAACCTTTATGCTGAAACCCCCATAGTAACCGATGTTTTTGATGTCAGCATCTCAGGATCAGGAAGTGTCGATGCTGAAGTTTTTGCCAATGCGGTAAGGGCTTCCATATCGGGAAGCGGGAAAATTTCCCTTGAAGGGACCACCATTACTGAAAACTTCACCGTTTCGGGTTCTGGAGATATCTACGCTTTCGGACTGCTCAGCGAAACTGCCAATATCAGCATCAGCGGCTCCGGCACTACAGAAGTCAGTGTGGCTGAGTTTTTAAAAGCCAGCATCAGCGGAAGCGCGAATATTTACTACAGAGGCTTCCCAAGTGTTGACAGCCGGATTTCAGGATCGGGCAAGGTTGTGCGT
The DNA here is from genome assembly GCA_023957275.1 of Lentimicrobium sp. Classification (GTDB taxonomy): domain Bacteria; phylum Bacteroidota; class Bacteroidia; order Bacteroidales; family Lentimicrobiaceae; genus Lentimicrobium. The sequence goes on along the minus strand of JAMLHF010000018.1, from coordinate 50,952 downwards.
GTAAATTAATAAAGAGACTCGTTTATCTCAGGGCCGGACAGGAGAAGGTCAACGCATCAGGCCGGCAATACTTTCTGCTTTTTTGGTTAATAACGTTAAATCCCGGCCCGATCGCCGGGGTTTTTCAATTAATGCACCCCTGGCAACCGCAGGAGTTAAAGAATTCAATAAATCCGGATTTATTTATAGAAAATCCGACAGGGTATAACGATTGGTTCCATGAAGGGAGCCCGGGTTTATGTTATATCCCATTGAAAGAATGTATTTAAACGGCAACCGCACCGACCAGGGACTGTTCTCTTCAGATCAGCACAAATCATATTGACCCGTCCGGGCAATATCAATAGAATGCGCGGTTAATCATGGCTGCTTCTCGGCTAATAACAGGAATCCTGTTCAGGCATTGCATTCTTAACTTTTTTCCCAAAGATGCCCTGATAAAGCAGATAGGCCCCGAACAATATTCCGGCTGTTATCATGGCAATATTTATTTCATGATAATAACGCTCCATCAGTTCTTTCGGAAAATAATAGCCCAGGGTGGCAAGAATAATGTTCCAGAGTAAAGCGCCGGCCGTGGTATAAATAATGAAGCTTTTCAGCGGCATACGGGCGAGGCCTGCAGGAATCGAAATCAGCTGCCGGATGGCAGGGATTAGCCTTCCGATAAAGGTTGAGGATTTCCCATGCCGGATAAAGTAGTCCTCCGCTTTGCGGATAGAAGCTGGCTGAATCAAAAACATACGGGCCAACCGGGTGTCGGCAAGGGAATAAATTACCGAACGGCCCAGCCATAAAGCAAAGTAGTAGTTAAACAAGGCCCCCAGCAATGCGCCCAGGGTGGCAAAAAATACTACCAGAAAAATATTCAGCTCACCTGCAGCAGCCTTATAAGCCGCAGGCGGTATAATTACCTCTGAAGGAAACGGGATAAATGAACTTTCAATGATCATCAGCAGGGTGATGGTCATATAGTTGATATGCTCAAAATACCAGGCAGTAATATCGGTAAATACTTCTGTCATTGTCAAGGCTTAAAATTAAATACTTATGCGCTATACAACTATTTTGTTTTCAGATCTTTGCCACCGATGATCTGCAATACCTGAAATGAAAAATAAACAAGGTTTCCGGTTTCCTGCAGCAGATTCATAAACAAGATACTGCTTCTGTTTCCGGTCATTTCTTGACGGATCCTGTTTACCTCATTCCGGCTGACGGCCTCAATCACATTTTGTATTTCAGCCTTGTCCTGTCCGATAGAATCCGGATAAATCACAGGATTTTCAGCAATCCCCTTTTCAATACCGGTTAAGATCAGGGCAAACCGCTTACCGAGTATTTGAAGGTCAGCAATCTGTTCTGCATTCAGAGGATTGTGATGATTGACCAGGTGATTGTATGCAGCACCCGAAATCAGGTTCAGGCAATTGATGATTTCGAGCAGGTTATCCTGAATCTTGATAGCCTGGTAAGCCGTTTCAGCCTCCTCTTCTCCTGTTCCCCTGAGTACCTGTGATACAATCTTTCTCTGCGACCTTACCTCTTTCTGTAGAGCTCCGGTTTGCCTTCTCAATGCTTTCAACTGATTCGCATCTCCTGAGCCAAGGCCTGTAACCACCTGATTATAATATTCTTTTGTTTTTAAAAATATAACCGCCGTATTATTCAGGCAAAATTCTTTCAGGTTTCCTGCATCAACAGTTTCTTCGGCATGATGAATTGCTTTTACGGTTTCCTCTTTCCTGAGGTGGAACCTGTGTGTGCGATATGCCATGAAAACAGCAATTCCAATCATTACAACAATGGCGATGGTTCCTCCGAAATAAAACGCCGATGCCAGCAGGAATGCAATCGTAAAAGCGGAGATTGCCGTAAAAAACCATCCCCCTATCACCGAAAACACCCCGGTAATCCGGAATACAGCACTTTCCCTGTCCCAGGCTCCATCGGACAAACTGGTACCCATTGCTACCATAAATGTTACATAAGTGGTGGAAAGCGGGAGTTTCAATGATGTGCCGAGTGCGATCAGGGCGCTGGAAGCAACCAGGTTCACCGAAGCCCTGAGCAGATCAAAAGCCGGCTGATTCTTTTCCTTTTTCTTCCGCGGAAGCGGTGTAAATCTGCTGGCTATCCACGTTTTTGTACTTTCAGGCAAAATGGCCGAAATCAGGTCATTCACCCTGAGTGAAGCCCTTACAATACCCCTGGATAAAGCGGTAGAACCGAACCGCTCTTCCCCCTCATCCTGCCGGCTTAAGTTAACCTCGGTCATGATCACCGTACGGGCTTTCCTGGATGTATAAAGTGTAATTACCATGATTATACCTGATAGCAAAAGGAACAGCAACGGGGTCTTCACTGCCCCGTTGAGGGCTCCCATTCCGAATGTTTCAGGATCAGCTCCCGGGGTGTTGATAAAAGTAAGATACGATTCATACCCGGCCAGCGGCACTCCGATGAAATTCACCAGGTCGTTCCCGGCGAAAGCCATCGCCAGCGCAAATGTTCCTACCAATACAACAATCTTTAGGATATTGAGATGGAAAATTGTGTTCAACACATACATTATTGATGTAATACCCAGAAAGCAATACAAAAGGATCTGAAAACTGTTCGTTTTGATCCACAGGTGAGTGCTTTCAGTCATAAAAGCAGCATCCTTCGCTCCCTTTATCAAGATGAAATAAACAATGGTAGTAATCGCAACTCCTCCGAAAAGCCCTCCCAGATATTTCAGCTTTTTCTCATAATCAAAGGAAAAAATCAGTCTGGTGATATACTGAATAATAGTACCTGAAGTAAAGGCTATGATCACGGAGACCAGAATCCCGGAAATAATGGCAAAGGCTTTACCCGAATTTATGTAATCCCCGAGAATACCGGCCGGATCCCCCTGGGAAATCTGAATCACTGCAATGGCCACGGCCGCGCCCAGCAACTCAAACACCAGCGAAACCGTGGTGGATGTGGGAAAGCCTATTGTATTGAATGTGTCAAGCAGGATTACATCCGTAATCATTACTGCGAGAAAAATAATCATGATGTGCGCAAAGGAAAACTTCTCGGGATAAAAAACACCGCTCCGGGCGACTTCCATCATCCCCCCCGAAAAAACCGTTCCCACCAGCACCCCGAAGGCTGCTATCAGCATGATAATCCTGAATGTTGCCGCCCTGGAGCCGACTGCCGAATTCAGAAAATTCACCGCGTCGTTGCTTACTCCGACAATCAGGTCGGAAATCGCCAGAATAAAGAGAAAAATGACAAAAATAAAATAGATGCTTTCCATTGCAGCAGCTTAAAAATAAGTGCGCAATATTACATAAAGAAGAGGCTGAAAACCGGCCCGGATATTAATTTTATGTTAAGTTATACCTGCTGATTTTGTGGCCTTTAAATCTGTGTTCTATTGCAAATCTGATATCAGAAAGGCAGGTTGATATCGAAATGACTTTATCCCTACTTTTGTGCCCGATTTCAATAAACGAAACATATGACCTTACAGATATTATTCCTGCTCGCCGGTTTTGTCATACTGATTAAAGGGGCTGACTGGCTGGTTTCAGGCGCTTCATCCCTTGCAAGAAAGTATGGGATTCCAGACCTGGTCATTGGCCTGACCATTGTCGCATTCGGCACTTCAGCGCCCGAACTGGTGGTGAGCGTTTTTGCTGCTGTGCAAAACCATCAGGACATCGTGTTTGCCAATGTAATTGGCAGCAACTTTTTCAATCTTTTTGCCATACTGGGAATTGCCGGACTCATCACCCCGCTCGCGGTGCAATCAAGCACAGTGTGGAAAGAAATTCCCTTCTCCCTGCTGGCGCTCATCGTCATTTTTATTTTGGGAAATGAATTTATCCCCGGGAATTTTAAACTAATCTCACGGGTTGATGCCTTAATCCTGCTGATATTTTTCTGCCTTTTCCTATTTTACATATACAGACAAATGAAAGTGGACGCTTCAAATGCCGTAGTAGCTGACAAGCATCTGCCAGGAATAAAAATAGGCCTGTATATCATCCTCGGACTGGGCGGATTAATCCTTGGTGGCAGGATTGTGGTGAACAATGCCATAGAACTGGCCGGAGTATTCGGTGTCAGCGAAAAAATCATCGGGCTTACCATTGTTGCAGCCGGCACTTCGCTGCCCGAACTGGCTACTTCAGTCGTTGCGGCATACCGCAAAAACAATGATATTGCCGTAGGAAACATTATCGGATCAAACATCTTCAATATCTTTCTGATCCTTGGGGTCAGTGCGCTGATCAGGCCTGTCAATTACAATATGAGTTTCAACACCGACATCTACCTGGTTGCTGCAGGTACTATATTCCTTTTCATGGCCATGTTTCTGGGCGGAAAAAGAAAACTTGACCGCTGGGAAGCGGGGCTGTTGCTGATCGCTTATATGGCTTACACGGTATTTCTGATAAACAGGGAGATTTAAGAACCTGATTTGAATCCGGAATTTTGTCTGAGGATAATCTCTCTTCGAATAAAGGAAATATAACGTCCGGACTCAGTTCTTCATCCCGAATGAACTGAAGTGAATGTTGATTTTACCTTCCGCGCTCAGGTAAGGACGGATCCCATCAGGGGTAAGCAGGATATCGTCAACCGAGAACCTTTCGAGTTGTCCCCGCAGAAATATCCCGTCGGCCAGCCGGTAGTTTCTGAGTTGCCTGTTGGCCTCGCCGAAAATCGTCCGGATTTCGGGGGCTAATGGCCAGACCATCTGACGGGCAATCATGTTGCGGAATCCACCCTGATACAGCCAGGCCGCTGATTTAACCAGCACATTCCTGGTGGAAAGGTCAAAGTCAAAATCCCTGAGTATAAGTGTGGAATCCATGGGATTGAATGCCGGAACCCCTTTAAAATAAACAGTACCCCTGAAACTGCCGGAAAGCCTTGCTTCGGCCACCATTTTGCCGTTACTTCCATAAATATTCACCGATTCCACCTTAACACTCCTTTTACCTTGGGTAAATGTTTGTCCGCCAAGGTATTGCGCTGCATGGCTGTTGATTTCAGCAAAGGGGATGTCAACCGATGCATTGATAACCACCCTGTCACCGGCTTCCTCCCCGACTTTCAAATCGGGAAGCGGTCCAGGAGGTCCGGCCGCGGGTTTTACCCCCACCCGGGTTTCAATAACAGTGCGCAAACCGGTATGGATCTTTATAACTCCGTCCTTAGCCATGATGGGACTGGCATAAAACCCGGTAGTCTTCATGCTGAGCCAGACCCTGAACTCTTCATTCAGCAAAAGGGGCTGATTCAGCGATTTCCAGGCTTCCAGCGCGTAGGGCTTAAGGTTAAGGAATTCCTTTACGCTTTCATCAATGGTGCTGCTCAGGGTACGCAGGTTCTTCTGCAGGATGAGGTCGGCCACAAACTTCACCGGTACATTGATCCCGGCCACCTTTACCACTGGCTCCGTAAGCCATTCATAACCGGTAGTTTCCGTTTGGGTGGAGAGGGTCCAGTCGGGATTCAGGGATACCGCTGTTCTGAACATCAGGGCGAGGGCCCCGCTGGCTTCGCGGTAATCCGATAAGGTGAAGCCCAGTTTATTCGTTTTGAAACCCGCTTTGATCCACAGGCGCAGAGGAACGCGGTATATGATGGTGTTTCCGCGCATGGTAAGTTGAATGTCGCCCTGCTTCCACGCCTTCACCATCAGGTTATCGCCCCCGTTGTCGTCAAGGCTGTTGTCTTCGTACACAAGCCCCGAAAAACTCCGGTTCAGTTCAGCCTGAATATCGGCCAGCCTGGCATCTGCTGAAAAACCTATGACGGAAGGCTGAGGACTCACCGCCTCTTGCAGATAAGACTCCACAGGTTTATCGATTTTTACAGTGGCACAGGATGCCGTCAGCAACAAAAAGGCGGCACAAACAGCCCTGATCGGTTTAAAAGCAGGAGTTTTCATGTGGGTTGTCAATCACCTGACTGAACGCGGATGATCTTTGTCCGTGGGTTTTTCTTTAGAAATGTCTGTATAATCTGACGAGTATCCCGGTTATCGCTGTAAGGGCTGATGCAATAGTCAAGGGATGTTGTGTTATGAGCCTCCGACGGGCTTACGTATCCGAATCCGCAATACCTGCCGCCGGCTATTTTCACTACCGCGGCTTCATCGCGGTGCCTTCCCCGGTCGATGATATAAAAATCCGGGTGCATAAACCCCGAGAGGCGAATGGCAGCATCTACCCGCCGGTTGTATGCTTCCGGAGTTTCAGCTCCGACGCAGGCCCCGCGGCATTGCTTTATGCCATAATGAAAACAGGCTCCCCTGGTTTCATATAAGCCACATAATTTCTGACAGAGCTCAAAACGTTCGACGATGCCATACAGGTATTTACGGGCATGCTCCATCGTGGTGAAAGAGGTAACAGGCTGTTGCCCGTTGAGCTGATGCCCTATCTGAAGATGCCGGTATCCGTTTTCATCGGTGAAATCAAATAAACCATAACTGAATACGGAACGACGCTGCGCCCGGTTAAAAAGAGGCTTATGATGCTTAATCTCGTCCGACTCAAGCAGGAGGGCAATCAGCTCACTACCGGTAGGTTCATAACTCACCGATGCGGCTCGGTTGCGCATCTCAACGGCTTTGGAGGTCTCACTGTTTCTGAAGTGCTGCAGCAGGCGTTCAAACATATTATTGCTTTTCCCGATGTAGATGATCCGCCCCTGCTCATCATGAAGGTAATAAACACCGGTTTCTTCAGGTACCTCCTTTATCATTTCAGGAATGGAATAACCAGACTGCTTTTCAATAGCCTGCCGGTCCGTTTCAAGCAATAGTTCCAGCAGGCGGGTGGTTGCCAGGGCATCCCCTGCCGCCCGGTGCCTGTTCTCGATAACAATGCCCAGCTCACGGCAAAGCTTGCCCAGGCTGTATGATTGCAGGCCGGGGAGCAGTTTCCTGCTCATTTTCACGGTACAAATTGTGGGTCTCCGGAAATTATAACCCAGCCGGCGGAATTCATGCCTGATAAAATTATAATCGAAGGAGGCATTGTGGGCCACGAAAGTGGCTCCTTCAGTAAGTTCAACAATCTTCCGGGCCACTTCGCAAAAACGGGGTGCACCGGCAACCATTTCATTGCTGATGCCGGTGAGCCTTGTAATCATGTAAGGAATGGGTTGCTCAGGATTCAGCAGGGTACTGAATTCATCCACAATTTTTTCCCCGTCGTGCAGGTATATGGCGATCTCTGTCAGCCGTTCACTGGAAAAATTGCCTCCTGTAGTTTCTACATCAATCACCGCGTACATAGGGTACAAATGTAGCAAGGTTAACGGATTGTTTGAATTCTGACCACAGATTTCATTCAGAAAAAATCAGGAAACCAATATTGACATTATCCAGATACAAAAAACCCGGCAACACGCTGCTGTTGCCGGGTAGAATTAAATGACATCGGATCGCCTGGATTACAGGATTTCAATCTGTTTAGCCGGTTTTACCTTAGCTTCTTCCCTTTTGGGAATGGTAATGGTCAACACGCCGTTGTTGTGGTTAGCTGCAATTTTATCAGCTTCAACAGTTTGTGGCAGGCTGAACGAACGTCGGAAGGAAGTATAACTAAACTCACGGCGCATGTAACGCTCTTCTTTTTCTTCATTTTTCTCTTCCTTTTCCGAAGAAATGGTCAGCACATTGTTTTCAAGATTGATCTTGAAGTCACCTTTCTCAAGGCCGGGAGCGGCCACTTCTATACGGAAATCCTCCTTGCCTTCAATGATATTGACAGAAGGCATGTTGATGCCCGTCTGAAACTCGAAAAAGTTGGGAAGAAAATCCCTTCCAAAGAACTCATCCACAATACCCGGGAAAAAGGTTCTGTCTTTTAAGATCGGTAGCATGGTTTTACCCTCCATAATTTAGTTAAACATCTGTTTTAACCGGTAATTTTCAAATAGTGTGCCGGAGGGATTTTTAACCGGATTAATGGCAAAAATGCGCCAATATGGCGCATTTTTACAAATTTACAATTGATTTATGTGCCATTATGGCATATTTTATATTTTATCCTTAAGGTTCATTTTGATTCTTGAGGTCAGGATATCGATGGCAACATGATTGGCTCCGCCCTGGGGAACAATGATATCAGCATAGCGCTTGGTGGGTTCGATAAACTGCAGATGCATGGGCTTTACGAAGCGTTCGTAATGGTCGAGGACCTGCGAAAACGAACGCCCGCGTTCTTCAATATCGCGCCGGATGATCCGCATTAACCGGTCGTCGGCATCGGCGTCGACAAACACCTTGATGTCCATCCGGTCTCTCAGGCGCGGATTCGACATGATCAGGATGCCTTCCACAATCACCACTTCACGTGGCTCTACAGGAATGGTTTCCTTGGCCCGGGCGCAGGTGAGATAGCTGTAGATGGGCATCCCTATGGTCTGGCCCTCCTTCAGCAAATCCACATGCTTGATCAGCAGGTTAAACTCGATGGAGGAAGGATGGTCAAAATTTATCCTGGCTCTTTCCTCTTGCGAGAGGTGTCCGTTATCCTTGTAATAGGAGTCCTGTGGCAGAATAGAAACCGAATCTTTGGGTAATTTTTTGATAATCTGTTTGACTACGGTTGACTTACCGCAGCCTGATCCGCCGGCAATACCAATAATCAGCATAAACGATAATTGTGTGAAGAAATCCCGGTTGAAAAACCGGAAAAAAGCCGGAACATTATTGGTGTTCCGGCTTCAAATGTAACAAAACTTTTATCATTATGACAAGAAACCCAACAGAATACCTGCTGCAACGGCACTGCCGATTACCCCGGCCACATTGGGGCCCATGGCGTGCATCAGCAGGTGATTGGTTTTGTCGTACTCAAGCCCCACAACCTGAGAAACACGGGCACTGTCAGGCACCGCCGACACACCCGAGTTACCGATCAGCGGATTGATCTTATTACCTTCCTTCAGAAATATATTGAAGATTTTCACAAATAAAACACCCGCAGTGGTGGCAATCACAAACGAAGCAGCACCCAGGGCAAAAATCCCGACCGATTTTGCGGTAAGGAAGGTGGTTGCCTGGGTTGAGGCGCCAACGGTTAGTCCGATGAGAATGGTTACAATGTCGATGAGTGCACCCTTGGCAGTATCAGCCAACCTTTTGGTTACACCACTTTCTTTCAGCAGGTTGCCAAAGAAAAGCATACCCAATAGCGGAAGTCCCGAAGGTACAATAAAAGTGGTCAATAACATCCCGATGATAGGGAAGAGCACTTTCTCTGTTTTCGAAACGCTGCGCGGAGGTTTCATACGGATCAGGCGCTCCCTTTTATTGGTAAGCAGCCGCATAATCGGGGGCTGGATTACCGGAACCAGGGCCATGTAAGAGTAAGCCGAAATGGCGATGGCACCCATCAGTTCAGGCGCAAGTTTCGACGAGAGGAAGATAGCTGTAGGACCGTCGGCACCTCCGATAATGGCGATGGCGCCGGCTTCACTCGGACTGAATCCCAGCAACAGCGCAATGGCATAAGCGCCAAAAATACCAAACTGGGCAGCCGCACCGATCAGCATCAGCTTGGGATTCGAGATCAGGGCAGAAAAATCTGTCATTGCACCAATACCCAGAAAGATCAGGGGAGGATATACTCCTTGAAGAACGCCAAAATAAAGGTAATTCAGCACACTGCCTGTTTCATAAATCCCGATTTTTAATCCAGGGGTAAAAGCAATGTTCCCTACCAGTATTCCAAATCCGATGGGAATAAGCAGCATAGGTTCATATTCCTTAACAATGGCGAGGTAGATAAATATCAGACCAACCGCAATCATAATAAGATGGCCTGAAGTTAAATTGGCGAAGGCTGTATAAGAAAAAAACTGTTGCAGGTGTTCGCCAATAAAAGTCAGAAAGCTTCCGGAATGTTCCATGCGTTATTCTCCTATCACGATTAATACATCCCCTTCCATTACAGCATCCCCTTTATGAACTTTCAGGGAAACGATCCGGCCCTCTTTATCAGCGTTGATGTTGTTTTCCATTTTCATAGCTTCCAGGGTAATAAGCCGCTGCCCGACTTTTACTGCATCCCCTTCCCTGACATGTACATCCAGAATCACACCTGGCAACGGAGATTTCACATTACCTGTTCCCTTCGGGGAAGCCGGACTGGAGGTTTTGGCAATACTGGGAGCTGAATCAGTGGAAGGTACACTTACCGACCGCATCAGCTTGGGTGTTTTGGAAGTTTGAATCGCTTTTTCAACCTCAACCCGGTAAGTGGTTCCGTTGACTTCAATTTCTGCAATGTTGTCTTCAATATTCTGAATATCTACTTCGTAAACATTGCCGTTTATGGTAAACTTGAACTTTTTCATTCTCTAATTTTTCTTTTATTGGGTTATACCCCGGGTGAATCAAAAATCAACGTGGAATATTCCTGAGTCCGTAAATTTTTGAACTCCAGGGAGAATAGGCGCGGGCTACCTTTTTGATGGTAAGCACGGTCTCTTCATGATCATGAAGGGCATTGACGTACATATGGAGCGCAAGGGCAATGGCGGCATTCACTTCTCCTGAAATCTCCTCCTGTGCCGATGCGGGTGTTTCAACTTCTTCCTCGCGTCTGCTGAAAAGTTTTTTCAGGTTGATGCTATACAACTTTTTGGTATTCTTAAATACTGCATAAAGCAACACCAAAGCTGAAAAAACAACAGACATGGCAATTACAGCCATGCCAACCCCATACGGGTCCATAATTACAAACTTTTCGCCGGGAGAAATTATTTCACCGGTAAAGTTGTTCGCTGCAGGGGTGGTTTTCGGAAGGTAGTCCCATTCAGTGCCCCCGTCTTCAATCCTTCCGAATGAAATATCAGATTCCTGAGATCCAAGCCTGACGGCATCAATGAGGGTTTTACCATTGCCCTCATAGAGTGCAATGTAGTTACTGGTATCACTGTCAAAGGTAAAGTTGAGGTGCTGTATTCCCCTTGTTGGCAATCCATCCGCATAAAACAGAAGGTAATTCCTGGGAGCAATCCGGGTAACAGGATCTCCTTTGGGAATTGAATACTTGGTTGGATTTTCAGGGTCATTGGTCAGGTAAAGCCCGCCGATATCCACTGTATTATATGCCGAATTGAAGATTTCAATCCATCCGCTTCTTTTTCCATAGTTGTCAACATAATTCGAATCGTTGATAACCAGCACCTCATTGATCCTGAGGTCAAGGGAGCTTTGCGCATTACCGTGGCCGGCAGTCAACACCATGGCCAGCACAAAAACTGCACGGGCGATGTTTATTGTTTTTTTCATTGCTGCCTTGGTCATTATAATGGTAAATTTGAATGTTTCTTGGGCGGGTTTACGTCCTTTTTGGTAGCCAGCGCCTGGAATGCCCTGATAATACGGAACCGTGTATTGCGTGGCTCAATCACATCGTCAATGTAACCGTATTTCGCCGCATTGTAAGGATTGGCGAACTTATCCTTGTATTCTTCCTCGCTTTTCAGGATAAATTCTTCGCGTTCCTTCGGATCGGTTATCTCAGCCAGCTTTTTATTGTGCAGCACTTCTATGGCGCCTTTGGGGCCCATCACGGCAATTTCGGCACCTGGCCAGGCGTAGTTGATATCGCCACGCAGGTGTTTCGAACTCATTACACAATAAGCACCGCCGTAAGCTTTACGCAGGACCACTGTAACCTTGGGAACGGTAGCTTCACCATAGGCATAAAGCAACTTGGCTCCATGGATAATGATTCCGCCGTACTCCTGGGCTGTGCCCGGAAGGAAGCCCGGAACGTCAACCAGGGTAAGGATGGGAATATTGAATGCATCGCAGAAGCGCACAAAACGGGCAGCCTTGCGGGATGCGTTAATGTCGAGCACCCCGGCCAGGTAGTTGGGCTGGTTGGCAACAATACCTGCCGGCATCCCATTGAAGCGCGCAAAACCAATCACGATATTGGGCGCATAATGCCGCTGAATTTCCAGAAATTCACCCTGATCAACGATGGAATGAATAATGTCCTTAACATCGTAAGGCTTATTCGGATTTTCAGGGATGATATAATTAAGAGAATCCTCAAGCCTGTCAATGGGATCACTGCACGGAAACGCAGGAGGATCTTCGAGATTATTCTGGGGAAGGTAACTGACCAGTTTCCTGATCAGGGCAATGCCTTCCGTCTCATCTTCGGCTACAAAATGTGAAATCCCCGATTTTGAACCGTGAACCATGGCACCGCCAAGCTCCTCTTCCGTAACTACCTCGCCGGTAACTGTTTTCACAACCTTGGGGCCGGTCACAAACATATTGGAAGTGCCTTTACTCATCAAAATAAAGTCGGTGAGTGCAGGTGAATATACCGCGCCGCCGGCACAAGGGCCAAAAATGGCAGAGATCTGAGGAATTACCCCGGAGGCCAGAATGTTGCGTTCGAAAATCTCGGCATAGCCTGCAAGACTGTTAACACCTTCCTGGATCCTGGCTCCACCAGAATCGTTGATCCCGATAAGCGGAGCACCCACTTTCATGGCCTGATCCATTACCTTGCAGATCTTATTGGCAAATGCCTCGGAAAGCGAGCCGCCAAAAACAGTGAAATCCTGTGAAAACACATAAACTACCCGACCATCAATGGTGCCGTGACCGGTCACCACACCGTCGGATAAAAATTCCTGCTTTTCAATACCAAAATTGGTACAGCGGTGCGTTACGAACATATCGAACTCCTCGAAGCTGCCTTCATCCAAAAGCAGTTCAATTCTTTCACGGGCAGTCAACTTTCCCTTGGCGTGCTGGGCGTCAATCCTTTTCTGGCCTCCGCCTAACTTAGCCAGCTCCCTTTTTTCAAGAAGCTCCTTAATTTTACTTTCAAAAGACATTTGTGAATTGGGTTTTAAATTAAACACACGCATTGGATGGATGCCATGCAATGCGTGCGTTTCGTTACTATTTCAGGTGAATTTTATTTTTCAGGATGCATGCAAAACTCGGTGAGCACACCAAAGGTCGACTTAGGATGTATAAAGGCAATGTCGAGTCCCTCGGCACCGCGCCTGGGCTGCTTGTCGATCAGCTGCACACCATTGGCGGCAGCATGCTCAAGCATCCCTGAAACATTTTCAACGGCAAATGCAATGTGATGAATGCCCTCGCCCTTCTTTTCAATAAACTTACCAATCGGCCCTTCCGGATCAGTAGATTCAAGCAGTTCCAGCTTGGTCTGCCCAACCATGAAAAATGCCGTTTTTACCTTCTGGTCTTTTACTTCTTCAATGGCGTAACATTCCAGTCCGAGTACCTTTTCATAGTATGGTATGCTCTCCTCGAGGCTCTTCACCGCGATACCAATGTGTTCAATATGTGTAGGTTTCATAGGTTTTGAAATTTCCGGCAAAAGTATGGACTAATTTGTTACTAATGAAGCAAATCGGAGAATTTATCCGAGATTTTGTAATATATAATCAGTCTAATTAAGGCTTTGATACTCACATTCTTATAATTATATATGTTTGCTTTGATCTATATTCTGATAGTGAAACGATTACTGTTCGTAAAAATGAAATATTTTTATAATACCGGGTAGAAAAACAATAAATTGATAAAGACTGATGGCCGGAATCCTGTTTCAAAGGGATGCAAACATCAGACGTTTTACGGGTAAAGTCAGAAAATGCTATTTTTGTTTGATTCAAATCACCGTCTCATGCGCAAACATAACTGCCTGCTATTTGCTTTACTTTCCATTTTGCTGACAGGTTTCTGTGCTGATCTGGCTGCTCAGCAAACGGAACCTTCACCTGCCGAACTGATGCAAAAGATCAACGATCTTGAACACCGTTTCGACGAGCTTGCCAAAAGCATAGATGACATCCTCTGGTATCAGCGGGCAGGGGATGTTGCTTATATCGATAAAATTTACATCACCGGCCCCCCTCCCGCCCGTGTAAAAAATCCCACCGCCATGGGAGCAGGGAATCCGCTGAAATTCTACAGCTATGTTTTTATCCCGAGGTGGATCAACCCCGGCGACAAGTACCCCCTGATTGTATTGCCGCACGGCGGCGTGCATGCAGATTTTACCACCTATCATACCCACATCATCCGAGAACTGATGGCGCAGGGCTATATCGTGGTTGCGCCTGAATACCGCGGAAGTACCGGTTATGGGAAAAGTTTCTGGATGAAGATTGATTATGGCGGACTAGAAATTGAAGACGTAAAAGCCGCCCGTGACCATATGGTGGAGAATTATGAAATGGTGGATGCCTCGCGGGTGGGCATTATCGGATGGAGCCATGGCGGGCTGATTGCGCTGATGAATGTTTTTAACTATCCGGACGCCTTCAATGTATGCTTTGCCGGGGTTCCCGTGAGTGATCTGATTGCCAGAATGGGTTATTACGATGATGAATACCGCTCACTTTACTCTGCGGACTATCACCTGGGAAAAACCGCCCAGGAAGACGTGGAGGAATACCGCCGCCGTTCACCTGCCTGGAACGCCCACAAGCTGAAAACACCCCTGCTGATCCATACCAATACCAACGACGATGACGTGAATGTGCTGGAAGTGGAACACCTGATCAAATCGCTGAAAGCAGAAGGAAAAAAATTTGAATATGAGATATTTCAGGATGTTGAGGGCGGCCATTCCTTCGACCGCATCGACACCAGAACCGCCAAGGAAATCAGGTTGAAAATCTACCGGTTCCTCAGTAAATACCTCAATCCGCCCCGGAAACTAAACTCAGTTTCTGATATACATAAAGCCGCTTACCGACCGCAAGGCAACTGAATATCAATCAGAAAACAAAGGCCGGTATAAAAACCAGCCTTGAAATCTTTCACACAAACGGGGATACTACTGAAGTTTTAGCTCAGGAAAAATTCACCGGTAATACCATTTTCGTTTTTACCTTCCGGCCATTCTGTTTTCCGGGGTTCCAGGCCGGCATCAGGCGAATAACGCGCAAGGCTTCTTCATCACAGCCATAACCAAGTTTTTTCAGGATTCTGAACCCGCTCAGCGAACCATCCGCATTCACAATAAATTCAATAATTACATCTCCGCTTATCCCGTTTTTCCGCGCTTCCTCAGGATATTTGAGGTTTTTACTGATAAAGCGTTCCAGCGCACTTTCCCCGCCTTTAAAAGAAGGCATCATTTCAACCATCGAGTATACAGCCGGGATTTCTATATCTTCACAAGCTTCTGCAGCAACTGCATAGCCCATGGATGAATTTTCAGCCTTGCTGTAACGGCCCAGTCTAACGCCTGAAACATGCTGCGCAACGGCAAAATCACTAACTCCCTCAGGGAGCGGAAGAGGCTGACGCACAGTAACAACCGGACTTCCATCATTTCTGATCAAACTATCAACAGCAACAAAAGAAGTGTAACTGGTAAGCAGGTTATAGCGGAGACCAAGGCCGGTAACCCTTTCCTCCACATCCTTTGGCACCCCTGAATAGCCTCCTGCATAATCATCAACACGCTGGATCTGCTCCCTGGCCCACAGGTATTTAATGGCTTCATTGTCAGATGAAACAACAGCCTGGCTGAGCGGAATACGCACCTCATAATCTCCTTTCCCCGTCTTTCCGGAAAGCACGATACTCCCCTGCGGTTTGCCGCGGTATTTGCCAAAAATCACCACAGGACGAGAGGCAAATAAGTCGGGCACCGAAGCCGGTTCCGGCTCATCAACCATAAATTCATTGAAGGCGATGTTAACCCCGGTAAGCAGGGGTGAGCTGATGTACTTCATAAAACTGCCGGCCTTCTCGGTAGCTTCCTGCTCGCTGGTAATAATACATGACTCGCCGGCTCCGGCATGGGCCAGCCCTTCAATAAGAAAACGGTTTACCGAACTGCCAATGCCGAAGCTAAAGAAACTGGCTTCATTCAGGCTGGTGCGGATCAACTCGAAAGCTTCTTTTTCCACGGTAACGTAACCGTCGGTGGCAATCACAAATGTACGTGCATAATTTCCGGACGATTTCATGGACAATGCCTGTTTCAGGGCGGGAAGCAACTCTGTGCCTCCGCCTCCCTGCTGACCATCCAACATCCTGAGCGCAGCAGAGATGTTTTCACCTGTTGCGGCTACCGATTGCCGGGCAAATTGAGCCGAACCTCCGGAAAAGAAAAGTATGTTAAACTGATCGGAAGACTTCAGTCCATTCAGCAACCCGGATATCAGCTTTTTGGAAACCTGCAGCGGGAATCCGTACATCGATCCGGACACATCCACAATAAATATGTATTCACGGGGAGGAATCATTTCGGACTCCATCCGGGCCGGTGGCTGAATGCTGGCCATGAAAAAGTTTTCTTTTCCGTCACTGTAGAGCCAGACGCCGCTTTCCACGCCTTCGCCGCCAATGCGGTACTGCAGTATAAAGTCTCTGTTGCCACCATGTAATTCACTGTTTCCCAGTTTAACCGAAGCAGAATTCCGGTCTGTATAGTCAATCTCAACCTGGTGCGAAGTACACCTGACCTCCCTCAGGGGCAACCCGGAGAGAATGCTGCAGTCCAGGTCGAAGGTATAAGCCGGAAGTTCCCCTTCCTTCAGCCAGGGATTGGCGTTCCACTCCGGTCCGCCGTTTCCTTCGCTGCTGCCTTTATGATACCGGGGGCCCGCCACCGTGGGGTAAACAAATTCATAAACCCCTTCGCGTTGCTGCAGGGTTTCGGTATAGGCAATTTCAACCTCCACCAAATCACCGGGCATTATATTACCCACATGCATTTCGAAGACATTGGGCCGCTGTTGCTCCAGCAGCGAGGCAGTCCTGCCTTTCTTTACCGCGGCATTGTAATCTTTTTGCGCCTGATCGCGGGTTTCAATCCTTGCAGTAATGGTACGGCTGCCGATTTTCATCTGCATGGCGTGTACGGCCGAACGGGTGGACCCCGGAAATACATACACCGCTTCAACGGGCTGATTGCCGCGATTCTGATAAACCTGACTTACGGTTACATGGGCAATCACCCCGGCAATACGCACTTTAGCCGATGTAGACTTTAATGGCAGCACCTCCGTTGCCCCTCCGGGAACTTCAAAATACGGCACCTCTGCATGACCGGGTATAAATGTCTGGGCCTGAACACCGGTAGGTAAGCCCAGAAAATACATTGCGGAGAGCCCTGCCATTCCGTGACGGAATATTTTGTTTAATGTGTTGATTTTCATTGCTGTAAATTTTTATAAATTTGAAAAAAGATTAAGTCTGTGACATACTCCGGATAAGGCCATTGTTTTGGCCTGATGCAGAACACCCTTAAAAGGACCAGAAAGCAGGGCTCCGGGATGGAGCCCCTGAGGGGACCGGGAATGTTAAAAGTCTGTCCGCCCGGTTTACTGAATCAACCTGAACACCACCGGCAGGTTCAAAGCCACCCGCACGGCTTTTCCGGCCTGACGCCCGGGTTCCCAGTCCGGCATCATTTTCACTACCCTTTCCGCTTCCTCGCTGCATCCGCCAGGGAGACCGCGCAGAATTTTCACGGAGGTAACGCGTCCGTCAGGCTCAACCACAAAGGTGATGTAAACGGTTCCCGAAATGCCTGCTTCTCTGGCAGGACCCGGGTACCTGATATTTTCCGCCAGATACCTCATCAGTCCGGGCTCACCACCGGGAAACTGCGGCATTTTCTCAACAATCACGAAAGGCAGCTGTTCCTCAACAGTCTCTTCATCGGGCAGGCGACCAGGCAACTCGAAAGGAGGAATAAACTCCAGCGGATCGGTTTCAATTTCTATCTCAATCTCGGGCAAATCTTCAGCCAGATTGTCCACCTCCCGGATCAGGGTGGTGTTGACCGGTTTCGGCAACTCCTTTTTGGCTGGAATAATGTCGATGATTTCCATTTCCGGCTCTGAGTAAGCCCGGGGGGGCAGGTCAATGTTACCCGCATCAGGGGTTTTCCACTCGAAAGCTGTCAGCACGGCACCCAGTGAGAGGATCAGCCCCAGCTGCAGAAATACAAAGCGCTTCTTCTCAAGATCGGCTTTGTTGTTTTTACGTGTTTCCATAACAGCGCGTTTTATGTAAATAATGATTATATAGTGTAGATGCAATGACCCTTGGTTTTCCACAAAAAGCCGTCAAAAAAAACAGGAGATTTCAAATAGTGTATGGCACTGAAATTGATCTGCAATCGTTACATTTGTCAAAAATCACTGATCTTATGGCGATTCCCCTGACGGAAGGCAAGTTGAGCGATCATCTGAGCGATGAGGAACTGGCCGGATTTTTCCGTCAATCCGGAAATCAGGAGATCATTGGTGAGCTGTTTCGCAGATATTCACATCTTGTGTTGGGGGTGTGCGTGAAATACTTAGGGAACCGTGATGATGCAAGGGATGCCGCCATGGAGGTTTTTGAAAAACTTTTCCGGGCGCTCCGCAAATATGAAGTCAGCAATTTCAAATCCTGGTTATTTACGGTAACGCGGACGCATTGCGCCATGAAACTGCGCGAGAAACGGAAGGAAGGGTTTAAGCTGGGATGGGAAGCAAATCTGATGGGTGAAATTATGGAAAAACTGGGTTCTCAACATCTTAGTAATGATGATGAAACCGAAGAGAAAATCCGGAAGCTTCACCTGGCAGTGGAAAATCTTTCTCCCGGGCAGCAGCAATGCATTCTGATGTTCTATTTTGACGAAAAATCATATCAGGAAATAGAACAATTAACAGGATTTACGGCCATGGAAGTGAAAAGTCACATTCAGAACGGCAAACGGAACCTTAAAAATGCCCTGGATAAATCAGCATACTGAACGGAACATGGAAAACGAACCTGATTATAAAATATTCACACCCTCGGGATGTCTCAGTCCGGAAGGCATGGCATTTTACGTTCAGGGCAACCTGAGTGCCAAAGATGCTGCATTGGTCAGTGATCACCTGAAGCATTGCGAAATGTGCGCGCTGGCCGTGGAAGGGTACCGCTTATCCGTGCCCGGCGAATTCAACGAAGACCTGGAATTATTGGAAGCATCATTCAACTATGAGGAAGAAGTGACTCCAGAAATGTTTAATGAAATTATGCCATCTGTTTCCTCTGACTTTGAAGGGCCCCGCTTCCCCAGGCTCAGCCGGAAGGAAATCCGTGAATTCAGTGATACCATCCTGCGCGGAAGCCAGACCGGAGGTATAGAACCCCAATCCATCCCAACAAAAGTACAGCGGAAAGCAGGATTTTTCAGCAGACATAAGCCCGTGCTTCTGGCCGCTTCAGTGATCTTATTAATTGCTGTTACCGGCGGGTGGTTGTTTTTCGAGATCTATAAAACCGGAAAGCAACGTGAATTTGCTTCTGCCATTGAAAAAGAAGAAACCAAGGCCGGAACCGTCTTACCCGCTGAACCGGCTGACTCAGCTGAAGCGGAGCCTGCCCCCGCTTCGCCCGTGGCCATAAAGGATGAGCAACATCCATCCGTTGGAATACCGAAGCCGGAACAAACCACTGCCATTGAGATTGTCAGCGATGATGCTGAAATTGATGCGGAGATACCAACTGCCGCAGAAGAAGACATAGCTACCAGGCGGATGCCCCCTTTGGATGTTAAAAAACTTCAGGAGCCTTCCATACGGAAAAGCGAGGGATATGCAGTTGCAGAGCCACTGCCGGTTAAGGAAGCTGAAACGATTTATATTGAAGGTGTTCAGCTTTCGGAAAATAAGAGAATAAAAGGAAATAAAGCTGCTGAAGTTGATATGGAAGCGGAAGTTGCAGAAGCTGAAGTTTTTATGGTTGTAGAAGAGGCCCCTGTCTTTCCGGGTGGCGAAGAAGCCAGAACCCGTTTTTTGCAACAGAATATCAGATATCCTCAATTGGCGCGTGAGAGCAACATACAGGGAACCGTTTACGTTACCTTTGTTGTTGAGCCCAATGGCACAATCAGCGACGTCCGCCTACTCCGTGGTATAGGTGGTGGTTGCGATGAGGAAGCCATGCGTGTAGTCAGGGCCATGCCCAAATGGATGCCCGGAAAACAAAGGGGAAAACCGGTCAGGGTTCAGTTTAATATGGCTGTAAAATTTATCCTTAACGGCAACTTAATGCCAGAATAATAAACTGAATGCATTTAAAAATGTGTTAAAAAATCAGGGAATTGGTTCTTTATACCTTATTTTTGCAACGGGACATGTTTTGCACCATGCAGGGGCCTGGAAATTATCCGATAACTATATGAATGACAGGCTATATCTCTGAATAACTGAATAGCCTTTCTAATTTGTGTGTGTGCAATCCGGAATAAAACATTTGGTAATGAAGATTTTAAAATTCTCTGGCATCCTGATCGCGGTATGCTGCTTTTTTCCAACAAATTATCTTTTCAGTCAGGACATTCCTGCCACAGCCGATACCAGCCAGTCGGCCTTTGAATTTATCAAAGATGATTTTATTGCTGCGTCGCTTGACAGCCTTGCCGGCCTGAGATACTTTGAGGGATTTGAGTGTCCCACCGATGAAACCCTGAAAAACGTCTTTGGCTTCACCCCGGGATTTGTACCGGTGTATGCAGATTCTGTCTATTACAACCGCCTTAAAAAACTGGATGCAGCCTCGCCGATCAATTTAACCTATAACCAATATGTAAAGGACTATATCGAGCTTTATGCCGTAAAAAAACGCGGACTTATGGAGCGGGTAATGGGTCTGGCCCAGATTTACTTTCCCATGTTTGAGGAACACCTCGACCGGTTTAATATGCCCCTTGAGCTCAAATACCTTGCAATTGTCGAATCTGCGCTGAACCCGGTAGCCAAGTCCAGGGTCGGAGCAACAGGGTTGTGGCAGTTTATGTATGGGACCGGGAAAGCCTACAATCTGAAGGTTACATCGCTGGTTGACGACCGCCGCGACCCCCTGAAATCGACCATTGCTGCCTGTGAGCATATGAACGACCTGTATAAAATGTACAACGACTGGCTGTTGGTGCTGGCTGCCTATAATTCAGGCGCCGGAAACGTAAACAAAGCCATTCGCCGTTCGGGAGGCAAAATGGATTTCTGGCAGATCCGCCCCTTTCTTCCGCTTGAAACCAGAGGCTATGTCCCGGCATTTATCGCAGTGAATTATGTGATGTCATACGCTGCCGAACATAATCTCCGGCCGGTTCAGCCCCTCTTCCATCATTTTGAAATTGATACGGTGATTGTAAAGGATGTTTTGTCATTCAACCAGATATCAACACTGCTGAACATCCCTGTTGAAGAAATTGAATTTCTGAATCCCGCCTACAAAAGCAGAATCATCCCCGCCACCAAAGAAAACACTTATGTGCTGCGGCTTCAGAAGAAGAATATAGCAGATTTTGTGAACAACGAAGCCCAGTTATATGCCTACCGCTCGCAGGCCGAAATTGAAAAGGAACAGGTGCTCGCAATGATGAAAACAGTAACTCAGGCGGAGTACCATAAGGTTAAAAGAGGGGAAAGTCTTGGAGTAATTGCCAGGAAATACCGTTGTTCGGTCAATGATCTGAAAAGGTGGAACAGGCTCAGGTCAACCAATATTCAGATCGGCCAGCGCCTGATCGTCAGACCTGAAAGCTTTGAACAGGTAACATACGCACAGGCTAAGCCAAAGCCTGCTCCTGCGCAAAAAACTGATGTCCGGTCTGCATCCGCGCAGGAAACTGAATCAAATAATAACAGCGCTGAAGCGGTCGCAGCCATAACAGCCGCCGACTCTGCCGGTGCAGAACCAGAGGTTATTGTTCGCAGGGAAAATATATATCACCGGGTGAAACGGGGCGAGACCCTGGGCCGTATTGCAGGTAAATATAAAACCAGCATTTCAGAACTTCAGCGGCTGAACAACCTGCGGGGAAGTAATATACAGGCCGGAGCCAGGCTTATCGTGGGAATATCAGAAACAACAGATACCGTTGGAGAAGCAATTACCGCTAATCATCAGAAAACAAAAGAAAACAATACGGTATTCAAGTATTATACTGTTCAGCGGGGAGATACTCTCTGGAAAATTGCCAATCAGCATGAAGGAGTCACCGTTGAAGATATTAAGCGACTCAACAATATTACCAATGAAAAGCAATTGAGGCCAGGACAAAAAATAAAGGTCACTGTGATCTCCTGACTTTGCCTTACAAACAGGTTTGGCGCGCTTCAAAGCATTTTCCGGGATTATCTTCCGGGTTGTTTGTAGATCGTTCAATAAATTGAATCATCCTGCGTTATGAATCAAACTTGTGAATTTCCGTTATATATTGAACTAACTTCATTGTAACTACCATGAAAAAAGCCATTGGGTTTTCATTGCAGCTGCTCCTGTTAATCGGGTTATCCTTCACGGTTTTATCATGCAGGCATGAGGGTAAGACCATGAAACCTTCCTCTACGGGTAAGCCTTCTGAGATCGTCGTCGTTTCAGAGAACAACCTTTGGAAAAGTTCAGCAGGGGACTCTGTCCGCGCTTTCTTCAGCAGGCCGGTTTTTGGCCTGCCTCAGCCGGAACCTTATTATAAGCTGGTTCAGATCAAAGAAGACGAATTCGGGAGATTACTTAAAATACACCGCAATGTATTGATTATCAACATCGACAGTGCCCTTACAAAACCTCAGGCCGAGCTGAGACGCGATATCTGGGCCAGTCCCCAGCGCGTGGTAAAGATCTCATCACCAAGCATTGAAGGTATCAAAGAAATTTTTGCAGAAAGAAGCAGCGAAATCCTGAACCTATACGACAATGCCGAGATTGAAAGGCTTCAGGCCCTTTACTCGAAGAGCCTGAACCTGAAAGCCAGTGAAACGATTAAAAAAGTGTTCAATCTCAATATGAATGTTCCTGCAGATTATTATGTCGCTGTGCAGAAGGACAACTTCTTATGGCTCAGGCGCGAAACCAATGTAATGAGTCAGGGTTTGATGATCTATTCCTATCCCTACACAGATACGGTAGCTTACAACCCATTGAAAATTAAATCTGTCAGAAATCAGTTCACCCGGCTTTTCGTACCCGGCCCCAGCGACAGTTCCTATATGGTCATCGCCGATGAGTTTGTTCTGCCGGAATCCAGAACCATAACCCTAAAAGATCAACTGGCCGTTGAGACGAGGGGACTCTGGGAGGTAAGAAAAGACTTTATGGGCGGTCCCTTTATTAACTACACTTTTGTCGACCGCAAGAATAATATGGTAATCGGCCTCGATGGCTATGTTTATGCACCCAATACGCCTAAATATGATTACCTGAAACAGGTCCAATCTGTTTTACTGTCATTTGAATTTGCTGAAAATTAAACTTTTATAAGGCGGATTGCATTTTTTTAATAAAAAACTTGCATTCCGCTATTCTTTTGTCATAAATTTGACCATCTGGTTAAATTAAATGGTTAAACCAATATTTCAGTTTATAAATGACTGATCTGGATCATAATACGGAGCAACAGATTTTCAGGGCCGCAAGAAAAATATTTACCTTGAAAGGCTATAACGGCGCCAGGATGCAGGAAATCGCCGATGAGGCCGGCATCAACAAAGCCCTGCTTCACTATTATTTCCGGAATAAGGATAAACTTTTCGAGGGGGTTTTCAGGGATGTATTGAAAACCCTTTTCCCGGGCCTCACAAATATACTTACAGCTGATCTTCCGCTGTTTGAAAAAATTCCGTTATTCGTCAGTCAATACATTGACATTTTGACAAATAATCCTGAAATAGCGGGATTTGTCTTATATGAACTCAGGTTAAACCCGCAGCGGCTGGTTGGTAACTTGAGGGATATCGGGATTGATATGGACCTTATCCGCAGTCAGATAGAGTCTGAGGTTGCAGCCGGCATCATCCGGCCGGTAAAGCCAGAGCACCTGATTGCCAACCTTATATCGATGACAATATTTCCATTCATTGCAAGGCCGGTTCTGATGAGCATCGCAGGAATGGACGAAGCTCATTATACAAAGTTTATTGAGGAACGAAAAAGAATAGTTCCTGAAACTATTATTCAATCCTTAAAACCAATCCAATGAAAACGCCTTTACTGACGTTTACAGGGGCGCTGATGTTGTTTTGCCACACAAACACCCTGGAAGCACAGGTCCTGACCCTTGACTCCTGCCACCGCATGGCTGTTGCAAACAATCCGCTTTCAAAACAAAAAATATTGTTTGAGGAGGCTTTCAGGCTTCAGTCAAAATCCATCGGCAGTAATTATCTCCCACAAACCGGGCTTTATGCTCAGGCATCATGGCAATCAGAGGTACCCCGCTTTCCAGTCTCTTTACCAGGTATAGATATACCTGCTGTTTCAAATGATAATTACAAAATTTATCTGGATGTCAACCAGCTGATATGGGATGGAGGTTCTGTCAGGCGACAGAAAGAACTGGAGGCAAGTAGTATGCAGATTGATCTTGCCGGTGTGGATGCTGAGAACTATCGCTTAAAAGAAAACATTAATCTATTATATTTCAGTATTTTGCAATTCCAGGCCAATGAAAAACTGCTGATTCTGGCGATGGATGAACTTTACACCAGGCTTACTGTGCTGAGGGCTGGGATCAGCAACGGAACCATGCTTCCATCCAACGCCGATGTGCTGGATGCCGAAATTGCCGGAATAGAGCAAGCCCTTACCGATTTGCGATACAACAAGGCTGCAGGGCTATACAAGCTTGGTGAACTTACCGGGTTGGATACCGGGCCTGAAACAAGGCTGATTGTTCCTGTATATGAAAACCTTCCGCTTTCTCTTTCTGACACAAAGGCTCGTCCCGAATATCTGATGCTTGGCCTGCAGCAGGAAAAGATCTCCCGGCAGATTTCCATGACCGGGCTCAGGGCGATGCCCCGCTTAGCTGCTTTTACAACCCTGGGATATGGCCGGCCCGGGCTCAATATGCTTTCCAACGACTTTACATCCTATGCAATGCTGGGCGCCAGGCTTTCGTGGAAATTCTGGGACTGGAACCAACTCCGGAATGATCAATCGGTGCTATCCGTTCAGCAGCAAATAATTGATACCCGCAAAGAAGCGTTTGAGATGTCCCAGCGCATCGCCCTTAACAGCCTGAAGCAGGAAATTCTGCGCATTGAAAACCTGATCGCTGCCGACCACCGGATTGTTGAGCTCAGGGAAAAAGTAGCGATGACTGCCGCAGCCCGACTCGATCAGGGCATCATTACTTCATCCGAATACCTGACTGAGCAAAATGCCCTTACGAAGGCACAACTAAATCTGGAACTCCACAAAATACAACTTCAGCAATCCAGACTCAACTATATCAGTACAATGGGTTACCTGAAATAAGAACAAAGAAAAGTCGTGGAAAAATGAAAACAACACAACTATCAATCACCTTAATTCTTTCGGTTATCCTGATGGCTTCATGCAACAACAGGCACCAGCGCGCTGATGCATACGGAAATTTTGAAGCGGTAGAAACAGTTATTTCCGCTGAATCGAACGGACGAATCCTGATGCTCACTGTCAATGAAGGAGAGGTCCTGAGGGCAGGAGACACCACAGGCCTGATAGACACCACCGACCTTCATTATCGCCGGTTGCAGATGCTGGCCCAGCGCCGTGCCGTTGCCGGAAAAGCCTCCAACATCAGCGCTCAGGCGGAAGTTTACAGGCAGCAAAAAGCCAATCTGATGACCGATAAACGCAGGATCGAAAACCTGCTGAAAGAAGAGGCAGCTACGCCGAAGCAATTTGACGATATCTCGGGCGCCATTGAAGTACTCGACCGCCAGATTGAAACCGTGAAATCCCAGTTAGGTAACCTGGCCGATGAACTGGCTGTAATCGACGCCCAACTTGCACAGGTCGGGGAAGCCCTGAAACGCTGCTATATCATCAACCCTGTTTCAGGCACGGTGCTGAACAGGTTTGCCGAGGCCGGCGAAATCACTGCCTTCGGAAAACCCTTATATAAAATTGCGGATCTGAAAACCATGGACTTAAGGGTCTATATCAGCGGAGATATGCTTTCACAGGTAAAAACAGGACAGGAGGCAGAGGTATTGATCGACACCCCCGAAGGTCCGGCCAGTCTTACAGGCAAAGTGAGCTGGATATCACCCTCCGCGGAGTTTACCCCCAAAATTATCCAGACCCGGGAAGAAAGGGTTAACCTGGTTTATGCCGTTAAACTGAGTGTGACCAACGATGGTAGTCTGAAAATATCTATGCCCGCCGAAGTCAACTTTAATAAATGAGTATCTTCGGGAATTATTCATTTAAAACACCTTAACACATGAAAAGAATCCTTATGCTCACCGGCCTGATGCTGGCCGTTTCGTTCCCTTCAATTCTGAAAGCACAGTCAAAAGCCGACAGGGTCGTAGGATATTATCTGACCTACGATGATGAAACAGGAAAAGAAAAGTCGCAGGTGAAAATTTTTAAAGGCGCCAATGGTAAATACTTTGGTGAAATTGTCTGGCTGAAAGAGCCACGCGAAACTGACGGCAAAGAGAAACTTGACAAGCACAATCCGGACGCAAAGTTGAAACAACGCAAAATTATGGGATTACAAATCCTGAAGAACTTTACCTATGACGCGGAAGAGAATGAATGGAGCGGAGGTACCATATACAATCCCAGCAGTGGTAAAACATACAACAGTTTTATGAAACTGGAGGGAAACAAGATGCATGTGAGGGGATATATCGGGAAGGCATGGATGGGACTCGGGAAAACTGCCACATGGACCAGGGAGGAAACTCAGAGGAAATAACTAAATGGCAACGGAAGTATCCATACACTGCGAAAACCTGACAAAGACCTATGGATCGGTAACAGCGCTTGCCGGAATAAGTTTTAAGGTAAGCAAGGGCGAAATATTCGGTTTTATCGGTCCCGACGGGGCCGGTAAAACCTCGCTTTTCAGGATACTTGCCACCCTGCTGCTTCCCGATAACGGCACTGCATCGGTTGAGGGGCTGGATGTTGTCAATGATTACAAAAAACTGCGTCATTTGCTGGGGTATATGCCAGGCCGGTTCTCGCTTTATCAGGATCTTAGTGTCGCTGAAAATCTTCAGTTTTTTGCAGGCATTTTCAAAGCTGACATCAATGAGAACTACTACCTGATCAGGGATATATATGAGCAAATTGCCCCGTTTGCCAGGCGACGGGCCGGGAAACTTTCAGGCGGAATGAAACAGAAACTAGCCCTGTGCTGCGCGCTGATCCACAAACCCGTCGTACTGATCCTGGATGAGCCTACCACCGGCGTGGATGCCATATCGCGCCAGGAATTCTGGGAAATGCTGATAAGGCTGAAACAGGAGCACATCACCATTCTGGTCGCCACACCCTATATGGATGAAGCCGTGCTTTGCGACCGTGTAGCATTGATACAACATGGAGAAATAATGGCCATTGATACACCTGAAAACATTACCCTTGCTTATCCCTATCAGTTGTTCAGAATTAAAAGCAGCAATACCCTGAATACCATCCGCCTTATGAAAGAGTTTGAAGGCATCCTCAGTGCCGAGATGTTTGGCGATACCGTTCATGTCAGCGCGGAAAAAGGGCGGATAAATGCAAATGCCATAATAAAATACCTTTCAGAAAAGGGAATGAAGGTAACAGCTGTTTCGGAAGCCGATCCGGGCATTGAGGACTGTTTTATACACCTGATGAAGCGATCGGGGGTGGTCAGCAATAAAATAAAAACACCATGAGCAGCAACGGACTGGTTATTGAAGCCGAAAACATGGTAAAGCGGTTTGGACGGTTTGTCGCCAACGACAACCTGACTTTCAGTGTAAGCAAAGGAGAGATATTCGGATTCCTCGGAGCCAACGGGGCCGGCAAAACAACAGCCATCAGGATTTTATGCGGCTTATCCAGGCCTACTTCCGGAAAAATCAGGGTTGCGGGATATGATGTATATACCGAAACCGAGAAGATCAAGCGGCGCATCGGCTACATGAGTCAGCGTTTCTCGCTATATGAGGACCTCACCGTTATCGAAAATTTCCGGTTTTTCGGTGGCATTTATGGTTTAAAACGGGCTGTCATTATGGAACGTGCGCAGAATATGCTTTCACGGCTGGGAATCAAACATTTTGAGAACACGGTTATCTCAGAACTTCCACTGGGTATCAGGCAAAAACTGGCTTTTTCCGTATCTATTCTCCATACACCGGAGCTTGTATTCCTGGATGAACCTACGGGTGGTGTGGATCCCATCACCCGGCGGCAGTTCTGGGAAATGATTCATGAAGCGGCAGCCTCCGGCATTACTGTTTTTGTGACCACCCACTACATGGATGAAGCTGAGTATTGTAACCGCGTTTCCATTATGGTTGATGGTAAAATAGAAGCACTCGACACCCCTGAAAAGCTTAAGACGAAATACCAGGCTCAGAACATGAACGAGGTTTTCCTGAAACTGGCCCGAAAAACCAATTAATCCTGCATTGTGAAACGCTTCATCATCAAAGAGTTTCTTCATATTTTCCGTGATGCACGGTCAATGGTCATTCTTTTCGGAATGCCCCTGGTGCAGGTGTTGCTCTTTGGCTTTGCCATTACCAATGAAATCCGCGATGCGAAAGTGTCTGTAGTTGATCCGACGCCCGATGCGGTTACCCATGCTTTAAGAAATAAACTTTTTGCTTCAGGTTTCTTCATCGAAAGCGAAATCCTGAATTCACAGGAGGAAATCGCTGAAAATTTCCGTAAAGGAGAAAGCAAGATGGTAGTCATCTTTGAAAATAACTTTTCCGGAAAAATGGAAAGAGGGGAACACCCTACCGTACAGCTGATCGCAGATGCCTCAGACCCCAACACCGCCAGCATGCTTGTAAATTATGCCAATGGCATCATCAGTGAATTCAACAGAGAGCAACGGGCTGCATCCGGGATTCCCCTGATAATTGCTGAACCCCGCATGATATATAATCCCGCACTGAAAGGCGTTTATATGTTTGTGCCCGGCATCATTACAATATTGCTGATGCTGGTATCAGCCATGATGACTTCCATCTCAATTGCCAGGGAGAAAGAGCTCGGAACCATGGAGGTATTGCTGGTTTCCCCGCTCAGACCTTTTAACATCATTGCCGGAAAAGTCATCCCTTACGTGCTGCTTTCCTTTATCAACGCCATCAGTATCCTGCTGCTCAGCTACTATGTCTTCGGAGTCCCTGTTAAAGGGAGTGTACTCCTCCTGCTGGCGGAAAGCATACTTTTTATCATTCTTGCCCTTTCACTGGGGATTTTCATCTCCACCATTGCCAACAACCAGCAGACAGCCATGATGCTTTCGATGTTTGCCATGATGCTGCCAACCATTTTACTATCCGGATTTATCTTTCCGATTGAAAATATGCCTGAAGTACTGCAATGGCTTAGCCTGGCCATGCCCCCCCGGTGGTTTATTCAGATTATTAAATCGATTATGCTGAAAGGTTCAGGTATATCCTATTTCTGGAAAGAAACACTCATCCTTACATTTATGGCCATGATTTTTATTGTTGCCAGTATCAGAAAATTCAAAATCAGGCTTGCCTGATCATCAGACTCCACAACATGAGGACAATTTTCTACATAGTGCAGAAGGAGTTTATCCAGGTGTTCCGCAACAGGATGATGGTGCTCATTATTTTCTTAATGCCTGTAATTCAGTTACTTATATTATCTTTTGCGGTAACTTATGAGATAAAGGAAATCAGATTGTATATCACTGATAATGACAACAGTGTTTCCTCCAGAAGCCTTTTGCGGCAATTCAAATCATCCCCCTTTTACCGGATTACGGGAGAAGGTAATAATGCCGCGGAGGGCATGGAAAATATCAGGAAAGGCAAGGTTCATCAAATGATCTGCATCTTGCCGGGTTTTGAGGAGAACCTGGTAAATGGGGCGCCGGCAAGGGTCCAGGTCATCAATGACGCCATCAACGGAAGTGCTGCAGCCCTGATGAATGCTTACACCGTTTCAATCATTGGCAATTATAACGCAGGCATTATTGCCGAAACCGCTCCCGAAGCTCAGCCGGCAGTAAAGATCAACTGGCTCTATTGGTTTAATCCTGAACTGGACTACAAAACCTATATGATTCCGGGAATTCTGGTATTGCTGGTAACGATCATCGGAATGTTTCTGGCCGGAATGAATGTCGTGCGCGA
The DNA here is from genome assembly GCA_023957275.1 of Lentimicrobium sp. Taxonomy (GTDB): domain Bacteria; phylum Bacteroidota; class Bacteroidia; order Bacteroidales; family Lentimicrobiaceae; genus Lentimicrobium. Next base: position 20,814 of record JAMLHF010000018.1, on the reverse strand, counting down.
AAAAGAGATAGGTACCATAGAACAGATCAATGTAACGCCCATAAAGAAATACCAGTTTATTGCCGGAAAACTGATTCCTTTCTGGATCATCGCGCTGTTTGATCTCGCGGCCGGCCTGCTGATGGCACGCCTGTTTTTCGATATTCCGATTTTGGGTAATATTCCCCTCATATTTCTTGTTGCATCCGTTTACCTGATTGTGGTGATGGGCCTCGGACTTTTTATTTCTACCATTACCAACACACAACAGCAATCCATGTTTATGGCCTGGTTCTTCCTTGTGATTTTCATTCTTATGAGCGGTTTGTTTACCCCTGTTGAAAGCATGCCGCAGTGGGCCAAAAACATCAATGTGATCAATCCCATTGCCTATTTCATCCGGATGATCCGGATGATTATGCTGAAAGGGTCTGATTTTCCGGACATTGTAAATCCACTAATCTACCTGACCTTTTATGGCATAACCATCCTTTCGCTGGCAGTCTGGCGCTACAGAAAAACCACCTGAAAAGGCAATTAACTGCCAGATACTCCCGTAAAAAGAACCCGGCTCGAGCTTCTTTCGGCCTCCGGAATACTTCCATATATCACTTATTGTGCTGCAAATGTGTGTTTTGGCACGCATATTGTAAGACCCGTTCCGTCCTTAAATTCAGGACATGGTTACAAATGGCAGCCCATCGTATTGCCCTTACCGGAAATCCCTTGCAGCTGCCTGGTATTCACCAAATTAACAATAATGCTTAAACGATTATCCTTTCAATACAGCACCATACTTATTTTCTTGCTTATTTTGCTGATTCCACAGTCCTGCACTTTCCAGCGCAGGGGCTATTTCGCCGGTCCCGATGACATGGGCGGTTTGTTGCTCGATATCAAAAACCGCGGAAAACTGATTGCCCTTACCGATAATAACCCCTTCAATTACTTTACTCTCCGCGGTGAAGAAAGGGGTTACCAATATGAAATGCTGAAGAGTTTTGCATCCTATCTGGGTGTCGAACTTGAACTTATTGTGGAGCCCGATCCCCACAAGGCCCTGCTCTGTCTCAAACAGCGCGAAGTTGACCTGATTGCCATGGAGTTGCCGCTTACGGCAGTCTCCAGAAGCAATGTCGTGTCTACCAAACCCCTCTTTACCTCCCGTCAGGTGCTGGTACAGCGCAAACCTGACAATTGGCGCAGGATGCCTACCATGCGCAGGGTTGAAACCGGACTGATCAGAGATATTGCCGGGCTGAGTGGAAAAACCATTGTGTTGCCTGCCGGAAAATACAAACAATTTTACCTCAGCGACATACAACATGCCACTGGTTACAGCACGGATATTACCGGCATCGAAAAGACCACCACCACCGATCTGATCGAGGCGGTGGCCCTGAAAGAAGCCGGATATACAATTGCCTTTGAACACACCGCCAGGGCCATGGCTCAAATCTATCATGATCTGGATGTCAGCACCCCCGTCAGCCCGGATTTGGATATTTCGTGGACCGTGCGTAAGGGAGCCGTTAACCTGCTGGTTACCATTAATCAGTGGATTGAAGAGCGCTCGGGTAGCCGCGAATTTGCTTATACTTACTCAAAATACTACAAGAATGCACGGCAGGCAAGGCTTGCGCTTGGTCACTCGGTTAAGAGACATTCCATCTCAGAATATGACGACCTCCTGCGCGAATCCAGCCGGATCATTAACTGGGACTGGAGGTTGGTGGCTGCACTGATCTACAAGGAATCGAAATTTCAGATGGATGCCGTTTCTCACCGTGGCGCATTTGGCCTGATGCAACTGATGCCGCATACAGCCAAACGGTTTGGGGCGGACGAAAACTCCACCGCTGCCGAACAGGTTACCGCGGGATTAAAACTGATAAAATACCTCGACAATGCGTTCAGCAAAAAGGTGCCGGATCCTGAAGAGAGAAAGAAGTTTATCCTGGCTGCATACAACATTGGCATTGCGCACATTTACGATGCCCAGAACCTGGCTGAAAAACACGGGAAAAACCCTGCTGTCTGGTACGACAATGTAGAGTTCTTCCTTCTTGCCAAGTCTCAACCTGAATTTTATAACGACCCGGTGGTGAAATACGGTAAGGTGAAGGGAATAGAAACAAAACAGTTTGTGCGTGATGTACTCGAAAAGTACGATCATTATAAAACGATGGCTGCCCTATAAGCTCTCCGGCAAAACTCACCTCAGCCTCTGCCCGAAAGCAGGGGCTTTTTTATGCCTTTCCCATTTCAAGGTCGTTCTTAATCAGTCTGCAGGTTCGTGTAATCGTATCCTCCAGGGGGGTATATTCAAATTTGAGGGTGCATTGGAGCTTCCTGGAAGCGTACTGATAATTACCCTTTGAGGTGCGTGCTGTTTCCCTGGTGATCAGGGGTTTGGTTCCGGTCAGCTTGCCCCGCAGCCACTCGAACCTCCAGACCAATTCCAGCAGAAAGGAAGGAACCGGCCATTCCGGCTCCGGTTTACCGAATCCGCGGGCAATCATGGAAAATACCTCCTTATAGCTGAAATCGCCCGCTGAAACCACAAAGCGCTCATTTTTTACCGGGCTCTCCATCAACCCGATCATGGCGCGTACCACATCTTCCACCCCGACAAATCCGTTAATCCCCTGTCCGTAAAAAAGCGAATTCCGGTAAATGGTTGTGAACATCCTGGTGCTTCCCTTTTCGGGATGACCATATCCGAGAATAATCGAAGGGTTGACGATCACGGCGCTCAGGCCTTCGGCCGTACCCCGCCAGACCTCACGCTCAGCCAAAAACTTGCTGAGCGAATATTTTGAATTGTACTTCCCGGTCTTAAACTGAGATTTTTCATCAATCACAGGGCTGTTCTCAGTTCTTCCCAATGCCGCAATGGAACTGACATGGCACAATTTTTCCACTCCGGCTTCCAGGGCGGCATTCACTACATTGGCGGTACCTTCCACATTGATCTTCATCATCTGCGCATGGTCGCGGGGATCGAAAGAAACCACAGCCGCACAGTGGTAAACTTTATCCACTCCCTGCATTGCCTTTATGAGGGCTGGTATATCCAGCACATCCCCCTCCATCCATTCCACCTTTGCCAGCAGGGCACCGGCATCTGCACCCAGGCTTTCAAAGATTCTTTGGGTGCGCTTCAGACTGTTCTGATTGAACAACAGGGCCCTGACAGGCTCATCTTTCTGTAATAAACTGTATAGCAGGTATGAACCTACAAGGCCAGTGGCTCCGGTGACAAATATCATACTGCAAAGCTATGAAAATACTCCAGGGTAATCATTGTATGAAATGGTACTGAACAATATCGGGATTTCGAAATCAGCATAAAATGGCTGCCATCTGCTCAGATTGAAAACAAAGCATATGGGTCGCTGGCCAGAAACTCTTCCACAGGTATTCCGTCAGTTCCCACCCTGAAAGTCGCAATTGGCCTGAAAGCTGCTTCAAATTTCCCGATCCCCCTGTTTCTGCTGTCTTTGCCTGTTTTTACTTCTATGCCTATCAACCTGTTTCCGCTTTCCATCACAAAATCAACTTCCTGATTATTTTCATTCCAGTAATAAAGATTAAACTGTTTATTCAAAGATGCATTCAGTAAATGTGCTCCAATGGCCGACTCCACAAAGCGCCCCCATTCATTACGCTCTTTGGTAATTTCATCGTAAGTTTTATACGATTGCGCACTTAACAAAGCATTGTTGAATACCTGAAACTTAGGCCTTGAAGCCCTTTTTCGGATTATATCACCGGAAAATTTTTCAAGTCCGGTTAATAGTCCTGCACCCTCCAACAAAGAAAGATAATTTGATAATGTGGTCAGATTTCCCTTTTCCTGCAGTTCCCCCTGTATCTTGTTAAGGGCAATAATCTGCGCCGAATAAGTACAACCTATTTCGAAAAGCCGCTTTAGCAGCGCTGGTTTATCAACCCTGGTGAGCATAAGAATATCTTTGGAGATACTGGTCTCAATCAGCGAATCCCGGATATATGCCTTCCATCTTAATTCATTTTCTATCAGAGTGGCAGCTCCCGGATATCCTCCAAACCAAATGTATTGATTTCCATCCCAACCAAAAGCATCGTGCATTTCTTTATAAGACCAATGGGTAAGATAGGTTGTTTCGAACCGGCCGGCAAGCGATTCGGTAAGACCTTTTTGAATTAATAAACGTGATGAGCCCATAATGATAACCTTTATATTTCGCATCGCGGTCGAATCTTCATCCCACTCTTTTTTCACAGATTCGCTCCAGTTATCAATCTTCTGTATCTCATCAATAACAAGCAGAAATTCCTGCCCTTCCGAAACAGACAACCTTCTGCGGGCTTCATTCCATGAATCCCGAATCCAGCTTCTGTCGGCAGCCGGTACATCATCGGCAGTTACAACCATGGATTGAAAAGGCAATTGCTTTGTCAACTGCAAAACCATGGTGGTTTTTCCGACCTGCCTCGGCCCGTAAACCACTTGAACGAACTTTCTGGGCTCTTCAATTCGTTTTTTAAGTTTCTGCAAATCAATTCTTTCGTACATGTATAAAAATTTATTTAGGCAAATCTAATAAATTATTTAGTCAAAGCTAATTATTTTTTGCGAAAAGAAAAAGTGTTCACCCGAAAACATAAGTAATCACCTGGCCATATTAAACCGTCGTCGCATTTGGTTGCATTTTTGAACAATTCGCGACGATGCCCTACCTTTGCAAAAAATATTTTTATGAATTTTGTTGAGGAATTGCAGTGGCGCGGAATGATTCATACCGTAATGCCGGGAACAGAAGAACTGCTTAATAAAGAGATGATTTCGGCGTATGTGGGGATTGACCCTACAGCCGATTCACTGCATATCGGCCATCTGGTGGGTGTAATGATGCTGAAGCATCTGCAGCGCAGCGGGCATAAGCCCATCGTACTGGTGGGCGGAGCCACGGGGATGATCGGCGACCCTTCCGGAAAATCGGAAGAACGCAACCTGCTCGACGAAGATACTTTAAGACATAACCAGGAATGCCTGAAAGCACAGCTCACGAAGCTGCTCGACTTTGATACCGATGCCCCGAACCGGGCAGAGATGGTGAACAACTACGACTGGATGAAAGACTTCTCCTTCCTCAGCTTTATCCGCGATGTCGGCAAGCACATCACAGTTAACTACATGATGGCGAAGGACTCGGTAAAAAAACGCCTTACAGGGGAAGCCGGAGAGGGGATGTCGTTTACCGAATTTACCTACCAGCTGGTGCAGGGTTATGATTTTCTGCATCTATACCAGCACAACAACTGTAAATTGCAGATGGGCGGCTCAGACCAGTGGGGAAACATCACCACCGGCACCGAGCTGATCCGGCGTAAGACCGGAGGGGAAGCCTTTGCACTTACCTGCCCGCTGATTACCAAAGCCGATGGCGGCAAATTCGGGAAAACGGAAACGGGCAATGTATGGCTCGATCCGGCCAGAACTTCACCGTACAGGTTTTACCAGTTCTGGCTCAACACCTCCGATGCCGATGCCGAGAAATACATCCGGATTTTCACCCTTTACGGAAAAGATGAGATTGAAGCGATGATTGCCGAACATCAGGCGGCTCCCCATCTGAGGGTGTTGCAGAAGGCGCTGGCGAAGGATATCACCATACGTATCCACTCCGAAGCCGATTACCTCTCGGCCGTTGAAGCCTCCGAAATCCTCTTTGGCAAGGGAACCGCCGAAGCCCTGCACCGCCTGGATGAAGAAACCCTGATTTCGGTTTTTGAGGGCGTACCCCAATACGAAATAAGCACCGCCGACCTGTCAGCAGGAATCGGCATTGTTGACCTGGTTGCCGATAAAACCACGATCTTCCCCTCAAAAGGCGAAGCCCGCCGCATGCTGAAAGACGGAGGCGTACAGGTAAACAAAACCAAAGTGGGTGAAGAGTTTATCGCGGAGGCCTCGCAGCTGCTGAGCGGTAAATACCTGCTGGTGCAGAAAGGAAAGAAGAATTACTATTTGCTGATAGTGAAGTAATTACGGATCGATGATTTTAAACTGGCTGCCATTACAAACCAAACACTTCACCCCTGGTTTCTGGCTAAAAGGATGAAGTTTAGGTTGAAGCAGGAAGTAGGAAGCAGGAAGTAAGAAGTAAGACTGCAATTCCTGCCGTCCCCTTGTCTCCTTGTCAGGCGCATTGAAAACCGATGTTACCGGCAACATCGTCCCTCGTCCCTCGCCCCTCGCCCCTCGCCCCTCTTTCAGCGTCCCTCGTCCCTTCTTCAGCGTCCCTCGTCCCTCTTTCAGCGTCCCTCCTATCCAAGCAATTGCTCAATCGCCTTCGGGTAGTACTCGTATTCAAGCTGATGCACCCTTTCGGCCAGGGCTTCAGGTGTATCGCCGGGCATCACCGGGCATTTTACCTGCAACAGGATTTTACCTCGGTCGTAAACCTCGTCTATCAGATGAATGGTGATTCCCGATTCTTTTTCACCGGCTTCAATTACCGCTTCATGAACGGCCATTCCATACATCCCCTTACCCCCGAATTTCGGCAGCAGGGCCGGATGAATATTTACAATTTTCCCTGAAAAGGCGCGGGTCAGATTGCCCGGAACCAGCCAAAGGAATCCGGCCAGTACAATCAGATCGATCTTTCGTGACTGCAGATCGCGCAGTACTGTTTCTTCAGCATAAAATTTCTCCCTGTCGAACAGGACCAGGGGGATGTTCAACCGCGCAGCACGTTGAATAACTGGGGCTTTCGGGTTATTGCAATAGATGGCTTCCACCCTGGCAATGGTACTGTTTTCGAAATAACCTGCTATATTTTCGGCATTGCTTCCGCTGCCTGAGGCAAAAATGGCAATCCGTTTCATTTCCTTGAATTTCTGCTGCAAAGTTAAGCAGAAATGATGGTTTGTAAAGAATCGGGGAATAAAAGTAGGGACACGACATGTCGTGTCCCTACTTTTAATTTTCTCATGTTGAACCCCTAAAAAAAAGCGCGTTTTCAAATCATTCCTTCACCCACTTCCCACTGCCTATAACCCGGTTTGATGCAGTAATCCGGTAGATATAAGCGCCGGAACCGAGTTGTGCTGTTCCGATTTGTTTTATATCTCTCGAAAGATCGGTTTCAAGCACCAGGCGACCACCCAAATCGAATAACTGAAAATGTGCCGACTTATGCTGAACAGCCAGCTTTACCTGTAGGAATTCCCTTCCCGGATTGGGCAATACCAGGGCTTCCTGAGCAATTGGTTCCTCATGGTTATCTACATTAACGATTAAGCCTTCGCTGTTTAGCTTAAGTACAAAAGGGTCCCGTTGATAAACCATAGGAGCAGAATTGGGGTTGTAATAATCGCCTGTTATCAGCATTCCTCCGTCACTCGTTGGAATAATATCATATGGGATATACGTTCCGTCACCACCATAATAAAACTGATCTGTTAGTTCAAAATCATTGTTCAGTTTGCTAAGTTGAATCCAGGTCGGATCTTGGGGCCAGAATGTATTGGGGTTAAAATTGTAAATACCTATACTCCATATACCACAACTTGAAACCAATATTCCGGTACCGCTTCCCGGATAAGTAAGGGTATCCGCTGAACAATACAAGGAAATACTATCTATGAGTTCATTATTGTTGTTGTAAATTAAATTAGAGAGGCAGATTTCTCCTGATGGTTTTGAATTGTTTCCTAAAATAATATAAGAGTTGTTGTTATAATTTACCATTCTATATATCAAGCTCGGAAAGTTGAAATCAGGTTCAAATTCTGAAATATAATTCAAATTCATATCAAAGGTTAGGTTTCGTAAAAATCCTTTCTCTTTCAGAGATGGGCCAGAAATGAGAATTTTCATCTGTTGATTTATGGTATCAAATACAACGTTTGAAAAAATTCTAGGAGCATTCACGGAAGGAAAATAACTACAGACAGCCAGATCAGATAAATTAAACTTAACTATTGAAAAATCCCTTCTAGTCGCAGGGGGACGAACATATGAGGAGAGAATGTAAATTATCGAGTCGTTTAGATTTATAAATTGCTTTGGAAAATTAACTAATGAATCGGCAAAATTTAATGAAAATTCATTTACAAAGTTTAAGTTCTCGTCAATCTTCCAAAGCTTTAACAAGTGAAAAACATCATCACCGCTTACAGAATCTTTTCTTCCTGTAAGGTAAAAGCCAGGGTCGTCCCCTGATATAGTATTTCTAATTGTTGCGAAAGTTGATACAATTGAGTCGCTTTCCAATACTCTTTCCTGTAAAATATTTCCCTGACCACCTATCTTTAACAACTGGGCATTATAGAAAGAACTTCCCTGGAAAGTTTCTTTAAATCCACAAAGAATGAAATTATGATCTGTGGTTTCGGAAACTGAATACATGGTGTTGTACTCCTGGCTTTTATAAATTCTAAAAAAAGTAGATTGAGCCCTTGCAAATCCATGGGAAAATGCCATTACAATAAATAAAACAATTAGCCTTCTCATCTTGAGATATTTAAATCAGTGCAATAGACAAGTTCTATTGCACTGATGAATTACACAAAAAATTAATCTTCAAATTCGATTTTTATCCCATAATAAAGGGAATATTTGTGAGTCTGAATCCACTCACCTAAATTGTAGATAAGCAAATAATTAGCATAAACTGTTTTATATTGTTTACCAGAAGGTTGTTTCGTATTTTTAATAAAATCAAATTTACTCAGAAAGTAATTCAGATCAGAAGGTGACAGACACCGATCAAAATTAATATATTCCACACTCTCACGGTAAAGCATATATCCATCATACGGTGCATTGTTTGGATCGTAAAATTCAGAATCAAAGCCTGGTATAACATCAATTATATCAATAGAAGTATAATAACCTGCACCAGGTAATGCAATCGGATTTCTGAATTTCCGTTGTAATTCGGTTGCAGCATCAGCATGAATATTTTCCCAAAACTCACCGCATTTACCCATCCAAGAGCCCCAATACCAATAATCAGTTGGCCCAAAAGGAATATAGTTCAATCCGGTTCCGAGCACACCGCCTGAAAGCGAAACCACAAGATTTTGTGTTCCACTTTTGAGGCCTGTGGTTTCAAGGTTCAGGTCAACAATATCGAACGTATAATCTTCGTTGCCGCTTTGTTGTTGCAGGATTTCAGCCCAGGCATCAATGCTCATATAAAGCTTGTTGAGTTCATCGAGGCTGATTTGCCCGTCGCTTATGGGTACTGCGATCGTATCGTGAAAGAAGTCAACGTCGCCAAACTCGTGTGTGTTGTTAGCCAGTTCAAGGTTCAACAAGCCTTCGAGATACCATTCAGCGCTGTCGGCAGCCATGGTTTCACCACTTTTTGATTGAAGGTTTAGCTTAAACACTTGCAACTGTTTGGTTATTTTCGTTGCATCATTTTTTATTGATTCGTCTTTGATTTCTGCTTTATCTTTCTGGCAGGAAAAAATTGCAAAGGAACATAATAAGAACAGCGTAAGGAAATAATGTAGTTTTTTCATGATAGAAATTTTTTGTTGATAAATGAATAACTAATTTCTTCTGGAAAAGGAATAGTTAAGGAGGCTTGAACCTGTCTTCCAGAAATTCATATATATATATATATTGCGTATTATATTTTTACTTAGCATCTGCTTTCAAATTAAGAAGACAAATATAATTAGAATATTGTTACATATCACAACAATTTATTCCGGTTTTTTACACCATCAGGCAACCCATGCCCTATTTTTGTGTCTGCATATTCATAAGGGAATGAATGCGGAGCGATGATAAATTAATAAAAGACTGTTTATCAGGCAATAAGCAGGCGCAATATGAGTTGTACCAACGGTTTTCGGGGGTACTGTTCGGCATTTGCCTGCGTTATGCCCGAAACCGTGCCGAAGCAGAAGACCTTTTGCAGGATGCTTTTATTAAAATATTCAGCCGCCTTGACTCCTTTGGCTTTAAAGGTTCTTTTGAAGGATGGCTCAGGCGGCTGGTAGTTAACTTAGCCATTAATTTCCGGCGCGATTACCTGAAGCAGTTCTTTGTCAGCACAGAGGCCGGTTTGCATGATGCCGAAGCGGCTGAGGAGTCAGATTCGTCAGATATGACTTATATTCCATGGCAGAAACTGCTGCAAATGATACAGTCGTTACCCGATGGTTACCGCATGGTTTTCAATATGTATGTGTTTGAAAACCTGTCGCACCAGCAAATTGCCGAACTGCTTGAAATCAGTGAAAACACCTCCAAAACGCAACTGATGAAAGCACGGAAGAGGCTGAGATTAATGGTTGAAGCCGAACTGGCCATGAATAAGATAAGCGTGAAGTCATGAAAGACAAACGGAACAAGATTGATGACCTTTTCAGGGAAGGACTGGGCAAATTAAACCAGGCTCCTCCTCCAGACCTATGGGAGCGGATTGATGCAAATCTGCCATCTGTCCGGCCGGCACCTGAAGCACCGCTGATACCCGGACGCCTGGTAAAAGCAGTAACTGCCGCTGCAATCATAGCCGGAGCTTTTATCCTGTGGTTTATCCTGGGTAAAAGCAACCATGAATCAGGACAAACAGAAAGCATTCCTGTTCAGGAGCAATCTTCCGGAACGACTTCAACGACATCCGGACAAAAACCCGGTTTAAATTCTGATCAAACTGGTACGGTGGCTGAACCATTTATCGAATCCACTCACAAAAACGATCGCCCAAATGATATTGATGATGAAAAAGCCGCTAAAGCATCTGATAAAAATCACGATACACGGCTCCACAGTAAAACAGCCTCAGGGGAAATAAAACCACTTTCGGGTGCCGCAGATTTAACCAATAACAATTATCCTGATCCCGGCGCAGAAAAACTGATCACTTACCAAACCGGCCTGGCCGGTTTGCGCCTCGATTTCACCAACTGGCTGATTACTTTGCCTGCCGGTCAGATTTATCAGGAGAATTTTTTATCTTTTAATGCGGGTCTCAGAAAAACCCGAAATCCATTGGCGCCAAAGCGTGGCACTATTCCGCTGATTGGAGGAGTTTACGCATCCCGGGATATAATTTATTATGGCAAGGGCCACCACAAGCAAAGCAGGGCTGCCGGACTCAGCCTTTCTACTTTCAAAGGCCCATGGGAGTTTGAAACAGGAGTTGCCTTCAACATCAGTGACGATAACGGAAAGTTTGATGTTAATTTCAGTTCATTTGACAGCATCGGATACTATAACAAAGTGGTTTCATTCAGTCCTGATCCCCAAATCCCGGGCAGGGTGATTTTCAATACGGTTATGGAAGGCGTGTACGACTCGGTAGGTCATAATATTGAAGCCCAGACCGTAAACAGGTATTCCTATCTGCAAATTCCATTAATGGCCGGTTACCGGATTTATGCTGACCGCCTGTTCACCATCAGCCTGAAGGCCGGGCCTGTTTTTTCGGTTTTACTCGCCTCGGATGAACCACCGGTTACTTTCAGCCGTGAAGGCGCCATTCTGCAGTCTATTGACAACCAGACACCTGTCAGGGCTTCAACCAACTGGCAGATTGCTGCGGCACTGGGAGCGGGTATGCATATTTCCCGCTCTTTAACCCTGCAATTTGAACCGACTTACCGGTCTTATCTGCGACCGGTTTATCAGCATCACCGGAGCAGCCCATACAGCATTGGTCTGAAAGCCGGACTTTTGTACAGATTTTAAAATCAACTTATTATGAAATCACGTGTTTTGCTGATTATATCACTCCTTTTGATGGTTTCTTCAACTATACAGGCACAGATACCGGTGGAGGTTTCAGGCTACATTACCTCGCTTGAAACAGGCTTCGCAGTGACTGATAAAGAAGTCAGCATTCTGCCCTCTTCCGGGCAGACTCCACTGACTGCCATCACAAATAATAACGGATATTATTCTATCCTGTTAGATATGCTGTCCATTGATTCAAGTGCGACAATAACCGTTTCAGTAACAGATTGCCTGCAGGAGCATGTAACCCGGACATTCCCGGTGTTCAATGCTGCACAGATTCAGGCTGACTTTCAAATTTGCACTTCTTTTCCGGGCTGCCAGGCTGCATTTTTATTTCAGTACCAACCGGCGAATCCCCTATATATTACATTTTCGAATCTCAGCTCCCCTGTCTCCTATTCCACCCGCTGGCTCTGGGACTTCGGCGATGGTGAAACATCTGCTGACTTTGAGCCCGTTCATCTTTACGCCCAACCGGGAATTTACACTGTGTGCCTTACCATGCTTGATTCCATGGCAGGATGCGCGAGTGTATTCTGCCTCGATGTGTGGGCGGGCGGTAATCAGGGTGACTGCCAGGCAATGTTCGCCTGGTTGCCACAGGAATTGACGGTTTCTTTTTCCGATCTTTCAACCGGAAATCCAAACTCATGGTTCTGGGATTTCGGGGATGGAACTTCATCCGTTGAACAAAATCCGGTCCATAGCTGGAGCGCGCCCGGTACTTTCCAGATTTGCCTGACTATTTCAAATGATTCAACCCAGTGCCAGGATACCTATTGCGACTATATTACGATTGGCGATACCCTGCCAAACTGCCACGCTGATTTTTCCTATGAACACACAGCGGGACTGACATACACCTTTACCAACCTTTCTACAGGTCCGTTCACTGAAGTGATCTGGGACTTTGGGGATGGCAGTCCCTTTTCGCACGAATACCATGCAGTGCACACCTGGCAGCAACCCGGCATCTACCCTGTTTGTATGACGATCTTCAGTAATTATACCGGTTGCAGCGATGTGTTCTGCACCAATATAACCGTCGGGGATACCCTCCCGGCCTGCCAGGCCGCTTTTACGGCCCTGGCCGATTCAATCCCAGGAAACATCAATCATTACTGGTTTATTGATGAATCACAGGGAACAAATATCAGCAGCTGGTTCTGGGATTTCGGCGATGGTGCGGTTTCATTTGTACAGCATCCCGGGCACACTTATACTGAAAGCGGAACATATAATGTTTGTTTAACCATCAGCGGGCAGGGAAATTCCGGGTACTGCTCCCATACCATTTGTCAGACAATTACCACTCCCGCATACAGTAATCTGGGTGGTCAGATTTTCGCCGGTAATTTCCCGATCAACAATCCGGATTTTATGAACGATACCGCTAAGGTTACTCTTTTCAGAAAAACCGGCAGTAAACTCACTGAAGTAGCTTCAGGCCTCTTCTATGAATACGGCTACTTTTACTTCCTTGACGTTATGGAAGGCAATTATGTGATCCATGCTGAATTGGTTGAAGGCTCTCCCTCCTATATGTCATACATCCCGGCTTACAGCGGTTCAACTTATTCGTGGCAATCGGCCCAACCCGTCACATTGCAGGGCAATGATGTATTTGACGCCAATATTTTTATGCAGGATATGACGAGTATGCCGGAATCCGGGCCCGGAACTATTTCAGGCAATCTGGTAAGCCTTGACAATTCCCCATTTGATATGGCAGGAAACATCGTTTTTCTGTTTCATGATGACCTGATTGTGAATTATGTCCATACTGACGATGACGGAAATTTCGGGTTTACCGGCCTTCCCATAGATACATATAGTGTAAAAGCCGAGATTGCCGGAAAATTCAGTAATACCGTTGAAGTAATTCTTTCGGAATATCAGCATCAATCCCTTGACATTCAACTGGAAATATCGGCTTCGGGTATTTTTGGGATGAATAATCCTGAAGTGACGGACCGGCCCGAAATCAGACTTTACCCCAACCCTGCTGATGAGTTTTTGAATATTGGAACGAATTCGTCGCGCAACAGTGCAATGAAATGCGAAATAATCTCAGCAACGGGTTCTGTGCTTATACATCAGGATTTTGCTATGCCGGCAGGTGAACAAACCATTACGCTGGATCTTAAAAAGCTTACTCCCGGATTCTATTTAATTCATCTTAAAAGCCTTGATGGAACATTTTCGATTGTGAAAAAGTTTTTAAAAAAGCCTTAGCACAAAGCAACCTTTAACCGGATCCGGGGTCTTACAAGAAAGCCGGATTTACTAACCCTATTTGTAATCCTTTACAACATGAAAAAAATCAAAAACCTGACTCTTTTGCTGCTCCTCTTTATGACGGGAATTGTGTATTCCTATGGTCAGCAACCGTATATTGTCCTTTCAGGACATGTATTGAACCAACAGACCGGCGAACCGGTCGTCAATCAGTCTGTATTTATATCGGTCGACAGTATGAATTATCCCGGATACTTCAACGAAGTAATTACAGACGGAGCAGGTTATTATTCCGATAACCTGCCTTATATTTACGGAGGTACTCCGGGATCAGTCACTGTTACCACGGCTGATTGCAATGGAATAATGATTAGCCGGAGTGCAGCCCTTCTGCCTGGCATGCAGCAACTTGTACTGGATTTCAATATCTGTGGCAATATGGGATCAGGTTGCACTGCCTTGTTCCGATATATGCCGGGCTCAAACGATATGCTTACGGTCAGTTTTTTCGATGAAAGTTATCCGGCACCGGGAGTCATAATCAACAGCTGGTTCTGGGATTTCGGCGACGGGAATACATCGTCAGCACAAAACCCGGTACATACCTATTCAGAACCGGGTCTTTACAACGCCTGTCTTTTCATCAGCAGCAACGACAGTTCATGCAACAGCAGCTTCTGTATGCCGGTTGATGCAGGATCGATCAACCCGGGTGGCTGCGAAAATTATTTCTGGTACTTGCCTGATTCATCAGGTACAGGATATACTTTTGAAGGCTTTGTGATGAATGGTGAGGCTGAGTCCTATATCTGGGATTTCGGTGATGGCACAACCGCAAACGGACAGACTGTTTTCCATCAGTTTGCCGATACCAATATGGTCCATAATGTGTGTCTGACCACAACCAGCATCCTGAATGGAGATGTCTGCACCTCGGTTTCGTGCCAGGAAGTTTTTAGTTATTTCCCTTCTCCCTGTGAAAGCTATTTCTGGTATTATCCCGATTCAACAGGCACGGGTTACACTTTCGAAGGCTATACCATGGGCAGCCAGGTTGAATCATGGACATGGGATTTCGGCGACGGAACCACCGCATCCGGCCAATCTGTAACACATACATTTGACAACCCTAATGAAATATACACCGTATGCCTCACCACTTCCGGCACAGGCCCGGATAATGAGCCATGCACCTATACTTCCTGCCAGGAGGTCTTTATTTACCTCCCTTCACCCTGCGAAAGCTATTTCTGGTATTATCCCGATTCAACAGGCACGGGATACACTTTCGAAGGCTGGGCAATGAACGGACAATCAAACAATCAGATTGAATCCTGGATCTGGGATTTCGGCGATGGAACTACCGCATCCGGACAAGTTGTTTCGCATAGCTTTTCGGACCCGTCGCAGGTTTACACGGTTTGCCTGACCACAACGGGCACGGGGCCTGATGGCGTAACGTGCAGTTACATATCCTGTCAGGAGGTTTTCTTTGAAATTCCGACTCCGTGCGACAATTATTTTGAAGCGCTTACCAACGACGGGAACACTTACCTGTTCACGGGTCACCTGCTGAGTGGCGGACAGGCTGACTATTTCTGGGATTTCGGGGATGGTTCCACCGCAACCGGTCAGCAGGTCAGTCATACTTTCCAATTTGCATGGGGTATGGTATATAATGTATGCCTCACCACTGTTTCAGCTAACCCTGCCGACAGTTGCACGGGCGTCAGTTGTCAGGCGATATTCCCCGGCGGCGGCGGAAACTGTGAAGCGGTGATGTCAGCAGTTCCCGATACGGCTGGATACACCTATTACTTTGCAGATCTGTCGCAGGGCAATCACTCATTCAGATTGTGGGATTTCGGAGATGGCCAGCAATCGTTTGAAGCCAATCCTGTGCATACTTATACAGCGCCAGGCATCTATTGGGCCTGCCTTACTATCAGTGACTCCCTGAACAACTGCTGGGATCAGACCTGTCAGGAGATTTGGGTTGATATTATTCAGCCGGGCTGCCAGGCTTCATTCTTTGCTTACCCGGCCGACTCAACGAATTCATCACTCACTTATCAGTTTATCAATACATCAGCACCGGGATTTACGAACCAGCAATGGTCGTTTGGCGACGGTTCAGTTTCTGATGAATTCAGTCCTATACATACATACACCACTGGTGGTACTTATACGGCCTGTCTCACCATCTGGGATTCGACCAACCTTTGCCAAAGCTCATTCTGTATGGAGATTTTTGCAGGCAACTTTGCCGGTGAAAGTTCAATTTCAGGCAGCGTCATTGCCGGAAACGCACCCGCGCAATCAGGTGAAGTGTGGCTGATAGGCGCAACAAATTACTACTTCGCTCAATCACAAGTAGATAGCGGAGGTATCTATAACTTTGGCGGCGTCCCTGCCGGGTCATACTACATCTATGCTATGCTGACGCCGGATGATCCTGCATTCTTTAACTATCTGCCGACTTATTACACAAGTTCTCTCACCTGGCAGGGAGCAACCATAGTTACAACAGGCGAGCCCAACGGGTGGTATCCGGTCAACCTTGTTTCTGTGGCAAGTTGGGCGCAAGGTACAGGAAGTATTTCCGGAACGATCAACTGGAGCGGTAATTTTAAATCAGGGGGTACCCCCGCCGCCAATGTTGAAATCGTTTTATTCAACAGCACAGGTTTGCCTGTTGCCTATACCTTCTCAAACAGCGACGGCACGTTTACTTTCAGCAATCTTCCTTTCGGTGAATATACCGTTCATGCTGAAATGGCCGGTAAAACTACCCAGGTTATGGTGGTAATGCTTTCGGATGAAACAGCTCAGGCAAGTGTAAACTTTGTGGTTTCAGCCAACGAAATCAGCGCCCTGGGACTCAATGAAAACAATCTTCTCAAATCCGGAGCCGGAAATGTTTACCCCAACCCGGTTGGTGAAATGCTCTATCTTGATGTGAACGCCCCGGTAAGCGGAACTGTAATGATTTCAATTACAGACCTCCGGGGCAGAATAATTTACAGCGAATCCTCTGCCATGAGCGGAAATTTTAACCGGATCGCCGTTAATAGCAGCGCCCTGGTTAAAGGTGTTTATGTAATTCAAATTAAATCAGAGGGATATCTGCCCGTTCAGCGAAAATTCATTAAACAATGATCTGACCATAGATGATTGATACCAAAAAAACCCCGGCGCAAAATTGTGCCGGGGTTTTGATTTCTTGTACAACGCAGCTTTATGATGAGGCTTTAAGCTTTCTGAACGCTTCTGTCATTTTTGGAAGCACCGTTTGCAGGTCGCCAACGATACCATAGTCGGCAGCGGAAAAAATGGGCGCTTCGGGGTCTTTGTTTACGGCAACAATTACCTTCGATGAACTGATGCCGGCCAGGTGCTGAATGGCTCCTGATATTCCGAGCGCAAAATAAAGATTGGGGGCAACCACTTTACCGGTTTGTCCCACATGCTCGTGATGCGGACGCCACCCCTCGTCGGAAACCGGCCTCGAACAGGCGGTAGCCGCACCCAACACCCCTGCAAGTTCTTCCAGGGGTTTCCAGTTGTCGGCGCTGCGCATTCCACGGCCTCCGGATACCACCACATCGGCTTCACTCAGCAATATTTTTCCGGTTTGCACCTCGGTTGACAATACGTTAATTCCGCTTGTTACTGCCGATGCATCCATGGTTTCAACCGCAGCATTTCCTGCAAATGTTTCAATCCCGGCGGTATTCTGCGAAAGGGTGATGACTTTAATATCGGAAGTAATCTCAGCCTGCATCAGCGACTTTCCCGAAAAGGCTTTTTTGCTTACCACAAACGGCTGATAAGAAACCGGCAGACCGTTCACAGCACTTACCAGTCCGGCATTCAGCCGCACGGCCACGCGGGGCGCAAGGGCTTTTCCGGTTACATTGTGGGCCATTACAACCAGTGTTGCCCCGCTGTTTTGAGCAGCAGAGGCAATCAGTGATGCATAAGCCTTATCGTCAAGCGGAGCATCGGTTTCTGCCGAAAGTATTTTTCCGGCACCATAGGCTCCGAGGTTCTTCAATTCATCTTCAGCCACCCTGCCTATGGAAAGAAGGGTAAGACTGCCACCCAATCCGTTGGCCAAACGTTTGCCGTATGAAACAAGTTCGCAGGTGCTCTTCTTGAACTTGCCGTTCCAGTTTTCTATATAAACGAGTACTGACATATCGTATTGATTTAAAGTTGGTTAAATAACCCTGGCTTCGGTGTGCAGCAGGTGAACGAGTTCATCCATATTTTCCGGGTCAATCATCTTGCAGGCCGATTTCTGCGGAGGCGCCTGGTAACCGACGACCTTACTGCCCGGAGCCGCAGCAGCTGCAGCCACCACTTTCAGGGGTTTGGTGCGGGCGGTCATAATTCCGCGCATCGAAGGGATTCGCGGGTTGATGGCAATTCCTTTCTGTACAATCAGAACTACCGGTGCTGAGGTTTCTATGCTCTGCTTGCCGCCGTCAATTTCGCGGGTTACTTTAACGCTGTTTCCTTCGAGGTTGAGCGAACTGACTGCTGAAACGGAATTGTAATCCAGCAGTTCGGCAAGCATTCCACCCACGGCCGATCCGTTGTAGTCGCTCGACTCAATGCCACAGAGGATTACATCAAAAGGTTCCCCTTTAACGGCATGTGCTAACTGAGTTGCAGTAAACAGCGAATCGCCGCCTGCAGCATCCACCCTGATGGCGTCGTCGGCACCGCAGGCCAGGGCTTTGCGCAGGGTAGGCTCGGCATCGGCGCCACCGGCTGTTATTACGGTTATTTTCTGAACCAGTGCAGGATTGGCCTCTTTCAGCTCAATGGCACGGGTAAGGGCAAGTTCGTCCCAGGGATTGATGATCCACTGCACGCCCGAATAATCCACCGATTTCATATCCGCACTGTACTTGATGCGGGTGGTGGTGTCGGGAACGTTGCTTATACAAACAAGGATGTTCATTGATTAGTTGATTAGTTAATTAGTTGATTTGAGGATAAATCCGCTCCCGATAGCCATCGGGACCGCATTCCGCAATCTAAAATTCACTGAGGACTTGCCGTGAGATAACGATTTGCTGAATTTCAGAGGTTCCTTCGTAGATTTGTGTGAGTTTGGCTTCGCGCATCAGGCGTTCCACATGGTATTCTTTTACATAGCCGTATCCACCGTGAATCTGAACGGCCTGGGTGGTAACTTCCATCGCAATTTCGGCGGCATAGTATTTGGCCATGGCACTGGCATAGCCGTAAGGTTTTCCCTGATCCTTCAGCCAGGCAGCCTTCAGGCACAGGTTGCGGGCATTTTCGATCTTAACCGCCATATCTGCCAGCTTAAAGGCAACCGATTGATGATTGGCAATTTCGGTTCCGAATGCTTTTCTTTCCTTGGAATATTTAACCGCCCGTTCAAACGCTCCCGAGGCAATGCCCAGGGCCTGGGCTGCAATGCCGATTCTTCCGCCTTCAAGGGTCTTCATGGCGAACTTGAACCCAAATCCATCTTCACCAATGCGGTTTTCTTTAGGTACTTTTACATCGTTGAACATGACCGAATGGGTGTCGGAGCTGCGCATGCCCATTTTGTCTTCATGCGGGCCAACACTGATGCCCGGTGAATGGCGGTCAACGATAAGCACGTTGATTCCCTTGTGCCCCTTTTCGGGATGGGTTTGGGCAATCACCAGGTAAGTGCCGGCAGTATTTCCGTTGGTAATCCAGTTTTTGGTTCCGTTGAGCAGGTAATAATCCCCCTTGTCTTCGGCCGTGGTGCGTTGTGAGGTGGCATCCGATCCGGCTTCGGGTTCCGAAAGCAGAAAGGCGCCGATTTTTTCTCCGCGTGCCAACGGTTTCAGGAATTTTTCCTTTTGCGCTTCGGTGCCGAATTTTTCTATTCCGTAACAAACCAGGGAGTTGTTCACCGACATGATTACGCTTACCGAAGAGTCAACCTTTGAAATTTCTTCCATAGCCAGTACGTATGATACGGTATCCATGCCGCCTCCATCGTATTCCGGGTCCACCAGCATACCCATAAAACCCAGTTCCGACAGGGCTTTCACATGTTCGGTGGGATAAATGGCGTGGGTGTCGCGCTCAATCACGTCTTTAATCAGTTCGCGCTGGGCATAATCGCGGGCAGCCTGCTGAATCATCAACTGCTCTTCCGAAAATTCAAAATTCATAGCCGGGAAATTTGTTAATTTTTTGATAAAATACCTGAAATGCCTGATAAACAAGAAAACTGAACAATGTGTTCAGCCTTTTTCATGGTTTTATTGCATTTGGTCATGATATTCTATACCCTGATTTACCGAAGAAAAAGGGCAGGCTTCTGCGGCCTTACAGCCGCTAAGGTAATCATATTTACTAATATAGATGTATTGTATGCGGAATTTTTTGCAAACGATTGCGGAAAGGGGGGACGAGGGACGGCCCTTCGACTTGTTTCGGCTGCGCTCAACAACCGCCGCTCAGGGACCGGGATTAGGGGCGAGGGACGAGGGAAGAGAGATTTCGGATTGCAGAGTGCGGAATGCGGATTAGGCTTCCCCAGCCAATGGTGGTGGGATTTCAGACACTTGTTTGATGCGTAACCCGGTCTTTTCTTATGGAATTATTTGAAGTCCCCGGTTTCAACAATAAAATTATCTGTATATGTTGTATTGAGAGTACAGGATCCGCATTTTCACTTTGCTTCATTTCATTTTGCGAAACAAATTTCTGTGTTTCACAGCGTTACATCAGCTCATCAGCTCATCAGCTAATCCTCAAATCATCTCATCCTTAAATTCTCACTTCCTCCTCTGAGTTACCGCAATCAGCAACAG
>JAMLHF010000017.1 GCA_023957275.1 Lentimicrobium sp. | reverse complement strand
ACCTACGTAAGTTACAGTCATTCTGAGCGTTAGCGAAGAATCTCACACTTTTCTCCGGACAACAATAAAAGATAAACTATTATTGTATGTTAAGTACGAACGGAAGTCTTGCCTGTACGCCTTTCATGCCGGAAAGCGACTGCAGTTCTTTCATGTAAGGATATAATTGTCCAAGTTCTTTTTTTAACCTTGATTCGGAAGGATTTCCTGTCAGTTCTTCCATAATCTGGGTAAAAGGGTCTTTCTGTTCAGGCAGGGAAGTAATCCGGTAATCTTCCAGTTTCGCCATGGTTGCGGCGATGTCGATGGCATCCTGAAGACCACCGGTTAAATCAACCAGCCCGGTTTTTACCCCGTCGGTACCACTCCATACCCTTCCCTGACCCAGGCTGTCAACCAGCGCTTCCGGCATTGACCTGCCTTCTGAAACATGATTGACGAATACTTTGTAAATCCTCTCCACATCGTTGGTGATCACTTTTTCCTCATAAGGAGTCAGGGGCCTTGTTACCGATATATAGTCGGCATGATCATTGGTCTTTACAACGTCAAAGGTAACTCCGAGTTTGTTGCTGAAGAACTTGCTGAAATCGGGAATTACACCGAAAACGCCAATAGAACCGGTCAGCGTGGTTGGGTTGGCCAGTATGGTATCCGCGGCACAGGCGATATAATAACCTCCGGAAGCTGCATAGTCACCCATCGAAACTACCACCGGTTTTTCGTCACGCGCCAGCTTGATTTCACGCAGGATAACATCAGAAGCCAGGGCACTGCCTCCGGGTGAATTCACCCTGAAAACAATGGCTTTTACCGTGCTGTCGGTTCTGGCTTTTCTGATTGCCTTCGAAATGCGCTCCGAACCTATGGACTCGTCGTTGCCTTCGCCGTCGCCAATGCTGCCGACAGCGTAGATTACGGCAATTTTTTCTTTGGCTCTTTTCTTGAAAGTTTTAGCCGGCGCATCCTTGTAGCGCTCCAGCTTCATCATTTCAATCTTGTCGTTTTCGCCGATTTCAAGTTTTTCTTTCAGGAGTTCGATCAACTGATCCTTATAAATCACCTGATCTACAAAATGATAGTTCAGTGCATCTTCAGGAGTCTGAATTTTGAGTGAATCGGCAATTATCTGTAGTTCGGCGGGGTCGATATTTCTCGTTTTGCTGATGCCATCAGAAATATGCATCCAGAGAGAATTCATATAGGCAAGTGTCTGCTCTTTATTGGCTTCGCTCATCCTGTCGCTGATCAGAGGTTCAATGGCGCTTTTATACTTGCCATGCCTGATAATCTGGGGATTAATATCTAGTTTACTCAGTAAACCCTTGATAAACACTAATTCACCGGCCATTCCCCTGAAATCAAGCGCGCCTTCCGGGTTCAGACAGATTATGTCAGCAGTGGTAGCCATATAATAAGCCTTCTGGGAATAAACCTCACCATAGGCAATTACAAATTTGCCTGATTCCTTAAACTTAAGCAGGGCATTTCTGATTTCTTCCATCGTGGCCATTCCGGATTCTATATTGCTCAGATCCAGTAAAATGCCGCTGATATTTTCATCCTCTGATGCCCTTTTAAGTAAATCGGTGGTTTCAAGCAGACCCGGCACGTCTGAAGTGTTGAAAAGCTTGGTTTCACTGAAAGAAAAGGGGCTTGCCATGCTTCTTTCAGGAATGGCTTCATTAAGGGTGAGATGGAGTACCGTCTTTGGCTTGATCACAACCTCATCTTTTTTGGTAAAGGTCATCAGAGATGCAACCAGAATGGCAAAAAAGAAAAACAGAACAATCATAGTCAGGAAAAAACCTGCCATGGAAGCCAGCATAAATTTGAAGAACTGTTTCATACGTGGTTTGATTTTGAAAGTTGGTTAGGTTCAAGAATTGTTGATGATGCGGATGTTTTTACCGTTTATTCCGGAGAAGTATTTTTAGTCAGATAGCAGATTAGTAATTATTTTTGACGTCAAACAGACCGTAAAGTTACAATTGTTCTCCGGATAATTCTGATCTCATTCACTTTCACTTATTCAGTACCACAGATCCGCCCCTGACACAGGATGTTATGAATAACGGGTTTTTGTAAGGGGGGGACGGACAAGGGAATGTTGAAATTTATTGACAAATATGAGTGCCCGGCCGGTAAGCATTGGATAAAGGTCAGTATTTTTGTGTTTATAAAATCATTATTGTCCGGTAAACCTTTGGAAAGAGTTATGAGATTACCAGGGGTGAACTCATAAATTAGCCGGACAACAGTGTTATAAATCAACTTAATGGAAGTAGCTTATCTTTTGCTTGGGAGTAATCTTGCCGACAGGGCTGAACTGCTGAATCAGGCGATTGCCCTGATTGCGGCCAGGGCCGGTAGCGTACGGTCGTATTCATCCGTATATGAAACGGAGCCCTGGGAAGCCAGCCCGGATCTTCCTTTTCTGAATATGGCAGTGAGCATTGAAACGGACCATAACCCTTATCAGTTGATTGATATTTTGCTGGCCATAGAATCTGAATTGGGCAGGGAGCGGGATGGTAGTTTTAATGCCCCCCGCACCATTGATATTGACATATTGCTTTTCGGTAACCTGATTGTCGATGAACCGGTCCTTCAGGTACCTCATCCCCGCATGCATCTTCGCCGGTTCGCGCTGTTGCCGCTGAATGAAATTGCGCGGGATGTGGTGCATCCGAAAATGGGCAAAACGGTTTCCGGGTTGCTGGAGGAGTGCGGCGATAAATTGTCTGTGGAAATTTACAAACCTTTGGAAAGCCTTGCTTAGGAAGATGAACTATAATTTTATAGCAATAGAGGGTACCATCGGCGCCGGGAAGACCTCCCTGGCAACGATGATCTCGGAAAGGCTCAACGCCAGGCTGATCCTTGAACAGTTTGAGGATAACGACTTCCTGCCGAAATTCTACCGCGATCCTTCAAAATATGCTTTCCCGCTGGAACTTTCTTTCCTTGCCAGCCGGTTTCAGCAGTTAAAAAATGAACTGTCGGTAACTGACCTTTTCAGGCCCCTCACCATTTCTGACTATTTTATCAATAAGTCGCTGATTTTTGCCCGTAAGACCCTTGCGGATGATGAATATGCACTGTATTCAAGGCTGTTTAACCTCATCAACCTCTCAATCCCCAGGCCTGATCTGCTTGTATATCTATACGTTTCAGTGCAGCGGTTAAAAGAAAATATCGCTGAAAGGGGGCGCTCTTATGAAAAAGATATTGAACCGGCATACCTGGAGAAGATACAGAGCGGGTATTTTGATTATATCAGACAGCAATCGGGAATGCGGATCCTTATAATCGATACAAACAAACTCGACTTTGTAAAGATTCCTGAACACTTTGATCTGCTGTACAAGTTAATTCTTCAGGAATATCCGGTAGGAACCCACACAATTACACCGGAAGCGGCTGTTTAAATTTTATTTCATGGTTTCCGCCGACAATCAAAATATTAGCATTAAATTTGATGAAACTGCAGCATTGTGATTCTATGCCTGATAACCATAATAATCAGGTAAGTGAATTATTCTTTTATTCAGTTATACAGCATTGATAAATTTCAGATGGCAAACGAAATCCCCTTTTACTATTTTCTGATTACCATCCTGCTGGCATTGATAATCCTTGGCGGTGTGCTGATTTATTATTTAAGGGCTTCCCGCGAAAAAAACCGGATGATCAAATTGCTGAGTGATCAGAATAAATCAATTCTCATTACACAGGAAGAATTGCGGAAAGCCAAGGAAAAGGCTGAGGAATCGGATAAACTGAAGAGCGCATTTCTTGCCAATATGTCACACGAGATAAGGACCCCCCTCAATGCCATCATGGGTTTTTCCTCCCTGCTGCTTGATGCCGGCCCTGAAGAGGAAGAACGCAGGCAGTTTATCGGCATCATTCACAACAACAGCAACAAATTGCTTGATCTGATGGGGGAAATCTTCGATATTGCCCAGATAGAATCCGGGTTGATCATCATGCAGCGTGAACCTTGCCAGATTAATGAAGTGCTGATGAGCCTGATAACTTTCTTTAATCTTGAAAAAGGCCTTTCGGGTAAGGAGCATATCAATATCCGGATGCAGAAGGCGAATAAGGACAATGCATTTACCATACTGACAGATGAGCGTAAACTGAGGCAAACCTTATACAATCTGATTGAAAATGCTTTGAAATATACCAATGAAGGCTTTATCGAGGTGGGATATCAGTTCCGTGAAAACAGCATGGTTGAGTTTTATGTGAAAGATTCCGGGATTGGATTTCCCCAGGAGAAACTGGATGTATTGTTTCAGAAATTCAGGCAGGTTGAGGAAGGCCATAACAGAAATTATGGGGGAATAGGCCTGGGGCTTACACTTTCAAAGAAGTTTGTCGAACTGATGGGGGGCGAAATGTGGGCCGAGTCGAAGCCGGGATCAGGCTCTGTATTTTATTTTACACTTCCCTGTCAGGTTGTGGATAAGCAAAATTAATCCTCCGGAGTATCTTCCTTCGTTTTTTTTCTTTTTCGCAGGTTGGTTCTTATATTTAGAGGTACTGATCAGAAAAAAAGCCGGCTACGTTTTTGTATCCGGCTTTTATCCTGTCTTATTTTAGATTAACTCTGAAACTCTTTCAAAGATTCCATCAGTTTCTTGCGGGTAAAGAAAATTCTGCTTTTAACCGTGCCGATTGAAAGGTTGAGGTTTTCAGCAATCTCCTTGTACTTGTATCCTTCCGTATGCATCTCAAAAGGCAATCGCTGATCTGTTTCAAGCTTTGCTATCCCCGCTTTAATCTCTTTGGTGCTGATTTCCGATTCGGGTGAAACAAAGTCAGATTTTCTTGGAATGTTGAGGTAATAAAGGTCTTCGGTATTGTCGACTATGGTGTTGGCTTTCTGGTTTCTGCGGTAGTTGTTGATGAAAGTGTTCTTCATGATGGTATAAGTCCATGCTTTCAGATTGGTGTCACTTTCAAATTTATCCATGTGCGTTAAGGCCTTCAGATAAGTATCCTGAATCAGGTCCTTGGCCTCCTCGCGGTTATTGGTCAGTGTGTTGGCAAAATAGGAAAGGTTGTCGTGTAGACTAATAATTTTGTGGCTGAACTCGATTGCTGTCATGATATTTTGGCTTTAGATTGGTATAATGTGTTTAACAAACATGATGCAAAATTAAACACAAACCTGTATTTTAATACAATTTTAACATTCAAAATCTGCAAGCAATTGATTAAAGTGTATTAAGACATTGAAATACAGATAAATAAAAACAGAAAATATTTTTCAGAAAATGTTTATTGTTTGAGAATAAAATGTTAAACAAATATTTTACATAAAGATGGCCTATAATGGGACAGGCGCTGTCCCGAAATGGGAAAATGGCAAACGGTAATTTTGTATTATTGCCTGAATCACCTTCAACATTGAATTAGCTTCAAAAGATCTCAGTGCAAACCAAAGAAAAAAGTGCACCATTTTGGGCCATATTAATATTCGAAAGCTTGCTAAAGATAGTAATAAATTTTATTATGCGCTGTAATTGCCTGAAACTGTATTCATTGAGATTAAGCATCACTTGTCAGAAATTAACTGAATAACTGTCATGACAGAGTGACGGTATTTCTCTATCCGGTCCCGGGAATCCGGGGTGCATTGGCTGATAAAAAAAACTGCAAGGCAACTGAAGCTGCTTTGCAGAAGTGATTATTATGTGTTTGTAAGCGGAAGAGGAAATCCACTGGACAAGGGGGATGTCAGCGGGAGTAATCTGAATTTCATTTACGGATTAATTCAGGACTAAAGCAATTTTATTCTTTCCATGAAATGTTCCGGAGCATCAATCCTGATTACGTTTGCGGGCAGTTCAACCGTATATTCCTTTGTTTGATAACCTGTAATAAATACCTGCTTATTGTTAAAAGCCAGTGATAACTGCTGGATGTATTCGGAATACTTCTTCTGGGTTAAGGGGGTTGTCATTGAAGTGAAGAAAAGGTCAACGGTTTGTTTTCTGCTCACTTCAATCAGATCTTCAAACGGAACCGACTGTCCAAGGTAAATAACCCGTAATCCTGCTTTCCTGGCGAGGTAATAATAGAATAACAGTCCCAATTCGTGCCACTCTCCGGATGGCAGGGCCATCAGGACGCACCTGGTATCCGGTTTCAGAGGGTTGTTCTGTCCGTCGATCGCGATAATCAGTTTTTGTCTGATAATATTGGAGACAAAATGTTCCTGGGCCGGAAATATGGTGCCGATCTGCCAGAGTATGCCAATCTTTTCGAAGAAGGGATAAAGCAGGTTGATAACAGTATCGTCAAATCCCGATTTGATGATAGAGGTAGTGAGCACCCGTTCGAACCTGACCTCATCAAAATCGATCATGGCAACAATCAGTTGTTCAATCTGGTTGTCGTGGTCATAGGAGGTCTCTGATATCTCCATGATCCGTTCATTAATTTCCTCGTTGCCCATATTGACAATGTTGGAAATTTTCAGGCCATTGCGGTTAAGGATTGAGACGTTCAGCAGTTTTTTCAGGTCATTGTCGGAATAGTACCGGATGTTTGTTGAAGTTCTCTCGGGTTCTATCAGTTGATACCTTTTCTCCCAGATCCGGATCGTGTGGGCCTTGATGCCGGTAAGTTTTTCCAGATCTTTGATTGAGTATCTTATCATGGGTTGTGCTGTGTAAAACATTTTGCGTCTGACTGTTTAATCGTCGTATTAACAATGTTCGTTATTAAATTGTTTAATTTTTAACCACTAAAAGTGACACAAAAATATGGAAGATGGATCAGGTGGTGCAGAAATGTTTTTCAGGAGGCTATTCTGGCAACAAGTGCAGCCGCCTTCACGAGGGCGCTTTCTATTCCTCCGGGGTTTTTGCCTCCTGCAGTGGCAAAATGAGCCTGGCCTCCTCCGCCACCACTGATTTCTTTAGCCAGTTCCCTGACAATAGCCGCGGCGTTATATTTTCCGGTATTTACAAGCGGGCCTGAGATGGCAACGGTAATCCCGGGTTTGTCATCATGCAGGGTCCCCAATATAATAAGGTGATTGTCGGAAGCATCCATCAGCCGGAATGCAAGATCTTTGGCAGAGCCTGCATCCAGGTTTACTTTTCCGGTGATCAGCCTGCAGCCGTTTATATCCCGGCTTCCGGCCATCAGCTGATGGTAAAGCTCATTCACTTTTTCCAGTGAGATCTGCTCCAGCTGCCCCCTGAGTTTCTGGTTTTCCTCAAGCAGGTTTCTGATGCCTTTCACCGGATCAACGGGATTTTTTACCAATTCTTTAATTTCACTGATCAACGATAACTGGTTGTGATAAAACGCTTCCGCTTTACCGGCAGTGATCGCTTCAATTCTGCGCACCCCGGCGGCGATGGCCGATTCGGAAGTAATTTTAAACAACCCGATCTGCCCGGTAGCATGCACATGGGTTCCTCCGCATAGTTCGACAGAATTGCCAAACCTGATCACCCTTACCGAGTCTCCGTATTTTTCACCGAAAAGAGCAATAGCGCCGGCTTCTTTGGCCTTATCGAAGGGAATATCGCGCATTTCATCCAATACGAGATTCTGCCGTATCATACTGTTTACCTGTTTTTCAATCTCATGAATCTCTTCTTCGGTTACTTTCTGAAAGTGCGAGAAGTCGAACCTCAGATAATCCGGATGCACATATGAGCCCTTTTGTTCAACATGCGTTCCGATAATATTTCGCAGTGCATGATGCAGCAGATGCGTGGCTGAGTGGTTATTGGCTGTGTCCGTTCTTGCATCTTCCGAAACGGTGGCTACAAGGATTTCTGCGGGATTGGCGGGGATTGCCCCGGTAAGATGAATGATAAGGTTGTTTTCTTTTCGCGTATCAAGTACCTGTATGATCTGGTCGCCGGATTTAAGGACTCCCCGGTCGCCGACCTGACCACCCGATTCGGCATAAAAAGGAGTACTGGCAAGGGCAATCTGGTAAGCATCCTTTCCTTTGGTGTGCACCTTGCGATAGCGGGTGATCTTCGTTGTTACGGACAGCGTGTCATACCCCACGAAGGTTTCAGGTGTTTTATCGTCAAGCACAATCCAGTCTTCCACTTCGATGCTCGCGTCTTTTCGCGATCTTTCCTTTTGAAGCTCAAGACCTTTACTGAATCCGGCCATGTCAACCTCTTTACCGTGCTCGCGGGCCATCAGTCCGGTGAGGTCAATCGGAAAGCCATAGGTATCGTAGAGCTCAAAGGCAAAAGCGCCGTCGATAAGGGCATTTTGCTGATTCGATTCAAGATAGTTATTGAATTTTGTTATGCCATGCGAAAGCGTTCTGAGGAATGAAGCTTCTTCTTCGCTGATCACTTTTTCGACCAGTACCTGCTGACTTTTCAGTTCGGTAAAGTAGGAGCCCATTTGTTCGCTGAGTACAGGAATCAGTTTGTGAATAAAGGGCTCGTCCGTTTTCAGGAAAGTAAAGCCGTATCTGACCGCCCTTCTCAGGATGCGTCGTATTACGTAGCCGGCTTTGTTATTGGATGGCAGCTGCCCGTCGGCGATGGCAAAGGCAATGGCCCTCACATGGTCGGCTATCACGCGCATGGCAATATCGGTCTTGTCGGCGGCTCCATAACGGATACCGCTGATATCTGCTATTTTTCCGATAATGGGTTGAAAGATGTCGGTGTCGTAGTTGGATTGCTTTTGCTGCAATACCATACAAAGACGTTCGAAACCCATGCCAGTATCAA
Source organism: Lentimicrobium sp. (assembly GCA_023957275.1). Classification (GTDB taxonomy): domain Bacteria; phylum Bacteroidota; class Bacteroidia; order Bacteroidales; family Lentimicrobiaceae; genus Lentimicrobium. The sequence goes on along the minus strand of JAMLHF010000017.1, from coordinate 58,854 downwards.
CATGCTTTGCCGGCAGCGGCTGCAGGCTTCCGTTGGCCAGGCGGTTGAACTCCATAAACACCAGGTTCCAGATTTCTATTACTTTGGGATCGCCCGTATTCACCAGGGTGGCGCCGTCAACTTCAGCCCTTTCCTGATTGTTACGGATATCCACATGGATTTCGGAACAGGGTCCGCAGGGGCCGCTGTCACCCATTTCCCAGAAATTATCTTTTTTGTTTCCCCTGAGGATACGGTTTTCGGGGACATGCGCTTTCCAAAGATCATGCGCCTCCATGTCAGGTTGAAGATTATCGCCCTCATCACCGCCGAAAATGGTCACATACAGACGGTCCTTGTCGATCTTATAAACGTCGGTAAGCAGTTCCCACGCCCAGTTGATGGCGTCTTTCTTGAAATAATCGCCGAACGACCAGTTGCCAAGCATTTCAAACATGGTGTGGTGATAGGTGTCGTGTCCGACTTCTTCGAGGTCGTTGTGTTTTCCTGAAACCCTCAGGCACTTCTGCGTGTTGGCAATGCGCGGAAATTTTACCGGTGAATTGCCCAGAAAGATGTCTTTGAACTGGTTCATTCCGGCATTGGTAAACATCAGGGTAGGGTCGTCCTTGATCACCATAGGTGCAGAAGAAACGATATGATGGGATTTTTTTTCAAAGAAATCAAGAAAAGTCTGTCTGGTCTGCTGAGCGTTCATATGTGTTTTTAAGTTGAAAACGGGTCTTGTGATTATAGATTTTTAACATCCTAAAGGTTTGCAAATTTAATTGAAAATGTTAATTTTGCAGTCCCCCGGGAAAAACAAACCAATAATCTGCCTTTCACCTGATTATATTATTTTTCTTTGCTCTATGGCAAAAGTCAGATATCATTTCAATACCAAGTCTCTGAAAATCGAAAAGGTTAAGGTTACTTTTAAACAAAGGTTCCTTCGCCTGTTGTCTGTTGTGGCAACCGGAATGGTTTTCGCGGCGGTTGTGCTGCTGTTCGCGTATAATTTTATTGAATCTCCCAAAGAGCGCATTTTGCAGCGTGAAATAGATCAGTATAAGCTGCAGTTCGCCATTTTGAATGACCGGCTTGACAAGGTGCAGGCGGTTGTGAGTGACCTTCAGGACAGGGATGACAATATTTACCGGGTGATATTCGAATCAGAACCCATTCCCTCTTCGGTGAGGAGGGCTGGTTTTGGTGGTACTGACCGGTATGCCAGACTTGAAGGTTTCAGGAACAGCGAGATCATTGTCAATACTACCCGCAAACTGGACGTGCTTACCAGTCAGTTATATGTTCAGTCCAGGTCATTTGATGAGGTTTTTGAGCTTGCCAAAAGAAAGGAAGAACTGATCGCTTCAATACCCGCAATTCAACCCGTCTCAAATTCCGATCTGCGCCGGATTGGTTCCTACTTTGGGTATCGTACCGATCCCTTTTACAAGGTTACAAAGTTTCATGAAGGAATTGACTTTACCGCTCCGGTGGGTACTGACATTTATGCTACCGGGGATGGGGTGGTTACCAAGGTTGAATATTCGCGCAGCGGATACGGTAATTGTATAGTAGTGAATCATGGCTTTGGCTATGAGACGCTTTATGCGCATCTCTCTAAAATGGCAGTAAAAAAAGGTCAGAAGGTTAAACGGGGGCAGGTCATCGGTTTTGTCGGAAATACCGGTAAATCAACCTCCCCGCATCTGCATTATGAAGTGCGTAAAGGTGGCAGGGCTGTTGATCCGATTAACTTCTTCTTCAATGACATTACTCCCGAGGAATATGCCCTGATGATTGAGCTTTCGCAGCGGCCATCGCAAACCCTCGATTAACATTCTTTGCCTTATGCCATACCGGAAAAGGGAAATTGAAAAGGTCTATTTCAGGATAGGGGAGGTGGCGAATATGTTTGGGGTTAATGTATCCCTGATCCGTTACTGGGAAAAAGAATTTGATATAATAAAGCCTTTCAGGAACAAAAAAGGTAACCGGTTTTTCACGAAACAGGATGTTGATAACTTCCACCTGATTTATCATCTTGTAAAAGAGCGCGGGTTTACACTTCAGGGTGCCCGGGAAAAACTGAAAGTGAACAGGGATGATATTACCGACAACCACGAAGTTGTAAAAACCCTTCAGCAAATGCGGGCTTTTCTTCTGGAACTCAAGCAAAATCTTAATGAAGACTGATATTACCTGTAACTGTTGTTTGCAAGGTAATTGCGCACATAATCAGATATTCCATCCTCCAGCGAAGTGAAAACACCGGTGTAGCCGGCACTTCTCAGTTTATTCATTTCAGCTTCTGTAAAATACTGATATTTATCACGGATATCTGCCGGGGTGTCGATAAATTCAATATCCGGTTCAAGATTCAATGCCGAGAACGTAGCTTTGGCGAGGTCGGAAAAGGTTCTTGCCTTGCCGGTTCCCAGGTTGTAAAGTCCTGATTGTGGCCTTTTGTTCATCATGAATTCCAGCACTGCAACCACATCCTTTACATAGATAAAGTCACGCAACTGACCGCCATCGCCGAAGTCGGGGCGGTGTGAGCGGAACAGCCGGACTTTTCCGGTCTGTCTGATCTGGTTGAATGAATGGAATATCACCGAGGCCATTCTGCCTTTATGATATTCATTCGGCCCGTAAACATTAAAGAACTTCATCCCGGCCCAAAAGGGAGGCGTTGCTGTTTGCATAAGCGCCCATTTGTCAAATTCATTTTTTGAAATTCCGTAAGGATTCAGGGGCCTGAGCCGATCCACAATATCGTGGCGGTCGTCATATCCGTATTCACCTGATCCATAGGTGGCCGCCGAAGACGCGTAAACAAGCGGGATTTGATATCCGGAGCAGGCTTCCCAAACCTTCTTTGAATAGCCTAAATTCAGTTCCTCAAATACCTGCATATTGAATTCCGTCGTATCGGTTCTTGCGCCGATATGGAAAACGAACCTGATTTCCTTTTCATGCAGTGGCAGCCAGTCGAAGAATTCATTACGGCTGACCCGGGCTGCAAGGGGTTTGCCATTAAGATTTCCGGCTTTGCCGGATTTTGAGAAATCATCAACAGCAACGATTTCCTTGTGTCCTGATTCCAATAATTTACTGATCAGGCAACTGCCTATAAATCCTGCGGCTCCGGTTACTACAATCATTTTTTCGTATTTGGTTTTGCAAAAATAAGCTAAGGTGGGGTGTTTTCAAAACCGGTTTGCATTCATGGTGCACCGGTCAGGAAAATCCGGCATTAAAATGCCGGGAATATCACTGCATTAAAAATCAGGATCGGAAGGATTTCCGCTTTGCCTGCTGTAAATAACTGACAGATCAGGCAACTATCTTGAAAGGCTGAGCAGTTGGAGCATCAGCCGGAATACATCGGTATTGTCCATCAACCCTTTGAAATTACCTGAACCGGGGCCAAAAGCATACAAAGGTACCGGAACTCCGCTGTGGTCATCAGTTGTAAACCGGCCGCCGGTTTGCCCGGTTTCAAAATTGCCTTCCATATTCGACAGTCCGCCGGTTTCATGGTCCGCAGTTACTATTACCAGGGTTTCTCCGTTTTTACGGGCAAACTCCAGCGCTATGCCCACAGCTTTGTCGAAATCGAGGGTTTCATTGACAACGTAATCCAGGTCATTATCATGCCCGCCCCAATCTATCTGGGACCCTTCAATCATCATGAAAAAGCCCTTCTGATTCTTACTGAGCAGTTCCAGGGCTTTTTCGGTTGAAAGACTTAGCATATCGCCCCTTCCTTCGCTGAATTTCGGGGGGTGGCCAGGGTAAAGCAGAGCGGCGAGTTTACCCTGGTTGACATTGAGCATGGCAGGAATGGTTGAAGCTAGCGTATAATTATGTTTTGCCAGGCTGTCGAGCAGATTGAGACTGTCGCGCCGGTTGGCAAATGCGTCACGCCCGCCTCCGATAAACACATCAATGTCGGTGCTCAGAAACTGCATGGCAATATCTTCGGCCTGTTTGCGGCTTTTAACGGAAGCAATAAAAGAGGCCGGTGTTGCGTGGGTAACATCACAGGTTACAACTATGCCGGTGGAAAGCCCTTTGTCCTCCGCTATTTTGAGAATACTTTTAACAGGAATGCTGTCAGGTCCCATCCCGATCATTCCGTTATTGGTTTTAATGCCACAGGCAAGGGCCGTACCTCCGGCGCCGGAGTCGGTGATGTAATCGCTGGCTGATAATGTTTTTACTAAAGCAATCTGGTTAAATTCCGCCATGTGCAGCGATCCGCATGATGCCGTATAGGCAGCATACATCTGTGGCAGCCCCATCCCGTCACCGATCATCAGGATAATATTTTTCGGCAGATGCTCCCTGCCGGATACTTTTGAGGTTTTCTGCGCATGCAGTGCCGGAGCTGATGCAGCAATCATCGATATAATTGCTGCAAAGACAAAGATTTTTTTCATAAACAGGTAAACATTATCATCATAATCCGATGCAAAAATATAATATCCGGGGCAAGGCAGGATTAAATATTTGTGAATTAAGGATATTTTCAGCAAAAAATGAAAATGAATGCCGGGGCATTTGTCTTTGGAAAAATTAGCTACATTTACCCGCCCTAAAGCAGGGCTGATGTCAGGAAAAGTAAAAATATTCCGGATGTCAACAGAAAACATTAATTCAAATTTCTAACCTAAGCTTTATGAAAGAGAAAGCCGTGACTTTGTTAAATGAGTCAAAAACCGCCAGGTGGATCGCGTTGCCCTTTCAGACCCGTTGTTGTCGGGAGGCACATCGTGATGGTAAAGGAATGTAAAGATATGATCACGGTACCTGGCTATCCGCTTCTGAAAGGTGACCAGCTCTTTATGCTTCGGGTTCAAAGGTATTTCAAGCAGGGCATCCAATTCCTTTTCAAGTTCATCCCTGGCTTGGTTAGGGCTGCTATAATCATCAAGGGTAAATTTCTTCTTAAGCTTTTCAGCCTGTATCAACATTTTACGAAAGCTTCCAGGCCAAGGGGTTTTGTAGCGCTTCTCAAAGTAAACAGCTTCGCGTTCCAGATGGGAAGTGCAGGTTTGATGCCTGTCCACCTGTGTTTGAAAATGCGCCTTCCAACAATCATGTACAATGGTGGCCTCTTTCGATATATCAGAAACATGTTTGTTAATTGTGGCGCTACCCCTGTTGGTAGAAGCGGCAATATAGGTGGCATGATTGTTTTGCCATGTCCAGAACCAATGCTTCATTCCATTGACCTTCATACCCGTTTCATCAGCACCAATAACACTACTATTAACAACACTTTTGCGGATCAATTCATAGGCATCAGCCCCTTTGGCTGCCAACCGGTTAAGCAGGCGATGCAACCCACCCTCGCTGATGTTCGCCCCCATAAGGTCATGCAACAACTCCTGAAGCCTTTTAAAAGGCAGATATTGCCTGACATTGAGATATCCAACAAGGGATTCAATATTCCGTCCGTAGCTTACCGGGCTGTCTATTCCAACAGGAAACTCACTCTCAACAACCTTCCCACATGTACACTTGCACCGATAAACCCGGTGCTCGGTCACAACTTGTTTGATTGTCGGAATATCGATCACCTGTCGTTTGCCAAAAATTTCAAAAGGCTGGTTGTTCAAATCTTTACCGCATTCAGTGCAAAAACATGCGCGGTGTTCGATAATCTCATCCGGGGCTTCGGACATTTCCAGCGTTTTTCCTTCATGCCCGGGCTGGCCACCTACTTTACGATCGCTTTTTTGTCTAAGGCTACTGGTGCGTGGTATTCGGTTTTCGTCCCTGGAAGGAGGTATAGAGCTATTGGTACTGTCTTTTCGGGTCTTGTATTTTTCCAACTCCTCTTCCAACTTGTCAATTTTTGCCTCCAATCTAACAATTATCTTCGCCTGTGCCTGCACAAGGTGAATAAGTTCTTTCATTGTTATTTGATCAGGCATCTGCTTGAATTATATAGCAAAGCTACTCCTGAAATCAATTATATCAAAGAACTTAACTGCTTATTTATCAACGCATACAGCAGCTTTTTGTTAGTAAACGTTGAATTTCCAATTCGTCAGCCAACAATCACTTTCAACCCGTTTATAAAGCACCGAAATTGTTAATAACGTAGTGTTTTTGGCAAACTGATTAGTTACAATATTTAGTAGAATTCAGGATTTTTTTCAGCAAAAAATGAAAATGAATGCCGGGGCATTTGTCTTTGGAAAATTATTACATTTACCTGCCCTAAAGCAGGGCTGATGTCAGGAAAAGTAAAATCTTCCGGATGTCAACAGAAAACATTAATTCAAATTTCTAACCTAAGCTTTATGAAAGAGAAAGCCGTGACTTTGTTAAATGAGTCAAAAACCGCCAGGTGGATAGCATTGGCCCTGATTTCAACCACCATGTTTTTTGCCTACTTCTTTGTGGATGTTGTGGCGCCTTTGCAGAGCATGCTTGAAACCGATTACAAATGGACGCCTGAAGTGTTTGGTATGCTTGGCGGATCTGAATTTTTCCTGAATGTATTTGCCTTCTTTCTTATCTTTTCCGGTGTTATCCTTGATAAGATGGGTATCAGGTTCACCCTGATCACTGCAGGACTTACCATGGTGATTGGTGCTGCTCTCAAATATTATGCACTTACGCCAGGTTTTACTGATACCGGTATTGCCGAATGGCTGGGTTCTTTCATAACCTGGGTTCCGGCTTCTGCCAAGCTTGCCTTTGTTGGATTTGCAATTTTCGGCATCGGGGTTGAGATGGCCGGAATCACTGTATCCAAGACCATTGTAAAATGGTTTAAGGGGAAGGAGATGGCTCTTGCCATGGGCCTGGAGATGGCAGTTGCCCGTCTCGGCGTCTTTGCCGTTTTCAGGTTGACCCCGATCTTTGCTGAAAGTGGCGGTCCATCCAACTCCGTATTATGGGGCCTGGCATTCCTTTGCATAGGTTTTCTCCTTTTCCTGACATACACTTTTATGGATGCGAAGCTGGATAAGCAGATGGGCGTGTCAAAACTGACTACCAGTCCGGAAGATGAATTTAAACTCAGCGACCTGAAAAAGATTTTTACCAATCCCGGATTCCTTGCGATAGCCGGACTTTGCGTTTTATTTTATTCGGCGATTTTTCCTTTCCAGAAGTTTGCAACGGATATGCTGGCATCAAAACTGGATGTTGACATTAAAACAGCGGCCGCTTATTTTTCCTATTTCCCGATTGGTGCGATGGTTCTGACGCCTTTTATAGGATATTTCCTTGACGTCAAAGGCAAAGGAGCCACCATGATGATATACGGTGCTGTGCTGCTTACGGTTTCGCATCTGATTTTTGCGCTTGTTCCGGCCGAATCCTTTGGCGTGGTGACCGCAATTCTTACCATTGTTATCCTCGGAACTGCTTTTTCACTGGTGCCGGCATCTATGTGGCCTTCATTGCCGAAAATCGTTGAGGATCGGTACCTCGGATCTGCATACGGAGCAATTTTCTGGATTCAAAACATTGGTCTGCTTGCCGTTCCTATTCTTATTGGCTGGGCATTATCAGCATCCAATCCCGGGGTTTCAGAGCAGATTGCAGCCGGTGTGGAAGGCGTTAAATATAATTATACCGTACCTGAACTGATTTTTGCAGGATTTGGTGTGCTGGCATTTGTCCTCGGCTTTGTGCTGAAGTTCGTTGATAAAAAGAATGGTTACGGACTGGAATTGCCTAACAAAAAGAATTAGGCAGCCTTTCTGATTCATTAAGCGGTATCACCTGATGCCGCTTTTTTTATACAATGTAGTGCAAAAAAAAACCTGCCGGGATGTGCAGGTTTTTTTAACGACATGATAGGAGGGAGTAATAATAGAACACTGGGGCCGGGAAGCCCGGTGCTCATACTAAAATATGTCTTTAGTATTGTGCAAAGATGCAACATTATAAAGGCCCTGTTTTAGCAAATGTACAAGCGCATGGATTTATTTATCAAGCGTAGCTGTTTTTCGAATATTCGTATAGTCCGGTGGACATATTCGTGGACTACCCGCCTGTTTTTTCCGCCGGATTGCGCTTTTGGCCGATTACCGGCAGTCAGAAAGGGATAAGGAGTATTACAATAATGTACTGATACCTTATACAATCCTTTGCGGAATCAGCCTGTTATTTGCTTCGTTTCAGCAACCTTGCCGACAAGCTTTCGACGGTTACTTCAGTGCCGGTAAATTCGTTTCCGGTCAGCAGGTCATTATAGGTTCCATTTTCAGGAAGCCGGAAAATACGGGAAGAATCGCTCATATTGAAAACAACGGAAATCAAATCACCGTTGGTGTTCGTGCGGTTGTAGGCCAGTATTTTATCTTCCGCAACGGTGAAGTCCAATGCACCAAAAACCAGTACCGGATTCTCTTTTCTGATGCGGATCAGTTTCTTGTAAAACTCCAGCTGTTCCCGGTTAAAACCTACCTGATCATAGGATTTCTTCCCCGGTTTGATATTGGTCCTGGTTTCATCATCAAACTTCAGCTCTTCCCACCACAGCGGTTTGCGTTCGTCAGGATCGTCGCCGCCCCACATGCCGAACTCATCGCCGTTCCAGATGTGGGGTGAACCGATTGAAGTAAACTGATGAATGAGATAGAGCCTGACCCTGTTGTAAGTATCCTCATCCGGTCTTCCGCTGATATATGCAGTATCTTCGTGAGGAGAAGCCCGGTATTTGTATTTGCCCTTGTTGGCAAAACACGACAGCAGCCTGGGGCTGTCGTGGGTTGCATTCACATTCATCATCCCATACCGGAAAGGCTCATCCAGTCTGCCCCATTCAAAAAGCAGCTGATCTGCAAACTGACGCGCATCGTATGCCGGTTCCGCCTCGGCAAAAAATCCCCTCGCCGGACGGTAGGCCTGGTAAAACATTACGGCATCAAATACGGAATCATTGGTGTATGGTGCGGGATCCATCAGGTCGTCCGGCCAGGTTTGCCACCAGATTTCACCCACCAGGTAAGCTTCCGGATTGATGGATTTAACCACATTACGGTAATCGCGCCAGAAGCCCATGGGTATCTGATCGGCCACGTCAAGCCTGAATCCGTCAATTCCTTTGCTTACATCCCCGCCAGGTGCCAGCCAGCGGCGGGTAACGTCAAAAATGTGTTTTTTAGCCCCGTCGTTCAGGTTTCCTTCATAGGGGAAGCCGTGTTTTCTCTCGCCGGTGACGCCGGTTTTTTTGAGTTCGGGCAGGCTCATGATGTTCAGCCAGCCTTTGTAGGCAAATTCATTGCCGGCGGTGGCCGGATCGTCCCAGGCAGTGACTTCATACCAGTCCTTATAGGCCGATTGTTCCTGGTTCTTTATCAGATCCTGCCATGCCCAGAACAACACCCCGGTGTGGTTCCACGAAAAGTCAACAATTACCCTGATGCCCCGGTTATGCAATTCTTCAACCAAACTGAGGAATAATTTATCTGCCGAGGTCCATTTCCAGGTTTCGGGGTTGGCCGGGTCTTCTGTTGCCATTATGGCGAGATCGCCTTCAGGATCGGGCCCGAAATTGATATCGATGTGATGATAATTCCGGGCATCGTATTTATGCAATGAAGGCGCATCATTAATGGGGTTCAGGTAAATCGCGGTAATGCCCAGATCCGAAAGATAATCCAGCTTGTCGAATATCCCCTGCAGGTCGCCTCCGTATCGCCGGTGCTGCATGGTTTCGCGCAGGCCCAGCCCGGTTTTCGCGGCCCAGGGTTCCTGGGTATACCAGTCGGAAGTCCATGGGGAAACTGCCCAGTCGTCAGGTACCGGGAAGGATGCTGAAGGTGTTGAGATGGAAGCGATGGTGGGATCATTGGAAGGGTCGCCATTGTTGAACCTCTCAACGAAAATCTGATACCAGATCACCTCTTTCGACCATTCGGGAGGAGATGCAACACTTTCAGTTTTTGTTTTATCATTACAGGAAGCCATCATCAAAAGGGATGCAAAAAACAGAATTTGTTTAATTTGTTTCATGATATGGGAGTTTCTTGATCGGTTGGTCAATAAGCTGGTCAGGAAGTTCAAAATGGGCCGGAATCAGGTTGAAGCCCGCTTTTCGAGCGATACCGGAATTACCCTTGTCTGAAAATCAATGAAGGTTGAAGGGTTTTCAATTCTTTTAATCAATATTTCAACCGCCTGCCGCCCCATTTCAAATCCGCTTTGTTCAACTGTTGTAAGCGGCGGGTATGCGATGCTGGCGATGGGGTCATTGCCGAATCCGGTTACCGCAATGTCTTCGGGGATCCGGCTGCCGTTTTCCTGCAAAATCTGCATGGCAGCAATGGCGGTGAAATCGTTTACCGCAAAAATGCCGTCTATTTTCGGTGCAATCCGCAAGATCTCTTCTTTGAGCTGATAAACCTCCTGCCGGGTGTCGCATTGGATAATCAGTTCCGGGTCCGGTTCAATTCCGTAATTCTGAAGGGCTTTTAAGTACCCGTCCAACCTTAACCTGCCCACATGCAGGTGTTTCGGAGAGGCCAGGTGCAGGATTCTTTTGCGTCCGGTTTCAAGGAGATGGCTGGTAGCTATCAATGCACCTTCAAAATCGGCTGTTACCACCCGGTCGGTTTCTACTTCCTCGCTTACCCTGTCGAGAAATACGAGCGGAATCCCGCTGTCGATCAGATCCTTGAAATGACCGTGATTATGGGTGGTTTTGCTGATGGAGATCAGGATTCCGTCGACCCGGTTATCCAGTAAAACCTGTGTGTTGATGACTTCCCGGTTGTAATCTTCGTTTGATTGACAGATAATCAGCCGGTACCCTTTTGCATAGGCAAGTTCTTCAATCCCACTGATCACGGAGGAAAAGAAATGATGCGTTATTTCAGGGATGATCAGTCCCAGGGTATTGGAGCGCTGTCGTTTCAGGCTTAAAGCCAATGCATTGGGCCTGTAATTAACCTGTTCTGCATATTCTTTTACAACACGCTTTGTTTCCGTACTGATGTCGGGGTGGTCTTTAAGTGCACGCGAAACCGTGGAAGGGGAAATTCCCAGGGCGCGGGCAATATCATTGATAGAGATCAGGTTTGATTTCATCGAAATCTTTTTAAGGTAGTGCAGTTTTTATTGCATAAAGATAAGGTGTTGGTGAATGCCAATGCCTGTTTACGGATGATTTTTGATAAAAATTCACATTCTTCCGTCCCCCGGAGCTGAATTACATAAAAATTTTCATTGAAAGATGTCATTTGCAATCGTTTCCGCAAACGATTGCGGTAATTTTTTTGTTTCATTTCATGTATTTTTGTTAATAAACCTTAAATATTGAATTAATTTTTTCTTAACATTGTAGCTGGAATACGGCCATTTTTAAGCAGATAGGCAAGTTTCAGGACTTTTTCTTTAAAAGGTGTTTTTTATTTTAATTTCCGGCACTTTCAAAGTGCCTTTCCGGATGATAAGAATATGAAAAATGTCCTGCGTCTTTGAGTTATATTTTCTGCATTGAGAAATGGTCGTTTTCGCCTATATTTGACTGAGTAGTTTTTTACATATCGTTTGTCAATTTTAAGTTTGAGTTAACATAATTAAACCACCAACCAAAATCAGAATTATGAAGAAGCATTATGCATTGCTGAAAGTTCTGTTTCTGTTACTTGGCCTGGCAATCGGTTCTCAGGGATTTTCCCAGGGAGTCAGGGTTTCGGGTAAAGTAACAGATGCAAATGATGGACAATCCATACCCGGGGTGACCATCTTAGTTAAGAATACCTCTACAGGTACCATCACAGACATTGATGGAAAGTATTCACTTGAAGTAGAACCTGGCGCTACCCTGGTCTTTTCATTTGTTGGGTACAACACTCAGGAAGTAATTGCCGGCGCTCAGACTACCCTGAATGTTGTGCTGGTGCCTTCGGTTACAGAGTTGGAAGAAGCTGTGATTATCGGTTACGGAGCGGTAAAGAAAAGTGACGCAACCGGATCTGTAGCCGTGGTTTCGTCAAAGGACTTCAACCGCGGGGCCATCACGACGCCTCAGGAGCTGCTGGTAGGGAAATCTACCGGTGTGGTTATCACCAGCAGTGGTGGTGCCCCCGGAGCCGGAGCTACCATCCGGATCAGGGGAGGATCCTCTTTGAATAAAAACAATGACCCGCTTATAGTTATTGACGGTGTCCCCATTGATAACACCAGCGTTTCAGGGACCAACAACATTCTGTCAACGATCAATCCCAATGATATTGAATCATTTACGGTGCTGAAGGATGCTTCCGCAACCGCCATTTACGGTTCAAGGGCTTCCAACGGGGTGATCATCATTACTACGAAAAAAGGTACTTCAGCCGGAAACAAGAAACTGAAAATCAGTTATAACGGCACGATTGGTTACAATACCATTCCCAATACCATCGAAGTGCTTTCGGGAGATGAATTCCGCGAACTGGCTGCAGATTTGAAAAATCAGGGCTTTTCCGGCCTGAATGATGATGCGCTGAAACGTTTGGGTGGCGAAAACACCGACTGGCAGAGCGAGATTTACCGGAATGCCATTACCCAGGACCACAACCTGAGTTTTTTCGGCAACCTGAAAGCACTGCCTTACCGTGCTTCATTCGGCTACACCGATCAGGACGGAATTCTGCGCGAAACCAATATGAACAGGGTTACAGGAGCGTTGTCGTTGAATCCGACACTGCTCGACGAACACCTGAAAGTTGACATCAACCTCAAGGGAAGCCAGGAAAAACAGCAGTTTGCCGACTGGGGCGCCGTGGGATCAGCCGTGGCATTCGACCCGACGCAGCCTGTGCGCAACGGAAATACCCGTTTTGGCGGCTATTTTACCTGGGCCAACCTCAGCGATGTGCTGCCCGACGGCAGTATGGATCCAAACGGAGACCCCAACCCCATCGGGGTGAGCAACCCGGTTGCGCTGCTTGAACAGACCGATAACAATTCAACCGTGAACCGCGCCATTGGTAACGCGCAGTTTGATTATAAAATGCATTTCCTCCCCGAATTAAGGGCAATCCTCAACCTGGGGTTCGATTATTCAACGAGTGAAGGCGTGAACAATGCTCCTGCAGATGCCGCTTTCACTTTCCGTGACGGAATCGGGCGTTTTACCGATTATTCTCAGGATAAAAAGATGCAGCTGCTTGACTTTTACTTCAACTATGTAAAAGATCTGCCTTCCATCTCCAGTAAGATTGATGCGACTGCCGGTTACTCATGGCAGCATTTCCAGCGGGAAGGCACCAACTGGGTGCGTACCGCCCAGGGAAATGAAGACGGCGACAGCCTGCGTTACACCGATTATATCAATGAGAACTTCCTGGTTTCATTCTTCGGAAGGCTGAACTACAGCCTGATGGATAAATACCTGATCACCTTCACCCTGCGTAATGACGGATCGTCAAGGTTCTCGGAAGATAACCGCTGGGGACTTTTCCCGTCGGTTGCTTTTGCATGGAAAATGAACCACGAAGGTTTCCTCAAACAGTATGATAAACTCACCGACCTTAAACTCAGGTTGGGCTGGGGGGTAACCGGACAGCAGGAAATTGACGATTATTATCCTTACCTGGCTATTTACCAAATCAGTGATCCGACCGCAGCCTATCAGTTCGGCGACCAGTGGTACCTCACCCTCAGGCCGAACCGCTATGACAAAAACATCAAGTGGGAATCAACCACCACTTACAACATCGGATTCGATTACGGCTTTTTCGATAACCGCGTAACCGGTGCCATTGACGCCTATTTCAGGGAAACAGAGGATCTGATTGCCAATATTCCCATCGCTTCCGGTACCAACTTCTCAAATTACCTCACCACCAATGTTGGTACATTGGAGAACAGTGGTATTGAGTTTATGATTGATGTGAAGCCGGTGGTAACCAAAAATATTACCTGGAACATCGGATATAATATCTCTTATAACAAAAACGAGGTCACCAAACTGCTGCTTACCGATGATCCTGATTTCAATGGAGTTCCCTGGGGAACAATCAGCGGTGGTGTCGGAAACTATATCCAGCGCAATACAGTAGGCTACCCCGCTTATTCTTTCTATGCTTTCCAGCAGGTGTACGATGTCAACGGCATGCCGATTGAAGGATTGTACATCGACAGAAGCGGTGAGGGCGGAAATGTTGCAGGAAACGACGAAAACAAGTACTTTTACAAAACCCTGCTCCCGATGTGGTGATGGGATTGACTTCCAGCTTCAGGTATAAGAATTTCGACGCCATGGTATCGGCCAGGGTTAACCTTGGAAATTATGTTTACAACAACGTAGCTTCCGACAGGGCTGTATATAGCAGTCTCTACAATCAGTCGGGCTTCTTCAATAACCTGCCTACCCAGGTTAACCTTACCAAGTTCCGGAATCCTCAGTACTGGTCTGATTTCTATATTGAAAATGCATCATTCTTCAGGCTGGATAACATCAGCGTTGGTTACAATGTTGATAAGCTCTTCACGGAGAAACTGGATGCCAGGTTTAGCCTTGCCGTGCAGAATGCATTTGTCATTACAAAATACAACGGACTGGATCCTGAAGTTGACGGTGGGATTGACAACAATATCTATCCCCGCGCCAGGACTTTCGTTTTGGGTATAAATGTTAATTTTTAATTGATGAGCAAGATGAAAAAGTATCTCAAAATAGCATTGGCTGCCCTTGCGATGGTAGTCCTTACAACATCGTGTCTGAAGGACCTGGATGTTGAACCCCTGGATGAGAACCTGCCGGTAGCCACCAACGTTTTTGATTCTCCGGAAGCTTACATGCAGGCATTGGCCAAATTGTATGCCTCCTATGCCGTGAGTGGTCAGGAAGGCCCCTCGGGTAAGCCCGACATTGAAGGGATTGATGAAGGTTTTTCCAATTACCTGCGTCAGTACTGGAACGCCCAGCAGCTCTCCACCGATGAGGCGGTAATGGCCTGGAACGATGCAACCATTAAGGATTTTCACTGGCAGACCTGGGCGCCGAATGATGTATTTATCGCGGCCCTTTATGCCAGGGTATTCTACACCATCTCGATATCAAACGAATACATCAGGAATGCTGCCGGTAAGGAAGAATATAAAGAATTCCTTGCCGAGGCCCGCTTTATCAGGGCACATTCATACTGGCATGCGCTCGATTTGTTCGGCAGTCCCGGTTTTGTTACCGAAGATGATGCGCCCGGCGCATTCTTCCCCCGTCAGATCGGCCGTACCGAGCTTTTCAATTATATTGAATCGGAGCTGAAGGCCATTGAAAACGACCTTGGCAACCCCCGGTTTATGTATGGCCGTGCCGATAAAGCCGCTGCCTGGATGCTGATGGCAAAATTGTATCTGAATGCAGAGGTTTATACCGGGCAAAACCGTTATGCCGATGCTGTCACTTATCTTGAAAAGGTGCTGGATGCCGGATATACCCTGGCTCCTGCTTATTCAGACAACTTCATGGCCGACAACCACACCAGTCCCGAAATGATCTTTTCTATCAACTACGACGGTGAATTTACCCGTTCATTTGGCGGAATGGTTTATCTGATTCATGCTGCCATCGGCGGAACCATGCCTGCTGATGAGTTTGGAGTTGGCGGCGGCTGGGGCGGATTACGGACCACCAAAGCTTTTGTTCAGAAGTTTTATCCGGATGTTGTAAACGGTATTTACAGCACTCCCCGCCCACGCAATTATAAAAACAGCTACCCGGTAATTTATGTACCTGGTAACTATATGATTCCGGAATGGGATCCTGCAAATTCCGCCCAGCTCGCTTCTGTGAACAGCGATGGTACTACAAAGGTTACATCTGGGCTGAAGCCGGAAAAGAATTCAAATTTACCGATGGACCCTCATGGGATGTAAATTACGGTGACGACGGATTTGATGGTACACTCGATCCGGGTGGAGCAAATATAATACCTGCCGAAACGGGTTACTACAAACTCAATGTGAACCTCAATGATCTGACTTACACCATGGTGAAAACGGACTGGGGTATAATCGGATCTGCCACAGAAGGCCTATGGGATTATGATCAGAACATGACTTATGATCCGGCCACCGGATTGTGGAATGCAATTCTCGACCTTACAGCCGGGGAAGTAAAATTCAGGGCCAATGATGGCTGGGACATTAATTATGGTGATTCAGGACTCGATGGTATTCTGGATGCCGGCGGTGACAACATTGCAATACCCGAAGCAGGTACCTATGTGTTTGCCATGAAGCTCGGCACACCCGATTATACTTACTCTATAACCCGCACTGCATTCGACAAACGTGCCATGTTCTGGACCGATGGCCAGACCCTTGAAATCAACGACATTGGTCAGTTTACTGAAGGTTATGCCATTACCAAGTTCAAAAATGTGAACAAGGACGGTTCGCCGGCACGCTTCCCGCATCCCGATTATGTATGTACCGATTACCCGGTATTCCGTCTGGCAGATGCTTACCTGATGTATGCAGAAGCAGTGAAGCGTGGTGGTGGCGGAAGCGAAACGCCGCGCTGGAACTTGTTAACCAGCTACGTACCCGCGCTTATGGTGCGGCTGACGGCAACATCACCGGTGGCGAACTCACCCTGGACTTCATCCTTGATGAGCGTGCCCGTGAACTTTACTGGGAAGGCCACCGCAGGACCGACCTTATCCGTTACGACAAGTTTACCACTTCAGCTTATCTGTGGCCCTGGAAGGGTAAAGTGCCCAATGGCACCGCGACCGGAAGCTTCAGGAATCTTTATCCCATTCCTGCTGCTGAAATGTCAGCCAATCCGAACCTGCAGCAGAACACTGGTTATTAATCTTATTAAATTTCAGATATCATGAAAAAAACACTGTTTTTCATCATAGCACTTGCCGGAATACTGGTATTCAATTCCTGCGAGAAGAGAGAGCTGGAGCCGGTTCTGGATATGGAAAAGACCATAAATCCGGTGATTTCCTCGCCCGGCAATAATGCAGAGTACGTCCTGCTCGAAGCACAGGAGGATGCCTTATGGGCCAACATTACATGGGATCCGGCTGAATACAATGTTGAAGCCGGACGTAACTGGAACCTGCTCAATCCGGATAAACTGGGTGCTGTTACCTATACTGTTCAGCTTGATACGGAAGCGGATAATTTCAGCAGCCCCCTCGGGCTTACCGCTACCACCGAAACCAGCTATTCCATGACCATAGCCGAATTAAACGGCAAATTGATAAGTATGGGTCTGGCTACGGGCGAAGCGCATAACCTGGTTTTACGCATTATTGCTGATGTGACTGATGGCTCAGATTACGATAACGCATTCTCGGAAACCATCAAAATGAAGGTGACGCCTTATGCAGCCGAGATAGTGTATGATCCCATTTATTTACTTGGTGATGCTACAGCGCCTGGATGGGATAATGCCAATGCCCTGCCGATGCATGCTTTCAACGAGACACAGTTTGCCATTGTTGCGTCTCTGGCCGGTGAAGGTAAATTCGTGAAATTTATCCAGACCCTGGGTGCCTGGGCTCCGCAATGGGGTACCGATGGAACCGGTACCGGAGAAAGTGGTCCTTTGGTATTCCGCCCCACAGAGGATGAACCGGATCCTGCGGGCATTCCTGCCCCGGCAGCAGCCGGCGACTACAGGATATTTGCCGATATCGAAGCACTTACCTACACCATTACCAAGGCTTCTGAAACGCTCTACCTGCTGGGCGACGGAACGCCTGCCGGATGGGATAACACCGCAGCGCTGCCGTTGACAAAAGTGGCTCCAGGTTTGTTTGAGATTACCGTGGAACTGAGTGGCGGAGGTACTTTCTTCAAGTTTGTTGAGACGCTGGGTCAATGGGCACCACAGTATGGTACCGATGAAGGCGGCACGGGCGATGGTGGTAACCTGGTTTACAGGCCTACAGAAAATGAGCCTGATCCCCCTGCAATTCCGGTGCCTGCAATAGCCGGTACGTATAAAATCACCGTTGATCTTGCTAAAATGAAATACACTGCCGTAATGGCAAATTAGCAACTGACGCTGAATGTTCTGGGGCAGGCTATCCGGCAAGGGTAGCCTGCTTTTTTTTATGCTTGCCGGAGTGATTGCAAAATCCGGGATGTAAGGGGATTATTGTAATTTTGTGGCCAAGCTGAATTTTTATGGGCAGAAGAATTAAATATGAAGGTCCGCTGATCTTCGAAAATGTCGAGATATTGGATGCCGGAGCAGAGGGCAAGGCCATCGCCAGGGTAAATGATATGGTTATTTTTGTGCCGTTTGTGGTCCCCGGTGATGTGGTCGACATCAGGATAGTTTCGCGCAAACGCAGGTTTTTTGAAGGCAGGGCGGTGAAATTCCATAAATTGTCAGCCATGCGGGTGGATCCCGTATGCAGCCATTTCGGAATCTGTGGTGGTTGTAAATGGCAGGGAATGGATTATACACGGCAGCTGTATTACAAGCAGAAACAGGTGCTCGATAATTTCAGCAGGATCGGCCACCTGGAGTTTCCCGGTATTCAGCCAATTAAAGGGGCCTCTCAAACCGAATACTACCGCAATAAACTTGAATATACTTTTTCGACCCACCGCTGGCTGACCGATGAGGAAATGAATATTCCTCCTGAAGCCCGCGACATGAATGCCCTGGGTTTTCATATTCCCGGGATGTTCGACAGGGTGCTGGATATTCAGCATTGTTACCTTCAGTCCGAAATCTCCAACCGTATTAGGCTGGAAATGAAAGATTTCGCTATCAACAAGCAGATTTCATTTTATAACATCAGAAACTTTGAAGGTGACCTGCGAAACCTGATTATCAGGAATTCCAATACCGGAGATCTTATGGTGATTGTCGTTTTCGGAACAGACAACTCCGGTAAGATTGAAATGGTCATGCGGTTTGTTTCTGACCGTTTTCCGGAGATTACATCGCTCTTTTATGTAGTCAATCAGAAACACAATGATACGATCAATGACCTGAATCCGGTACTTTACAGCGGAATTCCACACATGACGGAAGCAATGGACGGGCTGAAGTTCAGGATCGGACCGTTGTCATTTTTTCAGACCAACTCTTTGCAGGCACTGGAATTGTACAATGTCACCCGGGAGTTCGCCGGACTTACAGGAACTGAAACGGTTTACGACCTCTATACCGGTACAGGGACTATTGCAAACTTTGTTGCGCATCGAGCCGGACGGGTTGTCGGGATCGAGTATGTAGAACCCGCGGTGCGGGATGCACGTACAAATTCTGAACTGAACGGCATATTCAACACCGTTTTCTATTCCGGGGATATGGCTAAGGTGCTGACTTCTGAATTTATTAATAATAACGGTACGCCGGATGTGGTGATCACAGATCCCCCCAGGGCCGGGATGCATGAAAAAGTGGTGAAAAGCATCCTTGAAGCTGGCCCCCGGAAGATTGTTTATGTGAGTTGTAATCCTGCCACCCAGGCCCGCGACATTAGTCTGATGGCGGCGCAATACAGGATTTCACAGGTGCAGCCTGTGGATATGTTTCCGCATACCCACCATGTGGAGAATGTCTGTCTGCTGGAACTCAGGTGATTTATCTTTGCTATGGCCTGTATGATTTGATCATTCCCGCAAGTTCATTCAGATCAGGGCTTTCTCCTTTAAAAATAATATGGGCTTTTTCGTAAAACAATGCCCTCTGTTCCAGGTGCTGTGTTACCCATGGAAGCAGTTGGTCCTGACCGGTTTTTTTGATCAGTGGCCGGTTTGTTTTGGATTGGGAGAGCCGCTTCACAATGGATACAGGATTGAGTTTTATATAAACGGTTATGCCGCTGCGCAGCATAAGGCTGAGATTATTGAAATAGCAGGGCGCACCGCCTCCGGTTGCAATCACTGTATTTACCCTGCCTGTCAGTGACCGGATGACTGAGTGCTCCAGTGTCCTGAAAGCATCTTCTCCTTCATTGTCAAATATCTCTTCAATGGTTTTGCCTGTCATCGCTGCAATCAGCTCGTCGGTGTCTTCAAATGCATATCCGAGCATACGGGCGAGTTTCCGTCCTGCGGTGGATTTGCCGCTGCCCATATAACCTATCAGGAAAACCGGTTTTGACATAAGACATTATATTCTGGCAGACAAAATTAGCAATATTCCCGTGAATGGACTGCATCGCGGATGCCGGAATCCGCCGGATAGATGTCGGCTAATTTTTGTAACTTTAACCCCTGCACAGAAACCGGAAAACTTCCGGATACAGTGAAACAGCAATGACTGACCCGACGATTCATCAGGTGCTTGCCCGCTACTGGGGGTACAATGCTTTCAGGCCCATGCAGGAGGAGATTATCCGCTCGGTTTTATCCGGTCGCGATACCCTTGCATTGCTGCCCACCGGAGGCGGTAAGTCATTGTGCTTTCAGGTTCCGGGCATGGTGACCAAGGGCATTACCCTGGTAATTACCCCCCTGATAGCCCTGATGAAAGATCAGGTTGAGAACCTGAAAAGCAAAGGAATTCCGGCCGAAGCTGTCTATTCCGGAATGACTCCCAGGGAGGTTGAGCTTGCCATGAATCATGTATTGCATGGTCAGGCGCGCTTTCTTTACTTATCGCCCGAGCGGCTGCTTACCGAAAGGTTTCAGACGGTGCTTGACCACATCAGCGTGGGGATGATCGCAGTGGACGAAGCCCATTGTATTTCCCAATGGGGCTACGACTTCAGGCCGCCTTATCTGCGCATTGCAGAAATACGCGACCGCCTGCCCGGTGTTCCGGTGCTTGCCCTTACTGCCACAGCTACCCGGAAAGTGGTTAAGGATATACAGGACAAGCTAAGATTTCAGCAATACAACGTGTTTGAACGTAGTTTCGAGCGCAACAACCTGGCCTATGTCGTTTCCGGAACCGAGAATAAAATTGAACGTCTTCTCAGAATCTGCACTAATGTAAAAGGAAGCGGAATTGTTTATGTCCGTAACCGCCGGAAAACCAGGGAGGTTTCAGGGTTGCTGGTGAGAAGCGGCATCAGGGCAGACTACTACCACGCGGGTCTGGATCCCCGTGAAAGGGAGAAGAAGCAGGATGCCTGGAAAAGTGGTTCAATCCGTGTTATGGTCTCTACCAATGCCTTTGGAATGGGAATTGATAAGCCGGATGTAAGGTTTGTGGTGCACCTGGATTTACCCGACAGCCCTGAAGCTTATTTTCAGGAAGCCGGAAGGGCGGGCAGGGACGGTAAAAAAGCCTTTGCCGTGCTGCTTTTCGAAGAAGCCGACATACTGGATGCCCGGCATAACCTTGATCTTTCATATCCTGAACCGGATTTTATACGCCGGGTTTACAAGGCCCTCGGGAATTATTTAAACCTGGTTCCCGGCACCGGTCGCGATACTACTCATCTGTTTGATATCAATGATTTCTGCAACCAGTACGATTTCAGGCCGGTTGTCGCCTATAATTCCCTTAAATTCATTGAAAAAGAGGGATTTATTGTGATGAATGAGGCAATGTCAACCCATTCTAAACTTGTATTTAATACCCGTAAGGATGATCTTTACCGTTTTCAGGTTGAACATGCGGCCTTTGATCCGCTCATCAAGATGATACTCCGCTCATACGGAGGCGTATTTTCGGAGCCCGCTTCCATCAGCGAGGCGGAATTGGGTCAGCGCCTGTCAGTTTCTGCTGAAACCGTAGCGCAATTGCTCACACGGCTGCATCAGCTGGATGTCCTTACGTATGTTCCCAGGACAGATAAGCCTCAGATTACCTTTTCAAGTGAGCTGATAAAGGCTGAGGATCTCCGGATTTCACCTCAGTACTATCTTGAAAGAAAGCAGGAAGCAGTTGAAAGGCTCGGGGCCGTCATTGATTATGCGACCACCATGAACCGCTGCAGGAGTCAGCTGCTGATCGCCTATTTTGGTCAGTCCGACAGCCGGCGCTGCGGAATTTGCGATGTATGTCTCGAAAGGAACAAGGCAAACCTCAGCGAGCTGGAATTCAATAATATTCTTGAAGTTATCAAACCAATGCTGAAGGAGGCTCCCTGCAGCCTGAAGGAACTGACGGATGCCTGCTCCAGGATCAGCGAGGAAAAAGTGATCAATGCGGTTACCTGGCTCACAGACAATGATAAAATTGATGTTTTGTCGGATGGATTTTTCAGATGGAGTTCAGGGAATGAGGAGCATTGAACGGATGCCTGACAGGAATTTTTACCTGGATGGTGATGTGGTTGGTATTTCAAAACGGCTGCTGGGTATGAAGATTGTTTCCAATACTCCCGAAGGCATCTGTGCTGGCATCATCACCGAAACGGAAGCCTATGCCGGGGAAACCGACCGGGCTTCGCATGCCTTTGGCGGCAGGTTGACACAGCGCACAGAAGTAATGTATCGTGAAGGGGGTATCGCCTATGTTTACCTTTGTTATGGCTTGCATTCCCTTTTAAACATTGTTATCGGACCGGCCGGCCTGCCCCATGCGGTGCTTATCAGGGGAATTTATCCGCTTGAGGGTATCGATATTATGGCCGGGAGAATAAAACGAAGCATTAATTTGCGCAAAGATGGTCTTGGTCCCGGAAAGCTGACCAGGCTGTTAGGCGTCGATATAAGCTGTAATGGAACTGAGCTGAAGTGTCCGGGGCGCTTGTGGATAGAATATACCGGATTGCCGATCAACGAGAGCATGATAAGTTCAGGCCCGAGAATCGGCATTGACTATGCCGGTGAGGATGCAGGATTGCCCTATCGTTTTCTGGCGGATGTCATTCAGGTGGAAAGAGAAATAAAAAAAGCCGGCCTTGTGTAAGGCCAGCCTTTAAATCGTTGCTTACCGGCAGCTTATTTTACATTCTTTGAAAGCTCAGCGCCTGGTTTGAACTTAACAACTTTCTTGGCAGCGATCTTGATTTCTTTGCCGGTCTGTGGGTTACGGCCTTTGCGGGCAGCGCGTTTTGAAACCGAGAATGAACCAAATCCTACAAGAGCTACGCGATCGCCTTTCTTAAGGCTTTTTGAGGTAGCTGAGATGAAAGCGTCAAGGGCTTTTTTGGAATCGGCTTTGGTGAGCCCTGAGTCTGCTGCAATGGCAACAATTAATTCCTGTTTGTTCATCGTTTTCCTGATTTAAATGAATACTTTGTTGGATAACCTAACGCAAATATAAGCTATTCCTGCCTAAAATCAAGTGTTTTGGAAAAAAACCTTTAAAAAAGTTAATAAAACCGGGTGTTTGTTAATAACTCGGGCGAAAAAAGGCTGAAAAATCAGGCAAAACCGGCGCTAAACCGCTTCAGGAGGGGTTTTGAAGATAATCCCGCTTGTCCTAAGGCCTCTTAAAAATTCGCCGGCCAGCATGGCTTTTTTACCCGCCGGTTGAATGGTTATGATTTCTATATATTGATCGCCGCAGCCAACAAAAAGCCGGTTATCCGAAACAATTTTTGCATGACCCGGATCAGTACCGGTTATTTCCCCGGTTAGCGCCGATCTGAGTACCTTGACTTCCCTGTTGGTATTTTCACCCGTAAGGAATGTAATAGCGCCCGGATAAGGGCTTAAACCGCGTATATGGTTATGGACTTCGTGTGCGGTCTTATTCCAGCTGATGAAACACTGTTCTCTGAAAATTCGCGGAGCGGTCCTGAGGGGTTCGCCGATCAACGGTTGATCGATGGGAAAGCATTTATTGGCGGCGATATTTTCAATGGTTTTCACCACAAGCTCAGCGCCGGTCTCCTTCAGCCTGTCGTGTAATTCGCCTGCCGTTTCATCAGGACCAACAGTTAACTCTGACCTCAGGATGATTTTTCCGGTATCAATGCCTTCATTGATAAAAAAAGTGGTTACTCCGGTAACTGTTTCTCCGTTGATAACTGCATGGTTGATGGGTGCAGCTCCGCGGTACTGCGGCAGGAGGGAAGCATGCAGGTTGAAACATCCCAGCGCCGGCATTGACCATACCATTTCAGGCAACTTCCTGAAGGCGACAACCACAAAAAGATTTGCTTCCAGCTCTTTCAATTCAGCGAGAAACAGGGGGTCGTTCAGCTTTTCGGGCTGCAGGACCGTGATTCCGTGTTCAAGGGCATACTGCTTCACCGCCGATTGCCGGATTTTGAGACCGCGCCCTGCTGGTTTGTCGGGAACCGTCACCACTCCTGATACCCGGTAGCCCGATTCTATAATTTGCTGCAGCGAAGCGACGGCAAACTCAGGCGTACCCATAAATACTATTCTGATGTCGTTCATATTGACCTGGCTTAAACGGTTACTGATTACGAAATTAGCGCTTTTCAGCTGACTGCCTGAAATAAAAACACCCGGGTGATTACCGGGTGTTTAAATGTCTTTTGCATTGAGATTATTGTCCTTTCAGACGGGCAATGTATTTTTCAACATCCCTGGCTTCTGCGCTGCGCGGGAATTCAAGGCGGATACGCTCGTAAGCCTTGAGCGCTTTTTCGGTGTTTCCGCTTTCTTCATAAGCCCAGGCGGCTTTTTGCAGGAACAGGGGAGTGGTGAAATCGTTCTTATAAGTATCGGCGGCCTTAAGGTAATTGTCAGCGGCGTCCCCGGTTTTCCCGAGTTCCATATATGCATCGCCTATTGCGCCCTTAGCCATTGGCAGCACCATGTTGTCCTTAAGTTTGAACTTGTTCAGGTGGCTGATGGCTTCTTCATATTGTCCTTCATTCAGGTAGATGATACCTGCGTAATAGTGAGCAAGTTTCGCAGATTTGGTGATTCCGTAATCCTCAATGATCCCTAAGAATCCCGGGTACATGCCGTCTCCGTTCAGCGCAAGTTTCAGGGAGTCCATTTCAAAATATTTTTCAGCCATGAACATCTGCGACTGAGCCTCTTTTTCGCGGGGCATAAGGTAAAAACGCTGGAATCCGAAATATGCTAAAACCAACAGCGCGATGGCACCTGCAATTATTCCTAGGAGTTTCTGATTTTTTTCAATAAAAACTTCTGATTTGCTGAGGGCTTCCTCAACGGCCATGATTTTTTCTTCTGTGTTGTCGGTCTTTTTTGCCATTGCTTTGAAAATTAGTCGCGCAAAAGTAAGGCTTTTTTTTTATTTGACAAAAGGGGAATTTTTCCGTTTAACATATTGGTCCTTTTGCCGGTTGATTTTCATTTTATGCTGATTTCTTGACTGACTGGCTGATTTTTTATACTTTTACAAAATGAACTTCATAAACCAATTAAATAGTTGATATTATGGGAAAAGGAGACAAAAAGACCAGGCGTGGGAAAATCATTATGGGTTCCCATGGCGTTACAAGGCCAAAAAGAATCAGGAAAACCACTCCCCTGGCAGTTGCTGCAAAACCGGAGCCTGTGGCAGATGAACCCAAGGCTAAACCAAAGGCAGCGCCCAAAGTAGTGGCAAAAGATGCTGAGGCTAAACCCAAAGCTGTTAAAAAGACCAAAGCAACTGCGAAAACAGATGAACCAGCCGCTTCCGGCGATTAACAATATTTTTTGAAAAATCTTCTGCCCCCGGAACCATTCCGGGGGTTTTTAATTTCTGCTGACCAATTCTTTGAACAGCCGGCCGCGTTCTTCAAAATTTTTAAAACGATCGTAGCTCGAAGCGGCTGGGGACAGCAGGCATGCCCCTCCGGCCGGTGTGACTGATGCTGCCTTTTCAATAGCAGGTTCAAATTCCCTGATAAAGAAAATTGCAGGATTGCACTTTTTGAATTGTTTAAGCAAACCAAGTATGCGTTCACCGGCGGGACCTGTCAGGATGACGTTTTTAATTCCGGATCTGCAGATGAAATCAGCCAGACCGTTGTATTCAATCCCTCTGTCGTACCCTCCGAGAATAAGGGTGTCTACTTTTTTAAGCGTGGTAACCGCCGCCATGGTTGCTTCCGGAATGGTAGAGATGGAATCATTGTAAAAATCCTTTCCCGAAAAGTTGCCTGCAAATTCAATCCTGTGTTCCAGCGGTGTGAATGTTGCCACTCCTTCGGCGATGGCGGCAGCAGGTATATTCATCATGCCGGCTGCTGAGGCGGCTGATATGATGTTGCGGAGATTGTGCGTTCCGGCCAGTTTCCCTTTGTGATCCGCAGAAAGAAGGATCCTCTCCGTTCCGCTGCTTCTCAGTACAATGTTCTTTCCTGAAATTCCGGCACCATTACCCGGAAATTCACCGGTATAAACGGGAAACTTTCTGCCCGGAAGGCGCAGTTCTTCCATGAGTTTCAGGATATTGACATCCGAGCCATCATAAAGAAACGCGTCATTGAACTGCTGCTTCAGCGCGATCTGAAACTTTGCCAGCTGATAGTGCCTGAAAGAGGCGTAATGATCAAGGTGCTCCTGGAAAAGGTTCAGCAATATGCTTATTGACGGTGCTCTGGTGATGAATTCCAGCTGGTGTGACGACAATTCACAGATGATCCTGGTTGCCGGGGTTATTTTGTCCACCAGGTCAAAAAGCGGGATGCCGATGTTGCCGGCCAGCAGGGTGTCGCTGGTGTAAGTCCGGATAATATGATGCAACAGGCTCGAAGTAGTGCTCTTTCCTTTGGTTCCCGTGATTCCTGCCACCTGGGGTGCGTATGCACGCAGAAAAAGGTCGGTTTGCGAACTGATCCTTTCCGGGACGAACGAGGCCCCGCTGTTGAAGAGGGATATTCCCGGCGACTTGATGACCAGGTCGAAATGGTTAAGTTTATCAAGGTATGCGGGGCCGGTGATGACGGTCAGTTTTTCATGATTCAGCTCCGGATGCTTATGCACAATCAAAGGATCGGCGTCAGCAACGGTAAGCGGCAGCTGCGGGCAGCACTGATCCAGCAACCTGAGCGTTGACTGCCCTTCGCGGCCATAACCGAGTATCAGCACCGATTTGCCGTTGGTAACCGACTTTATCAGGCTCTTCATTGTAATGCTTCTTTTAGCAGGTTTAACAGTTGCGGCGGGACGCAGTGTTCTGAATTCAATGCACTGAAGTTTACTTCCGGATTAAAGCGTCCCCTGATTGCTTCATACTTTTTCAGCAGCAACGGCAATTCCTCCGGCCTGTGCTGTTGCAGCATCATCTGCAGGGCATTGTTTACTTCGTCAATTGTCCCGACGCACTCGAAAGGCTTGTTTTCGGCAATGCCGCACAGCTCGTCGAAAGTGTCCTGCATTTCAGGATCATTGAGCATATCGTGCCCCAGCATCCGTGCAGTTTCCCGGATGCCTGCGAAGGGCGAAAGGATGATGGATGTAAAAAGGCATTTCGGACATTTTCCGCACCAGCTGTCGGTTTTACTGCCGGCATTGCAACTCCTGAAAACCTCGTGATATTGTTTCAGGCCGGAAAAAATTTTAGCGATCTGAAGTTCACCCAGTGGCCGCAGGAAACTGAAGTAATTAAAGCCGGATGAGATGTATTTGTTGCAATAATCCCTGAAAGCGGATTCAAACTCGAAGGATTTGGAATACTGATGATTGATTTTTGTCCCCGGAACGGTTGCCTCGTTTGCACTGGATTCGTTCGAAAGGGCAATATGGCGGTAGCCCGAAAGCAGCGCGGCCATCAGGGTATAGAATGCCAGCATGGCAGAAAACGGGGTGTGGCCGTTCAGAAATCCCTGTTCATTGAGTTTCAGCAGTAAAGGGTCAATATTTCTCTGAATGGAGAAAATGTCGTCATTGGCGAAGCCACCGGCTGTTGCGGAATGAACCGTTGCTCCCCTGGGATTCATAATCAGCGGCATGATGTCTCTGTTGCCCTTTTTCAGTATTTCCAGGGTTACCACCGAATCTTTTCCGCCGCCCAGCGGGACAAGTATCCCCTCGCTCAGGTTTACGGGGAAAGTTCCGGATTGATCCGTAACCTCAGGGATGATTTCAACAAAGGAGTCAGCGTCAACTGAAAGTGAATTCATGTAAAAGAATTCTCCCATTCCGTTAAAGTAGAGCTTTTTCCACCAGTTTACCTGCTCATGGGTAAGTGAGGCCGGTTTTACCTTTATAACCGGGGCGCAGGTGGCTTTCCAGTAGCTGATCAGTTCAATCATCCCGATATTGAAAGCGATATTATTCAGCAATCCCGGTTGATTGATTGCATAGTCCAGGGATTCCGCATGCAGGTTTCGGACGGGGATGAACGCTGTGGGCCTGAATGTGTAACGGGACCCCAGGTTAAAGACAAATTCCATGTAAACACCTTCCGGAGTTACTTCCACACTGTAATGTTGATATTCAAAAACGGGATACTCCTGCCGGAGTCTCTGGTATAAATCTGAATGATCGGATTTTTGCATTTGTGGTGTGGTATGGAATTTGTGATTACCGTAATGTCTCCGTTTGCAAAATTAGTGAATAGGCCAGTAGTATCGGCCGGATAAACCGGAGATAACGTTTTAATATTGCAGTTGGCCCGGAAAATTGTTAAATTTGGAGAAAAGCGGACGAATTGACAGCCTGACTTCCGGACAACGAGCAATGACTAACAGAAAAAAAGTGAAACAATGGAACCAATCAAAATAAAACCTCTTGCCGGCCGGATTCTGATTTCCGTGCCATTCCTGCAGGACTTTTATTTCCGGAAGTCTGTGGTTTTGCTTGCCGATCACAGTGAGGAAGGGTCATTCGGAATAATAATCAATAAGCCGGTAGATGTTAAATTAAGCGATGTAGCTGTTGATTTTGCCGGCTTCAATGCGCCGGTATATCTGGGTGGTCCGGTAAAAACCGACAGCCTTTTCTTTATTCATACACGTCCCGACATTATTGATGATGGTGTTAAAATCCTTGAAGGATTGTATTGGGGAGGGAATATTGAAACCGTGAAGGCCCTGATACATGAAAAGCAGTTAAGCAGGGAAGATATCCGTTTCTTTGTAGGGTATGCCGGATGGATGGCCAATCAGCTCGATCAGGAGCTGGAGGAAAACTCATGGGTGGTTTCGATGACCGACCTGAACCAGATTATTAAGACCAATCCTGTTGACCTGTGGAATCAAACCCTCAGGAAGCTTGGGCGTGAGTACAAATTATGGGTCAATTACCCCCCTGATCCTTTGATGAACTAAGCACCCGCAAAAGCGGCAATCTGACTGATAAAGCTGCCGATCAGAGCCGGTTTCAGCAGTATCGTAAAAATAAGTCCGAACAGCGCACCCCAGAAATGGGCATCGTGCCCGATGTTATCGTTTCCCTTTTTGGCCATATAGGCGGAATAACCAAGATACAGCGCGCCAAAAATAAACGCGGGTATATCAACCGGAATAAAAACGAAACGGATGGGCGACAGGGGGTTAATCAGAATGGCGGCAAAAACGACTGCCGCGACTGCTCCCGATGCCCCGACTGCCTGGTAAAACTGGTTGTCTTTATGTTTGGCAAAGGAGGGTACGGATGAGAAAAGAATACCTCCGGCATACAGCAGGATGAAGAAGTAAGAAGCTTTTAAGCCGAAAATCACGGAGTAATAATGCTCAACGGCTTTACCAAAGGAGAACAGTACAAACATATTTACCGCCAGATGTACCCAGTCGGCGTGTACAAACCCGTGTGTGACAAAACGGTATCCCTGCCGGTGGTTGTTGATCATAAACGGACTGAACAGGAAACGGCCAAAAAGCCGGGGATCGTTGAAGGCCAGCAGAGATACAAGGGAAGTAACGGCGATAATAACGATGGTGATCATAGATCCTGAATTACTGCGGCAGTGCCGTATGGTCAATTTCGGATCCCATCATGCTGTGGGGAATCATGTAAACTAAAAACAGGACCACCGCGGCCAGAAGGGCCCAGCCCCGTTTTTCGGGATTCTTCCATAATTTGTAAAGTGCCAGTATCCAGAAAATAAATGCTACCGCTGTTTTATTGTCAGTCATGTCCCCGAACTTGAAAATACCCTGCATCGGCCATCCGGTCCAGTAGGCGCCGAATGCAAATTTCTGCATAACCGGACCCAGAAACAGTCCGCCAAAAAGTAAAAAAATGGTGGTAAACAATGTGTACGTGAATGTCCGGCTTCCCCTGGCGATTACTTCAATCCCTGTTCTGGTCGAAAACAGCATGGCAAGGAACATCAGCAGAATATGCGGCAGCAGTACATAGGCCGGCACATGTCCTTTAAACCGGATGATTACCGGCTCTTCGGTCAGCTCAACGGTATTGGTGCCGTCTGTCAGCTTTATCATGTATTCAACCTTACCGGCAGGTGGCTGGTGCGGAACATATGCCACCAGCTTCCCACCCATATTTACCATCGATACTTCCGTCCATTCGTCGTAACTTTTGAATCGCTTGTAGGTGAAGATCCCTTTTATTTTTCCGGTTGGTTCATCAATGCTGATTTCTGCATTATCAGGGCCCCCGTAGGTGCGGATCAGTTTATATTTTATTGTTTCATTGCCGAGCTGAACTTTTCCTCTGATGGGGTAAGTAGGTCCTGTAGTACGCTGGTAATAGGCAGAACCAAGTGTAAGGATCAGGGCAGCGATCCAAAGTATGACATTCTTCATCATATAATACGATTTGTTTTTGTCTCTTGCACCCACCACAAACCAGTGACAGCTGCAAATTCCTTGCAATGTTAGTAAAATTTTCTGACATGTCAGGAATTGCATATTTCCGGGTTATGCTGAAATCTGACAGAAAGGTTGCTCTTAAGAAAGAAATTATGCTTTCGTGAGAAATTTCTGCAAAACAACGCATTTGCTTCTTCTTTCTGCAGGTTGAAGCGGTAACCAGGGCGCTTTTTCTGTTAAATACGCCTGAACATACCGGGGCCGCAATGGGTGCTGCCATACCCGGATGAATGCATTTGCCATGCTGAAATAATAATTCTTCCTGTTGAGCGTTTATTCGTGAAGTGTTAAAATCGGGGAATTTTCATTTGATGTTTTGCCAATTGTTTTAACTTTGGCATTCTTTTTACTAACCGGCACTTTCAGGGATCATGTGCTGTTACAATAACCTCATTACGTGCTCAGACTCAGGTTTTCGCTATATTTTCTGCCTGTAATACTGGCTTTCTCCGGATCTGTTCGCGCCCAGGAAATGAATGGGTTTGTGCACAGTAACTATTCCGGTATTACGGGCAGTCTGATCAACCCCACTTCCATTCTCAATTCCAGGCTGTATCTTGATATAAACCTGATCGGCCTTCATCTGAATGTCGATAACAACTATATCTTCCTGGCAGAGGATGAATACCGTTTTAGCCGCTTTCTGGAGCCGGATCCCGTTTTCCCGGAACATATAGAGGAGATTTCAGGCGACTCAAGGAACTTTTACGATTTGTATAATACTGATCATAAAAATGCATTCTCCCAGGTCAGGGTAATGGGGCCTTCCGCCATGTTTGCACTGGGCAGCCAGGCTTTTGGCATTTCTACAGGTTACCGGGTGCTTGCTTCGGGACACCGGATTCCCTATGATCTGGCCAAGTTTGCCGTTGAAGGGCTGGATTATTATCCGCAGCAACGGATCAATTATATCAATCAAAACGATTTCAGGGCCGCCGCCATGGCTTTTGCCGAGGTTTCAGGCACCTGGTCAGCCATCATTTACCGGCGCAACCGCGAACACTGGACCGCCGGAATAACCGTGAAAGGGTTGTTCGGGACAGGAGGGGCATATGGTTATGCTGACAATATTGACTATTTTATCCCAAACTCCGATACCATTATTGTTAATAACGTCAATGGTTCTTTGGGTATGTCCCTTCCGGTTGATTACCGCAATAATGACGTCTTGCTTCCTGAAAATCTGATCCAGGGAAGCGGCTTTGGCGTTGACCTGGGGATTACCTATCAGAAAAAGATGCAGGGGCACTCAACCAAGGTATACTCCGCCCCTTGCGAGATTCCATACCAGCCATATCTGTTCCGCCTGGGTATTTCGCTGCTTGATCTGGGCAGGGTAACATTCCGCAGGAATACACAATGGATGGAGATGAAGGATGCTACAGCAAACTGGTACGATGTGCGGGATAATGATTATAATTCACTCGATGAGCTCTTCAGAACGATCAGTTATGAGTTCTCCGGGGATTCCACCCGGCTGATCGATGAGAGCAGTTTTTCCGTTTCGCTCCCCACGGCAGTCAGTTTGCAGGCGGATTTCAAGGTCATCAATGATTTTTATGTCAACAGCTCCCTGGTTCATCCTATAGTGCTGCAGGAGGCCGCGGTGGTACGCCCCTCGCAGCTCTCTGTGACGCCCCGTTATGAAAACCGTTTTTTTGAGGTGGCTGTCCCTTTTACCCTTTACAATTACCGTTATCCACGCCTGGGGCTGAGTGCCCGGTTTTACCGGTTCATCATCGGCACCGACAAGCTGGGCGGCTTTTTCGGGATGAATGACTTCAAGGGCCTTGACCTGTATATTATGGTCAAACTGCAGTTTGAAAGGGGCAATTGCAGGAACTTCAACAAAAAATACGGCTGCGGCAACCTGGAATACCTGCAGCAGTATTAGACTGTTGTTGTGGTTTTTACATCCAGCGCATCGCGTAATCCATTCCCGATCAGCATAAAGGCCAGCACCAGCATCATGATGCACATTCCCGGAAGAATGGCAAGCCATGGATTGTCCAGAATGATGTAGGAATAGTTTTCCCTGATCATGGTTCCCCACGATGGCATGGGCGGCTGAACGCCTATGCCCAGGAAGCTGAGCCCGGCTTCAATCAGAATAGCCGAAGCGAAATTGGCCGCCGAGATAACAATTACAGGGCCCATGGCGTTGGGCAGAATATGCCGGGTAATGATCCGGCCGTTTTTGAACCCGAGGGCGCGCGCTGCCTCTACGAACTCTTTCTCCCTCAGGCTGAGAATCTGCCCCCTGACCACCCGCGCTACTTCGACCCACATCGTTAATCCGACTGCGATAAAGACCTGCCAGAACCCTTTGCCCAGCACAAAGGTGATGGCGATCACAAGCAGAATGGTCGGAATTGACCAGATGACATTGATAAACCATATGATCAAGTCGTCAACCCATCCCCTGAAAAAGCCGGCCAGGGCGCCCAGCAGAACGCCCAGCAGCAGGGAAATAAACACAGAAATCAGCCCGACGGACAAACTGACCCTCGTTCCTATGAGCAACTGACTCAGCATATCCCTGCCAAAACGATCGGTGCCCAGAAGGAAACGCCTGGTTATGATATGATGCTGAATGATTTCATTTTGTAAGGCCAGGCTGTCATCTCCGATTATTTTTCCGCGCAGATCGGGCAAGCCGGTCCGGAATGATAACTTTCCGTCGCGCGACGGAAGGGCGTAAAGTATATCCTGAATTGAATATTCGTAAGTAACTATATCGGTGTCTCCTGATTTGTCGTAAGCAGACAGGATGATTTTTCCGTTTTCGAAGCGGTAATTATTGAAAGGCAGGTAGGTGTATGCTTTGGTGCAGCCGTAAAGCCATTTTTCGGTCAACGGGCAATCATTATCAGGTTCGTTTTTGGCGATTTTCAGCATTGAGACGGAAAACACCGGTTTTCTTGCCGCAATTTCCAGGTGCTGTTCATTGGCAAAAGGGCTGCTGTCGGGGGTAATGAGATACCCCAGCATGGCGGCCAAGACAGCAGCAATAATGATTCCGGCGGATATCCTTGCCGTATTGTTTTTGAAAAGGTTCTGCAGCGCTTTACGCGAGAGCGAGCCTTCGGGCAGTTTTGACGGACGTCCGGGAAAAAGTTTCACAGCAATGATTTTGGTCTGCAGCGCTCTTAATATGACTTGTCTCCTCCAAGAATACCGCCGATAATTGAGCCGCCGATTCCGCCCACACCCCGGCTTTCTCCACGGTTTGTCCCCGATGCGGTTATAATACGGTCGGCAAGGCGCGAGAAGGGGAGGCTCTGGAGGTAAACCAGCCCTGGGCCGGTTAGTTTTACAAGGAACAATCCTTCGCCTCCGAACAGCGCATTTTTAAAGCCGCCGATAAACCTGATATCATAATTCACTGAAGGGTGAAAAGCCACCAGACAGCCGGTATCCGCATGCAATACCTCTCCGGGCTGCAATACGCGGCTTACAATGGTGCCGCCTGCATGAATGAACGCCAGGCCGTCGCCTGAAAGCCGCTGCAGGATAAAACCCTCGCCGCCGAATAATCCGGCGCCGATTTTTTTTGTGAAGGCGATGTCGATATCTATTCCCCTGGCTGCACAGAGAAATGCATCTTTCTGGCAAAGGAATTCACCACCCATCCTGCCAAGGTCAAGCGGGATAATTTTGCCGGGATAGGGAGCCCCGAAGGCAATTCTTCTTTTTGCGTTGCTGTTATTGAGGAAAGTAGTAATAAAGAAGCCGTCGCCGGTCAGCATCCGCTTGAAACCTTTGAAAAGGCCCCCGCCTGTGCCGGTTTGCATCTCAATGCCATCGTCCATATAAGTCATGGCACCAGCCTCGGCCCGGACACCCTCCATCGGATCAAGTTCAACTTCCACAAGTTGCATGTCATCGCCAATAATCCTGTAATCAATGATATCTGTCATATTCCCTGATATTAGTCGTTTTAATGGTCTCAGGCAAATTTAACAAGAAATGCCTGTGCTCAGGGGTATATCAAAAAAATCTTTCCAAATTGTATTATGAATAAGGAAAAAGTATTACTTTTGCCCCACTTTTGTAAAACGGTGAGTGTAGCTCAGTCGGTTAGAGCATCAGATTGTGGTTCTGAGGGTCGTGGGTTCGAGCCCCATCATTCACCCGAAAGTAAATACGGCGAAAAGGCCGATAAATAAAGAAAAGAGGGGTTCAAAATATTGAATTCCTCTTTTTTCGTATTCGCAAATGCAGCAAAAAAAGTGTATATTTGCTGTAAGTTTATCCCCACAGTTTCCCCACCAAAGATTAAACTGATGGCAAACCTTACACCTTTTATACACCACTTCCAGAAAAACGGAACCGCCAGGGTGATCCTGCTGCTTACCCACAAAAGCCAGCGCAAAAAGATCAGCACTGAGGTATTTGTTACCCGTGCCGATGTAACCAAAGGCGGCAAAATTAAAAGCGAAGGGATCCGCAACGAAATTGACAAAATTATTTCCGGGTACCGGAACACAATCATCAAATTAGGGTTTGCTATCAATAGCATGTCTATTGACGAATTAAAGTATGCGATTACAAATTTAAGCGGACAAAACATAGATTTCTATGAATTTGCGCAGGAAATTGCAGATAAGATGCAGGCCGATGGCCGGTCCAGCCACAAAAACATCACGGCAACGGTTAACAGCCTTAAACGCTTTACCGGTAGCAACAGTTTGCCGGTAAATCAAATTACTTTGGACTTTATCCGTAAGTATGAGGCATGGCTGAAGACTACACCGGCATTTGGCCGGGCAAAGAAAAACAAGAAGAGCGGGAAACCGGAGATTGCAAAGCCGATTGGTACAAGGGGCATTACCTTATATATGGGTGCCATCCGGCACTTGTTAAACCAGGCCCGGTTGATATACAACGATGAAGAAAACGAAATAATTAACATAAAAGTTAACCCATTTCTACGTTATAAGATGCCGTTGGAGCAGCCAGCCGAAAAGCCGGTACTGTCAGTTGAGCAGATGCGTGCTATCATCAATGTGGATATACAACCCTCGCAAAAACGAATGAAACTGGCAAGGGATATATTCTTGCTCAGCTTTTACCTTATCGGGATGAACGCGGAGGATCTGTTTGCCTGCAACGCGGCAGTCAAAAACGGCACAATAACCTACTACCGGTCGAAAACCACCGGCAGGCGAAAAGACCGCGCAAAGATTATTGTCAGGGTAGAGAATGAAGCAAACGAGTTGGTAAGTGCCTATGCTGATAAGGAAGGGGAGAGGCTATTTGAGTTTTACAAACGCTATGCGACAACCAGCAATTTTACCAGGGCGCTGAACAAGGGCCTCGATCAGTTGGCCGAATACCTGATGCTGCCAAAAATTACATTTTATTCTGCCCGGCATACCTGGGCTACACTGGCCGCAAACGAATGCCGGATTAACATTTACACCATCCACAAAGCGCTTAACCATGTTGATACAAAGATGCAGGTAACCAAAACATATATCCGTGAGGATTTCAGAGATATATGGGATGCAAACCGACAGGTTCTTGACTTGCTGAAGTAATATCCTTTGTTTAAGACAAACTTTTCTTCATTGAGTTACCATCAGTCAACAGCGAGCGCTTAATCAGTCAGCATCCGGGTTCCACCGCTGAAAACACGGCAAAATGCTGAAGCCATTAGTTAAATGCAATGCTACTTTCAACCTTTTGAATATAATTCAATACTACGGCTACATATTAAGCATCATGCCGCTACGTGATAAAATGCGAATTAGACGTCAGGTTTGGGGGCTGTATGTTGGTGAAGTCAATAGTTTTAATTACAAATCTTGTTGCGTAATTATGAGATAATAAGGGATAAAAAGGGATCGTCAGCGATTTTAAGCGATTTTAAGCGATTTTAAGCGATTTTAAGCTTTTCTTTTTTTAATATATTGTATATCAGATATTTAGCATTTTTCGTAGATTTTGTACAAACTTAATTTTGATATAACAAATATTTGATGCTGATTATCAAATTGTTAGCGGATTAATCAATGGAAATATGTAAATAAAATGTATTGAAAAGGTATTAAAGAGGCTGTTTTAAGTGTAAATTTCCGGAAATCACCAATAAAAATTGAATATTTTGCAATAATTTTCACTAAAATTAATCTGTGATCATGCAATTCTATAAGCTGCGCCGGATTTCTGTGGGGAAATGCACACAGTTGAACGGCTAAACGTCAACTAATACAAAAAAAGTGATATTTGGCGCCAAGAGGTGTACGCTGGTATGCAATGGAGCTTGCCATGCAGGAAAAAGGACTGGCTGTAATGTTGTGGAGCGTGTTTTATCAGGCTTAAAGGTTCTCTTTTTGGTGCTTGATGAGCTGAGGATCTATTTCAAAAACCGTACAAGAACATCATTTCATTTTCAGGATTATGCTGTTCAGCTCATTGAGGCAACGGTTTGGAAGATTGTCTTCTTTTAATTGCCACCATAATAAGTGTTGTTTTAGGTTCGATTCTTTCAATTCATTAAATTCTTCAATATCCCAGAATTCTGTTGCACCGGTTTTTATATCTATTGAAAGTAATTGCCCGGGCTTCAGATGCTAGATTTTTCTTTGATATTATCCATTTCGCGATAGGATAATTCTGCAGGTATATTGTACTTAACGCCTTTAATTGTTGAAAATTCTTTTTCCCTCTCTTCTTCTTTTTTCCTTCCTTCAATTTTTTCTGAATGCACAATTCTAAGAATTTCACCTGCTCCAGCAGTAATTCTTCAATTTCTGAAACACTTAAAATAATTACAACATTATTGGGCGTATGATTAACCATACGGCTATTGAAATAACAGCAATGATTAAAAAAAATACAGAGTTTTCCATAATAATTGTTTTAGGTTGATAAATTGGTTTGGTTTTGTACTAATTCATTTTCAGATTCCACTTGTAATAAGGTCTTCTCCGCAATACGGTCAAATGATGCCCGAATTGACAAAACACTGTCAGAAATAATGGTTAGGTCTGTTTGGTTAATACTGATCTGTTTTTATTGCTATATTTTTTATCCATTCCTGATGCAAATCATACCATTTCTTACTCGAAGCTGCTATGCGCTGCGCCATTCCTGGGATACACAAAGGCAATACCTGGAATGGTTTTCTCCGGCAATGATCATCTTCTGTACTTCCCCATAAAATGAATCAGGGTATCATACAAAATCATCCAATGTAATTCCTTTATCCACAAAATGATTAAGAAAGCTGCCTGATGGGCATATCTCCAAGCAGAATTAGTATTCTAGCCTGAGATTCGAATAATTCTTCAAGGATTGCCCGTCTTCTTGCAGGATTATCAATCGTATTCTGACCAAAAGAGGGAATGGTCGCTTTGGGAAGTCCAAGTTTAGCCCGTATTGGATTATAATGTCGCTTTATGGCATTTGCCTGATTCGGATTTAGTCTCGATTCTGGTAATAAGTCACAAAGCCAGGCATCTTTTCTTGTATAACCCAGGGGTTCAAGATATAATTTATCGGAGCGTCAAGCCCGGAAGGCCATTGAGTGTTCTGGCTGCAGGCACTAAAACATCCAATTTTTTCCGGAATACTGATAGTTTCAATAATCTCTTTAGCATTATTCCCCGTCCAGAATATTCCGGCTCACTGGCAACTGCCAGGGCTTTTACAATGGTTTTACCATCCGGGCCAACCCATCGCGCATGCACGGCACTGGCATATACGCCAAGTATAAATACTTTTTTCGCAGTTCGGTCTTTTTGAATAACTTTCTTTAACTCTTTACCGAAACTGGGATAGGTTTCTTTCATCATGATTCTTAATTAATTGGTTAATGTTTTAAATAGTACTTAGTTACGTACCAACTTTGATGAAATGATTATTTGGCTTCAAGCTTAAACATCAACTCCTCTGCAATTGCAAGCGTAGTGGAATTCTATTTGCAAGTTTTTCTGTTGTTTTAGAGTCAACGGAGTACTTTTCCCCCCATTACAATTTTGAACCATCTTTCCCTATCCATCACCACCCTGTACATCTTTCATCCTGTGTTTCACCAATATACGGGAGGTATACTTCAATAGGAAGCTTGCAGGTCTCAACTTTAGCACCAATCCGATCAATACGTCCGGTCCGTTGTTCCAGCGTGCTTGATTCCAACAAAGATCATGATGAATAATGTGTCGACAATTCAGGTGCAGATCAACCCCTTCCGCCATAACACTACTGGCTACCAGGATATCACATGTAAAATGGCGTATTGAATGTTAGCATAAGCCTTTGGCGAGTTACATCCTTAGTACTGTTGCTGACAAGACGGACATTTCCAATCATGATATCTGATGTTTGATCCTGAAATCTCATCTTCAGAATAGGTTCGAGATATACATCTTTTGTTCTGGATACCCCGGCTGTATTTCTAATAGGGCATTGATATATCTTTCCCGCTCTTCCGGCTCCCTTTGAGCCAGGAATGTAAGGAAATCATGGATCATTTTTACTAAAGACATTTGACTGGAATCTTTCGATCGCAATGCCTTCCTGAATGTAGCTTTATTAAATTTGGTATCTTCGAGTGGGAAAAAGCGCACCAGAAAGGAAGGGGTCTTCAGGTATCTTTTGAATATATCCATGAGATTAGAAGCAAACACATCCAATGTCGGGTATTTACTTATAATCGTTGCGAGCTCTTGCTCAACAAACTTGCGTAACTTCATGCCTGCCCCTTCAAAATGGGTTCCAATACGTTCAAGCTCATTCCATACTTCCTCCGGATCTGATTTAAGCTGCCTGATTGCTTTTCTGGAGATTTCTTCTTTGATTGCCCTGGATATATATTGCCTTAACGCTTTCCCTGTTTCAATATAATGGCAGAAAACAACAACTTTCTCCCCTTTTAACCAAAGTTCTTTTACCTTTTCCACGGTAGCTGCAATTTTTGGATGCATCTCCCCAGCTATACCAGAATTCAAAATAAGAAAATCATCTATTTCCTCCAGATATAAGAGCTCTTTTGGAGACAGAATGTGAAGTTTTGAATTTTCGATATCTTCCTCATCAACCACACTTTCTGCTTTGCGTTTTCGGGTTTGCCTAAATGCCTCATAACTACTTGAAAGCCCCTCTGCAAAAATAGGCCTGTTTTGAGGAGTACAAGCGGTAAGCCTGGCTGCCAAAAGGAACGGGAACAATGCAGCGGAGTCAATTTTAAGCCCAGCACTATCACCATTTAACGGCGGAGAAATAATACCTTCTCCCGGAATTGTCAACCGACGTAATTTTGCCGGATCATTATCAAGAAATCTTGGCTTCAAATGGCGGATCACAAAGGGCTTCAAATGGCTCTCCGCCTTTTTTAATTTCAGTTTTAAATCCTGATACCTTGTTCTTATAGTCTGGGTTTTTATATTCAAGGAATTGAATTCAGTTTCTTTAACTGCTGCCCACCAATTATCAATATTCGAAAATGCAGAATTACTCATCTCCAGGTCCAGCTCTTTAAGTTCACCCCATGATTTATCAAGACGTAATGCTGCTTCCTGCCCAATATCCAGCGTGCTTCTTAGGTTGGTTAGCTGATTTTTATAAAAGTCCTGCCCTTTTTTAGGTGCATTTGAACCATTCCAGTCAATCCCATTAAACCTGTCGAGTACACTACAAAGCTCATGGTGACCAAGCTGGAATGGCGTTGCGGTCAGGAAAAGCATTCTTTCAAAAATGTTGGCAAGAAAACCTTTCTGCACCTGGTTTGCATCCTCTTGTGAATCTGCTGTTTTAAAAAGTGAGGCTACCTGTGTCTCCGCATTTTTAAGATGGTGCGCCTCATCAAAAATTAACAAAGGAAGGTTTAACGACATTGTATCTATCACCTTCTTCCAAATTACACTTACACTGTCATTCAATGCTATCCTGGAATCCTGAATGTTCTTCTCAAAATTTTTTGAATTCCTCCTGGGTATGGTCCTTTCCAGCGTGTGAAACAAATCATTAAAAAAACTTGTTTTCAGCTTAGAATGCATCACTTGATGAACAATTGTGGGAATAGGATCGTCGTCATGCTCAGTGAATATGTTTGATTTGACCAAAATTGACTTCCATTTCCTGGTTTCGGACTGCAATAATTCTTTAACAATATCCGGACTTTTCTTTTCCTCGTTTAGTTGCAATACCTTACCTAAATATTTATACAAAGCCTGCCTTAAACCATCAGCATCTTTTCTGTTTTTCAGTGCCCTTTGTACAATAGCAATTTTAACCCATTTATCACCTAGTTTCTCACGATACAGCGCACCGTGCGTGAGGAAAATTACATGCTTCCTGCGCCTGCCTTCATCATCCAACAGTTTTAAAAAACCGAGCTTTGTTTCTGCAACGGCACAATTAACGGTTCCTTCTTTAACCTGGAGACACCGGTTTGTAAAAACATTGAAATCGTTAGGCCATTTATTCTTCAGTACCGGAGGAATCATGATAACAACCGGTTTTTTGTTGCCATTTGTTATAGCTACAGAAATAGCAACAGCCAGGGCAACGAAAGTCTTTCCCATCCCAACTTCATCAGCAAGGATAAGCCCAGGTTGGTTATGCAGTCTTTTCAATATTTCAATAGCTGTCTTTTGTTGCCTCTTTGCATCATTTTTCAGGATCTTTCCTTCAACGAAGAGATTGATTTTCGGATCGTATTTATATTCCCATGCCATTGTTAAGGAGTTAATATTGAGTTAAAAGTTTTTTTAGCATATTTACCAATAGGAGTAGAATTCCTTTTGTTAATCATTTTTTTATGATCGTTATAAAGGTTCTGAAGAAACGCATTGATCTCTTTTTTTATGTCATCTTCCGGAATACAATTATCGTAAGTCTGTAGTTGAAGATTTCCGATTTCCAGCGCCAGTTCCGCAAGAAAAAACAATAATTCTTCATTCTGAAGTTCAAGGCTGCTTTGACTTTTATTGATTTCCTTTACCAGGGCATCGCAGAATGCTTTTACGCCGACAGGGCCGTAAAGACGCCAATCCAATGACTCTTTTGTATATACTGGCTTACTCAGTCTTTCTCTAAGAGAATTAATTGCTGACGACATCCGTCTTGTCCGCTGAAGTATGTACCCTGAAGTATCAACGCGTTTATGAGGATCGATGGATTCATCTATTCCATTCTGAAAAGCTGATCCCTTTAACCTGGAATTAATAACCCTTGATAAAGAAACATGAAGCGGGGCGGATGAACTTAAAATCTCAATGAGTTCGTTGAAGGTCAGGTTTCGAAGCTCATCGGGAGTAGGTAATGCTCTGTAATCAGCAACCGTAAGCGGCCACCATACAAGAGATGAAGCATCATTAAGTTTAACATTAAAGCCAGAAGGAAGGTATTTTTCTTTCCATGGTATGGTTGCGACTGATGGTTTTCCGTTTGATTCCCATTGAATATTACTGAACATGTTGAGACCTGATTCCATGGCAATGCTAAATGGCGTTATGGCCTGATTGACATCAAAAGTTAACCGGATAAATGTTCCTTTATCCCATATGGCTTCACAACTCTGGAAAAACAAGGGCAATTTGGGGGCTTTGGTTTCATCATCTTCCTCGGATGAATACAAAACGCTGAATTCGATATCTTTGAGCTTAAGCTCTTCTCCTTTTAAGTATGCTAATAGAAGAGCTTTATATCCTAAAGGATTTTTCTTCTTATTAATTGTATAAACAAGATTGGCCTCATAATTACTATGCTTCGATAATCCGGTACCTGCGGATGTAAAATTGCTTGAGCCGATCATGTATGTAGCCCATTCGTCATTTTCGAGACGAATGCACTTCAGGTGAATTGACCTGATGCATTCTTTGCCATTTTCATCTTTTGTAAAAGATGAAATACCATTAAAATCTACACTAACAGAGGAGCGCCCGGATGGCTTTGTCGATAACAGGCTTTGAGGTGCTTTCACCAGGTGTTTTTTACCTTCAGTTCTGGTGGACTCGAAAGGGCAAATATAATGGACCATTGCCACGCCCCTGGGTTTTATTATAGACCAGATTTTCGAAGCGGGCAGATTTGGTGAGTCCGGACTATCAAAAAATGGCGATGTAATCCAGGCTGCAGTTGGGGGATTATTTGAATACTTATGCCAGATTTCAGTTAACTGGTCAAATACGTTTTTATTCCCGGGAAATATCAAAACTGAATCAATGCCAATTTTGCTTTTATCCTGTTTTCCTTCTACCGGTGACCAGGCATCTACAATTGCCCTAACTGAATCCAGGAAATCCAGACTTCGTTTATTTGCCACATCTCCCGATAATGAATTGGTTTCTATACACTTTTGGAAGTAATCGAGATAGATCTGTAAAACAGATACTGGTGCATTTATATCCTTTATTCTGCCATTTTCCAGCTCAAAATCAAGCACTCCGAATATTTCCTGGTTTTCGCGGTATCCTGATTTTGTAATATTGGCAGATGCAACAATAAGCCGGATCCATTCTGACCAATAAAGCATTGTTACTTTTGGATGAAAGGTACCCTGGTACCTCATGGAAAGCATATCCCAGCGGGGATTTCTCTTTTTATTGCTATGAACCTGATCGACAAGTACACTTGCACACCTGGTATTATTTAGTTTTTCTTCTCTTTCGATTATATACGATGCGGAGTCTTCATCAACATCACTATCCATCTTAAGAAAACGGCTAAGGCATTCTTCCTCAAACATTTCAGGATCGAAAGTATAGGTAGTTGCAATGCATCCGACCGGAATACCAGCTTCACGGGGCGGGCTCCAATAATCGAGTAATTTGCTATACCCTTCACGTTTTTCTTTTGCCATAATTACAGCTTTTTGAGATCTTTAAGAAATGATCGAAGTGAGTTTGTACGGTAAAAGTGCACGAATGTATTTGCTGGTTTAACCAGATTTTGCGACCGAGAATAATTTGTACGGATCAGCCATTTTCCATTTCCTGTCTGTGCGATCCAATCCAGCTTTCCACTTGGAGGTTTATTCTTTTGTATCTTCTGATGGTGTGCAATTAATAATTCAGTAAAATGCATTGGATCAGAAATGTATTCAAATTCTTCAAAATTTTTCTGAAATGAAAGCTGATCCATTGTTTCTGTAAATGAATCAAGGCATGTTTTATACTGTTTGGCAATTACGACACTCCCATCAATAACCCATTGCAGATCAAGAAACTCCCGGATGTCAACTTCTCTTCGATTTTGACTTAAATAGAACAGGATTTCTTCAAATCCATTAGTGATTGTTCTTGAAAAGGCTTCATACGCAATTATTGAATCGAGCAAATGATAAAGGTCGCCATCACTATTCTTCAGCAGGATCTGATAAAATGAACTCTCATCGATTTCGGAAGTATCAGGATTTAATCTCAGATATTCAATAAGCGCCGGAATTACAATGTTCCGATACCCTCTGTGGTTATTTACTATCAAATCGTATAGTACCTTCCCCTCCTGCACGCCAATCTTTGAAGGAACAAGATTTTCAGCTATTGTGGTGAAATGGCCCCAACTCCAGGCCCGCACTACTTCTCCCTTATTCATGCCCTCTTTAACTGCCCATCCAAGTAAATCTTTGAAGTTTCTACCTGCTCCATCCCTCTTCTCATAAAATCCGGGCAGATTCTGATCTTTTTCCCAGGCTCTTATCAGCTTATCTCCGCCTTCACCCAAACGCCCATTATCAATTATATCCAGTTCGCTGGCCAATGTGCGGTAAACTCCATGAAACCCGAATACGGAAGCCGTTTTGAGATACCGGGACGCATTTAATCTCAGGTTCTGATTTAATGCCCTGTATGCTTTATCGCTTCCAGGCAAGCCAATGATTTCCGGCATGCCCCGAAATTGCTTTACAAGTGCCTGAACCACGTGCCATTCGTAAACCTGGTATGGTGGACTGATTTCATCTGCTGCTAACTGTTCTTCATCATACTCGTTGCAAATAACAGCACCAACAGCCATAGCAGTTAAGAACCTTGGCCGGCGCATCCTTTCCCTGAAACCTGGCATTAAACGGGTAGCAAATTTATCAGCTAATGAGTAGGTACCCATGGGATCCAATGATCCTTCTGATTTGGTTTCGGGGTCGAATTCTGTAAGTAGGGGCAGAATCATATTGAATAATTTCTGATGGTTTTTCTCTATCTGAGTTTAGGCAATTTATAAAGTACCTAAACTTTGTCTTCATTAAGAATAAAGGCAGAATTTCTGATTATACGATCTAAATTTTCATCATCGTAACCCTTGCCAGGCTCACCGACACTGCAAGCAAAATATTTTCGTTTAGTCATGGTTGTATTTTTAATCTCAAATCAAGATATTTAGTAATTAGTTCATCAATTCTGATCCAATTATTTGAATTACCAGGATCATCGGTTACTTTATAGTGACTTCTATTCTTTAAGTAATTCAGATCAATGATATCTAATGT
Source organism: Lentimicrobium sp. (assembly GCA_023957275.1). Taxonomy (GTDB): domain Bacteria; phylum Bacteroidota; class Bacteroidia; order Bacteroidales; family Lentimicrobiaceae; genus Lentimicrobium. The sequence continues at coordinate 13,926 of JAMLHF010000017.1, read as the reverse complement.
AAGTCCTTCACTAAATCCAATCCAGAGTTTCCCTTTAGATATAAGTTCGGGCGTTCTCTCAATTAATTCTTCAATAGTTTTTATTTTGATATATTTAATCTTGGGTTGTTTTTCAAACTCTTTCTTAGCCCTCAATATTGATTGCTTTATAATATCGATAGAATATTTGATATCAATAGTAATATTTTGAGGAACGTTTTTCTCTAGCAACTCAATAATTTCACTCCATGTGAAGGTTAATATTGTATTATTTTTGATCCCAGTCGGATTTTCAACTAAGAGGAGGCAGTATACTATTTTTGTAATATCATAATTTGATTTATTTATTACTAGTTCGATTGCTCTCGTTTGTTCAATTATCTGATATTCAAGATCCTCCCAATATGGAAGTGTGAAAAATTTAGCTTCGATTACTATTGAATATTTACCCCAGCGTAAAAAGATGTCTGGTACCGCTATCCTTCCATGTTCCTTGTACAAGTCATGAACATCTTTATTTGATACACTTGCATCTCTGAGTGGATCCAACTCTGTAACAATCTCAAAATCTTCTTCTTCGTCCAATGCATCATTCTTTAATATGTATTTGAATAACAGTTTTGCTCCTTCAAATCCATTTGCCATCAATAAGTGGGGCAATAGTGTAGCAGTAAAGTAACGTTCTGACCTTGCCACATCGTGAAAATTGTATTTTGCCATGTTGTTTAGTTTATGAATTAAGTATTAGTGTTTTTTTATCACTCACCGAGTAACTGTCTTTGTTTAACATTCTCATAAAGTTCACTCAACCCTGTCTGGTCTGAAAATGAGAACTCCCCGACAACCCGATTCAAAAGTTTGGGCGGAATTTCTGTCTTTAAAAATCCTCTTCTTGAAGGAAAGATGGTTGCAATTGGAACTTCCGGATATTTTAAAGTATGGGTCTGATTTATGGTAAGCAAGCAATGGGTGGCAGCTGCCCGTTTGGCAACATTATCCTCCAGAAGGTAGATTGGACACAAGGCACAGTCAAACAATGCAATACCTTTTCTGGTAAGTGACTGCAGAAACAAACTATCATCAATGTCAAGTCTTCCGAACTCTTTTTTGAGGGTGTACCTTAACCCGCCATCTTTATATTCCGTTTCCAGATCATAGAAATACCGGTTTGCCGGCATGGATTCTCCAAGCAATATCAGGCGAACCTGCTTCATACGGCTGACATATTTTTCACGTTTGTATTCCCATTTTTCAATAATACGCTTCCTTTGTTCATCCAGAAGATGATAGGCCGGGCATTTTTGACATTTGGCATATTTTGTTTCCATTTCTTATGTTTTATCGGATTAATCCGGCTTGTTTAGCAATATCTTGCATAAATTTAGCTAGTGGGCGCTTATTTATATCTGAAGATTGCTTATAATTTGCAAGGAGCAACCATTCTATTTCATCTTCAGATGCGAATAATTGCTTACCATCATGATTTCTTAAATCCATAAGAGCTTCTTTTCCACCATGGCGATATGCATATGCTTTTCTAAATATTTCAATTACAATATCCTTATGCCTATTGTATATCCCAGATAAAGCAAACTTGTCTTCGTATTTTTGAACTTTTAGATTAGTGACATTAGTAAGTTGAATTTCAAATTCATCTTCTCTGACAACATCACCAAATAACATCCGAATTTGTTCTCTAACTGGGATAGTAAATGCAGTCAAAATATGAAAGTCTTCGAGATATGGATGAACTAATTCAGCCAGAGTATTATGAATATTAGACTTATGCTGATTACAAGATGCGCAGACCGGAAGTAAATTATATAAAGAAATACTGAGATACGGATATCTGCTTTTGGGGAAAAAATGATCAAATTGGAAAATAGCTAACTGCCTGTTATTAGAAGTTAAAACGATAGTATATTGGGCATTACAGTACAAACAGCTTTTAATATTCATCTTTGAGGCCAGTCTAACAAGTCTTCTCTCTCTAATTTTTTCATAGCGAAATGCCCAATAAAGTCTTTTTCCAAAATTTGTTTGCTCATTTGTGAAATGATTATGAATCAAATTTGACCAATCATTATTGTTAAAAAGTTCAATTAATACTTCAATTTCTTCTGGATTAGCTTTAACTACATCCTCAAAATTTGCAATGAGGTAATTAATAATTTCAACCTCTTGAGGGCCAAATCCTTCTGCATATAACAAATTTAATCTTTCTAATGGCGAAATATAACCATTAATGCCATTTATGATATCATTATAATACTGTGTCTCAAGTTCATTCCATGTTCGCTGGATACCATCAATACCAACAAATGACTCAACCCTCTTCATGATTTCTATTTTCTAACTTATTTTTTAATTCTTCCAATTCTCGTTCTAAGATTTCCTTGCGCTTCCTTAAATCATCGTTACCCACTTTTCTATAAAGTAACTCGAATATCTTTTTTCTGATCATAGGTTCACCAATAATACTAATTCTTTTTTTAAAAGAATTTACCTCTTCCTCATTCAGAGTTTCAATTTTCTCAAGTTCATCAATGATTTGAAAAATTTTCGTTTTAGCAAATTCGCCAATTAATCCATCTTGAAGGAAGAAAGCATTGGTAAGCAAGGTATGTATGTTAGCCCCAAAAGTTTCAAACTTTGAACTATCTTCAACTACAGGATAAAACTCGCCATTCGGTTTAAGCCGATCTGTTGGCAACTTCTTTAAGAAAATAATACTAGAATTTGGCAAATCTGAGATAATAAATGGAGAGTGACTAGATAAAATTAGTTGTATAGACTCTTTTTCATGAAAAATCAAAGGTAATGTATCAATTAGCATTTTTAGTAATCTACGTTGCCATTCCGGGTGGAAATAAAGATCGCATTCATCAATCATAAGTAATATCTTATTTTTAATGAAGTCTGGATCCTTTTCAGAATTCTTTCCTGCAAAATTAAGTCGGCCGAATAGTGATAATAATGCCTTTTCTCCACTTGATATCCCTGCCCAAGAATAGCCTAAAAATGTATCTACACCCATTAATTTATTGATAGAATCGTTGAATTGAAAAAATGCATCATTATTCTCAGATATTGAATATTCAATAGAGATTTTATCGTTTGAATTATAAATGTTTATTCGCTCAGTCCTCTGCAATTGTTGGAATTTCTCAATTACATTCAGAATGTTGCGTAATTCTTCTATTTGAGATGGTGATAACTCAGATTTATGTACTGATTTTCTTAGAAGAATATCTTGAAAGATAGCTGAATCAACACCTTTAAAGGTTTCAGGCTCAATAAATGATCTGTATTTTAATAAGTTTTGAAATAAAAGTAACTCTGTCTTCTCAGAAACATTTTCAGGGACACCAACAGAAAACATTTGAATAATGCTACCTAATTCATGTTGCTCAATATCTGACAATTGAATTAGGTGCTTGTATTTATAAACATTCTTTGATATATCAATAAATAATTTTGATGGTAGTTTAAATGGTGCGGTAAACTTTATATCTGTCAGGAAATCAATCTGTCTCTTTATCTCTGCGTAAACAAACCAGTATAGAATTACATGCTCTTGATTATCAACTGAATCTTGAATTAAAAGGTTATTAATAGAAATGTCATTCAATTGAAATGAATCATACTCTCTTTTGTAATCAAAGACATTTGAATAATAGGCATATTCTATATGTTCGTATCCTGTTCCAACCAATCTTAGAAAAAGATTAGCCGTTTCTTTGTATTCCTCAATTTTGTATCCTAGCAATCTAAGTTCTTCCTGATTTTTAATTAATTCCTGATTTTTAATTAAGATCAAATTTGAAAATACCGCAAAGAAATCTCCATCATTATACTCAGTTGATCCACCATTGCCAAAATTTGTGAGATTTCTTATAATAAATTCAAAAAGGGTTGATTTCCCAACACCATTCTGACCAATTAAAGCTGTAATTTCTGAAAAACCACCTCCAAAAAAAGATTCTATATACTGGTCATTCAAACTCCTTTGGAGTCTCTTTGACTCATAATCATATGTGAATCTATACTTTGATGAGAAATTAAAACCGATTTTCTTAAAGACCCTAAAGTCCTCAATCCAAAGATATTCAAGAGTCATTGGCTAATTAGTTAAATTCAACATATTCAATAATTACAATCCAAACAAATCCCCATACCCCTCTAAATCTTCTTCCACCTTCGGGGCATTGGCTTTTTTCGTTTTGTAGGTTTTGCCTTTCTTAAACCACTTACTCACCTCTTCCGGCACCGGAATGCCTTTTTGCTCATAGAATTTGCGAACGGTTTCTTCTTTGTGAAGGCCTTCGCGGGCTTCCTGTTCAAATATCCTGTGGTTAAGTTCCAGCAGCCGTTTCAGTATTTCCTTGCGGGCATCGGGATGGATGGTAAACCGAACCCGGTCATTTTCGGGCAGGTAATCCACTTCATAGAAATCATGCCGGAGTTGCACATCATGCCATCCATACGCCTCCAACACCGCATTATCCATCTCCACATGCAACTCTCTCAATTTTATTATGCCGGCAATAGCCTCTTCAATTGAACAAGTGCCCGGAGTCTTCTGCAGGTGGTTCCAGAGGTTCCAGACTTCTTTGCCGTATTGCTTTTCAATGGCCTTTTTATCCTTCCCATGCAAACTCTCGGCTTTAATTCCAGTATGTATTTCTTTGGCGTGGAAGGCATTGTAGGTTTTGGTAAGACCTAATTGGATTTTAAGCATGAGTTGTCTTCTAAACTCATGATAGGCTTTACCTAATTTTTCTATTTCATGCTCTTGGGGCTTTGTCAGATTTTGAAGAATTGGAAAAGTATCTATACAATCTACGTTGACGTATCTAATCCTACTCTCAAGTGTGGAAGCATACTTCCAAGCCCAACAATCATGTAGCGTTGATTGAAGAAATGAATATTCCCAATACTCACTTCGTGTAACAACAGAAGTTGCCACGTCAAAAATAGCCCCAACTTCCACAAATGATTGGTTAACATATTTAGAAACACGACAGGAAACTAGAACCCTTTGAATTTGTTTAGTAGCAGAGTAAAGAGCAGGCCTTTTTTCAGCATGCTGCCACCATTTTTCTGGAAGTGGTTTTCTCAAAGCATATTCTCCAATTATTGGATTACCGTCCTTATCTTCTTTCCACCGTTGCCTTTCTGGTTTTACTTCTTCTTCAAGGATTTTAAACACGCTATTGTATTGAGAAGCCTTTTCTTCAGACCAATCGAAGAAATTAATTACATATCTACTTGGATTTTGATTTGGATTATTGTTCAAATCATCACCATTCAAATAAGGAAATAGGACTTCTTCATTTTTATGATCAAGTTTAATCATTTCCTTAGCTTCAAATGGTTCAAGAATGAATCCCATACCCAAGACAATACTTCCCTGAAAACTCTTTCCATCATTGATAAATAAAGGAAAAGGAGTGCCCGTGTTATCAGCTTCGTCTAAGAATGGAGAAATCTGATTAGTTTCTTTTCCATTTAAATAATATTTTCCTTTCCATTTCCCCTTGTAGATGGAAATCAGAGATACTTCAACAGCAGCGAGACCAGGCCATTTCATTCCTTTCACTGCATGATTTAAAACAGAGCCATCAGAAATCAATTTTTCAATACCAAATTCTCTTGCTTTTCCTTGAGCAACTGTATTTGTAGATATTAATGATTGGAAACCATTTATTTTTATAATTGAATTGATCCTGAGAAAGAAGTATACAACCAAGTCAACTGTCGCACCGTCAGTAAAGTTATAACGTATCCATTCTAAAAATTCTTCACCAAAAGCTTCTTTTAATCTTCTGTCACCCAAAAAAGGCGGATTTCCTAAAATGCAATCAAACCCACCTTGTTGAAAGACTTCCGGAAACTCAAGAAACCAGTTAAAGAATCTTTTTTCCATTGCAACAACAGATGCTTTCGCTGTCCTTCTGTCCTGCCAGCCTTTGTAGCCACTTAATATCTGGCGAAAGTCGGCATCGGTCATCAATGCTTCTTTGTTTTCATAAGTTTTGGGAATAAAGAACTGTGCAACCTGGGTATCGGCCATGGTTTTCAGGAAATTATGCCCTTTGCCGTCTATAAACTTCTTGTAAGCCCTGGCCTTACGGGCAATTTCTTCGGGAGTAGTTTCGGGTAGTTGGTTGAAGGATTTATACTCAACCATGGATTCCTGCACTGAGCTTTCGGTAGTTTTTTCAAAATCCGCCTTTAGTTGGGTGGCTGTGGCTGCCCGTTCCTTTCTCTCCTTCACATTTTTGTCACGGAAGGACTTGGCAATTTCTTTATCATCGCCGGGCAGGGTTTTAAAAGCCTCATCGGCAATGCCGTTTTCAAGTTCTCTGCGGTGGGCAAGCCCTACAATGCTGTCGCCGCATTTGATGTGATGGTCAAGAAAATTCAGCGGCTCACCGGGGTTGTGCGCTTCCAGCCACAGGGCTACTTTGCACAGTTCAACCGCCAGCGGGTTTTTGTCCACACCATAAATGCACTGCCGTATGGTGTCGCGCATGGCAGTGCGCATAGCCGCAGGCGAAGGCTGATCCTCGCCGGTGCGTACCTTTGCCAGTTCTGTGGCGATGCGGCGTGCGGCACTCAGCAGAATATGTCCGCTGCCACAGGCAACATCGCAAACCGTAATGGCCTGCAATGCCTTTTCCTGCATTACTTTCAGGGGTAGGTTTGCCGGAAGATTCTTCAGGCGTTCCTGCGGTTTCTTCAGGCAATCGTCAACAATATAATCCAGAGAATGTTTGATCAAAGGCCTTACCAACTCCTCGGGCGTATAGTGTGAACCAGATTTTGAACGTGCATCTCCTTTTTCAAATGAAAAACCCGGCATTAAGTTCTCATTGGTAAAAACCGGCTGATACTCCAGCAGGCCTTCATACACCGAGCCAAACTCCTCCACATCCAGGTCGCTGTAATTCACTTTTACCCAGATATTGCGTTCATCATCCCTGAAGAACGACAAGCGGTGCATCATCTCAAGCAGATGCATATTGTCGATGGTGGAATGACTAAGCACACCCAAAGCCCCGGGTTCAAAGATTCCTGATCCCAGGGCCTGCAAACCCAGCTTTTGTGCAGACTGCTGCTCTTCAAACAGCCTGAACGTTACTTTCAGGCTTTCCCACAGGTCATGTTTATTGCCATCAACATAAATCCTGCGGCTGGCAATCTGCCGTAAATGACTGATGCTGTAATATTGAAAGTAGATTTCCCGCTGTTTCTTTGTAGCATTTCCCCCTTTATCGGGAAATACCAGCCCACGGTCTTCAATCACCAGTAAAAACAACACCCTGTAAATTAACCGCAGGGAATGCAGGTAATAGGCATCGGCACTCATAGTCCCTTCAGCTACCACCTCCCTGAGCATTTCATTTTCAGGATGCTTCAGAAATCCGTTGGCCATCTGCTTGATGGAAAATTCAACCGCTTCGCTCAGTTTTTCACGGATCCTTGAACCGGCTTCCAGCGATTCCTGATGATAGATTTCAATAATGGAAGTTTCTCCTTCCCCTTTCTGCCGGGGCATACGGGTGGCATGGAGGGCCCTGTAAAGCACGGCAAAATCGGCAAAAAGCTCCTCCTCCATCATTTTTTCGAGGTTGAACTCAAGGTAAGCCTGCCTGACCAGCCGAGTGGCATCGCGCAGCAACCTCAGGTGAATTCCGTTGGTAATGAGCGCGTAAAGATGGTCCTCGGTTTTATTCAGATATTCCTGTACCAGCGCATGTGGCGAAAGGCGGGGGCCGCTATTGTTGCGCCGGCGGTCGAGGCTGTCGTTGATGCCGGCGATGTGAATGGGGAACTCTCCGATATTCATCGCCCTGTGGCTGATGGCGTATGTTTTCCCGTCGATCAGTTCAGCATTTGCTTTTTCAACATCATATCCAAGGGTAGCTAAAAAAGGCAGCATCCAGAAATTCCGGGTTTCAGATGTACCGCTTTCTTCCGGATCTATCCGTTCACGACGTTTTGAAAAAGTCTGCCACAATCCCCTGATGGTACTCCATGCCAGGCCGATTTCATCACGCACACGAATGTTCTTATCCAGGCCAAAACTGGCAGGAGTCTGATGATTCGTGTCCTCATTCCATATTTTTTCAAGTATTTCGCCCGAAATTATATTGCCCTGTATGTTGATGCCTGGATAGTTCATGGTTATTCTGAATGAAATTCTATTTTACTCGCTGTCCATTGATTCAGGTTCTGAGATTTAAAGTCACTTATAAGGTTCCATTATTCCCTTGCGGGACAGGCACAAAAACATAAACTCCCAAAACATCGGGAGGCAAAACCGGATACACCGCTTCATAACGCCGGCCTCCCACCAGGGATTTAAATCTGCCGTGCGCTTTTACCAGTTCGGCAGCCCTTTCTTCGGCAAGTTCTATAAACTGATGCTCACGGGTGCTGAAAATTTCAAGCCTTGACTGCAACTCTGATTTCTGACGCTCCAGGCTCAATTGCCTTGCACTTTCTGCTTCGAACAGCAGCTTCTTGCACTCTGTGTAGTCAAGCGTCCTGCTATCGGGATTGCTTCCCTCAAACCCCCACAGGTACATTTCTTCTGAAATATTTTCCTGCTTCGTCAGCACTTCCCTGATTACGTTTCGAACCCTGAACTGAAGCAGGGTTGTATGAACTTTTATTTGGCTGGTTTGAATCACGGATGCCCTTGCCAGGCGTGGGAAACCATTCCGCTGCTCAAAAGCGAGGGCAATGAGAAACTGGCATAGTTGTTCAGTAAAACGATGGTTTCGGCCAATATACTGGTATCCTTCAGGAGTGGGTGATTCAAAACTTACCTGAACGGTATCCCTGTTCAACAGCGATGCTTTGAGATGGGCCGGAAGATTTGCCAGATGTACTTTATATCCCTTGTTTGTTTTGGCAGACGTCCCGCCCAGGTGCTCAATACCCTTGAGTACAAGCGATTCTACAGATTTTATATCTCCAATGGCTTCGTCCACTGAATTAAGGTCGGCTTCAATTTCTTCGGGTCTGATGCTTTCATGAGCGAAGATGCTTCTCAGATTTTCGGCACGTTTCTTTGCCTGCTCCAGCTCATTGGTAAGCTGGTAATCGTAATAATCATCTCCAAAGTCCATTTTGGTCTGAACAGTCTGAAGTGCTTTTTCAGGTTCCAGAAGGACCGCATTCAAAACGGCATCCATAATGGAGCGGTTATCTTCGCCCAGGCTGATAGCCACTCCGGTTGTTTTCTGTATATCTTTTACTTTACGGATCAGTACTTTAAGTACAATGGCATCAATAGGATTGTCTTCACCCCACAGCAGGGCAGTTTTAACGATGGGAGCCCGCTGACCAAACCTGTCGACCCTGCCTTCGCGTTGTTCAATCCGGTTTGGATTCCAGGGCAGGTCGTAATGCAGCACAGCATTGAAACTATCCTGCAGGTTGATACCCTCGCTCAGGCAGTCTGTGGCAACCAGCAAGCGCTGACTCCGGTCACCCATCATCCTGATTTTTTCCTTGCGCTGATCATCAGGTAACTCTGAAGTAATGGCCTGCACCTCAATGGACTGCGGAAGTGCCTTTCTGAACACTTCGCCAAGATATTTGGCTGTGGCAATATAGCGGCAAAAAATGATGGGCCGGAAACCCTGAGTCAACCATTCCGTAATAATTTTAACAGCAGTATCTGCTTTCCGGTCCTGGCTGTTCAGCTTAAGTTGTTCCAGTGCATTTGCCAGGTGATTCAGCTTTCTCAATTCATTGTCAGTAAATCCGGCACCGGCAAGCAATTCAGTTTGTGTGCTGTCGCTGTCTTCCTCAATGCGCTCAATCACCGGATTGCTTTCCTCAACCGGCATTTCATTTTGTACACCCTGATTTTCAAGCTCTTCGGTTCTTCGCCTGGCTTTACCCTTAAGCATTTCAGCACCGGCTTCAGGGCTTGACATGATGCCCCGTAATAGTGCCAGGGCTGCCCAGTATTTTCCTTTAGCTCCTTTATCTTTTTCAGCTCCTGCAGTCAATCCTTTGGCAAAGGATTGCGCTTCCCTGAAGAAATTAAGATATTCCTCACTCAGTTTATATCCGATTTCCTTGGTATCCCTGTCAGGAAAAGGCGTGTCTTCATTCAGCCATCGCCTGATGTTTTCACGCTTTCGCTGGATAAAGTGCTTCGCCATGTGTTTGCGTTTCGCCTGATCAAGGTTTTCCAGATCAAAATCCCTGAAATCCTGTTTCAACAAGCCAAGCAAGGATTTAAACTCTTCGTCTTTGCCACTGTGGGGCGTTGCGGTTAACAGCAGCAGATGCCGGTCAGGATTGGCAGCAATATCATGAAGCAAATGATGCCTTTGCTGGTGCGAAAGCGAAGCGGTTCCCTGTGGTTTGGTACAGGTATGTGCCTCGTCAACAATTATAAATTCAGGGCAATCATTCAGAAAAATGGGTTTACGGCGGTCACTTTTTACATAATCCACAGAGATAACCTGGTATGGAATCTGGTTAAAGACACTTTCGGAACCCGTAAGTTTGCGTTCAATCGCTGAGATGGTGCTGCTGCGGATAATCTCTGCTTCAATCCCGAGCTTATCGCTGAGTTCACTTTGCCACTGCTCACACAAATGAGGCTGGCAGATAACAGCGAATCGTTTTACTTCGCCACGCTCCATCAACTCCTTAAGAATAATCAGGGCTTCAATGGTTTTGCCAATTCCAACATCATCAGCGATCAGGAGTCTTGTGACATTCATGCGCAACGACATCACCAATGGCAGCAGCTGATAGGAGCGGGGCCTGAAACTGAGTTTGGCCATACTTCTGAAAGGTCCTGATGCATGGCGAAAAGATAATCTTGATGCATCAAAAAGTAATTTGGCTGTTTCAAAGTCATTGAGGTCGTCAATGCCCGGTTTTGGGAAGCTGGCTTCTGTCCATTTATCCTCAGCAGCATTCAGTGGAAGGTAAATGCCCGTTATTTCATCATCTGATCCTCCCAGCGGTTTCACAAGCATTATATCCTCATCCGGAGAAGGCAATACAATATATTCCCTGCCCCTTAGCCTGATCATCTTGCCGGCATCCGCCTTTCGTTTATAGAATTCTGTCATATTTTCCTGAAAATATCCTTTCGGCGTTCAACAAGTTGTTCAAGGAGTTCGGTATAATGCCATTCAATGATATCGTACCCGGCATCACTCAACAATTTGCGCTTGTGATGGTCATCTTCATTTACTTCTGATTGATCGTGAACAGAACCATCGCAAAAAACAATGGCTTCAATATCGCTTTTGTCAAGGTAAACGAAATCAGCACTGATGTAGAAGCCTGCAATTTTTGAAAGGTTAACCTGTGCCTGATCGGGTAAACGCAGTTTGTTTTGATACAGAAAATCTATCAGTCTTTTTTCCATCACCGAATTCTGATCGTAATGATCGAGCAGATACCTGTAGTGAGTTTCCCTGTTGCTAAAAGTGCTGCTGATAGCTGCAGTATTGTCTGAATCACAAATCATCAGCAATTCCAGGGCAGCCTTAATGCTATGCCGGTCAAGGTTTTCGTGATATCTTTGATTGTAATACGAAAGCAGATCATCATAAGAAGCCCGGGGTTTATCGGGAGCTGCATCCTGAAGCGTATCGGGATCGTATTGAATTACCCTGTATGCTTCCCTGAAGACCTCCCTGAGTTTGGAAGTGTCGGCTATAAGCTGTGAAAGGATTCCGAGACTACCCTGTGCTGCTTCATAAATAAGAATATTCCTTGAATCTTCAGGTCCCATAAACCAAACATTTACCTCAGATTCTTCAATCTGGAACACCCGTTCGATGGCCCGTTTAAGGGCGAAAGTGAGGGATATCACCCCATCTTCGGACAGGGCAAGCGATTCAACAGGCTGGATGTATAATGAATCGGCGGTGTCGGTGGTAAAGAGATGGATGGTGAGTGAAGGATCTTTCTCCCTTTCCTCCTCACTCAGTTCCGATTTTTTTAGCCACTTCCCGGAACTTTTTCCAATACTGAACCCTTCTTCATCTCCTTTGGAGCGCCTCCATTTCTTGTTTACCTGGATCAGTTGGGTAGCCTTGCAAAAAATTATATTAAGCAAGGGTTGTCCTGAAGCCGAAAGTGTAGATTGCAGGGTGTCCTCAACGCCTTTAGGGTAATTAAAATACTGCTCGATTTCATACCCTGTTGATGTACGGTCTTCCTCTTCTGATGAGATCCTTTCAACCGGCTGTGTATCTGATTCCACCAGCTCAAGCAGGCGATTGTTGTAAACCCTTGTTTTATCCTGTCCTTTTAGTTCTTCGCCGGTAATGGGGTCATTGTTGATTCCTATTCCGTTTTCGTTTAGCCAGGCAAAACCAGTCTTAACAGAAATTTTCAAAGATTGGGTTTTCAGATCAGCTTCGGTGAACTGCATCCGGGTTATTCTGAATTTTCCTCCGTTGTGATAGATCAGGTTGCCTGGCCCAAATTCACGCAGCGCAATAAACCTGGGGCGTGAAATATAGGTTCCTTCGTTCTGGCTGTGACGGCCTACAAAAGCCCTGACAGGAAGCCGTGTGAAATTATATCCCGGCAGGAATCCTTCGCTGGCAAGGTAGCGGTAGATGTAAAACTCCGATTCATTGGTCCCGTCAAACCTGCTGATGTTGTTCAACAACAAATCGCGTTGCCGGGCGCCAATGGCTATTCTGCGTTTGGCCTCATTGGCTTCATAGCTGGAGGCAGCAATGGTGGGATCATTCATGGTAATCGTACCATTCTCTATCATGGTACTTGCCGCACGGAACAATCTTCTCCACCGCACAAATGCCTGATCCAGCTTATGATAAAACTCATCACATCGTGCTTTCAGCCAGTCGTTGTTAAACCATCCTGTCTTTTCCAGTTCAGGTATGAGTGTGTCAATTACCATGCGGAACCCGTTCGCCCATTCCTGCGAATAATTTTCCTGTTGATCGATTATGTAATCCCTGATTTCCTGCTTTATGGGCAGGTTAGTTTTGTCAGTAATATCGATAAAATCTTCAGCCGATTTACTGATATCCGTCAGCTTCAGCTGAGTTAATATATATGCATTCAGGTGGGTGACGATCAGTTCTTCGTTGATCAGGTCAATCCTGGGTGCTTTAACTTCGCCGGCAACCATTTTTATGGCATTTTTAAAATAGTGGCGATCATGTGGCGATGAGTATGAACAATAAGTAAAAACCACAGCCGTTTGGCCACTTCGCCCCGCACGGCCGCTGCGCTGAGTATAGTTGGCAGGATTGGGTGGTACATTTCGCATATGCACAATGTTCAGGTTCGAAATATCTATACCCAGTTCCATTGTAGGTGAACAGAACAATGCGGATATGCTGCCCTCCCTGAAATACTTTTCCCGGTCAATCCTTTGCTGTGTTCCAATTTGACCGGTATGCTCGCTGGCAACAAACGATTTGTCAAAGTTTTGAAAATCCTGTTGGTAAAATCGCTTAAAATAATTGTTTGGTAATATTTTTAAATTTCCTTTGGTACTGTGGATGCGGACTTCATCAGTAATCACATTCCTGCCATCCCCAAGCTTCCAGATAACATGTTCTACCCGAAGTCTATATCCTTTAACGGTACCATTTTCACCCTTAACTTCTGTTTCGGTCAGGTACTTCTTCTTCAGGATAAGGCAGAGCGCTGCAATGTATCCGCTCAGGGCCTGGCCCTTCAGTACCTTCAGTCCATTCTGGCTGAACTGTCGTTTGAGATACTTGCCCAATGAACTCATCGGTCCGATACTTTCGGTGAAAGTTCGCTTATTTGTCTTTCCCGGGGACTGGTATACCATAGCCGATGGAGCAGTCAGCGTTTCATCAGCATCGAGCGACCACTCTTTTTTGCTATCCAGCCTTTGTTTCAATCGCTCTTCCAGAATTTTAACCTTATCCTCTTCCA
>JAMLHF010000016.1 GCA_023957275.1 Lentimicrobium sp. | reverse complement strand
GTTCTGCTTCGAGCATCATCAGTTTGTGATATTTGGTCAACTCCGTTTCCCTGATCTCCTTTTCGAGGCGGGCGGCTTTGATTTTCTGTATGCCTTCGCCCCAGTGAAAGAGGGGGATACTGACAGATGCCATCACATTGAAACTGGTATTTTCAAAGCTGGTGCCGCTCAGTTCTATTCCGCCGATATGGTTGTATCCTGCCCTGATGCCTGCGGTCGGCAGAAATTCTGCCCTTTCCATACGGATCTGATGATCCTGCATGCCGATCTTTTTCAGCAGCAGCTGGTATTCCGGCCGGTTTTCCGGTCTGGCAGGTTCCGGATTCACGGTTGTCGGAGTTAAGCTTTCCGCATCCTGCAGGGTGTCGGTAACTATGATCCGTGTGTCAAACGGCAAGCCGGTCACCCTGCACAGGTCCATGCGGCTGAGTTCCATACCCTGCTGTGCTTTTTGCAGGTTAAGCCGTGCATGGCTGAGTTCCACCTGCGCTTTCAGCAGGTCGTTCCGGCTGGCCATTCCTGTTGCATGACTGTTTTTTGCCCTTGTCACCAGCTCCTCAAGCATTTTTACAGCCTGGCCTGCAAGCATGGTTTTACTTCTTACCGATACAAACGTCCAATAGGCGCGGTCAGCCTCCTCCAGGGTATTTCCCAGTTGCAGGCGGGTGTTCTCTTCGGCCATTTCCACCCCCAGATCAGCCATCTGATTTCCTGCCCTTATCCTGCCGCCCGCATAAACAGGCTGTTCAAGACTGATGCCGGCAAGGTATGCGCCATTCAGGCTGATTTCGAGGGGCAGCCAGGCATACATATTGAAAACGGGATTGCCGTCGGGGCCGAATACCGGCTGCCCGGTCAGCGGATTGACCATAATGTTGGGCTCCAGCTGGCCGGTCAATGGATTGGGGGTTTGCGTAGGCAGGAACATCTCCATTTCAAAATCCTTGTTCTGGTAAATGCCTGTGCCTGATACCGAAAGCGAAGGCAGGCGGAGTGTACGCGCGGCGGCTTGCATGCGGTTTGCTTTTTCGGTCTGCATACCGGCAATCTTCAGGTCTTCGTTCTTCTCCAGGGCCATTTTACGGCATTGTTCCGGGCTGAGTTGCTGTTGCCCTGCAGCCTGCGAGCAAAACGCCAGTATCAGTATCAGGGAATTGATTATCAGTTTGTTCATGCGCATGTGTCGTTATTGTTATCAGGTGCTGAAACGGGTTTAACCCCGTAGAAAACGGCGTAAAGAATTGGTACAAAGAGCAGGGTGATAAGGGTGCCGACAAGCAGTCCGCTGATGATGGCTACGGCCATACTGGCGTACATGGGGTCGGTGAGCAGGGGGAGCATGCCCAGGATGGTGGTGAGTGAAGCGAGGATCACCGGACGCGCGCGCGAGATGGTTGCATTGATCAGTGCCGGGTGCTTTTCAGAACCTGCTGCAATCAGCCCTTCCGCTTCGTCGATCAGCACGATGGCGTTTTTCACAATCATCCCCATCAGCCCGAATGAGCCGATGATGGCCATAAACGTGAATGGCTGTCCCGCCAGGATCATGCCCGGAACAATGCCGATGAAAGCCATGGGGATGCACAGGATCACGATCAGCGGTTTCCTGAAATCGTTGAACAGGAGGATCAGTGTGAGGATAATCAGCAAAATGGAGATGGGCAGAAACCTGAAGATGTTTCTGAGCGCGTCTCCCTGAAGTTCATGTTCGCCCACCCACTGCATCTGATAGCCCGCCGGCAGCGGGATGGCTTCTATCGCCTTTTTGCTGTATTGACGTGTTTCGGCGGGGCTGTGCCCGTCTTTTGGTTCACATTGCACCTGAATGGCTCTCCGCCCGTTCACCCTGTGCACAACAGGCTCCTGCCACGTCAGGTCAATGCCGTGTGTGACCGCGCTCAGCGGGACCGGGCTCACCAGCTCCCGGCTCAGTTCATCCATCGTTGTGATGCCTGTCATCAGTTCCCTGACCGTTTGCTCATTGATTCCTGAAATATCGGGCAACATGCTCCAAACGGGGATTTCTCCGGGATTTTGGATGCGCGAACCATCCTTGTTGCGCAGTTTCAGCATGATGTTCACACGAGTCTGATCCTGGAAGTAGCTGCCGATGGGCAATCCGTCTGTTGCTGCAAGGAGTGCGTTACTCACATCCTGCCTGGTGACGCCCGCCCTGCCGGCTGCCTGTGCATTGTAACGCACAGTAAGCGCTTCGCCCGGGGATTCCCAGTCCTCTTCGAGGGTGTAAGGGTCAACATGAGGATTTTCTCTGAAAATAGCCATGGCCTGCCGGCTGAGATCCCTGAGCACAGCGGGATCGGGCCCTGAGAATTCGGCCTCCACCGTATGCGAAGCCTTGATGGAAAGGTTATACTTCCGGATCCTGGTCCTGGCATCCGGGAAATTCCTGTGAAGATATTCCGAAAGCAGTGGTTTCATCCGGATCATGGTTTCGTAATCCTCAAAGTTCACGATCAACTCCCCGTAGTTGTCACCTGCTTCGCCCAGCGGACGTACCAGGCAATAGCGGGTGGGTGTCTGCCCGTGACTGGAAACCACCATCTTGACCTCATCCAGCGAATTAAGATATGCTGTGATCTGATTAAGGTCATCCTGCACCTTCCGGGGGCTTGTCCCGGCCGGCATGCGGACTTCGATGTATGCCTGGTTGTAGTTGAAGTCGGGGAAGAAAGTTTTTTTGATATTCCCGAAATTCAGGGCGGCAGCCAGCAAAAGCAGTGCAGATACAGCCAGTGTTAAGGTTTTGTAATGAAGCAGTTTGCAGAGCACCTTGTTCAGGGTACGGTATAGTTTACCGGTAAAAAGCGCTTTTTCGCCGTTTTCAGCAGGGGATTTCAACATCAGGCCGGCAAACAGCGGCACCTGGGTCATGGCCAGCAACCAGCTGATCAGCAATGAAATGCAGAGGACTACAAACAGGTCGCGTGCATAGGTGCCTGCGGCATCCTGCGAAAGGTACACGGGCAGGAAGGCCGCTACTGCGATGAAAGTAGCGCCAAACAACGGCCAGGCTGTTTTTCTGGCCGGATCGGTGAGCGCTCCGGGGAGGGGAATGCCTTTTTTAAAGTTCACCAGAATGCCGTCGAGCACCACAATGGCATTGTCCACCAGCATGCCCATGGCGACGATAAAAGCGCCCAGTGAAATGCGCTGAAGCGTACCCCCGGCCGCCAGCAGGATGGGAAATGTTGCCATAATCGTAAGGATCAGTCCGGATCCTATGATAAATCCGCTTCTCAGCCCCATGGAAACCATCAGCACCAGGATTACAATGGCTACCGACGCGATAAGGTTCAGCATAAATCCGTCGATGGACTTTTTTACCAGGTCGGGCTGAAAGAATACTTTTTCAAAATTGTATCCTACAGGCATGTTCTGCTGGAGTTCTGCCAGGCGCTTTTCCACCCTTTTACCCACTTCCACGATATTTTCGCCCGATTCCATCGACAGGGAGATGCCGATGGCTTTCTGATTGTTCAGGCGAAGGGTATTTCGCAAAGGGTCGTTGTAGGTATCATTTACAGCGGCGATGTCGGAGAGTTTGAAGAGGTTGCCGTTGAGTCCTTTGACCATGGTATTGGCTACATCCTGCGTATGGGCTGTTATTCCTTCAACGCTGAGGTTGATCCGTTGATTACCGGTTTGCAGGGGTCCCGGGTAAACGGCGGATGTCCGGCTGTTTATGGCAGCCATCACCTGAATGGGGTAAATTCCGAGTTCGCCCATACCCGAAGGGGTGAAAACGATTTCGGTGACAGGTTCCTGTTCGCCATAGATATCAACGCGCGCCACCCCTTCAACGGCCAGCATCTCCCGTTTAATGAAGCGGGCCATGCGGCTCATTTCCCGGTAGGAGAATCCTTCGGCTGTCATGGCGTAGAACATCCCGTACACATCGCCGAAATCATCATAAATTACGGGTGGCTGAGCGCCTTCAGGCAATTCCGGCAACACTTCATTCATGCGGCGCCTGAGGTAATCCCAGCGCTGTTCAATCTCATCCTGGGGAACAGTAAGTTCAAGGGTAACGGCAACTATTGAAAGATTGGCCATGGATTTGGAGCGTATGCTTTCCACATTGGCCAATGTATTGAGTTTTTCTTCGATCACATTGGTTACCTGCATCTCCACTTCATGGGCCGATGCCCCGGGGTAAACCGTCACAATCTGGCTCTGCATCACCACCAGCTCGGGATCTTCCAGTTTGCTGATGCGCTGGAAGGCCAGGATTCCTCCGGCCAGCATAGCAAAAAAGAGAAAATAAAAGATGGATTTGCGGCGGAAGATATAGCCGGTGATGTGCTTCATAGCATACCTCCTGCGTTGGTTTCGGAAACGGGTTCAAGCGGAACCACTTTCTGGTTTTCGCCTAACTGGCTGACTCCGGCTACTACCACCTGTTCTTCCGGCTTCAAACCACCGCTGATGCGGATTCTGCCGTCGCCGGTCAGCTTACCTGTGCTTACCTCACGGCTGGTCACGGTCTGCGTCCCGGGTTGGTATATCCATACATAAGTTTTGCCGTCGCGGCTAAACAACGCGCTGAGAGAAACGCATAATTGCGGGCCTTCGCTGATTTTTTGCAGAATCTTTACCTCAATATCCATCCCGGCGGCAAGTTTTGAGCGGGCTTCGGCATCCATGGCCAGTTGAAGTTTATAAAGCTGATTATGGCTGGCTTTTTTACTGAAGCTGAGCAGCTTAAGCTCAAATTGATTTTCGGGAAGGTTTGGCTGTATGCCGGTGTATGAAACGATTTCATCTCGCCGGAGATACAGCGATGCCGGGATGTCGGTTTCCACCCGGAACTGTCCGGCGTCAAGCAGGGTAGCCAGGGGCATCCCCGCGTCGATAAGCTCATTCACACTAAAGTTGATTTTTTGAATATACCCCTGTGAAGGCGCCAGTAAGCGGGTATCGTTGAGCTGGTCTTTCGCATTTTTCAATTTGGCGGTAACCATGCGTTCTCCTGCAACCGCCTTATCGTAATCATTGCCGGCAACGCTCTGGCGGTTGTGCAGTTCGGTAACCCGCCCGGCTTCAGCCTTCACCTGGTCGTACTGTGCCTGTGCCGCCTGCAGCTGTACTTCGTAGTCGCGCGGGTCGATGCGGGCTATCAGCTGACCGGCCCTCACATAATCTCCTTCCTTCACGGCAATCTGAGCAATCGGCCCGGCCACCCTGAATGCCAGGTTGATTTCACCGCCTCCGGTAATGATTCCCGGAAATGATTTCTCAAGCAGGGAATCGGCCGGAACTACAGTTTCAACTTTTACGCTTCTGACGATTTCTTCCGGTTTTTGTGAAATGCCGCTGCATCCGGCCAGCAGCCCGGTGAACAGGCAGATTGATGCAATGCTTCTGATGGATGTCATATTTTTATGGCTGATTAACAATGAAAATGCAAAATTACAGCGGCTCCGGAGCCGGGTTTTAAATAAAATTCCTGAGATGCTGAAATCGGCGGTTGAAATGCAAATAGGCCCGGCAGGCATGATTCTCCGGTAACCCTGGCTCAGGGTAATTAATTTCGCGGCGTTTCATAAGTTGAATTGCGGATGCAAAACAGGCGCATGTATTTTCTGGATTATTATTGTAATTTGTTGTATATTTGGTACTTCGGAATGAATCAGGGGATGATTTTCATGTCGGGGCTGAACAATTTTATCCACATGCCGTTCACTCATAGGGCAGGGGATGCCTGAAGCTTTTCAAGAAAAACCCTGGCTTGCAAATTCTTTCGTTTTAAATCAGGAGATTTTATATATGAAGCGAATTATACTAACTGCAGTCATCTTATTTCCATTATTCAGCTTTGCGCAAACCCTTTTCCGGAGTGGAGTTTTTCTGACCCACTCCACCGGTCAGAACATCTGGGGGCCCAACGGTTCGCCCACCAGCATCCCCCAGGAAATCCAGGTTTATAATACAAATCATGGTTATACAGGCAGCCAGGCGGTGAGCATGGTGCGGCAGTCGTGGCCGCTTAATCCCTGGGAAAACGAATGGGAACGCTGGCACCGCATCTTCGACGGGGAGGATCCCGCTGCCAACATCACACCCATTCTCACAAACAATAAGATTGTTGTGGTCAAATCCTGCTTTCCCTCTTCTGCCATGACCGGATGGGGACAACCTTCCGATACGCTGAACCGCACGGTAAAATCCGTGTATAATTATAAATGGCACTGGCGAAGCATTGTTTCGGTGATGGCGCAGCATCCGGAAAACTTTTTCGCCATCTGGACCAATGCCCCGCTCAATCAGGCAAATACCAATCCGAATGCCGCGATGTTGGCAAAGTCGTTCTGTACCTGGGCAAAGGATACCCTGGCGCAGGGACTTGACCCTGTGATGGGCGCCATGCCTCCGAATGTTTACGTTTTTAATTATTTCGCCAGGCTGACGGATGCCAATGGTTACCAGATGTCCCAATACGCGGTGAGCAACACCGACAGTCACCCGAATGCCGCGGCCACCGCGCTGGTGGCTCCTCAGTTTGTGAGCGAGATCTTTGATGCGGCCATTGCCTATGAGCAGGGTGCGGCTGTTTTGTCGGTAATGCCGGCCAGCCAGCAGGTAGCATCCCAGGCCGGTACCGCGGAATTTACAGTTACCACCACGCTTGGCTGGACGGCCCAGAGCAATGCCGGGTGGTGCACAGTAACGCCTTCCGGATCGGGAAGCGGGATACTTAACGCCCAGTATGCTGAAAATACGGAAGTTTCGCAGCGGTCGGCGCTGATTACCGTTTCTTCGCCGGGGATCGCTGACCAGACAGTGACTTTGACACAGCAGGGTGCAGCGGTTGTGCTGAACGTTACCCCCCAGTCTCAACAGGTGGAATCCGGAAGCGGGACCGCTGAATTTAACGTTGTGTCTAATACCAGCTGGAATGCGCAGAGCGATGCAGGGTGGTGCACGGTAACGCCGGCGGGAAGTGGCAACGGGATGCTGGTTGCAGAATGCGAAGCCAATGGCGGTTCGTCGCCCCGTACAGCCACGATTTCTGTCAACGCGGAGGGCGCTGATCCGGAGATTGTTACAGTAGTTCAGGCCGGAGCAAGCGCCGTTTTATCGGTTTCTCCGGTTGAGCAGTTTGTGACGTCCGAAGCGGGGGCAGCGGAATTTTCCGTAACTTCAAATACTGTGTGGACGGCGGTCAGCAACGCGGAATGGTGCACCGTTACTCCTGAAGGAAGCGGCAGTGCCGCTCTTTTGGCTGAGTATTATGCCAATTCTGTGAACACATCAAGAACTGCTACGATCACAATTTCCGCCGCCGGAGCGCCGGATCAGCAGGTGTTGCTGGTTCAGGAAGCTGCAGCGGCAACCCTTGCCGTAATGCCTGAGATGCAGCAGGTTTCCCCGGATGCCGGCTCGGTCGTTTTTTCCGTTTTTTCAAATACTTCATGGAATGCAGTCTGCAATGCGACCTGGTGCAATGCGGAGGCTTCAGGCGAGGGTGAAGGACAGATCAGTGCCGTGTATGAAGCGAATCCTTCGGAAGATGACCGGATTGCCGTAATCACCGTTTCTACGTTGAATGGCGGTCCATCTGCGGAAGTGCTCTTATTGCAGGAAGGTCTGGTGACCAATGTTGAAATTATCCAGGCAGGAGCTTTTACAGTCTTCCCTAATCCCTCCGGCGGTCAGGTAAGGATCAGCGGACTGTCACTGGCAGGAGGCAAAACCCGCTGGCTTTTGGCCGATCAGGCCGGCAGGCTGGTGAAGTCGGGAGAAGCAGTACTTCAGAATGAAATGTTTTTTGATCTGGGGAAACCGGCACAGGGGCGGTATTTCCTGATACTTAAATCAGATTCAGGGACACAATGGGCATCCCTTATTATCAACTGATGCGTTTTGTCGAAGGTGTTTATTAAATGCGTATCTTTGCAACTCATTTAAAGTAGCTGTTTCTCATTTATAGGTTTATATCCTTTCCTGCCCATCGAACCTTCGTTAATGCACGATTCTTTCAGAACTTAACTCAGGACCCTCCGATAAGTCACGGTTGTTTGCCGGCTGCGATCACTTTATTTATTATTTCATGACATTTGAAAATCTGAACATCATTGCGCCCATTACCCATGCATTGAAACAAAAGGGTTATGTAGTACCCACCCCCATACAGGAAAAAGCAATTCCCCATCTTTTAAATGGTTCCGATGTTTTCGGCACAGCCCAGACAGGAACCGGAAAGACTGCCGCATTTGCCATTCCCATTCTGCAAAGGCTTTACAATAACGGTAAAGGGCACAATTCCGGAATCCGTGCACTGGTGCTTGCCCCCACGCGCGAACTGGCCATACAGATCAGCGAAAGCTTCAGCGACTACAGCAAAGGACTGAAACTCCGCCACACCGTTATTTACGGTGGCGTTTCACAGAATCCTCAAACGACAATACTGCGAAAAGGCATCGATATCCTGATCGCGACCCCCGGCCGTTTGCTCGACCTGATGAACCAGGGCTTCGTCAGCCTGAATTCCATAGAAATTTTTATCCTTGACGAAGCAGACCGTATGCTTGACATGGGTTTTGCTCCCGATATCAAACGCATCATAGCCAGACTTCCGGCTGAGAGGCAAACCGGATTTTTTACCGCTACCATTCCCAACGAAATCAGGGCGCTTGCCGACAGCCTGCTCAACAAACCGGTAAAAGTGAATGTGGCTCCGGTTTCAGCACCGGCTGAAATGGTCAGCCAGTCAGTATATTATGTTGAAAAGGCCGATAAGCGCGCCATGCTGCAACAGGTTTTTGCCTCTGAAGAGATTGAAACGGCGCTGATTTTTACCAGGACCAAACACGGCGCCGATAAGGTAACCCGTGAACTGAACAAGCTGGGTATTTCCGCCGCCGCCATTCACGGCAATAAATCACAGCAGGCCAGGCAAAAGGCGCTGCAGGGATTTAAGAACCGTTCCGTCAAGGTGTTGGTTGCCACCGATATTGCCTCGCGCGGCATCGATGTTGACAAGCTTTCGCATGTAATCAATTTTGAACTTCCTGAGGTTCCCGAAACCTATGTGCACCGCATCGGGCGCACCGGCAGGGCCGGAGAGGCCGGCACGGCAATTTCGTTCTGTGCTTCGGAAGAGCGCGGAAGTCTCAAGGATATCAATAAGCTGTTGCCCCGCTCGATCGAGGTGAAACGCATGAATGGCTTTGTGGCCAGTGTACCTGCCGCTCAGGTGGGAATGGATGTGCAGGCTGAAGCTGTTCACCACCGCAACCGCATGCCACGGCCTTCCGGCGCGAATCATCGCCCCTTTCAGCGTAAGCGCTGGTAGTAACTGATAAACCGCTTAAATAAACCTGCTGCTTAAAACCGGCAGGTTTTTCTTTTTTCAGGCAGGCATAATCCCGGTCATTTTGCTAATTTAGCGAGACGCAATTCTGCAATCTGATTATCCGATATCCCATGTTGCTCAACAGTTTCAGCCTCGACACCGACAATCCTGAATTCCGTTATGCCGTTGATTTCGTGATGCATACCAACCGTATGCTCTACCTTACCGGGAAAGCGGGAACAGGCAAAACTACCTTTCTGAAATACCTGAAAACCGTTTGCAACAAAAATATGGTGGTGCTGGCGCCTACCGGCGTGGCGGCCGTGAATGCGGGCGGGCAAACCATTCATTCCTTTTTCAATATCAAACCAAGTGTTTATGTGCCGGGCGACAAGCGGCTGAGGACCCGGATTCCGCCTGAAGATCCCGATAAAAGCATTATCAACGACCATTTCCGTTACCACCGCGACAAGCTGGATATCATCCGCGGACTTGAGTTGCTGGTTATCGATGAAATCTCCATGGTGCGCTGCGATCTGCTTGATGTGGTCGACCGCCTGCTCAGGGTATTCCGGAAAAGGGAGTTTACCCCTTTCGGCGGGGTGCAGGTGGTGCTGATCGGCGACAGCTTTCAGTTACCGCCCATCGTGAATCAGGACGACTGGAGTATTCTCGGACAATTCTACACCAGCCCCTTCTTTTTCAGTGCAAGGGTCATGCAGGATATGAAACCGGTTTACATTGAACTGAAAAAGATTTACCGCCAGACAGATCAGGATTTCATTGACCTGCTCAACCGCATCAGAGTGAACAGCCTCGGGCCGGAAGACCTGACACTGCTCAACAGCCGTTACCTCCACGGCTTTTCGCCCGAAGAGGAAGAGGATTATATCATTCTGGCGACCCACAACCGCATGGTGGAGGAGACCAACGAGAAGCGGCTGCGTGAGATTGATGAGCCGCTGATGCGGTTTGAAGCTGTGGTGGAAGGTACGTTTCCCGAAAACAGTTTCCCGGCCGACGCCATTCTTAAACTGAAAGAGGGAGCCCAGGTGATGTTTCTGCGCAACGACAGGAACAAACGCTTCTACAACGGCAAGATAGGTCATGTGATCGAAATATCTGATGAGGGACTTTTCGTGGAGTTGCCAGAAGGCGATATCATTGCCGTGGAACGGGAGGAGTGGGGGAATATCCGTTACTCATGGGACAGCAAGGAAAGCAAGGTGGTGGAGGAGACCATCGGCACATTTGTGCAGTATCCGCTGAAGCTGGCCTGGGCCATTACCGTGCACAAAAGCCAGGGGCTTACTTTTGAGAAAATTATTGCCGACCTGGAGGAAGCTTTTGCCCCGGGGCAGGTGTATGTTGCCCTCAGCCGGTGTACAGCGTTTAACGGATTGCTTTTGAAAACCCCGCTGAATGCACGTTCTATAAAAACCGATCCCGTGGTGCTGGAGTTTGCCAGACAGGAAACCCCCGAAACCCTGCTGGTCAGTGAGCTGGAATCGGGGAAGGCAACCAATTATCTGAAACGCGCCCTGGCCGCTTATCTCAACCGCGATTACAACAAAGCCGTGCTGATGCTGCTGTCGGCGGTGGAACAACTTAACGGCAAGGGCCGGAGCAGGGCGCTGGTACTGGGGGCTTATGCAGCCGGCCGCCAGCTGAGGAAAGGAAAGCAACTTGTCGCAAAAGTGCCTTTAATCGTGAATCCGGAATCCGGACAATCAGTACCTTATCATCCGGCCGCTGATCCTGAAGCCGGCGCAGAACTCCGGAAGGAAATCCGGAAACTGACATCCGGCTTAAAAGAACAACTTAAGGCCGTTCAGGCGTGTATCGATCTTTCGGACAGGCTGAAAGCGCGTTTTGGAATCGTGCTGCCGGAACCGGATTATGAAACGGAGCTTCGGACACTGATGACTAAATTGGAGCAGGCCATGCAGGCACTCAAAGCCGGTCGTAAGAAAACGGCCCGTAATAAGAAGAAATAAAGCCGGTATCAGAGGTAGTGAAGTATAAAACTTAAAAAACAGAACCAATGAAGATATTTTTTTTGCTTTTAACAACAATACTTGCAACCTGTGTTTCCGCGCAGGACCGGATAACCGGCAAAACCTTCGCGACCCGTTCCGAAGTCATTGGACAGCAGGGTATGGTGGCCACCAGTCATCCGTTAGCAACCCAGATCGGGATAGACATCCTGAAAAAGGGTGGAACGGCGGTGGATGCGGCCATTGCCGCCAATGCGGCGCTGGGGCTGATGGAGCCCACCGGCTGCGGGATTGGTGGCGACCTGTTTGCCATCGTGTGGGATGCCAAAAGTGGCAGGCTCTACGGCCTGAATGCTTCCGGCCGTTCCCCGCAGGGACTTACCCTTGAACATCTCAAAAGCTTGAATGTCAGTAGAATTCCGTCGTACGGGCCGCTGCCGGTAAGCGTTCCCGGGTGTGTCGACGGCTGGTTTGAGCTGCATGAGCGCTTCGGAAAGCTGCCGGTGCAGGATATTCTGATGCCCTCGGTTGAGTATGCGGAAAAAGGATTTCCGGTGACGGAACTCGTGGCCTGGTATCTGGGCCGTTCGGTCCCCTCGCTGGGAAGCCGCTTCCCGAATGTAATGCAAACCTATACACTTGACGGAAAAACCGTTCCCGGAAAGGGGGATATATTCAGGAATCCGGCCCTGGCCGCTACCTACCGCAAACTGATAGAGGGAGGACGGGATGCTTTCTACAAAGGGGAAATTGCCGGGGTGATCGCTGATTTTATAAAGAGTCAGGGCGGATTTCTTTCGCGCGAAGACCTGGCGTCACACCGTTCCGGGTGGGTGGATCCTGTTTCGGTGAATTACCGGGGATACGATGTGTGGGAGCTTCCCCCTTCCGGTCAGGGCATCGCGGCACTTCAGATGTTGAATATCCTCGAAGGATACGATTTTTCGCAGATTCCTTTCGGATCGGCCAGGCATATCCATCTTTTTACGGAAGCGAAAAAACTCGTGTTTGAAGACCGTGCCAGGTATTATGCCGATATGGATTTTGCCCGTGTTCCGGTTGAGGAGTTGATCTCCGAAAAATATGCGGCCGGCCGGAGGGCGTTGATTGATGAATCAAGGGCCGGAGATTTTGAGGCAGGCGAGCCTATGGAAGGCGGTACCATCTACCTGACCGTGGCTGACCGTGATGGCAATATGATTTCGCTGATACAGAGCAATTACCGGGGGCTGGGATCGGGTATGGTGCCGCCCGGCCTTGGTTTTATGCTGCAGGACAGGGGAGAGCTTTTCAGTCTGGAAGAGGGACATCCGAACGTTTACGCGCCGGGCAAGCGGCCGTTTCACACCATTATCCCCTGCTTTATCACCAAAGATGGCAGGCCGTATGTAAGTTTCGGCGTGATGGGCGGAGATTTCCAGCCTATGGGACATGTACAGATCGTTATGAACCTGGTGGATTTCGGGATGAACCTGCAGGAAGCGGGCGATGCCCCCAGGATCAGCCATGCCGGATCTTCGGATCCGACCGGGTTGCAAAAGGCCGGCCGGGGCGAAATTCTGCTTGAAAGCGGGTTCGGCTATCAAACCATCCGCGAACTGATGCAGATGGGGCATAAAGCCGGGTGGTCGTATGGCGACTTCGGCGGTTATCAGGCGATCATGGCCGACCCGGTGAAAAAAGTTTATTACGGGGCTTCCGAGTCAAGAAAGGACGGGCAGGCGGCCGGCTATTAATAAATGCCGGCTGATAAGGCCGCTGATGTTGTGGTTTTTCCTGCCGGTAAGTGTAAACCCCGCAAGCCTGCAGTGAGCAGGCTGTTCCAGGTTATTGTCCAAGGTTCTATTTTCTTTTGAAAAGCATGCCGGCCAGTGATCCCAGCAGTCCGCCGCCTTTCTTTCCGGAAAGTGCGCCAACGATCTGATCCAGATTGATGCTGTTGTCATTGGGATCATTGGTTTTGTTTTTCAGTTTGTCCATCACGGCAGGAATCAACTGGTTTACGATGCTGGCTGCCGCGGCATTGTCGAGGCCGAATTTCTTCATCAGGTCACCGGCGACACCCGAACTGATATTGTTTACCATCGGATTGGAGGAAGCATTTTCGTTTCCTTTGAACATATCAAGCACGGCATTGAGGTTGCCTCCCTTTGCCTGGCCCTGAAGGCTGTTGAACAATGATCTTGCGGCCGTCTGAATGGCTTCGTTATTACGCTCGTTGGGAATGGAGGGATTATTGATAATGGCATCCCCGGCATTTTCCTTCACCAGGTTGATTAATTGATTGAGCATGATCGTTTGGTTTTAGAAATCAGGATTAAATTTAATGCTTTCTGTCATGGTTTCAGAATGTTTTGCAACATATTACACGAAAATGGCCGAATATCTGATCAATCCATCCTGACATCTTTCGCGGGTCTGCCACGGGTGTTTAAGCATGGCAAATGATTACCTTTGCGCAGGCCAAATTTAACCCTGATGGAAGACTACATGGATGACGACCGGCTGCCGGTAACCATACTGACCGGATTTCTCGGAGCCGGGAAAACCACCCTGCTGAACAACCTGATTAAAAACTACCCGCAGCATAAATTCGCGGTCATTGAAAATGAATTCGGGGAGATTCCGATCGACAACGATCTGATTGTGGGTGTGGAAAGCGACAATATCTATGAAATGTCGAACGGATGCATCTGTTGTACGCTCAACGGCGAACTGGCTGAGCTGCTGTTTGATCTGCTCAATATCCGGCACAAACTGACGCACCTGGTTGTGGAAACCACCGGTATTGCCGATCCATCCACGGTAGTGCAGGCGTTCATGTCGTCGGAGCAGATTGAAATGTTTTACCGCATCGACAGCGTGGTGTGTCTGGTGGATGCCAGGAATATCGGGCCCATTGCTGCCGATACAGCCATGGCTGCCAAGCAGATCAGCTACGCGGATATAGTTGTGCTGAATAAAACGGATCTGGTTACTGAAGCGGAGCTGGCCGGCGCCGCTGAGCTGGTAAAGTCGTTCAATCCCTTTGCAGAATTGGTTCATTCAAGTTTCGGAAGCGTCAACGGTTTCAGCCTGCTTGATACATACACCTACGCGCCGAAAGTGATCGAGGACTTCAGCATCAATGTTGGAAAACTACGGCTTTCATCCGGGGTGATGAAACCCGCAGGTTTTGCCCTGGTGCAGAAAGATCAGCGTCCTGCACTGCATGATATTGAATCGCACAGTTACACTTTCACCCGCAATTTCGATCCCCATCAGTTTAATTTCTGGCTCGATCACCTGGTAGAATACTACGGCGCCGGCATATACCGCATCAAAGGCATTGTAAGTTTCGACAAAGTGCCTCAGAAGGTTGTGGTGCAGTCAGTGCGAGACCATATCATGATCTCGGCCGGGGAGCCGTGGAATGAAGCTGAGGAGCGGGCCAGCCGGTTGATTTTTATCGGCAAAAGCCTGGGTAAGCTGCGGCTGGAGGAAAGCCTGGTTAAACTGCTCAGCGGAGCGCTGCAGGAAAGTGTGAACCTTTTAAAGCGTCCTGTTTAACCTGCATTGCGTTGGAATTCCAGATAATCAAAGCCTGACAAACTGGAATTCTTTTTGGATAATCCTATATTTTAATAAATTCATTAAATAATTAATGATAAACATTAAAAAATTATTGTTTATGATTAATATTGTATTATTTTTGTACTGGTGAAAATTTAATATACCGTTTATGAAAACCAGTTTAAAAGTTTATCTGAAGGGATTGCTGTTTTTCCTGTTCCTTATTGCAATTGCAATTATTTTTTCAGGCAAACCCATCCATCCGGTTCTACTGGGAACAGCAATTATGATCGCTGCAGTTTTTATGCTTCACCTGATACTGCGCAGGTTGGTTTCGATGAAATCATATTATACCAGCGAAATGAATTTTTTATCAACAGGTGAGCGTTTTATAGTTAAGTCAGATATTCCGGCTGATATACTGATTGATAAGTTGGCCGAAGTAGCGGAACAGGCCGGTTTCAGCGTGCTGGAAAAAGACCGGGAAGAAGGGCTGATTTTTGCAATCACCAGGACCACTTTTGTGTCATGGGGTGAAAATATCTATATAACAGTCAGGAGTCTGGGCAGCAACTCAGAATTTGAATTCAACTCGGTTTGCTTTTTCCAGCTGTATGACTGGGGAAAGAATGAGCGGAATTATCATCGGTTTATGACGGAATTTGAAAAATCTCTGATTATTTAACATATTGATATGCCGATAATTGTTAATCTTGATGTTATGCTGGCAAGGCGGAAGATGACACTGACTGAACTGTCAGAACGGCTCGGTATTTCCATCGTTAACCTTTCAATTTTAAAACAGGGTAAGAGCCGCGCAGTGAGGTTTTCAACCCTTGAATCAATATGCAGGGAGTTAGACTGTCAACCCGGAGATATTCTTGAGTATCGCAGTGAGCTTATTAAAGAATAATTGGTTATTGGCAGTTTGCTGATTGAACCTGCTGACAGAAATTAATAACCTCTTCAGAGAGTCTATTTTCGTTCATAGAGGAGCCTTGTTTCTCCGGTTCCGGGAAAGTCTTGTATAGCGGCTCAGCTGCTGATAGGGACTTCGTTTCAGCATTATAAAGATACTGATTGGTTCAGAAATATCAGATGTATGAGGTATTTCAACTAAAAGACCTCCTTTGCGATCGCGCGGATATTGTCGCTTTTTCCCATTGAATAAAAATGCAGTACCGGTACCCCATGCCGGATCAGTTCGCGGCTCTGGCTGATGGCCCATTCTACCCCAAGCTGCCTGACCTGCTGATTGCTGACGCATTTTTCAGCCTCCCGGACCAGGGCTTCCGGCAGGTCGATGGAGAAGGTCCTGGGAAGGGCTGAAAGCTGCGATTTCAGGGAGAGTGGTTTAATCCCCGGAATTATCGGCACCGTGATGCCGGCTTCACGGCATGCCTTTTCGAACCGGAAAAAATCCGCATTGTCGAAAAACATCTGCGTAACGATGTAATCGGCGCCGGCGTCCACCTTCTCTTTCAGATGAACAATATCGGCAGCCATATTCGGCGATTCGGCATGTTTCTCCGGGTAACCCGCCACCCCGATGCAGAAGTTCGTGGGATTCGCATTGATGATTTCCTCTTCGAGGTAGATGCCCCGGTTCATATTTACCGCTTGTTTTACCAGTTGGAGGGCGTAAAAATTGCCGCCGGGTTCGGCCCGGAAAACTTTTTCGCCGGCCGGGTTGTCGCCACGCACAAGCAACACATTGTCGATGCCCAGGAAATACAGGTCTATCAAAGCGTTCTCGGTTTCCTCCCGGGTAAAGCCACCGCATATCAGGTGGGGCACCACATCAATATTGTACTTGAATTTTATGGCGGCAGAGATTCCTACGGTACCGGGGCGTTTCCTTATGGTCCTTTTTTCGATCAGGCCGTCGGGCCGCTCCTTGTAAACAATCTCCTCGCGGTGATAGGTAACATCTACCGCCACGGGATTGAATTCTACCAGCGGATCGATTGCCTGACTGATACCTTCGAAGTTTTCACCTTTAAGCGGGGGCAGCAGTTCGAAACTGAATAGCGTTTTGCCCCGGCGGTTTGCAATATGTTCGGTAATTTTCATTGTTTTGTCATCTTTGATGGATGACGCGGTTTTAAGTTCGTGTCCGTAAGTCTGAGCTGTTAATCAGATAAACTCAAATGGTTGATCTGCAGTGGTTTTTACTCCCTGGGTTTGTTTCCCTGTTTATCCCCTGAATCAGCGATGTTAAAGTCTTCAGTAATTCAGGTTCTGGGCCAGCAGTTTTTCGGTTTCCGCTGGTGACAGGCCTTTGCGCGATGCATAGGCTTCGATCTGATCCCTGCTGATCCTGCCGGCATTGAAGTATTGCGATCCGGGATGCGAAAAATAGTATCCGCATACCGAAGCCACAGGCATCATGGCATAGTTTTCCGTAAGATGAATTCCTGACTCTTCCGCCTTTAACAGATCGAAAATCCTGCGCTTTTCGCTGTGCTCGGGGCAGGCGGGATATCCCGGAGCGGGCCTGGTTCCCTGGTATTTTTCTGCCAGGATATCCGGCAGGGCCATATTTTCATCAGGGGCATATCCCCAGTATTCCTTCCGGACATAAAGATGCAGCACCTCGGCGAATGCTTCGGCCAGGCGGTCGGCCAGTATCTTGACCATGATCGCATTGTAATCGTCATTTTCATCGGTAAACCGTTGGGCGTGTTTCTCCACACCCAGTCCTGCCGTTACGGCGAAGAATCCTGTATAATCACGGATTCCGCTACCGGCAGGTGCCACAAAGTCTGAAAGGCAGAGGTTTGGCCTGCCCGCTTCCTTCTCTTCCTGGTTCCTGAGGAAGTGAAAGGTTTCTAATGTCCTGCCCGTGTCTGCATCATAAATTTCAATGCTTTCATCATGCGAACGGGCCGGAAAGATGCCGATAATCCCATCGGCCTGAACCATCTTTTCATCAATCATCCGCCGGAGAATTACCTGTGCGTCATCATAAAGTTTGCGCGCTTCTTTACCTTTTTCGGGATCATCAAAAATTTCGGGGAATTTAGCGCCGATTTTCCAGGCATAAAAGAAGTAAGTCCAGTCAATGTATCGGCTGATTTCTTCCAAAGGCCATCCGGAAAAGCGGGTTACGCCCGTTTTGGCAGGAACGGGTGGCTGATAACCTTCCCATCCGGGATTAAAACGGTTGTTTCTGGCTGCTTCGAGGGAAATATAGGTGACCCCTGCTTTTGTATTGAGATGTTTGGCTCTTAGGTTGCTGTAGCGTTCATTCAGCGACCGGACGAAAGCGGGTTGCTGATCTGACGAAAGCAGGCTTGCCACCACCGAGGTTGCCCGGCTTGCATCCCTTACATGCACCACCGGATGGGAATATTCAGGAGCTATTTTCACCGCTGTGTGCATTTCGCTGGTGGTGGCCCCGCCGATCAGCAGGGGTGTGGTAAAGCCTGATTTTTCCAGCTCCCGCGCAACATGGGCCATTTCCTCAAGCGAGGGCGTAATCAGCCCGCTGAGTCCGATGATGTCCGCCTTCTGCCGCTGCGCCTCGTCCAGAATTCTGGCGGCGGGCACCATTACCCCAAGGTCGATCACTTCATAATTGTTGCAGCCCAGCACCACGCCCACGATGTTCTTTCCGATGTCATGCACATCGCCTTTAACAGTGGCCATCAGCACACGGCCGGCAGAGCGGTTCTCGCCGGCAGTCTTTTCCGCTTCAAGATAAGGCAAAAGCACAGCCACGGCCTTTTTCATCACCCGGGCACTTTTCACCACCTGGGGCAGGAACATCTTTCCCGAACCAAATAAATCCCCCACGATATTCATTCCGGCCATCAGGGGCCCTTCGATCACTTCAAGGGCTTTGTCATAACCCTGTCTGGCAAGCTCCACATCTCCGGCAATGTGACTGTCGATGCCGTGCACCAGGGCGTAGGAGAGACGTTCGTTCAGCGGCAGGCTGCGCCAGCTTTCCGTTTTGTCTTCTTTTTTTTCCGTTTTATCCATGCCGGCTGCATAAGCCGTAAGGCGCTCCGTGGCATCCGGTCGCCGGTTAAAAAGCACATCCTCAATAAGTTCAAGTTCTGCAGGATCAATGTCGTCATATACCGGAAGATTTCCCGCGTTTACGATGCCCATGTCGAGTCCGGCTTTCACGGCATGATAGAGAAATGCCGAATGCATGGCTTCGCGCAGCTTTTCATTTCCCCTGAACGAAAACGAGAGGTTGCTGATGCCCCCGCTTACCCGCGCGTCAGGCAGGTTTTGCTTTATCCACTTCACGGCTTCCAGAAAGTCAAGCGCATAGTTGTTGTGCTCTTCAATGCCTGTGGCTATTGTGAGGATATTCGGGTCAAAGATGATGTCTTCGGCAGGGAAACCGACTTCATTGGTCAGGATATCATAAGCCCTGCGGCAGATTTCAATCCGTCTTTCCAGGGAGGCGGCCTGCCCTTTCTCGTCGAATGCCATCACCACCACAGCGGCTCCATAAGCCCTCACCAGGCGGGCATGTTCTTTGAATACCGCTTCTCCCTCTTTCATGCTGATGGAGTTCACGATGGCTTTACCCTGAACACATTTCAGCCCGGCCTCTATCACCTCCCAGCGCGAGGAGTCCAGCATCACCGGTACTTTCGCGATCTCCGGCTCGGCCATGGCAAGGTGGAGAAAACGCACCATCGCTTTTTCGGCATCGAGCAGGGCATCGTCCATATTGATGTCGATGGCCTGTGCGCCGTTTTCGACCTGTTGCCGGGCAATGGCCAGCGCTTCGTCATATTTCTCTTCGCGGATAAGGCGGGCGAATTTCTTCGAGCCGGAGACATTGGTGCGCTCTCCGATGTTGATAAAATTGCTTCCTGCAAACACCTGCAGGGGCTCCAGCCCGCTTAGTTTAAGGCTTTTGGGCAATACGGGGCGTTTTCTGACCTTCGCCTGTGAAGCAAGCCTGCTCAGTTCGCGGATATGGTCCGGTGTGGTTCCGCAGCAGCCGCCGATGATATTGACCGCCCGGCCGTCAATGATGGGTTTTACATGTGCTGCCATCTCGGCCGGAGTTTCGTCATATTCACCGAATTGATTCGGCAGGCCGGCATTGGGGTAGGCGCTTACATAAAAAGGCGATTTCCCGGACAATTCTTCAATAAAGG
This sequence comes from Lentimicrobium sp., assembly GCA_023957275.1. GTDB lineage: Bacteria > Bacteroidota > Bacteroidia > Bacteroidales > Lentimicrobiaceae > Lentimicrobium. The sequence goes on along the minus strand of JAMLHF010000016.1, from coordinate 47,550 downwards.
GACGGAGCTGTTCTGCCCCCAGGGAACAGTTGAACCCTATGCTCAGCATATCGATGTGCGATACGGAATTCAGAAAGGCTTCCAGCGTTTGTCCGGAGAGTGTGCGGCCGCTGAGATCGGTAATGGTGCCCGATACCATCACTGGCATGCGGATGCCGCGCCGGCGCAGCAGTTCGTTGATGGCAAACAGGGCGGCTTTGGCATTCAGGGTGTCGAAAATGGTTTCTACCAGCAGCAGGTCAACCCCGCCGTCGATCAGCCCGAGGGCCTGTCCGGTGTAGGCTTCCACCAGGTCGTCGTAATGCACGGCCCGGTAACCGGGGTCATTCACGTCGGGCGACATGGACGCCGTTTTGTTGGTGGGGCCCATGGCTCCGGCGACAAACCTGGGCTTGTCAGGATTGCGGAGGGTAAAGGCATCGGCAGCCTTCCGCGCGATCTCCGCGGCAGCTTTGTTTATTTCATATACCAGCGGCTCCATCCGGTAGTCAGCCATCGAAACCGAGGTGGCGTTAAAGGTGTTGGTTTCAATGATGTCGGCACCCGCCTCAAGGTATGCGGTGTGGATTTCATGGATAATATCGGGCCGGGTGAGGCAGAGCAGGTCGTTGTTGCCCTTCAGGTCGCAGGGGTGATCAGGGAAGCGTTCGCCGCGGAAGTCCCGCTCTTCAAGTTTGTAACGCTGTATCATGGTGCCCATGGCGCCATCGAGCACCAGTACCCGCTGCTCCAGTTCGCGGACTATCGATTTTGTCATCGTTCTTGCATTTTAACAGGATTCAGCAGCATGGCTGCACAATCCGCAGTTTACACATGGTAAAACACAATCAGGAAGGCCGGAAAGCGCAACGCAGGTGTGTTTCAATTATAAGCTTCCCCTTGCGGGGAACAGGTATTGGCACCGTTTCCGCCAAACTGCGGAGGGTTGCCAGAGGTTCACGGAGCCTGTTCTCTCCCCTCTTCTCTATAACTCAAACATCTTTTCCGGAATGGAAGGAGTCCGTTTGAAGATGCAAAGATAAGCCTGTCTTTAATCTCTATAACAGACTCAGCCCTGATTTGTTGAAAAGCCCCCGTTTCGGCGGGCGGTTATTTGTTTTATCCGTCCCTGACAAAAAGGTTGCTTCTCCGCGGGCAGGGTTTATGGAATGATTTTCAGGGATTACCCTTATAGAATCAATAGTTCAGTCCTTCCGGGCTTCCTGTTGATTAATCCGGGGTCATAAATCCTTGATTTCTTCGTATCTTTATACCTTGTAAACAGGCAGAATTTATTGCTGATTGCGGAGTGGACCGTTTTCAATCATTTCAGGCTGCCAGAGAGGAAATACTGCTGATTTTTAACGTAAGGTTTTATTGAAAAAATGCCTTAATAAACTCAAGTATTGCACTTAAAAACCAGAACCTATGAAAAGCCGCTTTATAAGAAAAATTCTCGGAGGATTAAGCTTTACCTCTGCTCTGTTTGTCTTTCAGGCATGTTATGGCACACCCCAGGATTTTGGAAATGATTTGTTTGTCGAAGGCCAGGTAAAAGCAAAAATATCAGGATTGCCCATTAAAGGGATTAAAGTTTCAGTCGCGGATAATTTGCAATATGTAACAACAGATGAAGATGGTAAGTTTTCATTCTACACGGAGATGATTCAGCATCTGGCACTGAAATTTCAGGACACGGACTCAACGCTGAACGGGCTTTACGCCGGTAAAGATACTGTGCTGGCTGATGTTACCGAAAATGTTTATCTGGATATCATTCTTGAAGAAAAATAGATGATCTCATCGCTGAAAAGGGTTGCTTTCAGAAAGTTCAGGGAATCGGAAGTACAGTTGCATGAATTGAATTATTTGTTCTGGGAGTGTACCACACGCTGCAATTTAAACTGCAGGCACTGCGGCAGCGATTGCTCCAAAGATTATAGTTATCCCGACATGCCTGTGGATGATTTTCTGGCAGCGGTTGATACGATAAAGGAGAGGCCTGAAAATTTTACCGTGGTTTTTACCGGAGGCGAACCCCTTCTGAGGAAAGACCTTGAGTCGTGCGGCCGTGCGCTGCGCAAAAGAGGATTACGGTGGTCACTGGTCACCAACGGCCACCTTTACGATGAGCAAAGGCATATCTCTTTATTGAATGCAGGTCTTGGTGCGCTGACAATCAGTCTTGACGGTCTTGAAGCATCTCATAACTGGCTGCGGAACAATGATAAGAGTTTTACAAAAGTCATTCATGCCATTGAACTGGCAGCCTCTTCCGGAAGACTCAGCTTCGACGTTGTAACTTGTGTGAATCAGAAGAATATAAGTGAGTTAGCCCAAATCAGGGATTTGCTTGTTTCAGCAAATGTAAAGTCCTGGAGATTGTTTACCATTATTCCGATAGGGCGGGCCGCCGGCGATCAGGAACTGCAACTGACGGATGATCAGTTTGCTGAACTGATGGATTTTATTGCCTTACAGCGTAAAGGAAAACAGATTGATGTAAAATTCAGTTGTGAAGGATATGTGGGTAAATATGAACCATTGGTCAGGGACAGCTATTTTTTCTGCAGGGCGGGGATCAATATCGGGTCTGTCCTGATTGACGGTTCCATTTCAGCCTGCCCGAATATTGACAGGTCCTTCACACAGGGGAATATTTACCGGGATAATCTTTATGAAGTATGGCTGAATAAGTTTCTGCCCTTCAGAAACCGGGAATGGACGAAAAAAGGGAAATGTGCATCATGCAAGGATTATAAAGATTGTTGGGGAAATGGATTTCATAACTGGCACGGAGATATGAATGATGTGCTGGTTTGCCATAAGGAGAAAATTGAGCATGCTGCAAAAAATCAGCATTGATTTTATCGTAATTGTATAGGATGCTGAAAAACACAGTATTGTATTAGCCTGGAGTTGATGTTATATGACGGGGCGTGCTGATGTTGGATGGTCGGCGGCTTATTCCTGACTCCCCCGCCGGGAGAATATGTCGTCTTCAAGAGGGTGAAAACGTGATTACTCAATATTTTTATTAATTTGGCGCAGCATTACCGATTCAGTTTTCTATGTTGATCTGCTTCCGGGATATGGCATTGGCAGAATTTGTACATGCACAGAAAAGTATTGACCCCATTCCCTTAAAATTATTTGTCAGCCGGAGCCGGAATCCGTTCAAGCAGCGTTGGCGGGTCAAAGACTGCTGATCCGGGTATGTTCTAAATCATTGCAATGAACTCATTGTACTTTGTATTCCTATACTTCCTCCTGCTGATGTTGATACAATATCATGGATATATTTTATTCCTGATCACAGGGGATTATTTTGACCGTTACAGCGTAAAACGGAAGTTCCGCAAAAACCGGCAATCGATTGACGCCCTGCTGAATGACAGGTTTCTCTACTATCGTCACCTTTCACCTCCGGCGAGAAACCGCTTTACGGCTCGCCTGTGCAAGGTGATGGGAAAGGTTTCATTTACGGGTCATGCAGGGCTCGAAGTCACTGAAGAGATGAAAATCTGTGTGATATTTGCACAGATTCAGCTTACTTTCGGGATGAAGTTGTTCTTTTTTGAAAGGTTCAGGCGGTATATTCTTTATCCTGAATCCTTTTATTCAAGGTTCTTTAACAGCGATCTGAAGGGGTTAACCTCAGGAGCCGGTTTCATTACATTGTCCTGGGCTGATTTTCAGGAAGGCTACCTTGTGCATAACGACAATTACAACCTTGGCCTGCATGAGATGGCCCATGCTTTGCGCCTTGAACTGGAGACTACCCGCGAAACCGGGCTGATGGTGCAGCTGCGGAGCGATGAGATGGACCGTAGGTTTCCGGAGGAAAAGGAGCTGGCGGCAAGAGGTGTCCCCGGCCTGCTCAGGGAGTATGCCTATGTCAATGACGAAGAATTCTTTTCGGTATGTGTGGAATATTTTTTTGAGGTGCCGGAACTGCTGAAGCAACACAAACCTGAAATTTACGGATTGCTCAGCAGAATGCTGAACCAGGATCCTTTGAACCGGGAGCGTGACTACCGGTTATCAGCGACAGCCTGAGTAAAGAGTACTCCTTTGATTTATACGGTCCTCCCGGACACTAAAAGGAGTGATGACAGCAGAATTGATTATAACGATGGTGTTTCTACCACAGTGAACTTCCCGCTGATGGGCATTCCTTCATAAATATCCGAATCACATTGCTGCATGCCATTATTGGCGCTGATTACTGAAGTATAATCCGGGTCAAGCAGAACTAAATCAGCGGCTGATCCGGGAAGCAGGGATCCTTTTTCGGGGAAGAGTCCGAATATTTTTGCCGCGTTGGCCGATGTCAGTTTTACAAACTGTTGCAGGCTGATCCTTTTTGACAACACACCATAGGTATACAACAGCGCCAGCCGGTGTTCAACACCGCCGGCCCCGTTCGGGATAAGCGTGAAATTGTCAGCGCCTCTGTCTTTCTGCCCGAAAGTAGTGAACGGACAATGATCCGTCGCAACCACATCCACGGTGCCATCGCGGAGGGCAAGCCAGAGCGCTTCCCGGTCTTCCCTGCTGCGGATGGGCGGACTGATCACATATTTCAGTGAACCGGGCAGCGGCTCCCGGTAAACGCTTTCGTCAAGCAGAAGATACTGGGGACAGGTTTCGCAATAAAGCGGCAATCCTTCGGCTTTGGCTTCCCGGATATATTGCAGAGACTCCGCGGCAGAGGTATGCACGATGTACGTGCGGCAACCGGTTTTGCGGCAGAGGTCAGTGACCTTTTTTACGGCACTGGCTTCCGCTTCAGGGGGGCGCGACAGGGCATGATAAAGCGGACTTGTTTTTCCGTCGGCAACAAATTCCTGTTGTTTTTTCAGGATAAGATCCCCCTCCTCGCAATGCACCAGCACAATGGCATTGAGCGCCGCTGCGGCACGCATAACCTTTTCCAATTCATGGTACTCTATTCCGATGCTGCCTTTGTAAGCAAGGTAAGCCTTGAAGGAGGCAATGCCTTCTTCTTCCGCACAGCGTTGCATTTGTGCAGGTATGGAATCATCGTACCAGGTTATGCCTGCATGGAGCTTGTATGGTAAAAGACTGCTTTCAGCTTCCTGACGTCTGATTGCCAGGGCTTCAATAAGGTTCTGACCGGGCATTGGCGTTACAAAATCCATAATGCAAGTAGTGCCTCCGGCTGCTGCGGCCAGGCTTCCTGAACGGAAATCGTCGCACGAGGGCCCCGCCGGAGTGGGTAAGGCAAAATGAACGTGGGGGTCAATGCCGCCCGGAATAATATATTTACCGCCGGCATCAATGATGGTGGTTTCCCGCGGCAGCCCGGGCAGGTTTCTTCCGGTGGATATAATTCTGCCGTCCACGATCAGAATATCTTCCTGCTTTATGGATTCATCCGAAATCAGGGTTCCGTTGACAAGTAAGAGCGACTGCATGTAAACAACAACTTATGTTAGTTGGCGTAATAAAGATACGTAAAAATAAACTGCGGTCAGCCGCTTTCGTGAGTCGGATTAACAAGGATCTGCGGCAAATCCGGGGATTTCATTCACTACCTGTCGGTCAGGTGAAGGATTTTTCATACAAGCCTTCCGGGCCGGCCGTAAAACCAAGCTTTTTCAGATAAGCAGAATATTTCTCGCTTTTCCCTTCCGAGATCACTTTTTTGTATCCTTCCACCACAAACCGGTCTTTTAACCTGAAGTAAATGAATTTCCCGTTCTTGAAATCACGGTATTCCGGCAGTACATAATCCAGCCCCACCACCAGGCAATGGTCTTTTTCCCTGTGAGCCAGGAAAACCCCTGCCACGGCCATATCCCGCAAAACAAAAAAGCTGACGGTGTTAATTTCTGGTTTATAGATGAATCCGGGAAAGAACTTTTGTATATCTTTTTCATGAAACTTCAGAAAGCGGAGCAGGTAACGGTTGTCGGCCCTGACTTCCAGGATTTCGAAGACCTCCTTTTTCGAATAGATGGTATAGAGGTAGTAGATGTCGACGCAGGCAATAAAGGCATTCAAAAATCCGACAGGCAATGCGCCGATCAGGAATCCATAAGTTGAGAACGTGAGGGCACCGGCAAGGTTGATCCAGCGGAACTTCAGAATGGAGTTCATGGTCATGGACAGTGCAATAATACCACTGGCCAGGTATCCGATCCATTGCAAAATATTAATATCCATTATTAATCTGTATTAAAAGATGACCTCTGCCCAGTTTCAGGGTGCAGAAAGATTTGCAAAGGTATAACAAAGCCCGGTTTTCAGGGTCGGTCGTAATCCGGTATGAGCAGAACGAAAGTTTACCCGATTTCGGCCAGCTTAACGGGGTAGTTTCCTGCATAGATATTGCCGAGGTTGCCGTCGATGGCGATTTTATCTCCGGGTTTAAGTGTCCGGCCGTTGATGGTGCAGATCTTATCCCGTTCATTCACGATCAGTTCGGAGCAGTTGACCACGCATGTCTTGTCGAGCCGCACTGCGGTTACCGCGGCATGTGAGGTAGCGCCCCCCCTGGCTGTGATCAGTCCGTCGCAGGCAAAGATCATCCCGATGTCATCGGGCACCGTATCCGGCCGCACCAGAATCTTCTGATCCTGCAATTCGCTGAATTCTTCCAGGTCTTTCATGTCGAATGCAAGAATTCCGTTCATAACCCCTTTGCCGAGGCCGATGCCGCGGCCCAGCAGGTCTAGTTCAGAAGACTTGCAGTTGAAAACAAAACTCAGGTCAGGTTTGCGGATTTCCTGGTCGCGGGTTTGCAGGATATACAAATCATCCGGGTTCTCGCTTTCGAAGGTGAACTCTATTTCCTGGTGACTGAAACCGTGTGTCTCCGTGAGCGCTTCGGTGATTTTTAACAGTTTCTCATAGATGCCGGGGAAGCCCTTTTGCAAAGAAACGCCTTTGTCGCCAAACAACTTTTTACGCTGCCGCTCTGTTACCGGCCAGGGGTGTACCAGCCCTGCAACAATATCCTCTCCCTGGCTGCAGAGGGTAAAGTCGCCATACAGATGAATGCCGGGCTGCTCAAAGTCGGGTGCGTGCGTAAACAGCACCCCGGTGCCCGAAGTGCGGTGTAGATTTCCCAGTACCATTTTCTGAACAATCACGGCAGTTCCCCATTCATCAGCAATCTGCAGGTATTCACGGTAAACCTTCGCCCTTTCGCTGTCCCACGACTGTAATACGTTGAAAATAACCTGCTTGAGCTGTTCATAAGGTTCATCCTTGAAATGAATGTTGTGGTTGTGCAGGATGTTCTTATATGCAATGGCCATCTCACGCATCTGGGCAGGACTGAAATCAATTTTCTGGCCGATGCCGTAACGCGTCTTGAAGTCGATCATCACCTGGTCAAATTCATCGCGCGAAACACCGAAAGCCATGCCCCACGATTGGAGAAAGCGGCGGTAACAATCCCATGATGTCCAGCCAAAATTCTCCTTTTTACTCAGCGCTTCCACGATTTTGTCGTTGAGGCCGACATTAAGGTAGGTATTCATGGCGCCGGGCATCGAAATGGCAGTACCTGAACGCACTGAAAGCAGCAGCGGATTATCGGGGTTGCCAAACTGCTGTCCGGTTGTCCGCTCCAGGTTGGCAATCTGCCTGCGCAGCATCAGGTCAAGCTCTTTTTCGATAAAGGGATTCTGGAGAATGGCTTCTCGGCGACGGAAAATTTCAGTAGTCAGCACAAATCCCGGTGGAATCGGAAAATCCAGCAATGACAGCTTTTTCAGAAAGTAAGCCTTCGAACCCAGGAAAATCTGATTGTCCATTTCGGGCGTTTCGCGATTCAGCAGCGAGATGACCAGGTCGGTATTGTATGACATAATGCTCCGGATCGTTTCCTCGGAGTAGTTATCTACCATCTGTCTGAATGAGCCCAGGATACGCACAAGAAAACTGTCGAGCGATTGCACCAGAAACGCCGAGGAGAGCATCTCCCGGTAAAACTGTTCCGATTTTTTCATCACATACTGTTTCCCCGTATCCCCTTTGACTTCCTGAGGATAGAGTTGCGGTATCACAACTTTCAACTGGCTGTCGTATATTCGAAGGAAATACTTGCTGATGATTTCACGCACACTCGAGAGCATGAACTGAAGGATATTGATATACTGCCCTACCGAGAAGCTGGCTGAATTCAGGCTGAAGCGGAACATTTTCAGGTTTGAATTGAACCCCTGGTCGCTGATGCCGTCGAGTTCGAGGCCCTGACGGAAGAGCTCAAGCACCACATGAATCCTTCTCAGGGTTTTTGCAGTGATATAGTCAAGGTTGATGCTTGCAATCAACTGTTCCATCAGGGCGGCAGCAACCTTTTCGAGCCGGAAGGTGAGTCCCATGGCCTCGAACTTGGGCTCACGGTATTTTCCGTACATGCTCGGAATCCCTATGGCGATGTGGCGCTTGTGATAAATGTCTTCCCAGCCTTCGGTTTTTTCAGCCGACATGATAATGGTATTGAGCTGGCGCATAAAGATATACACCTGCCTCAGTGCCCGGTCGGGCGCAGGGCGCTCAAGCAGTTGCAGCAAGCCATCGATGTCGCTTTGATTGAAGAAACTGAATTTCCGCATCAATACCCCGAGATTGACCGTATTAAACGAGTACTTTTCTTTCAGGAGTTCGAGCAGTCTGAAAATATAAAGCAGTCGTTGTTTGTCAAGGGTGTTGTCAGAGGAAATGCTTTCGATATTTTTTCTGATTTTCTCTGCAGGCAGGTTCATCAGGGTTTCCGGCATGCAGTTGAAAGATTCACAAAGCTGGTGCATCAGGCTGTTGATACCGGTAAACCATCTTGATTGCGGCATCAGGCTGAGCTCGACATCTTTTGGCAGTAACGCATGCAGGTGAGCCGGGTTTCCGTCGTACCAGTACCTGATGATATTTCGGGTAAGTTCAATGTGGGTATTGTTGCTCTCTGTATGGACCTGTTTCCTCAGAAAATGGATGAGCCTGTCGTTGCGGTGCGTAAGTTCATCCATGGCGGTAGTGACTTCACGAAGTTCGCCTTCGGCGCCGATTTCATTGAAATATACCGGGAAAAGACGGGCAAGCTGTTTGATGTGTTTGAAGATCGGTTTGATGTCGGAGTTCAGCAGGGCAGTGACATCGCGCTGAAACAGGTCGGTGTCAGATACAAAGACCCCGCCCAGCCGCAGATGAATAATCAGCGCGGAAAGAAGGTCGCGGAAAGTCAGCGGGGAGTATTCAATTAATTCCATCCATACCCTGATGTTCTTGATATGGTATTCATTAACCCGGAGTTGCCAGTCGTCGCTGATGTATACTACTCCGGGGGCGATAAAGCCGTAACGGATCAGTAGTTTCTCGAAATGAGAAATGTGACGGTCATTTTCAGTGCGGAAAATTTCTTTTCCCAGGGTAAGAATGCAGTCGAGCACGGTCCCCGGATTGCTGGCTTTCAGATCGGCGAAAAGCCTGAAGATATTGTCGAGGAATCCAAACACTTCATCACTCGATAATTCATTTTTTAAGTTCCGGAGCAGGTTGTTGAAATCGCGGAGCAGCAGCTCTTTCTGATTCTGCATCCCTTCAAGGTGCAGCAGGAAGAGGAGGTAAAAGAATTTTTCATGAAATCTGGCGAAGTTGTGATGCAGTTGCCGGATGTGTAAGGATATTTCATTGAAACCGGGGATGGCCAGCAGGCTTTCGGGATCTGCTGCATTTTTTACGGATATGACGATGTCATCGAAATAGGCATTGCCGATGGAGGAAATCAGTTGTCTGCTCCCGGCTGAGAAAAGTTTTTTTCTTTCGGCCAGCCATGTTTCTGCATTGGTGGTATTCTTCCAGTAATTAGCATTCAGTATCAGCACGTTGCGCAATACTTCAAACGCTTTTTCTCTGGATTGGCCGGGCCAGTCACCACGGGTAAACACCCTTTGCATGAAGGTTGAATTCAGAATCAGCGCAACAGGGTGTTGTGCAGTTGCATTTTCAATGATAGTGAGCAGGTGTATAAGGCTCTGCTCCCTGTCGGATTCTGATTGCAGCAGCTTCTCGGCTAATTCGAGCAGGCTGTGAACTGCGTCTTCACCAAGTTCGGGTGTGTTTACCCGTTCAAAAATCCCTTCAAAAAGTCCGAGTACCACATCCCAGGCAAATGCGGCCTTCTCGTGCTTGTCGTAAAACCAGAAGTCACCCAGTGCAATGTTTCTCAGTTGTCCGATCACATAACCGCTGTTCGAAAACGGATGGTTGTATTCGTTGAGGCAATCAACGGCTCGTGCGTGTATGCTGTAATATTCAATCGACAGCTCTCTGAATGCCTGGTGGTTTTCCGGTATCTCGATTTTCCCCGTCCTGGTCTCCTGAAGATTGGCTGCCAGGGCATCCGACTTCAGGGCATTTTGCTGATCCATATTATTGAATTTTCAGCTAAATTAATAATTATCAGCATAGAGAATTCGTAAAAGGCGAAAACGGATGCTTCAGGTTTTTACCCGCGAATCTTACCTGTTGAAGGATGGCCGGAACATACCCCGGCCTCGGCAACGGGAAAAACTTTTGTCACTTTTTGTTGTTTAAGTTTTTTCTCAAAACATTATACGAACCCGGGCGGATATATCATGTTCCCGGTTAAAAAATAACTATGAAACGAAAACTGGATCTCAAAAAAGTAAAAGTAAGCCGTCAGCGCGAGATTGCCCCGGGCGTTTTTGTGCTCTCATTTCCGCGTCCCTGGGATTTTACGGCCGGCCAGGTAATCGGAATCAGCGGACATGAGACCGCTGAAGCCCGTCTCTACAGCATTGCCAGTGGCGAACTCGACGATGAGGTGGATATACTCTACAATATCAATCCGGAAGGAAAGCTTACACCCTGGATGGCCCAGCTGAATACCGCGGATACGATCTGGGTAAGCGAGCCTTTCGGCTCCTTTACCGGAAGCGGGGAGGCCGGATGGTGGATTGCTTCCGGCACAGGAATAGCCCCTTTCAGCGCGATGTTTCGCACCGGTTTAACGGCGGGAAAAAAATTGCTCCACGGAGGCCGTGACCTTAAGTCATTTTATTTCAGTGAGATGTTCGGGCCGGAGTTGGGTGAAAACTATGTTCGCTGCTGCTCCCGGGAACAGGGACAAGACATCTATCACGGACGCCTTACTCAATACCTGACTGAACATCCTGACCTGCCGCCTTCAGAAAAGTACTACCTTTGCGGCAGCGCCGAAATGGTTGTGGATGTGCGTGATATCCTTATTTCCAGGGGTATCCCGTTTGATCACATCATCTCGGAGATTTATTTCTGATCCTGATTATGCATAAGGAAGCTTTATTCGGAAAAACACTGGATGAAATCAGGCAGGTTGTCCTTTCACTCGGCCTGCCTGCCTATACCGGAACTCAGATAGCTTATTGGCTATACAAGACCGATATCACCACCTTTGATGACATGACCAATGTTTCGAAGAAGGTGCGCTCTCTGCTGGCCGGAAATTATGAATTCGGGGTAAAGGCCCCCGTGAAGGTCAACGAATCGGCCGATGGTACCAAAAAATATCTTTTTACAGCCGGTAACGGAAAATTCATTGAAGCTGCTTATATCCCTGACGGGAAAAGGCATACCCTCTGTGTGTCTTCACAGGTGGGGTGCAAGATGGGCTGCTTGTTTTGCATGACCGGCAAGCAGGGCTTTCAGGGGCACCTGAGCGCGGGAGAGATCCTCAACCAGTTGCGAAGCATCCCCGAGCGTAAACTCATGACCAACATCGTTTATATGGGCATGGGTGAACCTTTTGATAACCTGGATGCGGTGATGAAAAGCCTTGAAATTCTGACGGCTGAATACGGATTTGCCATCAGTGTCCGTAAGGTGACTGTATCAACCATCGGGATTGTTCCCGCGATGCGGGTTTTTCTGGAAAAAAGCAAATGCAATCTCGCGGTGAGCCTGCATACACCTTTCGAAGATGAGCGCCGGCGGTTGATGCCGATTCAGAATGTCTATCCGCTCAAAGATGTGATCGCAACCATTCAGGAATTTGATATCGGACGGTATCGCCGGGTTTCCTTTGAGTATATCATGTTTAAAGGGGTGAATGATACCCGCCGGCATGTCAATGAACTTGCGCGTGTACTCAACAAGGTAAAAAGCCGCATTAACCTGATCCGCTTTCACCCCATTCCGGGCACTCCGCTGCTTTGTTCTGATGAAGCCACCATCCTCGATTTTCAGCAGGCGCTGAACGACAAGGGCATTGTTACCACCCTGCGGGCTTCAAGAGGACAGGATATTGAAGCCGCTTGCGGACTATTGTCTACAAAGGAGCTGGTGAAAGCCCAAAAGGAGGATTTCTGACAGGGTTTATTTATTATCTGCTGATTTGATTCAAACTGAAATTAGGGCAATAAAGAAGATCGGAATATTTTGGGAAGAGTGTCAGGTATTCCGGATCTACAGAGGATGAAAATGAAAAAGCCGTTGCAGAATATTATGAAATACCGGATTAAAATCATGATTACCGATGCATGATCTTACTTCCGGCCGTCCGGCATCATTGATCCTCAGGTTTGCCACACCCATGCTTCTGGGCAATGTTTTTCAGCAGTTGTACAATGTCACCGACAGCATCATCGTCGGAAAATTTCTTGGTAAAGAGGCGCTGGCAGCTGTTGGCGCTTCTTTCCCGCTTATTTTTATGCTGGTTTCTTTCATCATCGGCATTGCTTCCGGTTCCACCATTATCATCGCACAGTACTTCGGCGCTAAGGACATGGTTAAAGTCAGGAGGTCGATTGACACCATGTACATTTTTCTCTTTTTTGCCTCATTACTGGTCGGGATACTTGGGATAGTCTTCAGTGAACCGATCTTCAGGCTTATCCGGTTGCCGGAAGAGGTAATACCTCAGGCAGCCCTGTATATGCAGGTATATTTTACCGGCATTCTCTTTTTCTTCGGTTTTAATGGCACAAGCGCGGTTCTGCGCGGTCTGGGCGACTCAAAAACACCACTCTACTTCCTTATTATTTCAACACTTACAAACATTGTTTTTGATTTATTGTTTGTTGTGGTTTTTGGATGGGGAATTGCCGGGGCCGCGCTGGCTACGGTTCTGTCGCAGGCGGGAGCATTTGTTACGCTGATCGTTTATCTGAACAGGAAACATCTGCTGATCAACCTCTCCTGGCGAAGGTTATACTGGGACAGGGAGGTGTTTCGCGAAAGTATCCGTATCGGGGTTCCGACAGGGTTTCAACAGACATTTGTTTCACTGGGGATGTTGGCCCTGCTGAGAATTGTCAATGATTTCGGAACCGATACAGTAGCTGCATACAGCGTTGCAGGCCGCATTGATGGCCTTGCTTCCCTGCCTGCCATGAATTTCGGTCAGGCACTTTCAACCTATACCGGTCAGAATATCGGGGCGGGTAAGATCAGAAGGGTAGGTGCAGGCTTGCGGGCAACGCTTGGAATGTCGAGTATAGTGGCTGTGGTAACCTCCGTGATTATTATGATTTTCAGGGAACCGCTGATGATGCTGTTTACCAATGACCCTGAAGTAATTCAGATCGGAGCCCGCTATCTGCTGATTGTCGGCGGCTTTTATGTGTTATTTTCATCTATGTTCGTGATCGGCGGTGTGATGCGCGGCGCCGGCGATACCATTGTCCCGATGTTTATTACCCTCCTCTCGCTCTGGCTATTCCGTATTCCACTGGCAGCAATACTTTCGCGTAATATCGGGGTAGACGGCATCTGGTGGGCCATCCCCATCGCCTGGTTTATGGGAATGACGTTATCATTCCTTTACTACAGAACCGGAAAATGGAAGACAAAAACGGTGGTAAAGTTCAGAAATAGCCGGGAATCCGGCTGAAGCCAGACTGTGATTCTGCTTCGGACGCATCCCCTGACTTCAGTCGCAGACGACAGGAGCCGGCTATTCATAGAAATTGTATTCATACCTTAAGCGGTAATGCTGGCCGGGACGCTGTGCCTGCGGTTCCGTTTTTACCTCCGAACCAGTATTTCTGCCTTCGGTATCAAAAGTTCGCGTGATCAGCGTCAGCAGATTGCCGTCTGCAGTTTCCTCCCTGTAAAGCACATTGTTCCCCTGCCCGTCATATTCAAGGTGTACAACCGATTTCCCTCTTACGGTTTCCTCCTCCATAAGTGCCGGACGGCCATTCTCTCCTATAGTGATCGTATTGCGGGCAATCAGGTTGCCTCGGGTATCATAGCGTTTTTCAAGCACAATATTTCCGGCCTCGTCCATGACGGAAACAAGCTTTGATTCCCCGTCGTTGCTTATCTGTAACTCAATGGTTTCGTCGAGCCGGCCATTTTCAGCATAGATGTAATTTTTTCTCATTTCCGGCTCCCCGTCAGCATCGAAGGATTCCTCCTTTACCAACAGGCCATCCTCATAAGTCCAATAATGCTTTTCTCCTTCATCCCCGTCACTATCGATGGTCTGTTTCATGATAAGCAGGTCATTTTCGTATATATACCTGATTTCATCTGTCCCTCCTTCGAGATAATGCCTGAATTCTTTAACAATCCTGCCTTTATCGTCAAATTCGCGGGTGGTCCTTTCTGCGATCTCCCCTTCAAGTTCCAGCTGCTCTTCAACAGGATGGCCATTTTCCCATTTAATTATTACCCGCTCTTCCGGCTCACCATAGGCATTGTAAGTAATTCTCTCAATTTCATGGCCATCTTCATTCAGGATAACCCGGTTTACTTTGGTTTCTTCGGATAGTAATCCTTCCTCATCCGGATCTCCAATTACCAGATTGGTGCGGTACAGGGTTATCTCCTTCACTTGCTTTTCCATTTCAATATATTTTTAAGCATTATCAGGCTGCAAATTAAATAAAAGCGGCGGATATTTCATGGTGATTTTTTATCCGGACCATATTGTTTTTGCAATCCGGTTAAAGAGCCTGTTGCCATGAGTTTTTTCAGATATCATTGACAGGGAAGGGAAATTTTTACTATCAACGGGTAACTGCCCGGTTTCATGATAAATTATTAATTTTGAAGCCCGGGAAACACTATTTCTGATTTTTCCAGACCGTCAGAACACCTTAACCTCTAACAATATGAAAAACCTGCTGTTTACTTTAGTTTCAGCATTACTGATTATGAACAGTTGCACTACACAGGAGAAAATTGACTATCCTGAAACACGTAAAACCGACACGGTAGATAAATATTTCGGTACCGAAGTAGCCGATCCCTACCGCTGGCTCGAAGATGATAATTCCGCAGAAACAGCGGAATGGGTGAGCGCCCAGAATGATTTGACCAATGCTTATCTGGCAAAAATCCCTTTCCGCGACCAGATCAGGGAGCGCCTGACCGGACTCTGGAATTATCCCCGTTATGGTGTTCCTTTTCACAAGGGGAGCCATTTCTTCTTTTTTAAAAACGACGGAATACAGAACCAGAGCGTTTTATATATACAGGATTCATTAACCGGTACACCAAGGGTGTTTCTCGATCCAAACAAGCTTTCAGCTGACGGAACCACTTCTCTGGGGACCTATTCCGTTTCGAAAGACGGAAAATATTTTGCATATGCCATTTCAAAAGCCGGTTCCGACTGGAATGAAATATATGTAATGGAAACCGCAACCGGACAGCAGTTGAACGATAAACTTGAATGGGTTAAGTTTTCCGGAATCTCCTGGCGTGGTGACGGGTTTTATTACAGCCGTTACGACAAACCGGCCGGTGGAGGAGAACTTTCTTCGAAAAATGAATTTCAGAAAGTCTACTACCACAAAATTGGTGACTCCCAGGATAAAGATGTGCTGGTATATGAAAACCCTGCTTATCCTTTACGCAATTACGGCGGAAGCACAACCGAGGACGAACAGTTTCTGATCCTTGGAGAGTCGGAAAGCACCAGTGGAAACGCGCTTTATGTCAAGGATTTAAGAAGCCCCGCTTCAGGCTTTGTGAAGATAGCCGATGGTTTCCGCTTCGATTATAATGTGATCAGTAACGATGGAGAGCGTTTTTATATCCTCACCAACGACGGAGCCCCGCGCTACCGGCTGGTGCAGGTTGACCTTAAAAACCCCGCAAAGGAGAACTGGCTGACCATTATTCCTGAAAAAGAAGAAGTGTTGAAATCGGCGGAAGTTGCCGGAGGAAAGATTATCTGCCAGTATATGATGGATGCGGTAAGCAAGGTTTTTGTCCATAATATGGACGGAACCCTTATGCATGAACTGAGCTTGCCGGGACTGGGCACCATCGCCGGTTTTGAAGGAAACAGGGAGGATAACCAGGCGTTTTACTCTTTTACTTCTTTTACCTTTCCTTCAACTGTTTATACCTATAATATTGCCGCCAACAAATCAGAGGTGCTGTATGCGTCTGAAATAAACTTTGATGCTTCCGGCTATACCACTGAGCAGATATTCTATACCAGCAAGGATGGCACAAAGGTGCCCATGTTTCTGGTTTACAAGTCCGGCCTGAAAAAGGATGGCAAGAATCCTGTTTATCTCTATGGCTATGGGGGATTTAATGTGAGCATTACCCCGGCATTCAGCGTCAGCCGGCTGCTTTTCCTTGAGCAGGGCGGTATGGTTGCGGTGGCCAATATTCGCGGCGGTGGAGAATACGGCGAAGCATGGCACAGGGCAGGAACAAAGCTGCAGAAGCAGAATGTTTTTGATGATTTTATTGCAGCCGCCGAATACCTTGTTGCTGAAAAATATACAAATCCCGAAAAAATAGCCATTGCCGGTGGTTCAAACGGAGGCTTGCTGGTGGGTGCCTGCATGACCCAGCGGCCCGATCTTTTTGCGGTGGCGCTGCCCGCTGTCGGCGTGATGGATATGCTGCGTTTTCACAAGTTTACGATTGGATGGGCATGGACCGAAGACTATGGATCAAGCGATGATTCAACACAGTTCAGGTATTTGCTCGGATATTCCCCGTTGCATAACCTGAAGCCCGGAACCTGCTATCCCGCAACCCTGGTAACCACCGCCGATCACGACGACAGGGTGGTGCCCGCACATTCATTCAAGTTTGCCGCTACCCTGCAGGAATACCAGTCGTGCAACAACCCGGCATTGATCCGGATAGAAACAAATGCCGGCCATGGTGCCGGAAAACCCATCTCCAAACTGATTGATGAGGCTACCGATATCTGGGCATTTACCATGTACAATTTAGGCATGAAACCCGCGTTTAAGTAGCCGGAATATCTTCTGTCCGGTAAACCATGCCGCATTGAATATTCAGCGCGGAATGGTTTGCCGGATGTTATTTAAACCCATTGTTTGTCTGATGATTAAAAGTATTTCTCAGAGTACAGGCTTTTTTGCTGTACGCTTTTTTGCCTTGTTTTTCTTTCCTGTTTTTATTTCAGCCCAGACACCTCAGGGTGGTCCCGGAATAATTGACACCCTTGGCCTTAGCGCGGCAGATTCACTGGGGAATTACAGGTTTATGCTCGAACAGGAACGGAGTCGTAATCATTTGCTTTCGCTTGAGAATGACTCCCTGAGAAGAGATTTTGATGAACTGTCCGTTCAGGTGGATCAGTTGAAACAGCGCGAACGCGAACTGGTGCCGCTCAATGAAGCGTTGAACCGTAAAATCGTTGAACTAGGAGCGGAATTGCATGCCAGGAATCTTTTTCTTGAGGAACAGATCCGGCTGCAGAAAGAGAAGGAGCAACTCTTTGCAGAGAAAGAGCAGATTTACAAGGATGCCGTTAATTCGAGCCTGATTGACAAAGTTAAGCTGGAAGGGCTGATTTCGGCCAGGGACTCACGCCTTGAAGGCAAAGAACGGGAGATTGGCCTGTTGCAGCAGAGCATTGATGAGAAGAACCGTGATATTGCCAATCGTAACAGTGAGATTCAGAAGATCATCACCGACAAGGCAGCTGCTGACCGTCGCATCGATACCCTGCGTACCACCCTGACTGAGACGGAGAAG
This sequence comes from Lentimicrobium sp., assembly GCA_023957275.1. Lineage (GTDB taxonomy): Bacteria > Bacteroidota > Bacteroidia > Bacteroidales > Lentimicrobiaceae > Lentimicrobium. Next base: position 29,613 of record JAMLHF010000016.1, on the reverse strand, counting down.
AACCTGGTGCGCACCGGGGAGCAGCTGAAATATACGGAACTGAAGCTTAAAGATTGCGAGAACAGATATTCAACTGTCACCAACAAGAAAAAGAAAACCCGTGTTGTACAGGGTTTTGCCATCAAAGGTTACCGCACTCCGGATTTTGCCCTGGCGCCCAAAGATGCCAATAACCCGGGGGTTTATGTGATTACCAACAATAATACAAGCGATGTTGAGTTCGACTACGTCACCGGCGCAAGTTTTATGCTTAAAGACCTCTCTAAACCCAATGCCGCTCTGACCTACGATGTCGGGTTTTTCCTGGGTTTCGGCGGGAATAACCTTTTCAAAAACTTCTATCTGGGTCCGAATTTCAAGCTTTTCGATGTGTTGCACGTGAATCTGGGTGCCAATATCAGGGAATACGAAGCACTGAAAGAAGGGTTCAATGTAGGGGATAAGCTGGATGCCGGAATTGCTATCCCGACCACGAAGGAATGGAAAGTTAAGCCCTACTTCGGGATAACCTTTGATCTTGAACTGCTGACCATGATCGGAAAACGTTAGCATCCGCCATTTTTGCCCTTTATATAACTTTCAAAAGGCTGTTGCCGGTTCACAGCAACTGGTATCAGTTACTGATCTCCCTGTATGCGGTAAGTTGCTGATATCAATGATCAGCAAATACACATCCGGTTATTGCTTTACCTGAGGTTGCCAAACCTGCCCGATACCTGTTCATAGGTTGATCCATCGGGGAACTCTGCCGGGGGGCTGAAATCCGGATTGGTCAGAAATTCATCATCCTGAAGACTGAGGATAAAAGCCTTAAGTTCAGCTTTTTCGACAGGAGTCAGCTGCACACCGTTTTTTGCAATATGGTGCATCAGCGGGTTAACATAGGGCGACATCTTCAGGTTGTGGGAGTAAAAATCGATGACTTCGTCCAGCGTTTCATAGCGGCCATCATGCATATAGGGCCCGCCGAGGGCAATGTTTCTCAGGGTGGTCGCTTTGTAGGCTCCTTTATCGGTTTCGATGCCGGTGATCGCATACCGGTCGCGGGGATCGTTGAATTCAGTGTCTTTGCCGTTATTGTAGAAGAGGTTGGTTGTAAACAGCGGGTTTCCACTGCTTCCATGGCAATGAAAGCAATCAGCCCCTTCCTCTGTGGTAAAAAGGATGAAACCGTTCAGTTCCTGCTGGGTGAGTTGCAACTCCCCGCGCATATATTTGTCGAACCTCGAGTTGGCTGAAATCAGTGTCCTGACAAACTGCGCTATCGCTTTACTGATATTTTCCATGGTAACTGTTGACGATCCGAAAGCTTTCAGGAAAAGTTCGGGATAACCGGGCGTAGCCTGAATCAGGGCTTTGGTGCGGTTGGTGTCTCCGCTCATTTCATGGGGAGCCACAACCCCCATCCAAACCAGGTCTTCGAGCCTGCGGCGTGAAACATCGGGATTATCGTCCCTGATCAGGCCATTCCAGAGATACCCGTTCGGGTTCCATACAAGGTTTATCAGGGGAAGGGGCGCATGAGGGGTGGGTGCGCCGCTCAGTCCGAAAGTCATCCCTCCCTGAAATACCGGATGGTCAATCCCCGGTTCAAAGTTTCTCGACTGCCGGTGACAGCTTCCGCAACTCATCAGCGAGTCGGCGTGGGTCCGGCCGGATAAACGCCCGTCATAGAAAAGATAACGCCCCAATTCTATCCCTTCAACGGTCATAGGATTGTCGGAAGGAATATTCAGCAGGGTAGGGAAGAAACGCGGTACCTGTATCTGATAGGGCGTCGGTTTATATTTTTCCGGATCTGGTTCTTTCTCGCCACAACCCGCTGCACCAGCAAGAATCAGTGTGACAAAGAGAAGGAGTCTGAGGTGTATAAAAGTGTTTTGAGTCATGACAAGCAGGATCAGACCATAAAATTACAAAATTTCGGTCGACCGGGAAAGAAAAATTGTTACCTTAAGTGTTTAATAACATGAAGTTAAACCCTGAAAATTCAGCTTGCAGCCTGACGCTTAAGCAACTTAATCTGAAGGGATTCAAAGCAAATGTTTAATTTTGTGCGGGATAAATTTCACTGCACAAAGCCGGCAGCAAATCTTCTTTTTGCCGGGTAAATTTCTAAAAAAACTAAAATGGAACTCAGGACTGGAGATAAGGTTCGTTTCTTGAACGAAAAAGGGGAAGGTATTGTAACACGGATACTCAGCAATACCATGGTCAATGTGGCCATTGAGGAGGGTTTTGAAGTGCCGGTGCTGGCCAGTGATCTGATTAAGATCGAACCGCAGGGGATGGCCGGCCGTTTTTTCGACCGGAAGGTTAATGTTGAATCGCCTGTGGTCAATATTGCTGGGAATGCTAAAGAAAATGTGCCTGAGAAATCCGGGGTAGTTGACAATGAGGAAGCTTCTGACAGGATATCCGGACTCTTCAGACAATCTGGAGCCGGGATGTCAGAAGGTATTTATCTTATCTATGCTCCGTTCGATCAGCAATGGCTGATGACCGGGAATCTCGATATTTTCCTGGTAAACAACAGCCGGTATGAGGCAATTTTCTCATTTTTACTCAGGGAAGCCGGGGATGAGTTTTCGGGAGTCGATTATGATGTGATTCCGCCTTATTCGAAAATCCTGATCGAGACAATTACCCGTGAGGACCTTGACAGCTGGTCAGAAGGCATAGTGCAGGTTATATTTCACGGTAATGAGAATTTGCCGGTTCTAAGCCCGTTGCATGCTGCATTCAAAATTAAATCGGTCCGTTTCTATAAAGAATCAAGCTACCAGGATTTCAGGCTTGCAGGGTTAAAGTCGGTGGTGCTGAATCTGGGGGATATCTCCGGTCAACTGCTGATATCCGGAGCCGAACCGTTGATGGCCGCAGTGAGCGATCCGGCTGCCAGGCAGAAAATATCGGCCATTGCCCCGCCTGCATACATTGACAGGTTCCGCACCGCACCGCGTGAGGCAGAGGTTGACCTTCACATTTCTTCCCTCCGCGAAGATTATTCGGAAATGTCAAATAACGAAATTCTGCGCTATCAGATCGACTTCTTTAACCGTATGCTTGACAGTGCAATAACCAATAATTATTTTAAGGTTACCTTTATTCACGGCATCGGAAATGGTTCGCTTAAATCTGCAATAGTATCGGCATTGGCAGATTACGAAAATGTTGAATTCAGAAACGCCCCTTTTGCCAGGTTTGGAAATGGTGCGGTTGATATCATCATCCATAAAGGAAACTGACCGGAAGGAGCAGTCCGGCTTTCAGGCATTCTCCGGATAATCAATGGCTGCCGCAGGAATAAACACATTCCCGGCAGTTTTCACTGCATTTTTACACCAACGAGTCATCGGATCTCCCCTGAAGGTTTTTTGCGCCAAATTTATTCATATACCGTTGGTATCCAATTATTTTGTACTTTTGCATCAACTTAGGTCTCTAAACGGTAAAAACAACGTGTTCTGTCGCTCTCAGTCAATAGACTGAAAGAGGAAAGTCGGGGCAACAAAGGGCGCCATACTTCCTAACGGGAAGGTTCTGCAGCCGGCGGAAACAGCAAGTGCCACAGAAAATTACCGTCTCGTCATGATTTATCATGACCGGATAAGGGTGAAAATGTGGGGTAAGAGCCCACGGCTCAGGTTGGTGACAGCCTGCGCGGGTAAACCTTATGGGTTGAAAGGCCAAATATACCGGATCGTTGTGCCGCAAAGCACAACAAAGGGCTGCCCGCTCTTTTCCGGGGGGTAGGCCGTTAGAACCTGATGGCGACATCAGGTGCAGATAAATGACAGAAGTCCCGCTTTTGCGGGAGACAGAACCCCGCTTACATCGTTGTACGGCACCGTTTTTTAAAGCAAACCCCCGGCCAAACCGGGGTTTTGCTTTTTCCCCCTGACTGGACTTCGCCATACATTTATCGGGCGTGATTCGCGAACCAGGAATCAACAAAGCGGTTGTTTTTCTGATTATTTTTGCTGCTTACACACTCAAGCGCTCATCATGAAAATAATGCTACGGTCAAAGTATCTCATCCTCGTTTTAATATTTTGCATCTCAGCTTCTACGGAGGAAGTTTTATGGGCGCAGGAAATTCCGAACCCGGGTTTCGAAAACTGGTCGGGCGGCGAGCCTGACGGATGGAATACCATCAATCAAACCTTTCTGGGAACAACTTTTACCCCTGTTACCCGGGAGCAGTCAAACCCGCATGGTGGTTCTTATTCGGCTAAACTCGAAACCATTACCCATAACATCTTTATTGTAGGACCGGTAACAATGCCGGGTGTGCTCTCGCTAGGCGAAATCACGCTCGATATCCTCAATCAGACGGGGACCGTTGAGGGGGGTGTACCGGTCAGCGGGGCGCCGGTGGTCCTCAGGGGATGGTTCCGCTACCTGCCATCTGCCAATGATTCCTGTATCATGGGAATAGGGCTTTCACGCTGGAACGGAACCTCACGCGATACGCTGGCATATGCATACCTTACAATAGGGGGGCAAAACCCTGACTGGCAGGAATTCTTGCTTCCGATTGAATACCTTTTGCCTGAACAACCCGATACCATGAACATCATGTTTTTTTCATCCAACCTCCTTACCGGCAGTCCGGTTACCGGGAGCAAACTCTGGGTAGATGACCTCTGGCTGGAATACGGAACAGTTTCGGTAAACGATGTGGGGCTGAACGCTGCTTTACGGGTGTATGCCGCTAATGGCGGTGAGCAACTTGAAGTCAGGTGTCCGGATGATGAAGGCGGTATTCTTCAGTTGATTTCCATGAACGGGACATTGCTTGAGCAAAAGCTATTACCGCCCGGTAACAGCCCTGTTATGATTGACATATATGGCCTGAAACCGGCCATGTATATTGTCCGACTTATCAATGCCAGAGGATCAGTGCATGGGGTGAAATTTATCAAAAATTGACCTTCTGGGCTCCGCAAACCGTTTCCTGTTTTCATAGTCCCGTTTTTGTTCAGGCTTTCGGGTTAAATATACTAACCTGCCGCCTGATGCGTTAATTCACCATTAGTTTTCAAACACTAGCTGTTGAAAACTACCCATCAAACACAGTTCATGTTAGTCCCTGGAGGAGTAATTTTAAAGCCCAAACAGAAGTCCGGTATGAGAAGGAATTTTATTGCCATCATTGCAGCTTTGCCTTTGTTTTTCAGCTTCAGTGGAATGGCCCAGCAAACTGTTGCCAGGCAGGATCCGGCAGCGGGTTTATCCGCAGCCTCAGATTTGTATAATAAAGAAAAATTCGGATCCGTGCGCGACCACTACAGCATGCTGCAGAAACCTTCAGATCTGCTGCTTGCTTTTGACGTGGAAAAAGATTACTACACTGCGGTAAGTGCTGCCGAACTGCAGCACAATGATGCGCCGGCACTCCTTCAGGAGTTTCTGGAGAAATATCCTGAAAATACCCGCACCAACCGCGTTTGGTTTCAGCTGGGTAACCTGTACTTCCGCAACAACAGTTTCAGAAGTGCACTTGACGCTTATCAGCAGGTGGATAAGTTTGATATGAATCCCGAAGAACTGGCCGAATTTACCTTTAAACAGGGATACTGCCATTTTAAACAGAACGATTTTGACAAGGCAGCAGATGCTTTTTATGGCATCAAGGAACAGCAAACCCGTTATACCGGTCCTGCTACCTATTATTATGCACATATCATGTATGCTGACGGAAAATATGAAACGGCCCTCCGGGATTTTCAACGGCTGGAAAGGGATGAAACTTTTAAGTCGGTCGTGCCCTACTATATCATCCAGATTTATTACATCCAGGGGCGGCATGACGAAGTGCTTGAGATGGCTCAGCCATACCTGAAAGGCCAGCGCAACAAACGTACCAATGAAATTCTGCGGATCGTCGCCGATGTTAATTATAAACGGGGCAATTTTCAGGAGGCCATCAATCTTCTGGAAGAATACAGGAAGGTTTCAAGAGGGAAGTTCTCCCGTGAGGAAACCTATATCCTGGCTTATTCTTACTACAAAACAGGTGAGTACGCCAGGGCCATTCCTGAATTTCAGCAGGTGGCCGGGGGTGAAGACAGCCTCTCTCAGAATGCATGGTATCACCTGGGCGACAGCTATCTGAAAACATCCCAGAAACAATTTGCTTCCAACGCCTTTTTATCAGCCTGGAAAGTGCCTGTAAAGACTGAATTGGCTGAAGACGCCCTGTTTAATTATGCAAAACTGTCGATTGAGCTTTCATATAATCCTTACAATGAAGCCATCAGGGCGCTGCAGCAATACCTTGCCGAATACCCTGCATCTCCCCGCAGGGATGAAGCTTATACCTACCTCGCCAACCTCTATCTTGTAACGCGCAACTACAGGGAAGCCCTTTCAACCCTTGAGAATATCAAAAAGCGCACGCCGGCGCAGGACGAAATCTATCAGAAGATTACTTATTACCGTGGCCTTGAGTTGTTTGCCGATAATCAGTTTTTTGATGCCATCGGAATGTTTAAGAAGTCCGCAGGGCTTAAAAGTGACGGGTTGATCGCTGCCGGTGCCTTATTCTGGGCAGGAGAATCCTATTACAGGCTCGGTCAATATGACCAGGCAGCGACTTATTACAGGGATTTTCAGAATGCCCCCGGGGCTAAAAATCACACCGCTTACACCTCTGCCAATTACAGCCTGGGGTATGCCATGCTCAAGCAGAAGAACTACAGCCAGGCCGCCGAGGCTTTTAACCGGTTCATTGAAAGCCGTCCTCTGGATAAAAAAATGCTGAACGATGCCCGGTTACGTAAGGCAGATGCTTTTTTCATGCAGAAACGATATCAGGAAGCCATTGCAGGTTACGATCAGGTGATAGGGTCAAGGGCTGCAGATACTGACTATGCCCTCTATCAGAAGTCCCTTGCGGTTGGCGTTACCGGTAACATCAGTCAGAAAATTGCCTCTCTCAGGAAGCTGGTCGCCGATTTCCCGGGATCCCCCTATAACGATGATGCCCGTTTTGAAATTGGTCAGGCTCAAATGACACTGCGTCAGAATGAAGAGGCCCTGCAGACATTTACAAAACTGGTAAAGGATCATCCGAACAGTAGTTTTGTTAAGGCTTCCCTGCTGAATACCGGACTGATCTATTACAATACGGACCGCAATCAGCAGGCGCTTGAGACTTTTAAAAAAGTTGTGAAAGATTATCCGGCCACCCCCGAATCGCGCGAAGCGCTGGCTGTCATTAAAAATATTTATGTTGACCTGAATCAGGTAGATGAATATGTAACTTATTCTCAGGATATTCCGTTTGCAAACATCACCCGCTCGGAACAGGATTCCCTGACTTTTATTGCTGTTGAAAGCAGGTACATGGCAGGAGATTGCAGTAAGGCCATCCCGGGCTTTGCTTCTTATCTTGATAAATTTCCCAACGGAATCTTTTCGGTGAAAGCGAATTATTTTAAGGCAGATTGTGAAAGCCGCGCCGGCAATCATACCGAAGCGCTGAGAAGCTATGAATATATTTTATCAAAACCGCGCACCGGTTACACCGAGAATTCGGCGCTGAAAGCTTCTGAAATTCTCTTCAGGATGAAGGATTACGCTAAAGCCCTTCAGATGTTTGAACGGCTGGAAGAAAATGCGGAAAATCCGGCCAGTCTTCAGGAATCATACCTCGGACAGATGCGCTGTAACTTCTATCTCGGCAATCATGGGATTGCCATACAGAAAGGTCAGAAAGTCCTGGAAACCGATCGGCTCTCACCCGACCTGGCTGCAGAAACCCATCTGATAACCGGCAAATCTTACATGTCGTTGCAACGGTTTGAATCCGCCAGGGCTTCATTTGAGAATGTTCTGAAAATCTCTCAGGGTGAAGCCGGTGCCGAAGCCCTTTTCAATCTGGCGGCAATAAGTTATGAGCTGAAGGATTATAAAACCGCCGAATCACAGATATTCAGACTCAGCGGCGATTTTGCATCCTACGATTATTGGGTGGCAAGGTCATTCATCCTTCTTTCGGATGTGTATGTCAAAACGGGAAATGAGTTCCAGGCCAGGCAGACCCTTCAGAGCATTATTGATAATTATGCAGGGGAGGACCTCCGGAAAATAGCGGCTGACAAGCTTGCGCTGATCGGAAATGAGAAAACTTCAGCTCAGCCGGAAAGCCGGACATTTGATGACGAAGAAGGCATCATCATCAGATAGAAGGAAGCCGGTGCTTGTAAAATGAAGTATGTTGAAGATAAAGTGGTTTGAAATGAAAAGAAATATGAATGCGCTGCAACAGGCCAGTTTAATAAAGTCAATGCTAATGGTCATACTTTTACCGGGAATCGGTTCCTTCAATCTGTTGTCAGGACAGGGGATCAATGAACAGGTGACTGTAGTGGCTGCTTATGAACCCTCCGTTCCGGATGTCAATAAGATAAATATAAACCCATCCGCTTCCGAAACTGAAGTGAAACTTCCTGTGATGTCATATTCGGTGACACCGGTGCAGATGGAAACAAAGCTGAGTCCTGAATCGATTCCGGCTGTGCGGCTGGTGGGCGAGCCTCAGAAAAAGCTTTTAAGGAACTATGCCCGCCTCGGGTTCGGAAACTATACCACCCCTTACGCGGAATTCTGGGCAAATTCACTGCGCTCAAAATCTTATCAGCTCGGCTTACATTTCAAGCATTTGTCATCTTCGGGTGAGATAAAGGATTATGCCGAAAGCGGAAACAGCGTTAACCTGATACAGCTGCAGGGCAGGAAGTTTTTCGGGCAGCACACCCTGAGCGCCGGACTGGGTTTCAGGCGAAATGCGGTGCATCATTATGGCTTTAAACCTGCAGAGTCTGAAGGCTTCTTTCCGGATGATATGCTGAAACAGCGGTTTAACAGGCTCAATGCCTCCGTTGCCATCAGGTCGGACTATGCGGATGAAGATAAGCTGAATCATCAGTTTTCTTTGGGCTTCAGAAATATTGCTGACAAATTCAAAACACGGGAAACGGCATTCAGCCTGCAGGGAGCGGCAGATAAGCGGTTTGAACTGTTCGATTTCACCGATTTCCAGCAACTGGGTCTTGAAACATCCGTGGATTTCACCGGATACAAGGATTCTACACTGAAACAAAGCAGCACATTAGTCAGTGTGCGGCCGTTTATCGCGACGGGATTTAATGAATACACGTTTAAGCTGGGGCTGAATTTTACGTTTCAGGGTGATTCCGTTTCAAAGGCCTATTTGTTCCCGTTTGCCGAAGCCAGATTAAGGGTAGTTGAAGATGCACTGGGCATCTATGCCGGAATCACCGGCGGATTGCAAAGGAGGGGTTTTGATGCGCTGGCGGAGCAAAATCCGTTTATTCAATCAGTACTGCCGTTGCAGTATACCCGCGAAAAATTTGCATTTTATGCCGGAGCTTCAGCCAGGGCTGGCAGGCACATCAATCTTTATGCTTCATTCCGGACCGGAGTCATAGAGCATGAAGCCTTTTTCGTGAATGATTTTTCTCAGGCACCGTTCAACCGCTTTGTTCCGATATACGATGACGCCAATATGCTTGCCGGCAGGTTCGAGGCTGAATACCACACAGCGGAGCGATTGAAAATAAAGGCGTTTGCTGCTTTTGAGAAATGGAATATGCAGCAGGAGCTGCACCCCTGGCATAAGCCGGTGACTACTTTTGGCGCTGAAGCTTTTTATAACATCGGCAACAAGATCATGGCACGCGCTTCTTTTACCGCCAGCGGAAAACAGTATGCAAGACTGGAAGATCCGGATGGTGAAGAAAGGGCCTACCGGATAAATGGCTATACTGACGTCAGCCTGGGTATTGAATACCGCTATACCCGTCAACTGTCGGCATTTCTTAACTTCAATAACGTTACCGGCGTGCGGGCTTATAAATGGTATAATTATCCGGGTTACCGTTTTAACCTGCTCGGCGGAATCGCATATTCATTTTAACTAAAGCACACAAATCCGTATCCGTAATTTTTCTGCTTTTCCGGTTCGGCCCTGACGAAAAAACGCTGTCGGACGACAGTTGTGCTGAACCGGAAGGGCCCGTATAAAATTCGCCCCTTTTTTGTTAATAACTTCCATGTTTCGGGCTATATTATTCCGTGATTTGAATTGATTAAATGATTACCTTTGCTTGTTAACTAAAACTTACTATTTTACTGAATATGAGTGAATTAAACAAAGACACCATTGCTGCCGAAAGTGGAAATGGAAACGGAAACGGCAATGGAAATTATACTGCTGAAAACATCCAGGTTCTTGAAGGTCTTGAAGCGGTTCGTAAACGCCCCGCCATGTATATCGGAGATATTGGCTCCAGGGGGTTGCATCACCTTGTATATGAGGTTATTGACAATTCAATTGATGAGGCCCTGGCGGGATATTGCGACAGCATTAATGTCTTTATTCATCCAGACAATTCCATCACTGTTTCGGATAACGGGCGCGGAATCCCTACCGATCTGCATGAAAAAGAGAAGCGGTCGGCGCTTGAAGTGGTAATGACGGTGCTGCATGCCGGTGGAAAGTTTGATAAAGGCTCCTATAAGGTTTCAGGCGGTTTGCACGGAGTGGGCGTTTCCTGCGTGAATGCCCTGTCTTCGATGCTGAAAGTTACCGTATGCCGCGAAGGAAAGATCTTTGAGCAGGAATACGCTATCGGCAAACCGCTATACCCGGTCAGGGAAGCCGGTACTACCGGAAAAACAGGTACAACGGTACACTTTAAGCCGGATACCTCAATCTTTACCAATGATATCTACGATCTTGAGATATTGAGTTCACGATTGCGCGAACTTGCATTTCTTAACAAAGGAATTCGTCTCTCCATTACCGATGAACGTGAAACGGACGAAAACGGGAATCATCCCGGGTTTTCATTCTATTCGGAAAACGGTCTGCGCGATTTTATTGAATACCTCGATGGCATGCGCGAGAAGCTGATGCCGGAGCCGATATACATCGAAGGCGAGAAGAATGATATTCCTGTCGAGATTTCGATGCAGTACAATACCTCATTCAGCGAAAATATCCACTCCTACGTTAACAATATTAATACCCATGAAGGCGGAACCCATCTTGCCGGTTTTCGCCGGGCGCTCACCCGGACCCTGAAAGCCTATGCCGACAAGTCGGGGATGCTGGCCAAACTGAAGTTTGACATCAACGGGGATGACTTCCGCGAGGGGTTGACGGCAATTATCTCGGTAAAGGTACAGGAGCCCCAGTTTGAAGGGCAAACCAAAACCAAGCTCGGAAACAATGAGGTCATGGGTGCTGTAGATACGCTGGTTTCCGAACTTCTGACATATTACCTTGAAGAACACCCCAAAGAGGCCCGTACCATTGTTAACAAGGTAATCCTCGCTGCAACGGCCCGCCATGCGGCAAGAAAAGCCAGGGAGCTGGTGCAGCGTAAAAACGTGCTCTCCGGCTCGGGTTTGCCGGGTAAACTGTCCGACTGCAGCGAGAGGGATCCGGAATTGTGCGAAATTTACCTTGTGGAGGGAGATTCGGCAGGTGGAACCGCCAAACAGGGCCGGGACCGGCGATTTCAGGCCATACTTCCGCTCAGGGGTAAAATCCTGAACGTGGAAAAAGCCATGCAGCATAAGATCTTCGATAGCGAGGAAATCAAGAATATCTATACCGCATTGGGCGTTTCGGTGGGAACCGAGGATGACAGCAAGGCGCTCAACCTTTCAAAACTGCGTTATCACAAGGTAGTGATCATGACCGATGCCGACGTGGACGGCAGCCATATCGCCACGCTGATTCTTACTTTCTTCTTCAGGTACATGCGCGAGCTGATAGAAAACGGCTATGTTTACATTGCCACGCCTCCGCTTTATCTGATCCGCAAAGGCAGCAACGAACGTTACTGCTGGTCGGAGGAAGAGCGGGAAGCTACGGTAGCCGAATTTGCTGGAACCGGTAAGGAAAGCAATGTGCACATTCAGCGCTATAAAGGTTTGGGAGAAATGAACGCCGAACAACTCTGGCTGACCACCATGAACCCTGAATTCAGGACCCTGCGCCAGGTCACCATCGAAAACGGAACCGAAGCCGACCGTATTTTCTCCATGCTTATGGGCGACGAAGTGCCGCCGCGCCGCGAGTTCATCGAGAAAAATGCAAAATATGCGAAAATAGATGCCTGACACTTACGGCTTCAACAAAACAAAAACCGGAGTTCTACGCTCCGGTTTTTTGTTATTTGTTATTGTTGTAAACTAAAAGCTTATTTAGTCGCTCCTTAAAAACTATTTTTCCGAGCGGGAAAAAATAAAAAAAGAGGCTCAACCAGCGTTTGAAAAATGAAACGAAAAAACTCTAGTTTGAGTTTTTCCGTCATTTTCTTCAGGCGATAGGATGTTGTATTTATAGCCGAAGAAACTGTTTTCGACTTATCTTGTCAGTTGCCTGATAATATCCTGACAGCGCAGCTTCACCAAAGAAATTCAGGGAAACGAATGTAAGGTCTTCACTTAACTGATCCGCACCTGCGATCTCCAGGTTTTCACTGAAACTGAGCCAGCCTGAGGTAGTTCCGCCCCCAACGGCAAAATGGCTCCCCCAGCGCTCGCCACGGGACACCGGAATGCGATACTGCAAGCCTGTTCGTAAACCCTTCAGCTGCATGCTCATCCGGTAATAACCCGAATAATCTCCGTAAAAGTTGCGGGCGCCTGTGTATTGATAGCTGATATCAAATACCATTTCTGAAAAGTCTTTCAAAGTTAATGCCATAAAACCGCTGTAGGTTATATAACCCGGAAAAGAGGCTGTTTGCGACAGGGCAGGCAGGTTGGAATAGTTACTGATTTCGTCCTGAAAAGCTTTCAGATCTTTCAGGTTGTATGACCCGTACCCGCCATAAATTCCGGCCTTCAGCTCCTGGGCTGGCGACTGGTAGCCGGTAATCAGTATCAGGGATGCAATCAGGCTGGCTAGCACTTTTCTCATGGCAGATAAGGTGTTATATCAAAAACATATCCCGAATGGGAAAACAGGCGTTTGTTATACAGTTTCGGCATTGAATCGGTGCTGGGAACTTTCAGTACAATTTGAAAGGTATTGATGTCCATTACATACAGATGGGTGTAATCGGTAAGCAGCAGGTATCCGCTTTCCGGATCAATATTGCGCAGCACGCATTTTCCGGGTAAGATTACCGACCGGATCAGGCTGAAATCACGGGGGTTTCTCAGTTCAAGCACCGGAGATTCTTCCAGCGTCAGAAACAGCCGGTCCGGATGCTGATCGTCAAACAGGGCCGACTTGTAGGAACGCTGATCGCGGTAAGCGGTTTCGAAGGTGTTGTTCACAATGTTGTAAAGCCAGATTCCGTTCCGGGTAACGATTACACACTGATCCCCGGCGGGAGCCGTGGAAATGCAGGCCCATTTGCTGTAATAGGGATAATCCTCAATATCCAGCGTTGCGGTGATTTCTCCGGTATTCAGGTCAATAATGCTGTAATCCCCTCCCAATATCAGGGCTGCTGTATTGACCGTCGTCAGGCATAAATGATCCGAATTGGCCGATGGTGTGCCGTAAGGGATGATGGCCGGATTCGTCAGTTGCCGGTTTTCGAACAGGTAAAGTGCCTGCCGGGTGGCAACGCCGACCCGGGTTGAATTGGGCGGGCAGGCATAAACCGCGTCATACAGGAGATTCGTGATGCGGTATGAAGCCGTTGCATCCAGGTTGAAAATGTCGAAGGCCTTCATGTCGTCATACACAGAGGTGTAAAATGCTTTTTCAACTGAATTGTAGGCGTATTCCGGCCAGTTGGGCGCAACATTTTCGCCGAGTGTGAAGGTGACATACGAATAAGGATAGTATGTTTCATCACACTTACTGGCATACATCGGTTTACTGTCAAGTTTGTACTGCCCCCAGCTGCCAAAGCCGGGCTGTGCGATGGTAATGCTGGTATCCGGCGAGTTTTCAAGATAAACCGGATTGGGGTATCCATCCGTTCTGGTGAACGTATAATGCGTGGGGTATCCGGTTTTATTCCACGAAAATGTCACACTGTCAAGATTGGCAAACGAGGCTGAGGGGACAGGCGGTTCGCGCTGTATTTGAAGCGATGTGTAACTTGGCGAGGCGGATTCGGTGTATACGGTGTGGTAAAGCGAGTAATTGACCTCTCCACAGGTATAGCAACTGTCGGTGAACTGACCGGGAAGCCTGGGATTGAAATACCTTTGGAAGCTGTTATAACTGAAACTCCTGTTTAAGCGGAGCGACTGCGAGTTAAAATTTGATGAAGGCTGCCAGCTGATGCGCAAAAATCCGTTCTCATCGGTGTCTGCCTTCATCTGAAGGTACCCGGCCGGTCTGGTGTCGATCAGCGCTACCCAGTCACGGGTTCCGGCATAGTATTCGTAACCCGAAAGGTCTGCTAGGCTGCCGGTGCCGGTTGAAGTAAACATATTGACCGTAAGTTTGTAAATGCCGGGATTGTATTCAAACGGGTCAATTTCCACCTCACGAATCGTTATATAGCTCCCACCGGTCATCCGACAGCAGCATCTCACCGGCATGGACATCAAGTCCGAATGCGCTCAGCCTGTAGTTGAGCCGGAGCCTGTTGAAAATAAACAAGGTGTCGCCTGATTCCTCCAGTTCGATTTGTAAAGGATGGCTGGCGGCCGGAGGGTCAATCTGTGTTATTTCGTCATCAGTCAGCGGATATTCACACGAAGTAACGCCCAGTAATGCTGAAAAAATCAGAAATGGCAGAAAAACCCTGTTTCCGTTTGCGAAGATTGAGAATGGTTTAATCATCCGGGTAAGATGTTGTAATTCAATAATATATAGCATTGATAATTTATCACTTTTTTGTATTGAGGCGCGAAGATTATAATTCCATACCCTGCTGAATTCAACTGATTGGTTGACTCTTCCTTCCTGTCATTAATGGACGCAATTTATAACAATGTTGATTCATTTGTTCATTCTTTTACAGTTTAGAATAATTATTTTCAGGGATAACCCTGAGCTCTGTAATAAATTGTAAAACAATCTGATGCATCATGATGATTCGTGATCTGCCGGAAGGATTCCCGGCTAAACAGCTTTTTGGGAATGGGTTTAATATATATTTCACGATTAATACCTGATAATTATGGCACGGAATTTAGTATTTCAACCGTCAGACAAATACCATTTGCCAAATTAAATATGCAGATTATGAAATCTAAAGTGATTATTGTTTCCCTGTTGCTTACATTAGCAACCACTATATCATTACAGGCACAGAATTACCGGACCGGTCTGGGTGCCAGGCTGGGTTTTTTCAACGGAATCACGGTGAAGCACTTTATTGGAAGTTCGAACGCCATCGAGGCACATTTACGGCTTCCGCTGGGGAGGGTTTTCCCTGACTAAACGCCTACCAATGGCAGAAACCCATCAGAGGTGCTGCCGGACTTGATGTATTTTCTGGGGCTGGGCGGGCATATCGGCGTGTGGCATAACGATCGTTATTACTGGTATGATGGTGATCGCCGCGATGGCCATTTCAGCATTGTGGGGGTTGATTTTATCGCCGGACTGGAATACACCCTTCAGGAAGTCCCCTTCAATTTCAGCCTTGACTGGAAGCCGGCCTTTAACCTGATCGGCGACCGGCACTGGTGGGGAGATGGGGTGGCACTCTCGATCCGTTATACTTTCTGATTGATACCTTCCGGAATAATTTAAAAACGGAACCTGTTGTACCGGTCGGTTTCGCGTTAATTGCACCGGACAGTTTAAGGCCTGCTCTGTTTCAGCAGCCATTCATATAGTTCCGGATTGTTGTAGGTTTCTGTCCAGCTGTCGTGGTTGGCGCCGGGATATATAGTGATCCTTGCATTGCCCCCTGCATCCTGAAGGAGTCTTATCATTTTTGCCGCATCGGTAACGGGGACCACATCATCGGCGGCGCCGTGAAATGCCCATACGGGCATTGATTTCAGTTCATCTGCCCTGCGCGGATAATTACGGTCAATCCTCCCGCAAACCGGGGCAATCGCGGCAAAATAGCCGGGATAAGCCATCGCCAGATCCCAGGTTGCCCAGCCGCCCATACTAAGGCCGGTAACATAAATCCTGTTTTCATCAACCATGTAGCGACCGGCAATATTTTTCACCAGTGCATAAATGGTTTCTGCATCCCAGTCGCGCTTGTCGGGGCACTGTGGCGAAAGTACAATAAACGGAAAGTGCTGCCCCGCCTCAATAAGTTTTGGGGGCCCGTGAACCTTGATTTTCTCAATATCGTTGCCACGTTCCCCGGATCCATGCAGGAACACCAGCAGTGGCCAGGTTTTATCCTTATCCGGATCATAGCTTTCGGGCAGGTAGAGCAGGTAATTCAGGGATACCTGACGGATTACGGTCCCGGTAAATGATCCCTCATGCTGAACTGTCTGAGCCTGAATGCCAATCCATGCCGACAGCACTAATGGCAGAATAGCTGAAAAATTTTTCATTCTGAATCCGTTTGAACCTGGTTTGCTTTTCTAGTCAAAAAAGTTCCACGATACCCCGAAACGGAAGCCGCGGTCAGGCATGGGGTAGGAGGGAACCATAAAATAGTTGTATCCTGATAAACCGCTGTTCAGGTGTTTCATTACCAGGAATATACGTGCTCTTTTTACCCTGAGGTTAACAAATCCGTCCACATAGGGATAGTTGCCGGTTTTTATCCTGCTCTGAAGGTGATACGACCTGAGTGCGGGCATATAGGCATCTGCGAAGAATGCCGTGTTATACATCAGTGAGAATCCGGTCTGGAGGTAGAGCGCTTTTTTAAACAGGGCTACCGAATAGGTGGCCGTCGCCCTGCCGGCTATGTCGGGCAATCGCAGTATGTCGGGCTTTGAAGCATTTTGCCATACCGCGAACGCCTGGAGTCCGACACTGCCCAGCGTGATGTCGGCGAGCCCATAGAACTGGCTTACGGCAACAGAGCCTTCCGCCCTGGCCGGAAGAGCGTTTTCGTCAAAGTAAACCCAGCCATCAAGATTATAAACATTAAAACCCGCCTGGACGTATTTTCGCTTGTACATCACTTTGCCTCCGAGGATGGTCTGCTGCCCGAAACTGTTCTCCCAGCTGAAGTGGTTGGATGCATGGAACTGATAGATATAATCAGGCTGGAGCGCATCCAATGCCAGAGATGCGTAAAGATTTCCCCAGGATGTGGAATTGTCGAAAGCCGGAAGCGTAAGCATGGCGGCAATCCCTTTGTCACCATTGAAAGGCGCTCCGTTACTGAACCATATCTTGCCTTCGGCTTTTGCGATGCCAAAGGCATTGGCCGAAATATAGGCAAAAGGAGTGAGGCGGTTGAACCTCCGGATGATGGTATCGTTTTTATAGGTGCTGAAGGCATGTTCAATACCTGCTCTGAGCAAAACGGCCTTGCCACTGCCCCTGGCTTTGCCTACACCACCCTCGAATATCAGCTGGTTCGTGAATTCATGAAAAAAAACCGAATCGAAGGTGCTTGTAGAGTCGTTATAGATGTTGTTGTAAAAACCCGACAGGGGGTCAGTATCGGTATAAAGCAGGGCATTGCGCGTGTAAGTGAATGTATGCCTGAAAAAGTTGGTCCGCTCAGGGTTGAAAAACAACTTTCCGGGCAGGGTTGATTGCATGAGGGAGTCAGGCCCTGTTTTAACGGTGCCCTGCAAGGTGTCAATGCCGGATTTATTTCTTTCAGCAAGCCTTGGGTTACGACCGAAATAATAATACTGATTAATCTGAAACCCGCTCTCCTTTATCAGGTTGTCTGCATTGCTGAGCCTGGTGGCAATGCGTTTACGGTCAGTTTCAGTATTTGAAATGAATGCCGAATCATCGGTTATTCCACCGTTTTCACGCCACTTGAACCGGTTATTCCTGTAATTGGCCAATACAGCATAACGTTCATTGTCTGAAATGAACTGCCCCTGAATGGCAACGGAGGAGTTGTCTGATTTCTGCCGGTTATATAACCCCACGGAGTTGATAATCCGCAGGTCAATGCCCAGGCTTAATCCCCTGGCCAGGTGCTGACTGTGTGTAACGCTGAATAATTGTTCTTTGCCTTTTCCGAAGGAATAGGCTATGTTGGAGTAAGGGATAAAACTATGGTAATACCGTATGTTCGCGTTATTCAGCAGGTAAGCATCGAAATTGTAGGGAGTAAATCTGAATCCGGAGCTCCCGTGATGTTTGAAAATCATCGGCTTGTATGCCAGTCCGATGTTTCCGTTTACTGCATTCAGCAGGTCTGTTCCTTCTGCAGGATCGTAAAACTGAAATCCTGTCAGCAGGGTGTCAGCCGTGCGATATAAGGCTGAGGCCCCGGGCCAGCGCTGATCCGCATGGAAAAAGAAAACCGAAGCCGTATCCGGTGATTGCTGGTCTTCTTTGTCTGCACCGGTATCCTGAGCCAGGATGCCGCAGACGCTGATAAAAAAAACGGTCAGGATTAGCGTGAATCTGCGCATGAAGCGTGCGGTATTGCAATTGCAAAGATAGGATTAACCATCATTGTTAACGCTGCGATGGCCATTTTATTGAGAAAGGGATTATTTACCCCTGATCAGCTTGCCTTCATAAAGATATCCGTCGGAATGCATTCTGATAAGGTAAGTCCCCGGTTTCAGGCTGCCGATATCGTAAAGCCCTTTGGTTTTAAACTGCATTTCTTTTACAACCTTTCCGCTGATATCCGTAATAATCAGGCTGTCGGCATTTAACGGTTCCTGATTGAGGATGCTGAAATATTCCCGTGCTGGATTCGGTGAAAGAATCAGTTTTCTTAACGACACATTTTCTGGTATGGAGGCCGGGGCGCTTCCGAAAAGCCAGAGGATGGCCTCCCTGAAATTATCGCGCCAGAGTGCTTCGTTGTGCTGCCCCCCTTCAACAACTTTGTTAAAGATTTCTTCCTGCGAAAAGCCGGCAGATTCAAGGGAATCGCTCATTCTGAGCATGTGTGCCACCGTGTTTTCACCTTCGAGGGTGCCGCATAACTGGTAAAACTTCATGTTTGCCTGTTTCGGGCTGTTCTGGATGAATGACCATACGCTGTCGGAGAACCAGTAGGAAGGCGAAAATATTCCGGCTTTGCTGAAAGTCTGCTGATACCGCAGGGCCCCGTAATGGGAAATCAGTCCGCCCAGGGAGCTTCCCATGATGCCGGTATGCTCCCTTCCGGGGAGCGTGCGGTAATTTTGGTCAATATAAGGTTTAAGCGTTTCAACAATAAAACGGACATACGCCTCTCCATCTCCTCCGCCATACTGCTGACTGGCCCATGGGGTGTATTCCGCAATACGGTATATGCCGCCATTGTCTATGCCAACGACTACCGGCACATCAATTCCTTCGCCGGCCATAGCGTTCAGTGTTTCATCCACCTGCCATTCTCCTGAAAATGAAGTATTCGAATCAAAAAGGTTCTGCCCGTCATGCATATACAACACAGGATAATCTTTGCCTGAGGTGTCGTAATCAGGCGGCAGGTAAATCCATACTCTCCGTGACCGGTTGAGTTGAGGAATCATGAAGTCCTCATCCATTATATACACATTCGGGGCCGCAGTAGAGTTGTTTCCGCTGCCGCCGTCGGCCCAGTTATGTATGGTGACTTCAACGGTCTGTCCGTTGCCGAATGTGAATCTCCGGTCGGCAATCTCTTCGCCTGACGGACCTTTTTCAACGGTAGCCCAGCTGCCACGGGTAAATTTAAACCTTATCCCAGTCCCCTCAGCCTGTTCAGCAAGGGTGATAAACCAGTTTCCGTCTGTATTTTTCTGCATGGCATAAGCGGGCGATCCCGGATCCCACCCGGTAAAATCCCCTGCAATATACAGGTTGTCCTGAGCCGGCGTATTTGCCGGAAGCGAAGTCACCAGAAAAGTAACCTGGCTCCGGACGATTCCTGTCAGAAGCAGTAAAATAAGGCAAACCAGTGTGAATGCTTTTTTCATGGCAGGTGTCAATTTTTTGTAAAAGTATGCTTTTTCTGATAAATACCGGTTTTGGTCATAACAGACTGTTAATGTTGTCTTTACAGGCAGATCCGGATTTTCTGCCATAACCGGAATGATGGCGATCAGCCATGTAACTTTAATTAGACTACCTTTGCCGCTCAAAAACGAACAGTATATGGAAAACATTCAGTCCGGGGCTCCGGATGCGATCAGCTTCAGGCGCTGGAGCCGACGGTCGTGGGCGGTGTTCGGCAGCCTTGGCCGCAGCATCCGTATCGGTGTGCTCAGTCTGACATGTTCCATACTTGTGCTGCCGGGCCACAGCCAGGAGCAGCCCGATTCCATCCCATCCACATCATCCGGCCGTGAAATCGAACTGGAAGAAGTTGTTGTCAGTGCACAGCGCGCTCCGGTTCTTCAGTCACAGCTGATGCGCGTAGTTATGGTAATCACGCGTGAAGAGATAGCGCAGCATTCTACTGCCGGTCTGTCCGGAGTGCTCGAACATCTGCGCGGTGTGGATATCAGGCAGAGGGGGGCTTTTGGCATGCAGGCCGACATCAGCATCAGGGGCGGAACATTCGATCAGACATTAATTTTACTGAACGGGATCAATCTGACCGATCCCCAGACGGGACATCACAACCTGAATCTCCCGGTTGACTTATCTTCTGTTGAACGGATAGAAGTGCTTCAAGGGCCGGGTGCAAGGATCTTTGGTCCGAACGCGTTTAACGGGGCCATCAACATCATCACGGCAGATCCTGACAGACGGGGAATCAACGCAACGATCTCCGGCGGAGAGTTCGGTCTTTTTCAATCATCGGTATCAGCAGTCGTTTCATTGGGTAACGTAAACCAGCACCTTTCACTGAGCGGGAGCAGGAGCGACGGATATCAGGAAAATACTGATTTCAGCAACCTCAACATGTATTACAGGGCTGTTGTGCCTTCCGGTCAGGGCTCACTGGATATGCAGGCCGGTTATACGCAGCGCGCCTTCGGGGCAAACAGCTTTTACTCGCCCAGGTTTCCGGCCCAGGCTGAGGAAACCAGGGCCGGATTTGTATCCGTTAAATATAAACCTGGCAGAAGGATTAACCTGAATCCGGCAGTCTACTGGAGAAGGCATCATGACCGTTTTGAGCTTTTCCGTGAAAATGCGCCGCAATGGTACACCGGTCATAACTATCACATGACAGATGTTGCCGGAGCTACCGTCAACTGGATGCATGTGGCCGGATTTGGCCGGTTGTCGCTGGGCGCTGATTATCGCTTTGAACATATTTTCAGCAATGTGCTGGGCCATCCGATGGCCGTGCCAAAAACAGTACCGGGTGAACCGGGTGCGGAATTTACCAGATCCTATCAGCGGCAATCGCTCAGTATGATGGCGGAACAATCGGTATTTCTTGAAAATTTCTCCGTGTCCGCCGGGTTGCTGATGCATCTGAATGCTTCGCTGCCGAAAGGCATCAGTATTTATCCCGGAATTGATCTCGGGTGGCAGGTGCATAAATCAATCAGATGGTATGCCACTGCCAACAGAACACTGCGATTGCCCACATTCACCGACCTGTTCTATAACAGCCCGACCAATGCCGGAAATCCTGACCTGAAACCGGAAGAAGCGATTGTGCTGGAAACAGGATTTAAACTGAGTGCAGGGTTCGTTCATGCCGAAGCATCAATCTACAGGCGATGGGGAAAGCATATGATTGACTGGGTGAGAACTCCGGATGCGGAAGTCTGGCAGAGCCTCAATCATACCAAGGTCAATATTACAGGGATTGAGGCCGGTGCGGATTTCGACCTCAGGCATTTTGGCAGCAATGAGGTGTTCAGGCATTTCGCACTTCATTATGCATGGATGAAAGCAGATAAGCACAGCAGGGGTTTTACCTCGCTTTATGCGCTGGATAACCTGAAACATAAACTGGATATATCCCTGGGCCACTGTATTACTATGAAAAGCGGCATCGAATGGAAGCTGTCATATCAGGACCGTTCCGGGGGTTATCAGCCTTATGTCGACGGGGCATTTGCAGAAGAGGTTCCGTATCACCCGGTGCTGCTGGCCAATGTAAAGGTTTTCTGGAATCCTGGCGCGTTTCAGGTATTTGCAGAAGTCAGTAATATATTGAATACCAAAGTTATGGATCATGCCAATGTGCTTCAGCCGGGACGCTGGGTGCTGGCCGGAGTAAAATATCGGCTGCAGCTTAAGTAAGTCACCCTCCGGATTCATCTTCAATCTGACGGCAGGGAAATTGCCGTAGGATTTACGGGTGACAATCGGCGGCTGGGAAACTTTATTTATCTTTGAATAATCAACCAAAAAACAGCCGTTATGAAGGTGTTTCGCTGGATTTTACCGTTACTTGCTCCGGCAGTATTGATGTCCTGCAAAGGAATTTCTGACAAATCAAAATCTGAAAACATGGATCAGCCTGAAAAGAAAATAGTTGTTTACCAGGTATTTACCAGGCTTTTTGGGAATACAAACACTTCCAATATTCCCTGGGGGACAATTGAAGATAACGGGGTAGGGAAGTTTAATGATTTTACTGACCAGGCCCTGGAAGAGATCAGGGCGCTGGGCGTTACCCATATCTGGTATACCGGTGTGCCGCACCATGCCGTGATCCGTGATTACACCGCCTATGGCATTTCGGATGATGATCCTGACGTGGTGAAAGGCCGGGCAGGCTCCCCTTATGCCGTAAAAGATTATTACAACGTAAACCCGGATCTGGCCGTTGATCCTGCCAAACGGCTTGATGAGTTCAGGGCGTTGCTTGAACGCACCCACCGTCATGGCCTGAAAGCCATCATTGACATTGTGCCCAACCATGTGGCCAGGCATTATAAATCGCTCTCCAATCCTCCCGGAACGGAGGATTTCGGGGCATCCGACGATGTAACGGTTGAATATGCACGCAACAATAACTTTTATTATATTCCCGGTCAGCCATTCAGGGTTCCGCAATTCCCTGACTGGTACAAGCCCCTGGGAGGCGAGCCGCATCCTATGGCCGACGGAAAGTTTGAGGAATTTCCCGCAAAGTGGACCGGAAACGGCTCCAGGCTGGTTCAACCAGATTTCAACGACTGGTACGAAACAGTGAAGATCAACTATGGAATCAGACCAGACGGTACCAAAGATTTTGATACTCTGCCGGCCGGCTTTGAGCAAATGTCTGTAAGCGATCATTATCAATTCTGGCAAGGGAAAGATGTGCCGGACAGTTGGAAAAAGTTCCGCGATATTGCGCTCTATTGGGTCAGTTTCGGTGTGGACGGCTTCCGTTTTGATATGGCCGAAATGGTGCCGGTGGAATTCTGGAGTTATATGAATTCTGCCATCAAGGATGCCAATCCCGATGCATTCCTCCTGGCCGAAGTCTACAATCCGTCCCTCTATCGCGATTACCTCCACCTGGGTAAGATGGATTATCTCTACGATAAGGTTGAGCTTTATGATACGCTGAAAAACATCATTCAGGGCCACGGTTCGGCCGACCACATTGCCGGTATTCAGGCCGGCCTGGCGGATATCGAACATCATATGCTTCATTTCCTGGAGAACCATGACGAGCAGCGGCTTCCAAGCCCTGCTTTCGCCGGCAATGCGTTGAAAGGTAAACCGGCAATGACCCTGAGCGCCACCATCAGCACGGCGCCTACCATGATCTATTTTGGTCAGGAGGTAGGGGAGCCCGGCGAGGGCAATGCAGGATTCGGCAGTGAAACAAGGACGACCATTTTCGATTATTGGGGCGTTCCCGCCCACCAGCGCTGGATGAACAACGGAAAATTCGACGGAGGTTTACTGACCGCAGAAGAATCCGCGCTGCGCGATTTTTACAAACGCCTCCTCAACTTTACCATCAACAGCTCCGCGTTGATGGGTGAGTATCAGGAACTGCATTCCTACAACCGCGCAAACAGCCCCGGTTACTATGAGAAAGGATATACCTTTGCCCGCTGGTCTGAAGATGAACACCTGCTGATACTTGTAAATTTCAAAGACTGGGTCGCCGATGAGTATGAACTTAAAATTCCTTCGGACCTTATAACGGAGTGGCAACTGGCGGATGGTAAATATCAGCTTACGGATCAGCTCTACCAGGAAAAAAAATATGAACTGATTGTCACGGGCGGATTGGGTAAGGTAAAAGTTGCCGTGGAACCGCTCGAATCGCTGATTCTTAAGCTTGAAAAATAAACCTGTGGCAGTCTTTGATGCGTCAGACAGGGATGTCTCCCGGCATTCCGGCGTGGAGTCCGGTATCCGGTTGAAACAGATGGGGTTGCTCAGCCGGAATCCTGATAATAAACATTGTTTACATTATGTATCCTGATCCTCAGATGCTTGTTCAACTTGTTACCATGCCGATGCCTTTCGGGAAATACAAAGGCACGTTGCTCTGCAACCTGCCGGTTTCCTATCTGGAGTGGTTCGGGCGCAAAGGCTTCCCTGAAGGCAAACTCGGCATGTTGCTGCATACAATTTATGAAATTAAGCTGAACGGACTGGAGTATCTGCTGGATCCGATCAAAAAAGGGAAACTGTCATGAAACCTGCTTCAGTCACCCTGATCAGGCAGGAGCTGAACCGCCTGCCGCAAAAGGAACTGGTGCAGATTTGCCTCCGCCTGGCCAGGTACCGGAACGAAAACAAAGAGCTGATGTCATACCTGTTGTTCGAAACCGGGGATGAAGAAGGTTTTCTCCGGTCGGTTAAGCACGAAATCACACAATCCTTCAGCGAAATCAATACCGCCAGCAGTTACTACATCCGGAAAAGCATCCGCAAAATCCTCCGCACGGTCAACAAATACATACGCTTTTCAGGCTCAAAGCAGTTTGAAGTGGAAATGCGGCTGTTTTTCTGCCGTACCATGAAAAACTCCGGCCTGATGCTGCCTGAGGTTACTTCAATCGTCAACCTTTACGCCGGGCAGCTCGAAAAGGTCAGGAAGCTGCTGCCATTGCTGCACGAAGACCTGAGACATGATTATCGGGAAGAGTTAAAACTTCTTTAAGACTCCGCTTCACGGATTTCAATTCCGGTATTTGCTGCGAATAAGATGGTCTGCCGAGTATCTTCCGGGCCCCGCCAGTAAAATCATCAGATACATTTTAAGTTAACCAGAATTCATCAATTTTAGACTAATTTCAGTAGAACTATTAATCTTGTGAAGGTAATCTTGATTTGTATAGTATTTGTATGACGCAACCCCAACCCCAACCATACTGTTGTAAGCAAGCGGGGAGAAAGAAGCAACTCTTGAAAATTCAGACATTGGAAGCCGCCTCTTTGACAAATCGAAACGCCCGACTCTTGATCCGACTTAACCTTAATTTAACTCAAATAGTTTTAGTTTTTCCTTTAATCGCTCATACCGTGCCTTTTTTAGCCGATTTGACCAATTCAAATATCCGTGCATTCCACCGAGCATAATATAATTTACTCCACAAGAAATGAGATTTATAAAAAAGTTGTACCTTTGACAGAAAGTGTCCAGAAAAAATTTTCAAGAAAAGTGAAATGACTATTTGGGAGTCCTTCGGAAAACACATTAGAAAGCATAGGGAAGAAAATAAGCTTCCTTTAAGAAAAGTTGCTGCTTTACTTGACATTGATCCATCCACACTTAGCAAGATTGAAAGAGGAGAACGGTCTGCGAATAAGGAAATGATCCCTGTTTTAGCAGAACTATTTAAAGAAGATACAGAAACACTTGGTTTGATTTTGATCAGCGACAAAGTGGCTTACGATTTAATGCAGGAGGAAAACCCAAATGAAATCCTTAAATTAGCGGAGGAGAAAATCAAGTATTTAAAAACCAAACGCCATCAGCAAGGTAAATTAGATTTTGACAAGCAATGACCATTCAAGAACTTGTAGAAAAATATCGTACGGACAGAGTAAGTTGCCTCAAAACAACTTACAATGAAACGCAAGTGCGGAACGACTTTATTGATCCGCTTTTGAAATGTCTTGGGTGGGATGTCGATAATTATAAAGGAAAAACGCAATTCCTGAGAGATGTTATTCAGGAAGAATATATTGAGGTAGAAGACGAAACAACCAAAAAAAATCCCGATTACACATTACGTATCAACGGCACCAGAAAACTATTTGTAGAGGTCAAAAAACCTTCGGTTAACATTTTAAAATCTGCCAAAGCAGCTTTTCAAACGAGAAGATATGGCTGGAATGCCAATCTTGGCATTTCGATTTTAACCAATTTTGAACACCTTATTATCTATGATTGCAGGTTTAAACCGGATGTTTCAGAGAATGAGCAAGTAGCCCGAATCAGAGTTTTCAGTTTTGAAGAATATGTTGATGCCTTTGACGAGATTCAGCAACTGGTATCGTTTAATTCTGCTAATTCCGGTCAATTAGACGATCTGTTTTCCATTTACGAGAGAAAAGGACAAACTTTTGATGACTATTTCTTAAAACAAATAGAAGATTGGCGGCAAAAATTAGCCGTTACTGCTATTGAGAAAAATGAGAGCCTGGATGATGAAGACATTAACTTTTTGATTCAAAGGCTGCTTAACCGGATTATCTTCCTGAGAATTTGTGAAGACCGAACAATAGAAAAGTTTGAAACACTGAAAAATATCAAAAGTTATGATGAGCTAAAGCATCTTTTTCAACAGTCGGATAAGAAATTTAACTCTGGTCTGTTCGATTTTATCGAAGATACGCTTTCGCTCAAAATTGACATTGACTCTGAAGTATTAATCGAGATTTTTAATGAACTCTATTATCCATTAAGCCCGTATGATTTTTCTGTTGTTGACCCGACAATTTTAAGCCAGATCTACGAAAGGTTTTTGGGAAGCCGCATTGTCCTTGAAGAAGGAAGGCAACTCTCCATTCTGGAAGAGCCGGAAGTTTCTGCATCTAATGGTGTAGTTCCAACTCCTAAACTCATTGTAGAACAAATCATAAAAGACACCTTATCTTCATTAACTACAGGGAAAACTTTCGCTAAGCTAAGCACAATCAGAGTCGCAGATATATGTTGTGGTTCGGGAACCTTCCTTATTTCTGCCTATGACTTCATGCAGCAGAAGTTCTTGGAAAAACTGATTGAAGAAAATTCAGATAACAAGGATTTGATCTACCAATTAGATGAAACCACATTTGCGCTTACGCTTAAAGCTAAGCGAAATATCCTTGAGCAGAATATTTATGGTGTTGATATAAATCCCTATGCCACCGAAGTATCCGAATTCAGTTTGCTGTTGAAACTTTTAGAGGGAGAAAATAAAGCTACGGTTGACAATTTCATTAATCAACATGCCGAAAAAGTTCTACCAAGTCTCAAAGGAAATATTAAATGTGGGAATTCATTGGTTGATTCCAAGTTCTTTGAGTTTATGCCAGAGGTACTTGAAAATGACCAACTGCTGCATAATGTCAAACCATTTGATTGGGAAATAGAATTTCCATTTTTGAAAGATACAAAGGGTTTTGATGCTATCATTGGCAATCCTCCTTACGTACGCATTCAAAATCTTGTAAAATATGCTCCTGAGGAAATCAAATACTATCAATCAAGTATCTCTGGATACAGTGTTGCTAAAAAGGAAACCATTGATAAATACTATGTTTTTATTCAACGAGCCATTGCCCTCTTAAATACAAATGGGTTGCTTGGTTACATTGTGCCGCATAAATTTTTCCTTATCAAAGGTGGCAAAGCATTACGAGAGTTTATTACATCGAACAGTCAAATTTCAAAAATCACGCACTTTGGGTTTACACAGGTATTTCCGGATCGTTCGACATACACTGCTATCTTAATTCTTCAAAAAGCTAAAAAGACAGACTTCCAATTTAAGCGAGTTAGAAAAATCACACCTGAATTGCTTGAAAAACAAGATGCCTTTGTTTCGTACCGAACAGATGCTTTCAATACTGATCCATGGATATTCCTTTCACCGGATACTGAAAAAGTCTTTAATAAACTTCGTTTTGAGCAGTCGGTTCCGTTAAAAGAATTGGCAGAAATTTGTGTGGGTTTACAAACCAGTGCTGATAAGATTTACATTTTTGAGCCAGAATGTGAAACGTCGAATACATATAGGTTTACCAAGGATGGGAGACAATGGGAAGTTGAAAAAGGAATCTGTCTACCGGCTATTTATGACTTGTCATTCAGCTTGTTCGATACCATATCAGCCAATGCCCGGATTATATTTCCCTATTCAGTTGAAAATGATGGCGCCCATTTATTCAGCGAAGAGTATTTTGAAAGTAATTTTCCGCTTGCCTGGTCTTATTTGCAGGAACATAAGCCACAATTGGAGAAAAGAAGCTTGCAAGGGAAAAACCCCAAATGGTTTCAGTTTGGACGTTCTCAAAGCTTAACAAGATTTCACAATACACCAAAACTTGTTTGGTCTGTTTTAGCAACCAGTCCACCCTATGCTCTTGACAATAATGACCTTCAATTCACCGGTGGAGGAAATGGCCCCTATTACGCATTGATTAACCGATCAGATTATTCACTGCTGTACTTCCTCGGTATTTTATCACATCCTCTGTTTGAGAATATGGTGAAGGCAGGAGCAAGTGAGTTTAGAGGAGCCTATTATTCCCACGGCAAGCAGTTTATTGAAAATATCCCTATTCGACAGATTGATTTCGACAATACTTCCGAAAAAGAAAAATACAACACCATTATTAAATTGGTAGTGTCCCTGATCAAAACGAAAGCACAATTAAGAAGTGCAGCTTACGGATCGAAAAGAACGGTACTCCAAAGAAAAGCGGACACACTCTTTGATCAATTAATTCAAAACATCAACAGCTTGTATGGGATCAGTGAGGAGGATTTTAGCCTGGTTATGAATGATGATATGTTCACCACAGAATTAGCAATAGAAGAATAATGGGACAAGTAAAAGAAAGCATAAGTGCTCAAAAGTTAAGAGGTGGTTATTATACGCCACAGGCTATTGCTGACTTTTTATGTCAATGGAGTATTGACAAAAGCACCAAACGAATTTTAGAACCGAGTTGTGGTGATGGTAACTTTATTGAATCGGCCATACTTCGGTTCAAAGAAGTGGGGATTGAAGGCGAAGACCTAAAAGGACGGATCAAAGGGATTGAATTGCTGGAAGAAGAATCACTGAAGGCCAAAGCCAGAGCGGCCAACTTGGGTCTGAATTCCAATACCATCGTTAACAATGATTTTTTCCATTACATCAGCAGTAATGGAATTGAAAAATATGATGCGGTCATTGGCAATCCACCTTTCATCCGATATCAAAGCTTTCCCGAAGAGCACCGGAAATTAGCTATTGAAATGATGCAGAATCTTGGTTTGAATCCCAATAAACTCACCAATATCTGGGTTCCCTTCTTAGTTGTTTCTGCTTCCTTATTGAAGGAGAATGGCAGAATGGCCATGGTGATTCCAGCCGAACTGTTTCAGGTGAAATATGCAGCGGAAACGAGGGTTTTTCTCTCTAAGTTTTTTGAACGTATTACAATTATCACTTTCAAGAAATTGGTTTTTGCCAATATTCAACAAGAGGTGGTATTGTTACTTTGCGAAAAGAAAGTGCATCATGGAAAAGGAG
>JAMLHF010000015.1 GCA_023957275.1 Lentimicrobium sp. | reverse complement strand
GTGGTTTTTCTTTTTCCTCTCCCTGGCGCTGGTTATTTACCTGTTGCGTTACCTGAAGGAACGCAAATCTCCGATTTACGGCCATTGTCAGATCAATACATCCAGCCCGAAGGTAATCATGATCAGCAGATAATAGAGGTTGATAAGCAGGAATGATGATTTAAACCTTACGCTTTCGAGCGAGGGTTTCAGCAGTTTTACAAATACAGCCACCAGCAGGCCTGAAAGTATCCACACTGCCCAGACAGCCGTTTTATGATGGAAAGCGTAAAATCCCGGCAACAGTATGGCTGACACGGCGGTGGCCACAATCCACATAAAGGTGAGGCGGCGGATCTGAACATGCGATAGTCTGGCAGTGAGTGATTTGATGCCTGCCAGTTCGTACTGTTCCCCAAACCGGAGGAGCAGCAACCAGAAGTGGGGCACCTGTCCGATAAAGAAAAACATGGCAAGGGCAAATGCAGCCGGATGTGCGATGTCACCTCCTCCTGCCACCCATCCGATCACCGGGGGCAGGGCGCCAACTACGCCGCCGGGAACAGCAGCAAAGGCGGTAATTCGCTTCAGCGGGGTGTAGATGCCATTGTACCAGACAAATGTCAGCAATCCCAGGAAAGCAGGCAACCACCCTGAAAAGTACCAGAGTATGGCGGTACCGGTGACAGCAAAGAAAATCGTCCAGGCCAATGCAGCTTTACGGCTGATTTTACCGGCAGGAATGGGCCGGTTGCGGGTACGCGGCATCCGAAGGTCGGTTTTGTACTCCTGAATCTGATTCAGGGCAGAAGCTGCGCTCGCGAGCAGAAATACACCGGCTACCGGAAATATTATTTCCGGAACGATTCCTCCCATTCCGATAAGGTAACCGGTAAAGGTTGTCAGCGCTACCGGTAAAGAAATTCTGAATTTACACAGACGAGAGAGGGCAGTAAAACGGGAATATGCTTTCTCAATCATTCAAGTGTCTTCAGATACTCAATAATATGGGCGATGTCTTCTTTGCTCAGTTGCTCTTTGTATGAGATCATCTGCCCTTTAACGTAGCCCTTAACGATATCTTCGTTCGGCTCATAAATTGATTTGATGATATAGTCGTCATCCGCAATAATTTCGCGCTCTGAATTTCCTGTTATAACCGTATGCGCCTTGCCGTAGAGACCTTTAAATGTGGGTCCGATCAGTTTGGTGCCATCGGCGGAATGACAGGCAAGACACCCGTTGACCTGTACAAGCCGTCTTCCGGCAGCTCCCGGTTTGGCTGCCATAGCCGATTGCTTCGACGTGTCAGCCATGGCTGCATACCAGGTGTCAAATTCCTGTTGGGGAAGGACTTTTACTTCAGTAAACATATAGGAATGCGAAAGGCCGCAGTATTCGGTACAGAATAGTTCATAATTGCCCTCTTTCTGCCCGATAAACCACATTTTGTTGGTTTTGCCGGGTACCATGTCCTCTTTCACCCTGAATGCGGGTATGTAGAGACTGTGGATGACATCAACGGAAATCAGGTCCAGTGCCACGGCTTTATTGACCGGGATATACAAAGTGTCGGTTTTTATTCCGTTTTCATATTCGAAAAGCCATGACCACATCCTGGCTGTAGCCCTGACCTTCATGGCATCTTCCGGCGCCTTTTTCATAGGAGAGTAACCTGACCAGCCATAGAAAAACATAATCAGGACCAGGATGGTCGGGATAACTGTCCAGACGATTTCAAGGGTATTGCTCCCGTGAATCTGTGTGGCAACCGGATTCCTTTTTTTATTGTAGCGATAAACGAACCAAAGCATGGTTGCCGTGATTCCGACCAGAAAAATAACCGATATGCCGATAATTACGGCAAACGCTGTATCGGTTGTTGTAACAAAGTTTGATGCTCCTGAGTACATAAATTCTCCTATCTGTAAAGGTAATCGAAAAAGGTAACCACGATCACGGCGGCAAATATGGCAATAACAATGCTCACCATAACCCAGTATATTTTATGATCGAATTTTAGGTGCATGAAATACAGCAGCACCACTGCGCCCTTTAAGGATGCGATGATCAAGGCCGCGGTGGTATTGTAGGCGCCAAGTTCCACACTGGTAATCAGCACAGTGATTACAGTCAGCACAATCAGGCCGAGTAAGACCATGATGTGCGTTAAATACGGTACGATATGATGTTTTTCGTTTTCCATGGGTGCCGGTTATTAATGTATCAGATAAAACAGAGGGAACAGGAAAATCCAGATCAGGTCTACAAGGTGCCAATAAAGGCCGCTGTTTTCGAGCAGGGCATACCTGCCGCTGTTAACTGCTCCCGTTTTTACTTTATACAGGGTAATCCCAAGCAGCACCATGCCCACAATGATATGAACCCCGTGCAGACCAGTCATGAAAAAGTAGAGGCTAAAAAACAGCATATCTCCGTTGCTCAGGTTTTTCATCAGTTCTGACCCCGGATACATGCCATGTTCAAATTTACCGCCCCATTCAAAGTATTTGTTAACCAGGAATGTGAGTGCCAGGAGCAGGGTGATGCCGAGCATCAGCAAGGTCAGTTTCCTGTCATTTTTCTGTATGGCCGATATAGATATGGCGACAGTGGCACTGCTGACAAGCAGAATGATGGTATTGATAAATCCCATAGTGATACTCAGCTCTTCATGAGCCAGGTGAAAAGCAACAGGATTCATGTGCCTGTAAACAGAGTAAACGATAAAGAGCCCTCCGAAAAGCAGGATTTCGGTAAAAATAAACAGCCACATGCCAATCTTGGACGCTGTGTCGTCGCGATGGGCATCAGCGTGATGTTGGTGCGTCATTGTTTCCATAATATCCGCGGATTAGTATTCGTAAGGTCCATGTTTCACTTCAGGGATCTGTTCGAAGTTTTCTACAATGGGTGGAGAGGGGATCGTCCATTCCAGGGTTTTACCATCCCATGGATCATCTATCTCTTTGCCACTGCCTTTGCGTGCTCTGATCAGGTTGATGATGATGATCAGCAGCCCGGTTGCCATAATCCACGAACCGACGGTTGAGAGGATGTTTGCCGAGTGGAACATGGGAAGGTAGTCGTAATATCGGCGTGGCATACCCATCAGCCCGAGGTAGAACATCGGGAAATAGAGCATGTTGAATCCGATAAAGAAAACGATCAAACCGATGTTTGCAACTTTAAAGTTATACACTTTTGCAAACATCTTCGGAAACCAGTAATGCAGGGCGCCGAAGAAGGCAAATCCGGTCCCGCCGAATACAATATAATGGAAGTGAGCGACCACAAAAGCGGTATCGTGCACATGAATATCGGTTGCCAGCGAGCCAAGCACCAGACCGGAGAAGCCTCCGATCATAAATACAAATACAAAAGCAATGGCCCAGTAAAACGGGGTCTGAAGATTGATGGAGCTTTTGTAAAGTGTTGCAGTCCAGTTAAACACTTTGATGGCGGAAGGAATGGCAACCAAAAAAGTAAGCAGGGAGAAGACCCAGCGGGAGGTAGAGCTCATTCCGGAGGTAAACATATGATGCCCCCAGACAAAATACCCGACAAAGGCGATTGCCATACTCGAGATTACAATGGCGGTATAGCCGAAGATCGTTTTCCGGGCGAATGT
Source organism: Lentimicrobium sp. (assembly GCA_023957275.1). Classification (GTDB taxonomy): domain Bacteria; phylum Bacteroidota; class Bacteroidia; order Bacteroidales; family Lentimicrobiaceae; genus Lentimicrobium. Next base: position 65,704 of record JAMLHF010000015.1, on the reverse strand, counting down.
CGGGATGATTTCAGTGATGGCGCCCATGGCCGGCAGAATCATGATATAAACTGCAGGATGGGAGTATATCCAGAACAGGTGCTGGTAAAGGATGGGGTCACCACCAATGGCCGGGTCAAAGAAACCGATACCGAGCAGACGTTCGGCAATGACCATCAGGAAAGTAATGCCTACCACCGGAGTTGCAAGCAATTGAATCCAGCCGGTTCCGTAGAGTGCCCAGCCGAAGAGCGGCATGCGCAGCCAGCCCATGCCCGGGGCGCGCAGGCGGTGCATGGTGACAATAAAGTTCAGCCCCGTAAGGATAGATGAAAATCCCAGGATAAAAGCGCCGGTAACGGCTGCAACCACGTTGGTGTTGGTTTTAAGACTGTAAGGCGCATAAAAGGTCCAGCCTGTATCGGGAGGGCCGTCACCGATAAACTGGGAGATCAGCACCACAATCGCACCGATGATGTATAGATACCAGCTCATCAGGTTTAGTCTGGGGAAAGAGACGTCTTTGGCTCCGATCAGGATGGGAAGGAAAAAGTTGCCGAAAACGGCCGCCACGCCGGGGATCACAAAGAGGAAAATCATGGTGAGCCCGTGAAGGGTAAAGAGGCCATTGTAGGTCTGTGCGCCCATAATCTGTTCTCCCGGAGAGATCAGCTCATATTTCATCAGCAGCCCCATTACAACGCCGGCAAGGAAAAAGAACATCATCGAATAGAAATATAAAAGACCAATCCGTTTGTGGTCAGTGGATGTAATCCATCCGAGTATGCCTTTATATTTCCCCCTGTATTCCAGGTAATTGGGCTCTTTATGTGAGTTGTTAAAATCAGTCATATGTTGTTTGCTCCTTAGTTTGTTGTGGTTTTCTTTCGGGGTTTCAGTACAAGAATCAGAAAAACAATCAATGCAATGATCAGGATCAGACTACCGGCGACTTTTGTGACATTGAGCACATATTGCTGACCGGCGGGGTCATAAGTATAGCAGAACTGAAGTACTTTATAAATGGTGGGTCCGCTTTTTCCCTGAGATGTCTCGATAAGTGCCATCTTGAATTCAAATGGGAGAAAGTAGGTTCCCTGGAGATAGCGGGTTATTTTTCCGTCAGGACTGATCATGATCAATGCCGCTGAATGCATAAAATCATTCCCGGCTTTCTTAAACCGGAAGCCGGTGGCTTCGGTTCCCCTGGCAATGTTTGCGCTGTCTGCCGTATAAAACATCCAGCCTGATTCATCCACAGGTTTTCCGATCAGGTTCAGGTAATTTTCCCTTTTACGGATCGCAAGGTCACTGCCTTCGCGTGCATCAAAACTGATGGTAATTACCTGGAAATCCTTACCCAGGATGAGGTCGGTTTTTCCGATCACCTCAGCTACGCTGGTCATTAAAGGACTGCAGATGCCCGGACAGCGGTAATATACCCACATAAGTACAGTGGGTTTGTCAATCAGCTGTTTCAGGTTAACCGCCTGGCCGGTTGTATCTATCAGCATCAAGTCATCGGGAATATATTCATCCAGATGTTCAACAATGCCTATCTCCAGTTCGGGAGATTTGATGTCCTGTGTTGCTTTTATGGTTTGTCCCTGCATCATCAGCGGGATGAGGAACGTGATAAGGCTAATAGGAATAAATCTTTTCATACTACTCTTTTTAAATTACAGCGTTTCAAAACCATTGCGCAACCGCGACCGGTTTCAGGATTTTGCGTATTGAAAACCCTTCCCGTAAAGCATCTTATGTTGTGTTCAGCGATCTGCAGTCCATCTGTGCAGTGCGTGTAAGCCGGCTTAATTACGAAAAGGAATTCAGAAATCATGATAATCAAAGTTAACAAAAATAGGTACTAATGTACATGGTGGTGCAAACTCTCTTCAAGGTAAGGATGGTTGCGGGGGATCAGCGGGGCTGCCGCCAGCGCTTTGGCCGTTATAAACATGAAAAGACCTGCAAAACCAATGAAAAAGCCAATCTCGGTAATGCCAAAAACAGGGTGGTGCAGCACGGCCGGAAAGATTTGCTCATAGAGATCGAGGTACTGGCCTGCGATCAACAGAATGGCAATCGTTTTCACAACCCTGATGTTCTTGTTGAGCACCTGGGGAAGCAGGAAAACAAAAGGCAGGAACCAGTTAATAAAGAAATTGACATAAAAAATCACTTTGAATCCGCTGTGCCAGCGATGGGCGAAGTATTCGGTTTCTTCAGGGATATTTCCGTACCAGATCAGCATGAATTGGGAGAAAGCAAAATACCCCCACACAATACAAAGCATGAAGATATACCTGGAGAAATCGAGCATGTGACTTTTGTTGAGCGCTTTAAAATGGCCTTTTTCATGAAGGAGGATCACCACGAGGACCACTGTTGCCGAACCGTGGAAAAATGCGGCGACAAAATTCTTAAGCGAGAAAATGGTGCTGAACCAGTGGACATCCAGCGACATGATCCAGTCGAAGGAAGCGAATGAAAAGGTTACTGCCAGCAGGAAAATATGGATTTTCGAGTAAGTTTCGCTTTTTTCGAACCACAGCATGCCACCCTGGGTATCCTCGGCCAGCGAGGCATTTCTGATCAGGCGGGTCATCACCATCCATGCAATGAAGAACAATACCATCCTGATAAAGAAAAACGGGATGTTGAGATAGGGAGATTTATGCTGAATCAGCGTGTCTGATGCTATTGCTTCCGCATGGGTCCAGTGGTAAACCGAATGCATGCCGAAATACAAAAGAAGCATGATAATGCCTGCATAGGGGATGTAAGCCATCATGGCTTCGGGTACTCTTTTAAACATAGACGACCAGCCTGACTGTGAAATATGCTGGATGGCGATGAAAAAACTGGCACCAATAGCCAGGGAAAGGAACATATAATTGTTGAGCAGCAGGTTGGCCCAGGCCCTTGCAGGGTCAGCAATGAAACTGTAGATAATCACAGCCGCACCGGCAGTGATCATCGCAATGGCTGTATATTGAAAGCCCTTTGACAGCGTGATTTTTGTATCCATCTCAGCTCCTTTATTTTACAGTGTTGGCTTGCAATTCGTTTTTCACAAACATGGCTATTTTCCAGCGGTCTTCAGGCCTGATCATATGCCCGTGTGCGCCCATCACCTGATAACCTGCTGTGATTACGTGAAAAATATCCGATTCAGGTGCAGCCAGCATCTTGTCAGAGAGCAGCGAAGCCGGTTTGATGGCATACCTGCCGCTGGTGTGCAGGTAGCCGTTGCCGTCGCCCAGCGCACCATGGCAATTCCGGCAGAATATGGCATATTTTTCTTTTCCTGTTTTCAGATGATCTCCGGTCATCTCCAACGGGTTAGATAATTCCGCGGCAGCCAGCGCCCTGCCTTCAGGCGTATTGGGATATGGATAAGGCATGATTTCACGCGAAATGGTATTTTCGGCCGGCAAACGCATGGTCATGCTGTCGCCGAAGTTGGGGTTAGGGGCGTAGGTTTCGTAGGCCAGCGAATGCGCCATATCTGGGAAATACTCGAAACCCTTGTCGTTTCTTGAGCGATCACATGAAACTGTCATAACCATTATACACAGGGCGGCAATGGTAGCCCGGTTGATTCGTTTTTTTGTCATGCCGCTTATTTTTGTGGTTTTAACTCTTTTTCGTACACTTCAACTGCACCTTTCTCTTTCAGAATCCCTTCCAGTTCTCCGGTTTTGCTGCCGCTCAGGGCTTTGTCGAAAATCATCACAAACTTATCGTCGGTCGATCTCGCATCGGGAAGAATGTAAGCTTTGCCCGGGTATATCTGCGCTCTGACGGAGAAGGTGAAAAGGCTGGCAAGGGTCACAGTAAGGATGGTGATCACGATGGTGACAACGATAAACGATGGGAAGGCGTTGGTGGGCTTGCCGCCGTAATTTACCGGCCAGTCGATCACAGCCGTGTAGTACATAAACGCGAGTACACCCGCCGCACCAAGAAACCCGTAAATAAAGGCTGCCAGCGTGAACCGTGATTTTTTGCCCATGGCTTCAATGGCTTCATGAACAGGGTAGGGGGTGTATATCTCGCCGATCTCGAAGCCGTTCTTTTTAACTTCGTTTACAGCCTCCATCAGGGTGTCTTCATCGTCGAATACGCCTACGATATGGTTATTATTCATGGCTGATGTGTTTTTTGTCGTTCTTGTTTATACTGGTCACCTTTAAAATACTCTTCACTTCGCTGATGGCAATCATCGGGATGTACTTGAAGAATAACAATACGCCGGATACGAATATTCCCAGTGTGCCGATGTAAACCCCTACTTCTACCCATGTCGGGCTGTAGGTTGTCCAGCTTGAAGGCAGGTAATCTTTCGACAGGGAAGTGATCAGGATATTAAACCTTTCGTACCACATACCAAGGTTAATGAATAACGAAATAATAAAAGCCAGGGTCAGGTTCTGCCTTACCTTTTTAAACCAGAACAGTTGAGGAATAAAGGCATTGCATACCACCATTGCCCAGAACTGGAATGTGTAATCGCCGGTTATGCGGTTTTTGAAGAAGGTAAACATCTCATACTGGCTGCCTGAGTACCATGCGATGAAAATTTCCGTAGCATAGGCTGTTCCCATGATCAATGAAATGAAAATCAGGATTTTGGCAATAGCATTCAGGTGGGAGTCAGTCACATAATCCTGGAATTTATATATTTTTCGGATAATGATCATCAGGGTCATTACCATGGCGAAACCTGAGAAAATTGCCCCCACCACAAAGTAAGGCGGGAATACGGTGGTGTGCCAACCCGGGATCACCGAAACCGCGAAGTCGGTGGATACAATGGAGTGAACAGAAACTACCAGCACCGCGGCAATGCCTCCAAGTACATAGCTGAGGGCTTCATAGCGCAGCCATTCCCTGGATGATCCGGTCCATCCGAAAGCGAAGAATCCGTAAACGGCTTTTTTGATTTTTGAGGTGGTTTTGTCCCTGATGGTTGCAAAATCAGGCACCATTCCATAATACCAGAAAGATGCTGAAATCAGCAGATAGGCAGAAATGGCGATGAAATCCCAGAACAATGGGGAATTGAAGTTAACCCAGAGCGGTCCGCGGGTATTCGGGTAGGGGAATATAAAGAATGCCAGCCATACACGTCCCATATGCAGCGCGGGGAAAATGGCTGCTGCGCCGACGGCAACAACAGTCATAGCCTCTGCAGCACGGTTGATGGATGTTCTCCATTTCTGGCGCAGGATCAGCAGGAAGATGGAAAAGGCCGTACCGGCGTGTCCGATACCGATCCACCATACAAAGTTGATGATTTCCCATCCCCAGCCAACGGAGTTGTTTACCCCCCAGGTTCCTATCCCTTCCGACACTGTTTTATACATGGCGTATATGCCAAACAGGGTCGCCAGCATGCTAATCCCGAATACCGCTTTCCACCAGGTGGGGATCGGCTGATCGATCGGGGCAATGATGTCGCTGCTGATCTGGCGATAGTTTTTGTCGCCCAGAATCAGTGGTCCTCTCACTTCAGTTTTATACATAGAGCAGGATGTTATACATTAGCTTCATATTTTCAACGTTTTCAGGCTTCTGTTCCGGGTTTGTTCCTAACCAGGGTCAGGTATCCCACCGAAGGCAGGGTATGCAGCTCTTCCAGCAGATGATAGTTGCGCGGATCACTGAACATCTTCGATATCTGGCTTTCGGGATTGTTAAGATCGCCGAAGACAATTGCTTTGGATGGACAAGCCTGTGCGCATGCCGGAAGAATTTCGTTATCGGCGAGCGGACGGTTTTCGTTCTTAGCCAGAAGTTTCTTCTCCTGAATACGCTGTATGCAGAATGAACACTTCTCAACAACCCCGCGCTCGCGCACCGTTACATCAGGATTCAGCACCATTCTGCCGAGATCGGAATTCATATTGTAATCGAACTTGTCGTTGGTTACATAACGGAACCAGTTGAAACGACGAACCTTATACGGGCAGTTGTTGATGCAGTATTTGGTTCCGACACAGCGGTTGTAGGCCATCTGGTTGAGACCTTCACTGCTGTGGTTGGTGGCAGAAACCGGGCATACATTTTCGCAGGGAGCATTGTCGCAATGCTGGCACATCACAGGCTGAAAGACGATTTCAGGATCCTGCCCGTCGCCGTTGTAATACCTGTCGATGCGGATCCAGTGCATAATGCGCGATTTCATCACCTCTTCCTTGCCGACCACAGGCACGTTGTTTTCAGCCTGACAGGCGATCACACAGGCGCTGCATCCGATGCATGTGTTCAGGTCGATGGCCATGCCCCAGTGGTGCCCTTTGAATTCGGTTTCCTTATAGAGGGTAACATGTTTCTTTTCAAATTCCGCATGTAACTCGTTTCCTGAGTCAGGCTTTTCCAGATAACCGGCCAGCGTTGTTTCGCGCACAATAGGCCGGCCTTCCATACTGTGGTGCATCTGGGTGGAGGCCAGTTTATACTCTCCTGCGGTTTTTTCAGGTTCAACGCCGCTGATGCGATATGTCCGGCAGTTTTTGCTGATGGTGCTGAGCGGAAATACATTCACGCCAACGCCATCGGCAACTTTGCCAAAAGCGTTATGCCCGTAACCGAGTGCCACGGATATCGTTTTGTCGGCCTGTCCGGGCTGGATCAGCACAGGCAGTTCGAGATTGCCGATTTTGATCATGCTTCCTTTGATGAGGCCCATCTCCTGCGCGGTGCCGGGCGAAACGGCAGCAAAATTGTCCCAGCACACTTTTGAAACGGGATCGGGCATTTCCATCAGCCATGGATTATTGGCATGACGGCCGGTACCAATGGCTATTGTCTGATAGAGATGGATCTCGAATCCCTGTGTTTCGGCAGATTCTGTAAGTTTTTGCGCGGCAGGAAGTACCCCTGAGCCGGTAAAGCCTGGTTCAGTTGCGGCTGCGTCAAGCTGAAATACCCCGTCCTGTAAGGCCTTCCGCCATGCAGATTCTCCGGATTTCAGAATATTGCTTTGCCAGAAATCCTTCAGATAAGTATAGTAATCCCTGTCGGAATTCATCCATTTCAGCAAACTTTCCTGTGCCTGCCGGGTATTATAAATGGGTCTTATGGCAGGCTGGGCGAGACTGAAATACCCCTTTTTGGGTTCCGCATCTCCCCACGACTCCAGATAATGGTGTGCTGGAGCCGAATAAATGATATGTCCGAGGGTCTCGTCGAGTGAGGTATTGAAGGAAACACTGACTTTCAGGTTTTTAAGCCCTTCTTTTATGGCTTCAGGGTTGTAATAATCAAAGGCAGGGTTTACATTCCACAGAATCAGACCGCCCACTTTGCCGGACTTCATTTCAGCAACAAGCGTTTCCATTTCACTGTCGAACCCTTGCCGGGTAAGCAGTGGAGTGGCGTAGCTGAGGGTATTGCCTTCATTGCCAAGCAGGTTGTTGATGGCGTTTACCAGGATTTGTTCATCCGGATCATTGGTACCGCAGATCACCACCGACTTGCCCCGGTTTTCCCAGAGTTTTGGTGCCAGTTCGCCGAACGATTCATGTGCGGTGCCGCCGGGAAGTGTTTCGGCTCCGGCAAGGGTGGCAATGCTGTTGTACAGGCCGGTGAGCAGGCCCCCCACATCTGAAGGTCTGATGCGCACGCGCTTGTCGGCCTTGCTGCCCGAAATACTCACCCCGGTTTCGTATTGGATGTGGTAGGAAAGTTTTTGCTCTCCATTGGTGAGGCTTCGCATGGCGGCATATCCGGAAGCAAACTCCTGAGGGTTCAGCCAGGTGCCGAGGAAATCGGCCATAAAGGAAACAATGACTTCTGCCTTTTCGAAGCGGTAATCAGGGATGACAGCCTGTCCGTATGTTGTCATATTTGCCATCAGCATGCCGCTGAAGGAATCCGGATCATAGATTACATGACGGGTTCCTGGATAGAAGGTTTTAAATTCTTCTATCAGTTTTATTGTGGAAGGACTGATAATACTGGAGGTGAGCAGCACGATGGCTTCCCCTGCATCACTGATCTCTTTCAGTTTTGAAATAACCTCATTGTCGAGTGTTTGCCAGTCGATGTCTTCACCGCTTTTCGAGGGGTTTTTGAGCCTGGCGTGGCCATCGTAGAGGCTGAGCACCGAAGCCTGCACCCTGGCAGAGCTTCCTCCTTTTGTGATGGGTGAAAGGGCATTTCCTTCAATCTTGATGGGCCTGCCGTCCCTGACCTTTACAAGGATGCTGCTGTAATCCGAGCCATCGAAGTAAGTGGAAGCATAATGGCTGGCCATGCCGGGGGTTACATCTTCCGGTTTGTTGAGGTAGGGGATGGCTTTCTTTACCGGGTTCTCACAACTGCTTATGATGGCGGCGGATGCAAAGCCAAAACCGCAGAATTTAAGAAAATTCCTTCTTGAAGAAGGTTTATCGGCGATTTCATCATGGATCACATCCAGCAGGTTTTTCCCCTGTGGAATATGATCGGCTGATTTATTGTCTTCGGGCTGATTGTTCAGCTCTTCAAGGCTTTTCCAGTATTTCTTTTCCATTTAAATCTTTTTATTAAATGCCTGATATTGCAGGTTTCAGAAAATGCTTTTAATAGTGGCACTTCATGCAATCAAGTCCACCGATCTGTTCTACGGTGACAGAGTCAATTTTGCCTGATTTCAGTTCGTCATGCAACTTCATGTAGGTTGAATAATATTCATTGTCTTTGAAATTCACTTTGGTGTCGCGGTGGCAATTGATACACCAGCCCATCGACAGATCGGAGAACTGCCGCATAATATCCATTTCAGCCACCGGGCCATGGCAGGTTTCACAGGCAATTTTTCCGGCGTTCACATGCTGGGCATGGCTGAAGAACACATGTTCCTGCATATTGTGAATCCTGATCCATTCAATGGGTTTTCCGGTTTTCTGTGCACGGAGGATTTTGTTGATTTCAAATTTGCCGGAATTCCGCCCTTCCTGAACAACATTGTGGCAGTTCATGCAAACATCGTTTGAAGGGATTCCGGCCGATTTACTGTGGTCGGCAATATGGTGGCAGTATTGGCAATCGGTCTGATTGTCGCCGGCATGGATTTTATGAGAGAATTTTATGGGCTGATCGGGTGCATAATCCTTTGTACGGCTCAGATTCTGTGCTTCAACCATGGCAATATTAAAATGAACAGCGATGCCGACCATCAGAATGATGACATGAATGAACCGATACCGGACTTTACGGGTGAAAATCAGGTCGATCAGGGCCAGTGTCATCAGGACTGCAAACAAAATAAATATCAGTAAGCGGGTCGGGAAAATTTTGAATGGTTTAATTTCCTTGTGTACTAAATGAGAAAGATAGGCTGAGATGTAATATATCTCCTGCTCATTCAGTTTATAATCCGCGTGGGCTTTTTCCATCACCGATGAAGCCGGCTCGCTCATTGAGGCATAAATATTCATCCCATCCTTTTCCATAAAGGCATGCGCAAGATCAATGGCTGAGGGACTCCAGTTCAGGCTGTCGCTGTTTTTGGTGTAATGGCATGAATTACAGGCGGTAGTTCCTCCGTTTTCAAAAGGGATCAGTCCGTAAAACATCCGCTCACCCCGCAGAATTTCAGTTTCAGTGAATCCTTCCTTTTTATTGACATCAGCTGTAAATTCCTGTGCTTTCGGGGGCTCCCAGTTTTCGATGTAATCGATGATGCCGTTGATCTCGGCATCCGACAGGTTAGTAAAAGCCTGCATCGGAATTTTATTGTTTTCTTCAAATACCTTCACGGCGACCGGATCACCGGCATCGATCAGTTCCTTGGAATTTCTGATAAACTTTACCAGCCACTCCCTTTCGCGGACCTTGGTGATTCCAACCAGTTCAGGCCCGACAAGTTTACCCTCGCCCAGTTTGTGACAAACCGTGCAATGCTTTTCAAACAACTTTTTACCATCATTCTGGGCCATTGACCCGGCCGGAAGAAATATCGACAGAACAAGGAGCGGAAGAATCCCGGCAATTGCCTTTCTGAAGATGGATGTCGCGATAGAGTGCCTCATAGCGGTTTGCTGTGTGTTATGGTTCAATTCGGAATATCTTTAAAAACAAAACGGTTTGATCCCGAAGGACCAAACCTTACTATAATTCGTCAGCCGGCAGATGAAAAACTCCGGCATTGTATTCTAAAAAAAAATGCAGTCCCAGTGTGTAGTCAGGCGTCATGTAAAAATTCGGATTCCCGGATTGTGTGTGTCAGTTTCCGGCAGTTCTTATAATGCGAATTTAGTGCAACAAACACAATCTTTCAAAAAAAGTTTTCAATAAAGTGATGACAATCTTCTAATTATACACAGTCTAAGTAAGTAGTGAGCTATTTCTATACATGTAACTGATTGGATTTCAATATGCCTGAATAAAATAAAATGCAAACGTTTGCGTTGAAAAAAAAACATTTTCTATCTAATGGTACGGTGGCATTTATAACCCCGGACAGAAAGCGCTGATTCATTGCCGGTAAGGATGGGAGTAAAAAGAATTAATCCGGCCTGCAGCTTTAGGGGAGGTAGCGCCGGCCGGACTTGTCTTGTTATGGGTTTTGAAAGTCTTTTTTCTATTTGAAGAGATACCCGATCTTCAGTCCTGCAGAAAAGGCCATCGGGAAGCTCTCGTCCATCACACTGTAACCGTAATGGTAAGGGGTGTATGACTCGTCGGTGGTAAACCCGTAGCCGATGCCTCCAAAAAAGTCAACAGCAAAGGCATTGTCAACAATCCACTGTTTGCCGATTACCAGTTGTATGGTTCCCGAGAAAACGCTTTCCCTGCTTTCTTCATAATAACTGCTTGAATAATCTCTGTACATCCATGTGTCGTGATTAAAGAATCCAACAGCAATCTCTGGCTTTAAATAACTGCCTTTCAGGATATGGGCATAACGTATCCCGCGCAGATAAAAGTCCGGGTCCTTGATAAACTTGTACCCGAACCGGGTGAAAACTCCGCCCGGGTTTCTGTCGCCGGCATCCACACCGAGACCGATGATGCCCAGGGTGGCTTCAACACTCCGGCCGGGTCTCAGACTGCGCTCGTAAGCAAAAGTAGTATTGCCGGTCAGCGGAGACAGAAAGTCAATTTTCAGCACATTCTTTTTATTGTCGAGGTAATTTTCAGGATTTGTCATTTCTTTCTGAAACTCCATCTCCTGGCCATTTTCGAAAATAATCTTGATGATTTTATCCTTATCAATTGAAAATAAAACGTCAGCTGAATATTCCGGTAGATTATATTTAATCTCATCCAGTCCGATCTCCCTGATTTTACATTTAATGAGATCATTGTTTTTTTTCATGATGATATCCTGGGCGGAAAGACTGCCAATAAATACCAGCAGAGTCAGTGTTGCAAGAAGGATGTTTTTATACATAGTTTAGATGCTTGGTGATAAGATCAGGGTTAATTTCTGCCGTAAATTTCAATAACTGTGCCACACTTATTTTTAAAGTGGTAAAAGTGAGGAATTATTTGGTTCTGTACTAATAATAATTTGCTAATTTTGCAATCCCAAACGATTCCGGAGAGATGCCAGAGCGGTCGAATGGGGCGGTCTCGAAAACCGTTGTACCCTTACGGGTACCAAGGGTTCGAATCCCTTTCTCTCCGCCAGCCAATCAGGATGCCCCGCGCAAGCGGGGCATTTTAGTTTAACAGGCAGTAAGCCAGACTCGTCTGAGCTTCCTGCCTGTTAAACTAAAACATCAGCCGTGGGCTGATGTCCTGATTGTCTGAAGCCCCCTCCCCGGGGAATCACCGCAGGCAATCCCCTGTAAACAGGTGATCCTTTTCTTGTTTCAACTGCCTGTTAAACTAAAACATCAGCCGTGGGCTGATGTCCTCATCTTATATACATTTTGACTCGCCTTGGCCGGTTAACTTAAGATTCTTCTGAATTACAGTTGTATTTCGGGAGAGGGAATTCCCGAAGGATTTTATGCGCTTAGCTGCTATACTGACCAATACCGCTGTTAAACGCTATCTGACAAACACCCACTGATCTCCTTTTGAAAGCCCTTCCATATATCCATAGCCCTCATAATCAAAATGCTTGAAATCATCAGGGTCGCTGATTCCGCGGTCGATCGCAAACCGGGTCATCAGGCCGCGGGCGCGTTTGGCATTGAAACTGACAAACTTATATTTACCGTCGCGGAATTCCCTGAATGCAGGCGTTATTATCCTTGCTTTAAGCGCCTTGAAATCTATTGCTTTTGCATATTCGTCAGAGGCCAGGTTTATCAGTATATCAGAACCTGAATCTCTCAAAGCCTTTCGGGTGCTTTTTGTGATTGATTCGCCCCAGAACTGATAAAGGTTTTTGTAGTCTTTCCCTTGCAATGCAGTGCCCATCTCAAGCCGGTAGGGCAGTATCAGGTCAGTCGGCTTCAGTATGCCGTATAGACCGGAGAGTATCCGCAGATGGTCGTCAGCAAAGTCTATTTGTCCGTCTGTCAGTTCCCATGCTTTGAGCCCTTCATAAACATCGCCCTTGAAGGCTGCCAGGGCCGGCCGGCTTTTCCCGTCGGGAAAGGGAAACGTCCACTCGCTGTAGCGCAACGCGTTAAGTTCGGCTAATTTCGGACTGATATCCATTAATTCAGCCAATTGCCGGGGCGTTTTTTTCTTCAGCAACGAAACCAGCTTTTTCGACCGTGAGATCATTTCAGGTTCAGCACCACTTCTGATGCTTGTTTTATTTTCAAAATCAAGGGTTTTGCTGGGAGAAATAATGATCAGCATCTGACGTACTTTAATGTTAATGATGGACTATTCAGTACTTATATAAACTATTCCTGAAGGGAGTTGCAGGATTAGCAAATGGTGTGTAAAAGCTGGAATTTCCTTGTTGCATCCTGATTTCAGCCCCAATATGCAGGTTGTCGTTAATCCGGTATCCCACGCCCATACTGACTCCCTGTGCTTCCATCCGCAGATTGTCGGGGCTCAGCCGGCTGTTGAAAGCAGGATTGATGGTTTTGTAAGCGGCACCCGTCACCGTAACCCGGTCGTTTAACTGGTAAGAGCCACTTCCGAACAGCGTCATAGTAGTCAGATTGCCACTGAAATCCGATAATTCCCCTGCCTGATCAAACATCCGTGCATTGTGAAAAGTCGTATTACTGATCATGGCTCCTGCCGACAAGGTCAGCTTTTTCCCCAACGGCTGGCTGAAAACCGGGGCCAGATAGGTGTTAAGCATGCTTCCGTTGTTGAACATGCCGAATTCCGCCCCTGTTTGTAAACTGAATGCAGGCATGGTTTGTGTTGTCCACAACGGTAATCCGGCCCCCGGCAAAAACGGGCTGAATGCCCTGCTGTTAAAAGTCTGTGACAGCAGCGATGAAGCCGGAATAAATAACAGTGCAACCAGAAAACGAATATGCATCATATCAGGAATAATTGACGGATAAAATTACGAATTATCAGCGATTTCTGCAAAAATCGTTCCGGATGGATGTTAAAAATTGCAAAACAGAATTTGTTCAATTGGTCTGGTATTCCGGGAATTTTTCATGGGCATTCAAAACCATTTTCTGGATTTCATATAGAAAAACATGCCCAAAGCCAGGGCAAGCATCAGCAGCATCACTGCCGGATAAGCCCATGGATAAGTGAGTTCGGGCATATAATCAAAATTCATCCCGTAGATGCCTGCGATGAATGTCAGGGGAATAAAAATCGCACCGATCATCGTAAGGGTTTTCATTACGCTGTTCATGCGGTTCGACAGGCTGGCAGAATATAATTCCATCAATCCGGTGATGGTATCGCGAAATCCCTCTATGTTCTGAACGATGTTTTGCAGATGATCGTAAAGGTCATTGATATATTTAATCGTCTTCCGGTCAATGAGTTTAGAATCGTCGTGCTGAAGTTTACGGATTTCGTCGCGCAAAGGATAAACATATTTCCTGAGCAGAATCAATTGCTTCTTCAGGCGCATCATCTCCAGGGGCGTTATGCGGTCAGTATCCCGCAGCAGTTCCATTTCGGCCTGCTCTATCCGGTCTTCGATTTTTTCAAGAACAAGAAAATAGTTGTCAATAATTTTATCAATCAGAATATAGGCCAGGAAGTCGATACTCTTTTCACGGGCTTTGCTGACGCCGTTGAGCAGCCGCTCTCTCACCGGATTAAATACATCCCCTTCGCGTTCCTGGAACGACAACAGGTGCTTTTCTCCTATGATGAAACTGATCTGTTCTGCATCTATACCTGCAGATTTTTGATCCCAGGTGAGCATCTTCATGCAGATGAACAGCATATCGCCGGTATTTTCAATTTTCGGGACCGACTCCGTATTGAGTATATCTTCAAGCAGCAGCGGATGAATATAGTGATGGGCCCCCAGCTTGCTGATAATGCTTGTATTGTTCAGGCCGGTAATGTTGATCCAGTAATTTCTGGCCGGTGAAATTCCGTTGATAATTTGCTCAACATCATCGCTTTGCATTCTTTCTATTGATGCTGAATCAAAACTGAAGAGATCCAGTTTTGATTCGCTTTCAACCGAACCGGTATAGACAAGGGAGCCGGGCGGGAGACCAGCTTTCTTACGGTAGTTTCTTATTTTTTCTGCAGCCATGTTCAGGGAATTGAATGAGGGGGCTGATTCTTAAAAACCAAAGTTCTGTGGGGATAAGGGATTTCGATTCCCTGGGCGTTGAACCTTTTTTTAAGCGATTCAAAAATATCACATTTCATTTCAAACCCTTCACCAGAATTGGCTGACCAGGCATAGGCGCGCAGATTAACGGCCGAATCGCCAAAACCAAGCACCCTTACAACGACTTTGGGGATACCTTTTTCTTTGTCTTCCTGATTCCGGTTGTCGATACAGTAAGGATGCTTTTCAGCTTCATCGCGCAGTATTTCAATGGCTTTTTCGAGATCGGCGTCGTAACTGATGCCCAATTCAATAAATGTGCACACCTTTTCATCCTCAATGGTAGAGTTGATAATGGTTTGCCCGCTGATGACCGTATTCGGGATGATTATCCGGCGATTCTCGAAGTTGTTGATAATGGTATGCCTCAGGGTGATATCCTCTACGGTTCCCTGGTGAAGATCTCCTATTTTAATATTGTCGCCGACCCTGAAAGGTTTGAAAATCACAATAAAGATGCCGCTTACAATATTTGAAAATGCTTCCTGGGATGCAAATCCTATAATTGCGGCAAATATTCCTGCTCCGGCAAATAATGTAATGCCAATGGTGCGCAACCCGGGAATTGTATAAAAAATCAGCGTTACCGCCAGCATAAAAATAACGAAACTTACCGCGTTTCTGAGGAACTTGTACCTTGTCGGATCCACCTTCAGCACCCGGCTGGAACGCTCAAAATAGACCCTCATCAGTTTTTGCAGTATACGCGAGAGAATTACAGCAATTAAACCGATGATCAAAGCGATTATAAAATACCGGATCAATTGATAATCTGACGCTGATAAGGCATCGATATTTATAAGCATAACATGCATAGTGTGTGTTTTCTACAAAGTTAAGAAATTCTTACATAGTAGCACGGATAAGGATTATTACGGGGTTAAGGATCCGGTTTTGAGAATCAGTGCTTGTTCCGGTGCGAAAAAAAAGCCTGCTTTTCAGCAGGCCAGACAATCATCTGTAGCAGTTTGTTCCTGATTCAGCGTATTAAACTGTTTAACGGTTAAGTGTTAGTAATCAGCACAATAAGAATTTCGCTGAAAGCACTTAATCGGGATTACCCTTATAGAATCAATCGTTCAGCTCTTTCAGACTTCCGTTGATCAATCCGGGTTTATTTGTTTTTAAGCAGATCGCGGATTTCAGAGAGCAGCTCCTCTTCCTTGCTGGGTGCCGGCGGAGCAGCAGGCGCTTCTTCTTCCTTTTTCTTCATGGAGTTCATTGCTTTGATGGCCATAAATATTGCAAATGCAATGATCAGGAAATCAACGACATTCTGAATAAACAAGCCGTAGTTAAGTGTAACGGCAGGTGTAATTACCTCGGTTCCTTCCAAAACGGCAGCTTTCATTTCATAAGTCATGTCCTTGAAATCAATGCCGCCCAGCAGTAACCCAAGAGGAGGCATCAGCACATCGGCAACAAACGATGAGATGATTTTGCCGAATGCACCGCCGATAATGATACCTACAGCCATGTCAACAACGTTGCCGCGCATGGCAAAAGATTTGAATTCGTCCAGAAGTTTCATAGTGTTTGTTTTAAGGGTTAATATTGGTTTATACGTTCTACATTGGTTTCACCTTCGCATGAATTCCTGAAACTGAATAAGTAAGTCCAACCCCGAATGTCTGCTTAAACTGGGTCCGGGGGCCCGTTTTTCCATCCTTGTCTGTAATCATGATGTCATGATCATATACTGTTTGCAGGCCGATAAAAGTAGAGAGGAATTTGTTAACTTTCAGCATCAGCATCGCTTCCCAGTTGATGTCGATGTTCTGCGGCCTGTTCAGGTAATTGGAGAATAACTCAAGTTTACTTTTAAGGTTTACGTTTTCGACAAGGTCTTTTTCGAATACCGCTTTGAAAGCGGCACCGAACTCAGGTCTAACCTGTTTGCCAGGGTCAACGCCATACGCGCCTGCATCAGACAATGTCTGGTCGGTTACAAAGGTCAGCCTTCCGGTTAACGGTAAAAATGAAATTGAGAGAAAGGGATACGGTTTGTAGTCCAAACCGAGTCCCAACATAAGGTAACCGGGTGCCATAAAGTTGGAAATCATTACGGAATCGTTCGGGTAATTGTAGCCCTCGGTAAACTGCGATTTAAAACTCAGGTTGGCACTCAGAAACAGGTTTTTATGAATGATGTTGTGGCCGTATTTTGAAAGGAAATCAATTTTGTCATCACTCTTCCTGATTTTTGCATCACCCAGTTTTACCAGGCCGTACGCGAGATCCAGCGAATTATCCCAGGTGGATTTACCTTTTTTTAGGTTTGCATAAAGATTCAGAAAAGAGTTGCCCCCGAGACTGTTCTCGCCTCCGGCTGCCCAGTTGGTAAGTGAAACCTGGTTAAATGCAAATGAAGCTTTTGCGCCCTTGGTCCACAGGCTGGTAGTGTCAACTGTTTGTGAAAAACCACCCAGAGACCCGAGCAGTATAAGAGGCAGTAATAAAAGGAATGTTTTACGCATAAAGATTGGTTTTTTGTTTTTAAAATATTTATCCTCCATAGCTTGATCTGATATTCGGAACTGTTCTGCCGTCATTGCCGGGCTCAAGGTTGAAATTGATCGAGATGCTCATTCTTGTCCTGACAGCCATATGGTTAACAGTTCCGGGCATCCATTTGATCAGCCTTGCAATTCTGATGGCTTCTTCATTGCAGCCGGCACCCAGTGAATTCAGGATCTGAATATTTGATGGTCTGCCATGCGGTTCAACAATGAAGCCTATTTTAACAACCCCGCTGAGATTTTGTTTAATGGCAGCATCGGGGTATTGGAGGTTGGCGGCGATAAAAGCGGCCAGATTAATCTTGTCATTGGTAAAAATGGGGTGGGGGGCTGTTTCAAGATTGCGGTAATTATAAACTATTCCGGAGGTGTCTCTGGGTTCAAAAGGATAAAAATGTCCGGAATATCCCCGCTTCTTGCATAATCTCTTGTATTTCTTAATGTTGAACTCAATTTCGAACATGCCAGAATCCGCAATGGGGATGCCAAGTTTCGTTGCGGGATGCCATTCTATCATCCTGAATATTCTCATAGCTTCCTGATCGCAGAGCGGGCTGAGTTTCTGAAAGAACCTGATAAGTTCAACTTGTCCTTTTTCTGAGGTTTTAAATGCGATCACAACTTTACCCTCAGTGCCTGAAGCAAGACAAGCCTCAGGATAAATCAGTTCCTGGTCAATGTAGTGCCGGAGCTGCCCTTTCCCGCCTGCCGGCAGAAGTGGCATATATTCCTGAGATTCTGCAGCGACGTTCAGTAAAATACAGAGCGCTATTAACCATATCCGCTTCATCAGACAAGGGATTTTCTGTAAATATAAGGATATTTTTGTTTTTGTCAATAACAGGGGCTCGCCTGTATCAGGTAAAAAATAATCAGTTCAGATTCTGCAATATGTCATCGGGTATTTTGTTTTCAGAATCAAGAAGTTCAGATAGCCTCCCGAACTCATTCTTCTGAAGGGTGAAATCTATTTTTCCTTCTTTTATTGTGCTGATGGTGTGGCAAACAGAAGTGAGTGACTCCGGTATATGTGAACTTAGCAGAATGGTTTTTCCTTTGGCCGCCAGCGCCGGAATGATTTGTTGTACGATTCTTACTGCTTCAAAATCCAGTCCGTTGAAGGGCTCATCCAGTATCAGCAGTGCGCGGCCGGAGGCGATCAGACCCATCAGGGCAAGTCTTTTCTGCATGCCGGTTGAGTAGTTATCGACCAATTCCCTCAAAGGAAGATGAAAAACACTGTTCCAGGCGACGATATTAAAGTCCGGATTTTTTAACCTGAAGATTTCAAGATACTCCTTACCGCTGATCATAGGATAGAAAAACGGAGTAGTCTCCATCATTGCACATTTATCAGGGTTCAGGGGTTGATCACAAAAGTGGACGGAGCCGGACTGAGGCACAAGCATTCCGGATAAAATATTGAAAAGGGTGGTTTTGCCGGCTCCGTTCATACCGACAAGGCCATGCACCTTTCCCGGCTCAAGTGCCCATTTCAGGTGGTTTATAACAACCGCTTTTTCATAACCGAAGCAGAGGTCTTCCAGTTTAAGCATACAATACTGTTTTTAACTGTAAATCAGCCCTGCGCAGATAAATGGCCAGCATAAACAGCGGCAGCGGGAGAAGCACAGGGATGGCAAATGCAATATTCAGCAGGAAAATGACAGACATCTGATATTGGGTGTGCTGCCCCTGCCGGTAGCCCGCGTATTTTATGGAAACTGCAAATGCCTGAACCAGCAGGCTGTTCAGTATGACCATCAGCATAGCTGTGTTTCCTTCGGGATGAATAATCATGCTGCTTATCATGGCCGGTGCCACAATAGCCAGAAAAAGCAACAACTGCAGGTAAATTTTTCTGATCAGAAACTGACGGCTGTTTAATCCCAGTGCCCTGATCATGGACAGGCTTTCGTGATACATCTGGAAACCTGCAGCAACCAGTGAAAAAACAATAATACTCCCGGCAAAAAGAAAATAGTGACGATGGAAAGAAACAAGAACGACCCATGTAAGTATAAGAACCCACCATATATTCTTCAGCCCGGCGCGCCATTCCCAGGCATCAGCAGGAATAAACGGAAAGGAGATATGAAATTTCCTTTTTCTGAAATTAACCGGTTTGTTGAACAACGCAACCAGCACCAATCCTCCGGCAAGAATAAGGAATGCATTGAAATCCCGGAGAAAGAGATACAGCAATAAAAACGGGCTGGTTATCAGGCTGTATATTATGATGAAAAAAGCCGGTTTGTTTAACGAAAGACTCGTCAGTAAATTATGGTCTTTCCGGGTGAGATGCGCCTGCACAATCAGCGACAGAATCAGTGCAGCCTGCAGCGGAAGCATCCCGGGTCTCAATGTTGAAATAAACCCGAAAATGATCAGCATCAGCAGGAATATGGCTCTGAAAAGTCCGAGCGCGGCAACAATGCGCAATGTTCTGCGTATATGGATAATTGCAATAAAGCTTGCTGCCCGCAGCACGTTTCAGGATTAAATTGGTTTGATTTGTCCGGCCTTTATCCAGCCTTTGCTTCCGTTGGCAATCCTGATCTCCTGCCATTCGCCGATTTTATCGATCACTGTAACTTTAAGCCCTTCGTGAATCACAAAGAGGTCGATGCTGCTTTCGTCGGGAGAGCTTTTCACCGGCAAGGTAGGCGTGAAGATGATGGCAGTTTTCTGATCTTTGGCTTCTCTGTAGGTTTGCCAGGCAATTATTCCCGAAATCAGATTTATAAGGAGGAGCAATATGCCAAATGAGAATATCAGCTTGCGGGCCCACATCCGGCTTGAAAGAAGAAAGATGGCAACAGTAATAAATATAAGGGTAAAGGTAAGCAGTGCCGTTTTTGCCCATCCATCAGGAGAGAGCAGGCGTTTTAAACTTTTCCACCAGCGGATATAGAACAATTCAGGCAACACATCTATTTTATCTACGATTTTATTATTTGCCACGCTCAGGTTATACTCATAATCCTCGTTTCCCGGATCCAGTTTCAGCGCTCTTTCATAATTCAGGATGGCTGAAGGGATATCATCAATTTTGAAATATGCATTCCCCAGGTTGTAATACAAGTCGGGGGCAGCAATGCCATTTTCCAGAATTCTTTCATATATGGAGATGGCATTCTCATAAAACCCGGCCATGTATGCTTTGTTGGCTTTCTCATAATCCGCCTGCGGATTGGCTGAAAGCGTCAGGTAAAAACCCGCGAATACAATAACGAGAGCTGTCTTGAGTTTCATGTCGTTAAACTTGTGTTGCCTGCCTTTATTTCAACTGCTGTTCTGTGTTTGTGATCACCTCAATGGCCTCCCTGTAAAGTTTGTCCATTGCCTGTGACTTGTCTCCGGGTGCGAATCTTGCAAATTCACAATTGTTAAGTGCAGTAATAAACTGTGCGATCAGTTCATCTTTCACATTTTTATTTTTCAGGGCCTGGTTTACCGAATCCATCGATAGCGTTGACCCGGGGATATTGAATTTATCACTGATATAGCCCCATAATGCATTTGAGACCTCAGCCCAGAATGCATCCTGATTTTTTTGCTTCAGGTATTGTTCAGCTGCTTTCAACCGTTTCCTGGCCACCCGCGTAGCCTTCCGGTTCCGCATCAGTGCCAGGTTGTTTCTTTTCCTGAGTTCATTCCGCCAGATCAGCATAAATGCCGCCAGCAGCACCGGAGGAATGACCAGCCACAATGGAAATAAAGGACGGCTGATGAAATAACTGTTCACCGGCCGCAATTTTAAAGGGCTTGTTTTGATAAATCTGATATCCGTTCCAATATATTTAAAATCTTCTTTGTTGGTGCCCCCTGCAACCACGTTTGCTTCGTTGCCGTTTCCTTTTTCAACTTTTATCCTGAAGTCGGGAGAGTTCAGCGTCTTGTAGGTTCCGGTTTCAATATCGAAGAAGGCAAAACGGGAAGACTTGATGGTGAAATCACCCGGATTACGCGGAATTATCAGGTACTCAAATGTACGGGAACCCGACACACCGGTCGGTGAAGCTGAAATATTATCGCTAATCCTGGGGTCGTAAACTTCAAAGTCGCTTGGGAAAACCAGGTTGGGTTTTTCTACCAGTTTAATGTTGCCCTTGCCGGTTATGGTAAATTTAAGTGTCATAGCCTCGTTGGCTTTGAGCTGATCCCGGTCGATGGAACTGCTGATGCTGAAATTACCGACAGCTCCGGTGAATTCGCTGGGCCTGTTTGTTGAAGGCAAGGGTTTTACATTGATGTTCAGTTGATTGGAGCGAAGTGTTTTCTTTATATTCTGGTAAGTACTTCCAAAGAAACTGTCATTGAAAAAGCTGTCGAAGAACGGATCATTAAATCCTCTCCGGCTTGCTTTTCGCTGAACCTGGGCCACTACGTCCATCTCAAGAGGTTCAATGGTGAGGTTCCCGCTTTTCTGCGCAAAAAGTGCTTCTTTTTTAATTTCTGCCACGACGTATTCGTTGCCGTCGACCGTTTCGCGGTACTGATTCAGTTTCGTGTTGTCTTTGATCAGGTCCTGCGACCAGAATCCGGCCGTGGAAGGCGTTCGTGTGATACTGTATTCTGCAACCGGAATACGGGTATAAATTTTGTAGGTAATGATTACCTGTTCCCCCTGGTATGGGTTTGATTTATTTACTGAAGCCTTTACAAACAGGTCTTTTGCGGTAATCTCCCCACCCTGGGGCTGCGACTGTTGTTGTTGCGCTCCGGGCGATGCAGGTGCGCTTCCCTTGACTACCCTTATGGTAACAGGATTTGATTGATAGGACTTGCCGTCCACATTCACCGATGCCGGAGGAATGGTGAAAGTTCCTTCGCTGGTGGCCTGCAGAACATAGGTAAATGAATATTCAACCGAACGTGAAACCTGATTATTGATAATCTGCATACTTGTGCTGGTCGATTGGCTGGGCCCGGCAAGTATCGAAAAGTTCTTGATAACAGGGGCGCGGAAACCGGAAGCCTGTCCGTTAATGGAATAAATCAGCCTGAACTGGTCACCAACGGAAACAACTTCTCTGGCAGATGCCCTGAAATCCAGATCCTGTCCGCTGGTAAACGAAACCCAGGTAAACATAACCAGTAATGCAGAAAATCTTAACTTTTTCATCGGCCAAATAACTATGTTCTGATATAGAATTCCTTGTTGGTTTTTTCCGGCACAAGTTACCAATCTTTTTCAACCTGCGATGGCACTGCTTTTACCTTTTGCTTGTTGACCTTGTCAAGGGTTTTTTGCTCATCGTTTTTCAGTGCCTGTAACATGCGTTCGGCGTCCTGTTTGGATATCTGGGGTTTTTGCTGTTGTTGCTGATCCTTTTGATCCTGCTGGTCTGACTGATCCTGCCGGGGCTGTTGGTTCTCCCGGTCCTTTTGGTCGTCCTGTTTGTCGTTATTTTGTTGTTGTTGCTGCTGTTGTTGCTGTTGCTGCATCAGTTTCCGCCGGGCATAGGCCAGGTTGTAACGGGTGTCTTCGTCGTCCGGATTCAGGCGCAGGGCTTGTTTATATGCTTCAACGCTTTCCTGGTACTTTTCCGCTTTCAGGTAAGTATTGCCCAGGTTATGGAGGACACCTGCTTTAGCCACCTGCTCATTGGGTTTGAACAGTCCGGCCGCATTGATGAAACCCTGCTCCGCCTCTTCATAATTCTCCTGTCTGTAAAGGGCGTTGCCAAGATTAAAATTGCTTTTGGCTGACGCAGGCGCTGCTTCCATCGCTTTTCGGTAATCGATCTCCGCTTCTTTATACTTTCCGTTTTCATACAGTTTATTTCCCTTTCTGATAAAAGGATTTTCCTTCTGCCCGTATGAAAAAGTGCAGATTAAAACTAAACCGGAAATTAAGATCAAACTTTTCATAATCTGACAGGCTGTTCGGGTTTAAAAATCCGGAGTTTTCCTGCCCAGCGGCTTTTGCGCTCGTTAAGCAGGAAATTCAGGACCATAAATAAAATCGCCAGGGCTACAAAGTACTGAAACCGGTCCTCGTAATCGGAAAAGCTTTTCGTGTCATAGGTAATTTTTTCGAGGTTGCTGATCTCCTCGAATACCTTTCGCAGCCCGGCCTGGGTGTTGCTTGCCCTCACGTAAATGCCTTCACCCGCCTGAGCTATCTGCTGAAGCATGGTTTCGTCAAGTCTGGTGATGATGGTACTACCGCTTTTGTCCTTTTTAAACCCTGTCAACTGATTGTCACGATATACCGGAATCGGGGCCCCATCGGCAAGGCCCATGCCGATGGTATAAACTTTGATTCCTTTCTGTGCAGCCTCGGCAGCTTTCTCAACAGCATTATCTTCGTGGTTTTCCCCATCGGTAATAATTACAATGGCTTTCCCTGTCTCTTCTACTTTAAACGATGTCATTGCCGTTTCTATTGCCTGTCCGATGGCTGTGCCCTGAACGGGAACCATGTCGGGTTTCACCGTGGAGAGCATGAGTTTAGCTGCTCCGTAATCTGTAGTTATTGGGAGTTGTGTATATGCCTTTCCGGCAAACACGATCAGTCCGATCCGGTCGTTTTCCAGCTCGTCGATTAACCTCGAAATGGATTGTTTTGCCCGTTCAATCCGGCTGGGTTGAATATCCTGTGCCAGCATGCTGTTCGATACATCCAGGGCGATAACAAGGTCAACGCCCCGGCGCTGTACTTTTTCAAGCTTTGAGCCAATCTGAGGATTCGCAAGCGCCAGCAATACTGAGGCGATGGTAAGTGATAGCAGTAAAAACCTGAAATGTGACCTGCCAGGCGATACATCCGGTGTCAACCTTGTAACCAGTGGCTTATCCCCAAACCTGAGCGCAGCACGTTTTTTCCATTGCAGGTAGAGCAGGTAAGCTGCAAGCAACAATGGAAGCAGCACAAGCAGGTTTAAGTATTCAGGATGTTCGAATCTAAACATTGTCTCCTCCGGTGGTTATTAATTAATATTGCTGTCAGGGGAATTTCCTGAAAAATGAGATGCCCAGAACAAAATCCAGCAGCAGCAGTACCAGGGCTGCCAATGTAAAAGGTAAAAATTCTTCGGTTTTCTTCCGGAATTCGGTTACATCAACTTTGGATTTTTCGAGTTGGTCGATCTCCTGGTAAATCTCTTTCAGCTTGCCGGCATTGGTTGCTCTGTAATACCTGCCGTTCGTCATTTCGGCAATCTGTTTCAGCAACGGTTCATCTATCCTGACTTCCATCTGCTGGTATTGAATTCCGAAAGGGGTCTGAACCGGATAAGGAGCGGTGCCGATGCTACCAACGCCAATGGTATAGACCCTGAGTCCGAACACTTTTGCAATTTCAGCGGCTGATGCGGGGTCGATAAACCCCCGGTTGTTTTCGCCATCGGTGAGCAGTATGATGACCTTACTTATTGCAGTGCTCTCTTTGAGCCGGCTAACAGCCGTTGCGAGGCCATCTCCGATGGCGGTGCCGTCTTCGATCATCCCGCTTTTGATTTCATCCAGCAGGTTAATCAGTATTGCATGGTCCGTAGTAAGCGGGCATTGCGTAAAACTCTCGCCGCTGAATACAACCAGGCCGATCCTGTCGCTGGGTCTTCCCTTGATGAAATCCTTCGCTACTTCTCTGGCCGCCACCAGGCGGTTTGGCTCAAAATCCTCGGCCAGCATGCTGCCTGAAATATCCATTGTTAATACAATATCTATACCTTCCACACTGACGTTTTGCCGCGATGTGGTGGACTGAGGCCGGGCCAGTGAGATGACAAGCAGCGAGAAAGCGATTACTTTAAGGATGAAGGTTAAATGACGGAGCCTTTGCTTGAGGGTTATCCGCTTATTGAGAAAGGCCCCGAAATCACTGACCTGCAACCGCGCTTTGGTGTCTTGTCCCCTGAACCAGTACCAGGCAATGGCAGCGGGAATCAGCAGCAGGAGATACAACGCTTCAGGATTGGCAAATTTTAAGTGCTCAAACATGACTGTCAGTGATTGGTATTGGAATCTGATTGCTCATTATTCGGAGGTTGCTGAACTGAACCCGTTTCCGGCCGCGATGGAGCAGGGATAGAGCTGTTCACAACCGAAACCGCAAGGGTATGGCTAAGCTCATTGTCGGCGCCCAACGGCCGGCCTTTGGCAAACTTTGCCATATCCGACAGCATCAGTATTTTGCGCAGATCCTCCATTCTGCCGGCATCGGAGAGCTGATCGCGCATCGCATCAAGAATCTCCTCAGAGGTCATCTCCCTGGCATCTACCTGAAAACGGGCATCGAAATAAGTCCTCAGAATGTCGGTAAGCCGGGTGTAGTATTCCTTTATCTGTCCCTTTTGCCAGAGTTGTTCTCTTTTCAGCTCTTCAAGCTGCTCGATGGCAACCAGGTGGGCTGGTTTATCGGGTTTCGACGGGAATCTGATCAGTGGCTTATTTTTTTTCCGGTTTTTCAGGTAGAACCATAAAAGCAGTCCTGCCAGACCAAGTCCGAGCAACAGCAAGAAATACGGCAGAAAGTCGCGGAGCGTATAAGGCGCTTTCATCACCGGTTTAATGTCTTTTATGTCGGCAGATAAATCAACGGCCACATTCATAACTTCCAGCAGGGATGCTTCTGAAAATACTTCTGTGAATTCAGCTGACCCGGATTCCTTTATGGCAAAGGATACCGGAGGGAGTACGTGAAATCCGCTGTCGAACGAGGTAATTCTTATCACCTGTTTCAGCAAAAGCTCGTCCTGATTACTTTGTTTAACGGTGTCGATAGCGGAAACGGAAATAATTTCGAGGGAGTTTGTCAGGGTATCGCCAAACGCAGGCCAGTTGACGATTGTACCCTCTTTAACCTGTAATTCAAGGGTGATATTGATTTGTTGCCCGATCAGAAACCTGGCTGTATCGGGTGTTGCCTTTTGCCCTGCCCCGGTGAACGGACAGAGTAGCACCAGGATAAATAATCCTGACAACTTACCGGAATACTTTGTGATCAACGTTCCCTTCATCTCCATCCTTCATTAACTATGGTCTGCTTATCTTCTTGATTCTCTTGCTTTAAATAATCCGAGCAAAGGTTTAACATAATCCTGGCCGGTTCTGAACCTGGCCACATCCACCCCGCTTTTGCGGAATGCCAGATCAAGCATCTTCATCCTGTTTTCAGCGTGCGTGGCATAATCATTTCTGACGGCCCGGTTTGAGGTGTCGACCCAGATGGCTTTATCAGCCTCTTTGCTGTACATTCTTACCAGGCCCATGTCGGGGATGGTTAAATCCCTTTCGTCGATGATGTGCAGGGCTGCAAGATCGTGTTTGTTGCCGGCTATTTTAAGGGCATCCTCAAATCCGCTGTCCATAAAATCGGAAATAATAAATGCCGTACAACGCTTTTTCATGGCATTTGTCAAAAACCGCAGGGCTTCCGAAATATTGGTTTTCTGGCTTTCGGGCTTGAAATCAATCAGTTCCCTGATGATGCGCAGGATGTGGCTCAGCCCTTTTTTGGGCGGGATAAATTTTTCAACCTTATCGCTGAAAAAAATGACCCCAACCTTGTCGTTGTTTTGTATTGCCGAAAACGCAAGCACGGCAGCAATCTCGGTCATCATTTCCTCTTTGAGCCACTGACGGCTGCCGAATTCATTGGATCCGCTCACATCGATCAGCAAGGTAACCGTGAGTTCCCGCTCCTCATCGAAGATCTTGATGTAAGGATGGTTAAACCGTGCCGTGACATTCCAGTCGATATTTCTGATGTCATCACCGTACTGGTATTCCCTGACTTCGCTGAATGCCATTCCGCGACCCTTGAACGCACTGTGATATTGTCCGGAGAAAATCTGGTTGGACAGGCCTCTGGACTTGATCTCGATTTTGCGGACTTTTTTAAGGATATCGCTGGTTTCCATCAGAAATTAACTTAATGTTTGTTTGATTTCCGTGCCATCTCCGTTTGTTTAAGGAACTTCAACCGTGTTGAGTATTTCGTTGATGATATCGTTGGTGGTGATGTTTTCGGCCTCAGCTTCATAGGTAAGCCCGATTCTGTGCCGCATTACATCATGGGCAACGGCACGTACATCTTCAGGGATAACATAACCACGGCGTTTGATGAAGGCATAGGCTTTTGCAGCCAGTGCCAGGTTGATACTTGCACGCGGTGAGGCTCCGTAAGCGATCAGTCCTTCAAATTTCCTGAGCTTGTTTTCAGCGGGAAATCTTGTGGAAAAAACAATATCGGTAATATAATTTTCAATTTTTTCGTCAAGATACACTTCCCGGGTCAGATTTCTGGCTTTCAGAATCTGTTCAGGTGAAATGATTGTTTTCGTTTCAGGAAAGCTGCCCGACATATTCTGACGCATGATAAGCTTTTCCTCTTCACGGCTGGGATAGCCAATGATTACCTTCAGCATGAAACGGTCAACCTGGGCTTCAGGCAAAGGGTAGGTTCCTTCCTGCTCAATGGGGTTTTGTGTTGCCAGCACCAGGAAAGGTTCTGAAAGCGGATAAGAATTCTCTCCGATGGTAACCTGCCTTTCCTGCATAGCCTCCAGCAGCGCACTCTGCACCTTGGCAGGCGACCTGTTGATTTCGTCGGCAAGGATAAAGTTGGCAAATATGGGGCCTTTCCGGACCAGAAATTCTTCCTTTTTCTGGCTGTAGATCATGGTCCCGATCAGGTCGGCAGGCAACAGGTCGGGGGTAAACTGGATACGGCTGAACCTGGAATCTATGATATTGGCCAATGACTTAATGGCCAGCGTTTTGGCGAGACCCGGAACTCCTTCCAGCAAAATATGCCCGTTCGACAATAATCCGATCAGGAGTCGCTCCACCATGTGTTTCTGACCTACGATAACTTTGTGCATTTCCATCTCAATGAGATCAATAAAAGCACTTTCCTTCTGGATGCGGTCGTTCAGTTCCTTGATATCAGTTTCAATCATGGCATTGTTTTTTTTGCAAAAATATTACTACCAACCCTGCCGGAGTGCAGATACCGGTGTTAAAAATTGTTAAACCATAAGGCTTTCAGAGACTTTGCTGATTCTGCAATCCTCAATTCCCTGAAAATTTGAATAAAAGAGGAAACTCAGATGCCCAGTTTTTTTCTGATCAGCGGCGGAACGGCATCTTTATGAATCATCACAGCTATGGTGTTAAGGCGTATATAAGCTTCCGACATATTGAGGTAACCTCCTGATTTATTGCTGTCGGCTGCCCACGAATTTTTGGTAATGTAATACCTGGTGCCGAGTTGGTCAGTTGCAAGTCCTGTAATATGCATCAGATGGTCATCGGTAGCTTTCAGGTTATTGAAATCTTCCTGCCTGATTTCAGGGGTTATGTTTCTTTCCGTCACCGGTTTGCTGAAACTGTACAGCTCGGCATTTTTCTCCTTTTCGGTAAGCTTTTCCCAACGGACCCGTTCAGTTCCGTCAAGCGAACTGCTTGAAATTTCAGGCAGGATGGCAACACCCTTGGCATGCGAAAACCCTTTGTCGCTCACGTCGCCGTCCCAGCATAACGTATAACCATTCTCAATGGCGTGGTTCATAACTTCAATCAACTCTTCCAGGGGAAGGTTGTAATAAAGGTCCTGCGACCAGTTGTCGGGTATTTCAAGATTGATTTTTTGATAAAACGGATGGTGAAGATAGGAAGTGAGTTCGATATAATCTGCGGGGTTAAATCCGGCTTTTTGAGCGAAGGCGGGAATTCCGCCGGGATTTTTCCCGGCAACCTGATCATTAATGGTGCCCAGGTATGTATCGAGGATGCCGGCATAGGCGTCGGGCCACACTTTGGAAAGTTTACCGTCTTTCTTTTGTACAACCGCATCGAGATAAGCTTTCAGCACGGCATCCAGTTCCCCGTGCAAATGCTTTGATTCACCGGCAAGGAGACCGGGGTAGTCATTTTCTTCGGCAAAACCAAACTTCTCAATGGTATTAAAAACATCGTGGGCCTGACCTCCGGGACCAAAATTTGAAGATCCGTGAAGGCGTACATACCTTTCTGCCTTTTCGCGGTATGCATGGTTAACAAAATACATTTCCGACAGGTCTTTTTCACCGGCCCCCAATCTGAGAAGTTCTGATTCAATAAACGAAACGGTTGCAAAACTCCAGCAGGTTCCTGACCTGTACTGGTCTTTAACGGGAGTAGCCGGATTGTTTTTAATTACTTCAAACTGAAAACCTTCTTTCTTTATGCTGTCCTGCTGGGCATATGAAAAGGAAAAGGATGCCGCCAGCCCGGACATGATTACCAGTGCAAAAACTCTCATGATTTTTAACTTATTGATTTATAATTACATAATTCCTGCCGTCGGAAAATTGCCGGTACAGGTAGTGGATTTTGTGAAGCTACCGGCAAACGTATAAAAAAAGCGATTCAAACGGCATTTCAGGGAGAATATTTTTGTCGGACAAATTATTTTTTTCCGAAGATTTAACCGGTCTTTTTTAAATTGTCAAATTCTCCTACATTTGCCGCCTGATACCGGAGGCCAATTCAATATATTTTATTGCTGAAAGTTGGGTCGGTATTGGATTTTTGGTTTATTTTTGTTTGGAAAAAAGGAGTTGAATCTTGTTCATCTTTAAAAAAGATGTAACTTGTGCCACTGTTTTTGTTGACTTGAAATCGTAATATCCATAAACTACAAGAATATGAAAAATAGACGATTACTCTTTGGCTTTCTTGCTTTAATTTTTGGAGCCGGAATGATTTTGCTGACTACTTCAGGCTCATTCAGGCAAATTGTCGGTAGCTCTGTTAAGGGAAATCTTGCTGAGGGGCTTGAAAACGGCTGGGATTACCTGTCGCAGATCCGTGGCAATCAAAGTACCGGTGAGGTAGATCCTGCTGACGTTTTAAAAGCCAGAAACCAGGTTTCAGGGTTAAGAAAGTCAGGGGCGATCGGCCTTAACTGGTCATCGATGGGGCCGGATAACTTTGCTGGCCGTACCCGTGCTTTAATACTCGATAACAGGGATAATTCCGGCAGTACAGTTTTTGCAGGAAGTGTTTCGGGTGGTTTATGGAAATCCACGACCAGCGGCCTTACCTGGAATCAGATTCAAACAGGCGGGGTGATTTTAAATGTCAGTTGCATGGCCCAGTCAAAAAGCGGAGAGATTTATGTCGGAACCGGAGAAACTTTCGCCAGTGACCGCTTCAATCTTTTCAGCGGTTTTATCGGTCAGGGAATCTATAAATCAACGGATGGTAACAGTTTTACCAAACTGGCTTCAACTGATCCGGGAACCTATAATGACCCGACAGCCGAATGGGCTTTTGTTAACAAAATTGCCGCCGGTGAAAACAACAGGGTGATGGCCGCAACCAACTACGGTTTGAAGTATTCTTCCGACGGAGGACAATCCTGGTCGATGGCCAGTGCCGGTGGCGAAAATCTTTCCGGAACCAGTAACGAGGTAAAGATTGGTCCCGATGGCGCCATTGCTGCTTCGGTTGATAATAAACTTTATGTTTCACCTTCCGGCACCGCCGATGGTTTTATACTGCGTTCGACAGGCATTGGTCAGGATAGCCTGCCTGCAGAAGGCGTGGCACGCATTGAGGTTGCTTTTGCTCCTTCCGATGCTTCCACACTTTATGCAGTGCTTATTTCTGACGGTACCCTTAGCGGAACATTGCGCGGTCAGCTGAAAGGAATATTTGTTTCGAAAAACAAGGGTGAAACCTGGCGCCTTGTCGGCCCCGGAGCCAGCCCGGTTTTCAATGTATTCGGCAATGCCGCCAATACAACACATTATGGCGATTATGCTGCTTCCATCGTGGTAAGCCCGACGAATCCCGATAAAATTTATGTCGGCGGCGTCAATGTATGGGAAGGCCTTAAAATACTTGATGATGGTTTTTTCCAGTGGCAACAGAAAACCCTGGGCAATGCAGGGCTTTATTTCCACCAGATATTTATTAACCCGGCAAATGAAGGGAATGTTTTTATGGCGTCAGACCAGGGCCTGTATCTTACTGATGATGCATTCTTTTCCAATAAGTCTGTCAATAAAAATTATGGCACTTCCATGTTTTATACCGTTGCTTACGATGACAAAGGACGTGCAATCGGAGGATCGCAGGGTAATGGCGTTGTATTTCTTGATCAGGAAGGCAATACTCCCGAAACCGGAAATGTGATTCTGCCTTCTTTTGTCGGTGGATCAGTTGAATTCTCCATGATCAACCCCACTGCGGTCTTTTATTCATCAACCGCCGGAAACCTTGTAAGATCAAATGATCTGGGGGTTTCGCCTGCAAATGATTTTATATATAACGGAGAAGTGACCAATAATAACGGGAATGTGTTTATTACGCCATTCCGAATCTGGGAAGACTTCAATAACCCGAATTCGCGCGACAGCATTACTTTTCATGCCAAAGCCAATTACAACACCGGCGATGTATTGTCGCTCAAGAGTAAGAATGCCCAGTTCCCCTTCCGCTATACCCTGACACAACCGCTTGCAAACGGAGACTCGCTGCATATCGTTGATCCCGTTTCCTCAATCTTCTTTGTCGGGATGACGAACGCCGTTTATATGTCAAGAGATGTGCTGGATTTCGGCAAACTGCCTTCATGGGACCGCATTGCCAACCTTACCGGAGTGCCGTCATGCCTGGCTTACTCCTCGGATGCAAATTACCTCTATGTCGGAACTACCGATGGAAAACTGCTCAGGATCGCCAATATTGCCCTGGCTTACGATTCACTCCGGGCCGATGTGCGTAGTTCTGCCTGTATCATTTCATCCGGTATTGTCAAGGATTTCGGGGCCCGGTTCGTTACCTCAATCGCTGTTGATCCCAACGACGACAATCATGTTATTGTTACCCTGGGTAATTATGGAAACAGCGAATATGTTTTCCGTTCCACCAACGCGCTGGCTCAGTTTCCTGATTTCAATCCGATCCAGGGTAACCTCCCGGCCATGCCGGTTTACTCCTGCCTGATCGAAATGAACAGTTCAAGCAGGGTTATCCTCGGTACTGATCTTGGCGTATTTACTACTGAATCACTTGGCTCAAGTCCGTCATGGACCGCTGAGAATACCGGTCTTGGTGAGATTCCGGTAATGATGGTTCGCCAGCAAACTGTAAGCAGGCCATGGATAGACGGTATTACCGGTGTCAGCAACTTCGGGGCTATTTATCTGGCTTCACACGGAAACGGAATTTTTGAGAACCGTATGTTTGTGGGGATTGACGGCCCCGGTCCTGATCCTCAGGGTAAGGCAGCTGCACTGAGTGTTTATCCCAACCCCGTTAAGTCAGATATTCATTTCAATGTCAGCCTGAACGGAAGCAGTTCCCTGCTGGTGAATCTCTACAGCCTGCAAGGCAAGCTTGTCAAGTCCGTTAATTTCGGCATGCCCGGCCGTGGTGAGCATCAGCTGACTATTCCGGCTTCTGACCTTGTCAACGGAACGTATCTTATGCAGGTAACGGAAGGCTCATCTGTTAAAACAGCCAAGTTTGTTGTAACCAAATAGCATTAGCTGAAGGCCGGTTTCCGGCTTAAGTTTGTAAATCAGAAAAATTCAAGGAAAATGAAAAAGATATTTCTCTCATTGCTGTTTTTAGCGATCAGTTGCCCGGTGATACTTGCTTCTCCGACTATCTACACTCCTGAACTTGTTTCCCCCGGCAACAATCAAAGCGGCGTTGCGCCGAATGTATTGCTTGACTGGAATGCTGTGGTTGGAACGACAGGACTTCATTATATCATTCACCTTAGTCAGGATGAGGCATTCACCAATCCGGTGGAGTTTTCAACCGATCTCTCCAGGTACAATATGTCAAACCTGATGTTTGGAGAGACTTATTACTGGAAAGTGAGGGCAGTGGACCAGACCGGTACATCCGACTGGACCGAAACCCGTGCATTCACCGTGGTAGCCCGGCCCATCCTGAGGCGCCCTTCGAACAATGCCAACAACCAGGATGCCAATGTACTGCTTCAGTGGGATGCCATCACCGGAGTGGGTAATTTTGACTATCAGATTGATACCACCGCCGATTTTGACAGTCCGTTTGCCTATATCACTTCCGTAAGCGGAACCCTGAAAGAGGCGAATGCAGCAAACCTGCTTTTCGGAACCGGTCATTATCTCAGGCTCAGGGCAAGGCATGCTGCCGATACTTCTGACTGGACCGCAACGACATTTTTCAACGTTACGAGCACTTTTAATCTCAGCCGGCCTAGCGATAATGCCGTTGATGTGGTTCCGGATGCTGAATTCCAGTGGTCAACGGTTAAAGGCATCAATAAATATAATATCTACCTTTCACAGGAGCCTGAATTGATTCATTATGATGTTTATAATGTTTTGCCGACGGCTACCCGCACCAGGCCTGATACGTTGCTTTTTGGCACAACCTATTACTGGAAAATGTCTGCCAACCATTCGAAAGACACGCTTTTTTCAGCCCCCAGATCTTTCACAACCGTGGGTTCCGTTACCCTGGCAAGTCCGTTGAACAATGCTACGAATGTTGTACTGCAGCCTTCACTGGCCTGGAAAAAATTGACAGGCGTGCTTAAGTATGAGTTACAGCTTGCTTCAAATGCCGGATTTACCGATGCAAGGAACTATAGCATTACTGCAACAACTACAGCCGGAGATGAGCAGTTTAAAGTTCCTTTGCACGTACTCGACAGTGCCGGAACCTACTATTGGAGAGTCAATGCCATCAGTAGCCGTGATACTTCAGCTTGGAGCGAAACATGGAATTTCCGTTGCGTAGCGCTTGGTATCGATGATCCGGGCTCAGTCTCGGGAATGAGCGTATATCCTTCGCCGGCAAAGGATTTCGTTACCATCAGAATGAAAAATTCCACCAACGCTACGGCTGCAATCAAGGTTCTTGACCTGCTTGGCAAAACCCGCATCAGCCGTGATGTTCAGGTTGAATCTGGATTAATCAGTAACTTTGAACTAGGTACCTTACCCGATGGGGTTTATATGCTACTGATCAAAATGAACGGATCCACTGCTACAGCGAAAATTGTAGTAAGGCATTAAAGGATATTTCTGAAAGAAGGCCCTGGTTGTTATGCAGCCAGGGCTTTTTTTTGCCGGTTTTCCGGCTATGTTATATTGCCGGGAGTAAGACAGCAGTTTTCAGTTCAGATTGATATGAATTAGGCATTTGAAGAAGTAGACTGGACAATTAAGTGTTTGAAATGAGTACAATAATAGTTGTGCCGGACATTCACTGGTGCGGGATTTCCCTGATAGAATCAACCATTTAAGCCTGGAGGGCCTTCTGGCGATTAAAACGATAGAAAGATGGCATTAATCAGCTATACTTTGCTGATATGGTTTTATTTAACCGTTAGGGAAGCCCTGCATCGTAAATCCTTTTAATTTATCGCTTAACCCTTTGATGCTCATTCACCGAATACATGCTGATCAACCCTGTATCAGAAATATGCAACCTGGCAAACCTTTTCCGGAATTAAAATTTAATTTCTTATTGATTTTCGTGACAGGGGGCCTTATCATCCGTCAGTATCAGTCGTAGTGATGAATTTTTTGAAAAGTAGATCCATGCCCAGTTTATAAATATGATTAATTTGTTCCGTACACTGAGAATAAGCATAAGATGCAGGAACATCCAAATGAACCATGCAAAATATCCTTTGAAATTTAAAAACGGAAAATCCACCACAGCCTTATTTTGTCCTATCGTTGCCATTGAGCCCAGATCCCTGTATTCATATTCAACAGGTGATTGCCCTTTGAATATCCGCTTCAGGTTCTTCGTTAAATTTTTAGCCTGATTGATAGCAACATTGGCAACCTGTGGATGTCCCTTTGGATATTTGGATGTTTCCATATAGGCTATATCTCCGATGGCAAAAATATTGTCGCTGCCGGTAACTTTATTTATCCGGTCTACTTTTATCCGGTTTGTCTGAGTACGGCAATCATGGGGTAATCCATTGATATAGTTTCCTGTTACGCCTGCTGCCCAGATTACTGTTTTTGTTTTGATAGTTTCACCGTTATTTAAAGTAAGGATGTTACCATCATAGGCTGTTACAAATCTTTCAGTGAATATTTGAACCCCCATTTCGCGCAGATACTTTTCAGAAGCAGTTTTTGCCTTATTGCTCATTGTGTTCAGGGTGTACCGGCTGCCCTCTACCAGGTAGATCTGGAACTTACTGAAATCAATCCTGTGATAATCTTTTGGCAAGACGTTTTTCCTGATTTCGGCATAGGCGCCTGCCAGTTCTACTCCTGTTGCTCCGGCTCCAACAATAACCAGATTGAGAAACGGCTCTCTTTCTTCTTCTTTTAAAGAAATGATCTTTTCAAAAGTTTTTAATGTATGGTTTCTGATCTTTATTGCATCATAAGTTGTTTTCAGCGCGAATGAATGCTTGCAGATGTTATGGTTGCCGAAGAAATTTGTCCTGCAACCGGTTGCGATAATAAGGATATCATAATAAAAGTCACCTATACCTGAACTGATTCTGTTTTGGTCCGGAAAGATATGGCTGATTTCAGCGAATCTGATCTGGACATGCTTTTCGTTTCTGAAGATGTGCCGGAAAGGGAAAGATATATTGGCTGGTTCTATTTGTGAGGTGGCTACCTGATAAAAAAGTGGCTGAAACTGATGGTGATTGATCTTGTCAAACAGAGTAACCTCAAATAGTTTTGGATCCAGCCGTCTTGCAGCCTGAATGCCTGCAAACCCTCCGCCAATTATAATTACTTTCTTTCTGCACATCATCAGTTTCAGTAATTTTAGGATATACTTATTGCTGTTGGTTGAAAAACCTGCAAATAAAATATTCCCCTTCGTTTGGCAAAATGCCCGGGAAGATAAAGTAAACAGTGAATCTGCCGGTATGTTTAATCGTATCTTTTTCCGATCCCTGCGCTGAGATAAAGCGTAAAGAAGAATTGGGAAGGATCGCGGAATGCCATGATGGGAACCGGTTTGGCAAACATGTCCAGCGCGATGCCAGCTTCCACGGTTTTTGGCTTTTGATTAATGGTGCCAAATTCAACATTCAGGCCGGTTTTAAGGTAGATGCCCGGGTATGGCTTAAGCTGGTCAAATCCTTTAATAAAAGATGCCCGTCCGTAAATATTATCAGGGAAGTGGTTTTCAGGATCGTAACGTTCAGTGACCGTAATGTAGCGATAGGTACTTTCATCCAACTTGATGATGTTGAGATAAACCGGTTTGGTAAATGCAACAGAAAGTCCTCCCGAATAAAAGAGCCTTAGCTCAACACCGCCGAAATAAGGTTTCCTGTTTAGCATGCGCTGCTGTCCGGCTCCGGCTCTGAGCATATAAATGGCATTCAGTTTTCCGTAGTAATAGCTGCGGGTATTTGTAAAAAACGGGTTAATGGATTTGATCTCCTTGCTGTCCTTCATTTCAAGCAGATTGGCCTCAAACATCCATTTTGTGAAAATGCTCTGGTTTCTGCCGGTCCTGAATTCGAGGCCCCATCCATTGCTGTGAATGATCAGGCTTCCACTCATCTCTTTCCGGAAAAGCACATTGTCTGCAATACTATCGTACTCCTCTTCGACCTGCGCTTGAAGATCAACAGTGCCCAGAAGAAGCAGCAACGCCGCCGGTAACAGAAAAACGAGCCGATTCATTAATATCCAGTTAAGGGTTAAGCAAAAGTACACAAACAATATGCCGTTTCAAACAAAAAAAGCCCATGACTTATCACAGGCTGTAGCAGGATGATCTGACATCATCAGCGGTTTCTCTCAATCTTATATCTGCTTGCCTCGCCGTAAGCAGCGCATTTCTGACTCGACTGGCACGCAGATAAAATCAATCCCAGAGAAACTACAACCAGTAGTGATACAACAATTTTTTTCATAATTTTACTCAGTTGAGGGACATTTTTTTGCAAAGATAATCTGCCTGATAATTTAACTTAAAAAACAAGATTATATTGTTTATGTTTGAAATCCCTAAAAGTAACGCCTGATGACAGAAATTAATCCACAAATTGAAGAAAGCTGGAAAAAAATACTTTTTGCTGAGTTTGAAAAGCCATATTTCAGCGAGCTTAAGTCATTCCTGGTTTCAGAAAAGGCGCGATATGCTGTATATCCGCCCGGACCAAAGATTTTTGAAGCTTTTAACCGGACTCCTTTCGGTAAGGTAAAAGTAGTATTGCTGGGACAGGACCCGTATCATGGACCAGGGCAGGCTCACGGGCTTTGCTTTTCGGTACCGGCAGGCGTTGTTTTTCCGCCTTCGCTCCAAAACATTTTACGTGAGTTGCAGACCGATCTCGGTTATCCGTATCCGCAAAGCGGTGATTTGTCTAAATGGGCGGATCAGGGTGTGTTTCTGCTGAATGCGACACTAACGGTGAGGGCCAATCAGGCTGGCTCACACCAGGGCAGGGGATGGGAGACATTCACCGATTCAGTGATCAGCGCCTTGTCATCTGAACGGGATAAGCTTGTATTTCTGCTATGGGGAAAATATGCCCGGAATAAAACATCCCTTATTGATACATCAAAGCATTATATACTGGAAGCGCCGCACCCCTCTCCTTTAAGCGTTTACCGCGGGTTTTTCGGATGCCGTCATTTTTCCCTGACAAACCAGCTGCTTGCTGATGCAGGATTATCACCGGTTGACTGGAAACTTGATTAGTAATCAGCAGTTTCATTCATTCATTCTATAGGTATACTAAGATAATTTTCTGTAACTGGTTTAAAGGGGGCTTTCTGACTATTTCCTGATGACTCAATCCGTTATCCGGATGTTTTTTTTGTTAAGTGGTAAATTATTTTGAAATATTCAATAATTGCAATATTTTAGCTCACCTAACCAAATACGAAC
Source organism: Lentimicrobium sp. (assembly GCA_023957275.1). Taxonomy (GTDB): domain Bacteria; phylum Bacteroidota; class Bacteroidia; order Bacteroidales; family Lentimicrobiaceae; genus Lentimicrobium. The sequence goes on along the minus strand of JAMLHF010000015.1, from coordinate 27,676 downwards.
CACATGAAAAAAACATTACTGGTTTTATCATTCGGTGCCTTCGCTATCGCTTCATTTGCCGGCGGTATAGTGCACAATACGAATCAGAGTGCCTCTTTTATCCGCATGCCTGCCAGGGATGCTTCTTTGGGTCTTGATGGTGTGTTTTACAACCCTGCAGGCCTAACACAACTCAAAGATGGATTTCATCTCTCCCTTAACAATCAGTATATTACACAAACCAGGAAAATTTATACCAACTTTCCCGGACTTAACCGTGATGCTTTTGAAGGCAGTGTTGTTGCCCCGCTGTTCCCTTCGGTATATGCAGCTTACAAAACCGGAAAACTTGCATTCTCTCTCGGCTTCAACCCGGTCGGCGGCGGAGGAAGTGCTTTATTTGAGGACGGACTGCCTTCGTTTGAGATGCAGGTTGCAGGTATTCCTGGTTCATTGAGCAATGCAGGTATCCAAACAACGAAGTATAGTTTTGATACGGAATTTGAAGGCAAATCCGTTTTCTATGGCATTCAGGCCGGAGCCTCCTATCAGGTGAATGAGATACTCTCGGTCAGCCTTGGCTTACGTTACGTAATGCTGAACAACAGCTACACGGGTCATCTTTCTGATATTATGATCAATCCGGTTTTTCCTGCTTTGAACTATACCGGTGAGATGGTCAGCGCTCCTGTGTTTTTCGGGGAGTTTTCCGGATACCTCGGCAATGTTTCGGCAAATCTCGGCGCTGTGGGATCATCACTTCAGCCTGTCCTGGATGGCGGGGGAGGAAATGTACCCCTGTCAAATGGTACGTCAGCAGGACTTACAGCTCAGGAAGTGGCTACGCTTCAGGGGACGATAACTGCACTTGGCGGAGATCCCTCAAGTATGACCATTGCAGAAGCACAGGGGTTCTTTATTGCGGCATCAGCTAATTATGCTGCAAATTCTGAGGCAATGGCCGGGAATGCTGCAGCAACCCAGGATAAAGAAGTGGATGCATCGCAGAGCGGAACCGGCATCGTGCCCATTATCGGTGTAAACCTGAAGTTTGAACGGTTCAATGTCGGACTGAAATATGAGCATAAAGCCAGTATTAAGGTAAAGAACAGCACCAAAGTGGATGATGTCGGTTTGTACCCTGATAAAGCAGAAGTGCCAAGTGATCTGCCGGCAATGTTTACTGCCGGAATTGGCTTTGAGGCAACCAAAAAGCTTAATATAAGCGCCGGCCTGCATTATTATTTTGATAAAAGTGCTGAATACGGTAAAAAGCTTGAGGGCGAATATGTGAAGAATGATAAAGTGATGGATAAGAATTTCTGGGAATTTGCCCTGGGACTCGAGTATGCCATCAACGAAAAATGGCTGGTCAGCGCTGGCTACCTGCGCACCCAGACCGGTGTGATGGACCTGTATCAGACCGACCTGAGTCATAGTCTTTCAACGAACAGTATTGCTGCCGGCCTTCGCTACATGGTTAACGAGAAAATCGGGATCAACCTGGGCGCCATGAATACCGCCTATGTTGAAGATTCGAGAGATTTTCCGGCAGCAGCCCCATTGCCTGCTTATACGGAAACCTATAACCGCAGCGCCTTTACCATGGCGCTTGGAATTGACATCAGTTTCTAAAAAAAAGTTAATTTTTTGCAACAAGCCGGGCTTTATGGCCCGGCTTTGTTTTGTAACCTGCTGTATGAGTGTGTTTTGTAATTTCAGGAAACTAATGGCTTTCCGGTAGTACTTTCATGTTGTTCTCCATTCAGCAAGTAAAATAGTACTTTTGTGAGGTTAAACAATGCCATGACAGCAAACCCGGTGACATGTCGGAAATTTCTGTGTTGTGTTCTGCACAATTATTTCCGCATTGTTTCTGGTATTCTTTACCCTTGCTTCCGGCCGGTTCATATTCAATCAGAAAAGCCTTTCAGATATCACTATATTTTACTGGCTTTTTTATTTATGGCTGTTTTGCCCCGCCCCGGCTCTGCACAAACATTTACTATTGACACAAGCACTTTTCTGAATGAGGAGCGTGAACACCTGAAAATTCATCCTAAACAGGAGCAGGAAAATGAATCATCGGATGAAGAGGAATTACTGACTGATGAGGACGGTGACAATTTTGTCCCGGAGGATATGATTTTTGTGCCTTCGGATGTATTGTACAATAACAAGTGGGACACGCTGTACATAAGGACAGGCAGGATGGATGCAGCAGGTATGTCTGATTCGGTGCTGCTTTTGCTGAATAACCCGGCGGAATCACCTTTTACTTTTCCGTATAAAGGGAAACTTATTTCAAAGTATGGTCCGCGCGGAAGCCGGTTTCACGCAGGTATGGATATAAAGCTTGAATCAGGAGATACCATAGTGAGCGCTTTTGACGGGAAGGTGAGGATCGCCCGGGTGATGAGCGGATACGGAAAAATGGTGGTTATCAGGCATCATAACGGGCTCGAAACGGTTTACGGCCACTTGTCCAGAATCCTTGTCAATATCAACCAGGATGTAAAAGCAGGTGAACCGATCGGATTGGGTGGACGGACAGGAAGGGCAACCACCACCCACCTGCATTTCGAAACCCGGTTCCGGGGCGAGCATTTTAATCCCGGCAAGATCATCGATTTTGAGAATTATACACTTCTGACGGATACACTGCTGATATCCAAAGAATTCTGGAGCTCCGTAAGGGGATCTTCCCCTATGGTTACAGATGGATCCGGCCCCGGCCCAAAATATCATACCATCCGGTCAGGCGATACCCTTTCGAAGATTGCCAGGCGTTATGGTACTACTGTAAATAATCTTTGCCGGATAAATGGCATTAAACCAACCAAAGTGCTCCGAATCGGCACACGTATCAGGGTCGGGTGATTATTTCCGATCGTTTTTGTCGCGTTATCTGCCGGATCAGCTTCGCCTTCTGTTCAAAAAGTATTAAATTTACCTTTTAATAAGCTTAGCCGGATTCTCTGAAAGTAACCGCTTCATACAGTGAACGGGCCGCATGTTACCGACTGTATGAAATTTTATTATCATCGATCATTTTTAATACACAGATGAAGTCCCGACCGACATTCTTCATAGTTGCGCTGCTGACCGCCATGTCGCTGTCGTACTGTAAAGGCCCCGCAAATCTTTCGTACAGAAACATTTCCGGATTTTACAAGCCTGACCGTCAATTGGCCGGATTGTCGTATGCCCTGTTTAATCTTAACGATAGTATTACCACTCTTTATGTCCGCATACCGATGGAGGGCCTCAGATATCTTCCTGATAGCGGGGCCGGTAAATCCCGGTTCAGACTTAATTATCAGTTGTTTGATGGCTATGAAAAGGGCGTGTTGATTGATTCCGCTTCCATTGAAGGCGTTGATTCCCTGAAGGGGAAGACCATCTATATAGATTCAGTTCCCATTCATGCCCTGGCAGGAAATGATTACGTGCTGAGCATTGAATTGCTGGATCTTAATGCAGGAATCAATTATGGTGCATTTCTCAGCTTGTACAGGAAACAAGCTTATAATGTGCATGATTTTCTCCTGCTTGATGCGTCAGGGCTGCCGTTAATGCGTAACTTCCTGAATAAAAATGAAAAGGTGCGGATAAGGTCCAACAGACTTTCTGATTCTCTGCAATTTAAATTCTTTCAGGATAAGTATCTTCCGGCATCTCCGCCTTTTGGCTTTCCGGATAACATGGCTGAACAGGTCGCCGACAGTGTTTTTGGAATTGAATTCCGGGATGGCGTCACCTCTTTCATTGCTATGCCTGGAGAAGGCAGGTATCTTTTATATGGTGGCGGCAGTCCGGTGATGGTTGTTCACAGGTTTTACGACGGATTTCCCGATATCGGCTCAATCATTCAGATGCGGGAGTCGCTCAGGTATATCTCAACGGATGCGGAATACGGGGAAATGAGTCTATTGCCACCCCGGGCTGCCATTGATGAGTTCTGGATTAAGCTTACGGGGCATTCCGAAAGGGCCCTTGCTCAGATCAGGCGTTATTACGGCAGGGTGGAGGAGGCCAACCGTTTTTTCAGCTTAAGCCGGGAAGGATGGAAATCGGACAGGGGAATGATATATATAGTTTACGGGCCCCCAAATCTTGTTTACCGCAATGCTGCGACAGAGCAATGGACTTATGGTGAAGCAGGGAATCCGCTGTCGTTGCGTTTTCTGTTTAACCTGGAATCACTTCCTGAAAACCAGGCCGAATATTTCCTGATCAGGTCGGAGACCTACCGCACACCATGGCACATGTCGGTTTCAAACTGGCGCAGGTAGTAAGGGATTTTAGACTAATTTTGCCATTGGTAATAAATTGTTAAATGATTCCTTTCAGCAAAATTCTTATTAAAGATAACTTCACCCGTGAAGATATTATCAGATTACTTACCTCTGAGAATGAGGACAGAAGTGCTCTTTTTGCCCGCTCGGCAAAGGTGAAGGAGGAAAATGTCGGAAATGTCGTTTATTTCAGGGGGCTGATTGAGTTTTCCAATATCTGTGGCAAGAACTGTCTGTATTGCGGTATCCGGAAAGGCAATAAAAATGCGAACCGCTACAATCTGACGGATGATGAAATACTTGAAGCCGCGCGGTTTGCCTTTGAAAGTAATTATGGTTCAGTGGTGCTTCAGGGTGGCGAGCTCGAAGGTGAGGCTTTTACCCTCAGAATTGAACGCCTGCTGCATCGGATCAAGGAATTATCGGATGGCCGGCTGGGTATAACACTTTCTGTCGGAGAGCAGACCAGGGAGGTGTACCGGCGCTGGTTTGAGGCCGGAGCTCACCGTTATCTGCTCCGCATTGAATCATCTGACCGGGAATTGTATTACAGGATACACCCCTCAGATAAAAAACACAGTTTTGAAAGGCGTTTGCAGGCGTTATACGATCTCAGGGATACCGGTTACCAGGTAGGTACCGGCGTGATGATCGGCCTTCCCTTTCAAACACCTGATCATCTTGCCGGTGATCTTCTTTTTATGAAAGCGATCGATATTGATATGTGCGGCATGGGTCCGTACATTGAACATGCCGATACCCCGCTGTGGGCCTACCGGGATCAGTTACTGCCCCTGGAAGCCCGCTTTGACCTTGCACTGAAGATGATTGCTGTGTTGCGGCTGATGATGAAGAACATCAATATCGCATCGGCAACCGCTTTACAGGCCATTGATCCCATTGGCAGGGAAAAAGCCCTGAAGATAGGAGCCAATATCATCATGCCGAATATCACTCCCGGTGTTTATCGCGACGATTATAAACTTTATGAGAATAAACCCTGTACCGATGAGGAGGCTGCCGATTGCAAAAATTGTCTCGAAGCAAGAATTCATATGTCAGGGAATAAAATCGGATATGATCAGTGGGGAGATTCAATTCATTTTAGGGAAAGAAACTGAACCGGTCCATTGTCCTTACACTGACTGCCCCGGTCCTGGTCAGCCGATTGAGATACAATGCCTTATGGCAATCTGCAAAAGCTAAAGCGATAAAAGTCCGGATTTAATTTGTCAGCTTATGATGAACCGGCATTTTTTGCCTGTAAAAATTTAAATTTGCACAAATAACTTATAGCAATGAAGCAATACCATGATCTGCTCCGGCATGTAATGGAAAACGGTATCCGCAAAGATGACCGCACCGGGACAGGTACGATCAGTGTTTTTGGTTACCAGATGCGGTTCAATCTTGAAGAGGGTTTCCCTGTTCTGACTACCAAAAAACTGCACCTGAGGTCGATTATCTATGAGTTGCTGTGGTTTTTGAAAGGAGATACCAACATCAGGTATCTGCATGACAATAAGGTTTCCATCTGGGATGAGTGGGCCGATGAAAACGGCGACCTCGGCCCGGTATACGGGCGGCAGTGGCGTTCATGGGCTACCGCTGATGGCAGAACGATCGATCAGATCAGCGAAGTGCTGAAACTGATCAGGGAAAAACCGGATTCGCGCCGGATGATGGTGAGTGCCTGGAATCCCGGAGAAGTGGAACAGATGGCGTTGCCTCCCTGCCATGTGTTGTTTCAGTTTTATGTTGCCAATGGAAAACTCTCGTGTCAGCTTTATCAGCGCAGCGCGGATATCTTCCTCGGTGTGCCTTTCAATATAGCCTCCTATGCATTGCTTACAATGATGATGGCTCAGGTTACCGGGCTGAAGCCGGGGGAGTTTATTCATACTTTCGGTGATGCGCATATTTATCTTAATCACACCGATCAGGTTGCCTTGCAGCTGAGCCGTGACTTAAGGCCGCTCCCCCGTATGATTATCAACCCGGAAGTGAAAGATATTTTTAATTTCAGGTTTGAGGATTTTTCCCTTGTTGATTATAATCCGCATCCCCATATCAAGGCTCCGGTGGCTGTCTGATGCAGCACCGGATGATTATTCAACTGATTATGCATAGCCTGCACTGAAGTGTATGAAAACCATCTCAATCATAGTCGCCATTGCCGACAACCTTGCCATCGGAAAAGATAACCGCCTGCTATGGCATATCCCCGAAGACCTGAAGCGTTTCAAGGCCCTTACTACCGGTCACACCATCGTAATGGGTAAACGCACATTCGAATCATTGCCATTGCGCCCCCTCCCTAACCGCAGGAGCGTTGTGATAACGGATGAGCCGGGAGAGCGGATTCCGGGTTGCGTGATGGCTTATTCCATTGATGATGCCATTGAGAAAATGGAAGACGGCCGTGAGAATTTCATCATCGGCGGTGGCATGGTTTACAGGCAGTTTATGCCCCTTGCCCATAAACTTTACCTCACCCTTGTGCACAAGGAGTTTGATGCGGATACTTTCTATCCGGAAATAAACTTCGACGAATGGGTTGAAGTGGAACGAATTGATACAGATGCCACGGAAACACTGGGATTTAGTTACTCATACGTGACCTACGAGCGGAAGCCGGTTTAAATCAGGGTTGATCCTGATTCAGGGTGAATTCCTGCAACCTTCCGTTGACAGCGGCAAAAATGCCCAGCCCTCCATCAATATTTGTAAAAACAGGTGAAGGCTCTGAGAAAGGATTGTCGCCCTGGAATGACATCACCGAATGGTGATAATTGTAATAATCTTCATCGGTAACCGAAGACCAAATCAGCAACCTGTTATCCGGGTTGTTCCCTTTGTATATTTCTGATGTTCTGAAATTGAAAAAGGCGCCCTCACGGTTCTTGTCCGAGAAAACGCTTTCGCCCCTGCTGAGGCCGGATTCACTGAAAAAATCATCTCCGTAGTATTCATCGCTGAAATAAGTCCCTGGTATAACCCTGTAAAAATGCCCGTTTCCAGGGATATCCTTAAACCTGAAACTAACCATGGCGGACTGCTCTCCATAATTTTCGACATATTCAGTCGCCGTAATCTCAATGTCAGGCGGGGTGCCGGCAGGAACGGTGCAGCTGGCTTCTGCCGAATATCCTCCGGGGGCTTTGATGTCGAGATAATAGGTTTGCGAAGCCTGTACCGGCATGCTTTCAGAAGCAATCCGGTAAGACCTTGTTTCAGCATTGTAGGGTAACTGCAGCCAATCAACTCCGTTTGAAATCCTGACGGTCGCATCCGGAATTACCGGGAATGATTCTTCCCAGGAGTGCTGTGGCGTAAGGCTGTACAATGCCCGGCTTTTGTAAACCTTCACAGTGATGAATTCATCCTGTGGAGAAATTACCGAAAAGACGACAATTTTTGGATCTGATTCAGGCACATCCACTTCTGAAATCATATCTTCACAGGCAGTTATGTGAAGGGAGGCCACAGTGATGAGCATCAGTCTTATTATATTGATTTTCATTTCTTTCAGAATTTGACGTTAAAGGAAACAGATGGAATCAGCGGGAAAATCGAGACCTGCTTGAGTTTGCTGATGGTTCCGGACTCATTGTATTCATTTTCGATAAAATAGAAAAAGGGATTTTTCCTGTTATAGGCATTGTATATGCCAAGTTCCCAGGTCCTCTTGTATCTTGGCTTTGTTTTGTGGAACTGAATTGCAAGGTCGAGGCGGTGATAAGCCTTCATCCTGTATGAATTTACCTCCCCATAATCAGTGATGGTATTGTAATACTCGTAGAAATAAGGATTTTCATCTCCCAGCAGTTCAACAAACGGATTGTGGGTAATTCCCGGATATTCTCCCAACGGCAGGGTAATGGCGTTGCCGGTTCCGTAGACCCAGGTTCCCGACAGGGTGATATTCTCCTTCAGGTCATAGATCAGTACCAGCGAAAGGTCATGCCGGCGATCGTACCTGGCCCAGAAATATTCACCGAAATTGATTTCATCGAACCTGAGCCGGGTCCATGAAAGGGTATAGCCTATCCAGCCGCTCAGTTTGCCGGTTTTTCGCTGTATCAGCAGTTCTGCACCGTACGACTGGCCTTCTCCGGCCGTAACATTGTCCTGCCACGTGAAATTCTGAGCTTCGGCAGGGTCATCCAGCAGCAGAAAACTTGCACCGGGCTTGTATCCCAATATATTCCTGCTCCATTTGTAATAGCCCTCAACGGTCACGGTGAGATTGTTCCGGATCATGTCTTTTGCCAGTCCGCCCGAAATTTGTCTTGAATTCTGAGGTTTTACCCTGTCGGTAGAAGGTACCCAAAGGTCAGTTGGAAGCCCGATGCCGGTATTGCTGAGCAAATGGATGTATTGATTCATTTCGGCATAGGCGGTTTTAACCGAGAGCCCTTCTTTGATCAGATAATTGGCGGAAAAACGCGGTTCCGGAGAAATGTAATGCTTTCCGTTGGCGGTAAAATGACTTAAGCGCATTCCGGCATTTGCCTGAAACCGGTTGTTGATGTTAAAATGATTTTCGATATATACGCCTGACTCGAGGGAATTGTACCTGGTTTTCTGTTTGTAATCAAGCAGCGTCTGGCTGTCTTTTTCAACGATGGCTGAAGGGGTGAACAAATGGGTGGTTGATTGTAATCCGGCCCTGAGCATGTACGATGTTGAAACATGAAATTCAAAATCGTGCCGGAAGGCAATGTCGCGAATGCCGGAGTTGTATTCAAGTGAATAAGTACCTGAATTGTCTTTTTCTTCATTGAAAATCGTGAGGTTGTAACGGCTGAAGATCAGGGAAGTGTTTGTAAATATCCGGTCGGAGAACAGATGGTTCCAGCGCAGGGTGCCGGTCGCGTTTTGCCAGTACAATCCACCTTTGTCTTTGTAATTGTTGTTGTCATAACTGTATCTGTCCACAAACTGGAATTTGTCCCTTCCGAAGTAACCCGACAGGTACAGCTTGTTTTTCGGGCCGAAGTCATAATTCAGTTTTGCATTCAGATCATAAAAGTAATACCCTCCCTGGCTTCCGGATGGCATGAACGGTCTGGTAATTACATCCACATAAGTTCTGCGGGCAGATATCAGAAAAGAAGAGGTGTCTTTTTTAAGTGGCCCTTCCAGCACCAGCCTTGAGGAGATCAGGCCTATGCCCGCCTCACCTGAAAATTTTTGCTTGTTGCCATCCTTCATGGTCATTTCAACCACAGAAGAGAGTCTTCCGCCGTAACGGGCGGGAAACCCGCCCTTGGTGAGCTCCACGCTTTTGAGTGCATCACCGTTGAATATGGAGAAAAATCCGAAAAGGTGGCTGGCATTATATACCGGCGCATCATCCAGAATGATAAGATTCTGATCGGGGCCGCCTCCGCGCACATAAAGTCCACTGCTTCCTTCGGAGCCCTTCTGCACTCCGGGCATCAGCTGAAGCGCTTTGAAAACGTCTTTTTCGCCCAGCAGGGCAGGAATATCCCGGATTTGTTGTACCGGCAGCGTAATCATGCTGATGCGGTTGCTCTCACTGACCCTTTCCGCTTTTTCTGCCGTGATGATGACCTCGCTGAGGTTAAGGCTGGGATCCAGCTCTACATCGATCATCAGGTTTGAATTCAGGTTAACTTCCCTGGTTTCATGCTTGTAGCCAACATATGAATAGCTGATAAGGTATTTGCCGGCCGGCAGGGTTACAGAGTAGAAACCGTAATTATTCGTAACCGTACCGCTACGGATTTCAGGGATATAAATATTTACACCCGGCAGCAATTCCCTGCTGGCCTTCTCACGGACATAACCGCTTACGGAATATTTTTGCTGGGCATAAAGGGGGCGCTCCTGCAACACAAAGAGCAGAAGGGATAATAGTATTATCTTTTGCATACAAGGAGAGTGGATGAATTTATGGAGTGCTTGTTAGATCATAAATCAGGCCAGTACCAGCAAATCAGGTCTTCTGCTTTTTCTTTTTTGCTGCCGGGAATAATACATTGTTCAGTATCAGGCGGTACCCGGGCGAGTTGGGGTACATGTTCAGATCAGTTGGTGGATCGCCCACAAGATGCTGGTAGTCTTCAGGGTCGTGCCCGCCGTAAAAAGTCCAGGTCCCTTTGCCATAAGTCCCGTGGATATATCTGGCTTCATTGGCCGCCTTGTTTTCTCCCATCAGAATGACGTTAGGCTTGACAAAATTCTTGTTGAAGGCCGTGGTTTGTCCCATAAATCCCTTGATCACCCTCTCATGATTCTGGGTGAGCATCGATGGAACGGGATCCCATTTTGCCGAGAAGTCAAATAAGGTAAAGAAATCGTTGGCCAAAGTAACTTTTCTTGTTGTTGTCACATCAATATTTGATATCTCATATTCATAGGGATTCATTACCAGGCTGAAATCGGTGAATGCGAAGCAGTTATGATATTCAAGGTGATCATTCGCGTGCGGATCTGCGGGATCGCCATCGAACATCACATCACAGATATCCAGGTTTTCAGCGGCCAGGGCAACGTCGTAACTGTCAGGAGCTGAACACATTGCGAAAAGATAGCCTCCTCCCGCGGTAAATTCCCTGATTTTTTGGGCAACGGCCCGCTTAAGATGTGATGCTTTGCTGAATCCCAGCCTGGCAGCGCTGGCTTCGGTTTTGCTTACATCTTCCTGATACCAGGGCGCGTTACGGTAAGCAGCCCAGAATTTTCCGTACTGTCCGGTAAAATCTTCGTGATGCAGGTGCAGCCAGTCGTACAATGGCAAAACCCCGGCAATCACTTCGTCGTCGTAAACAATATCATAAGGAATCTCGGCATAGGTCAGTGCCAGGGTAACGGCATCGTCCCAGGGAAGCTTGTTTTTTGGAGTATAAACGGCTATTTTAGGCGCTTTCTGCAGCCGCATTTCATCCATGTTAACGGCCGGATCGCTGATTTCAGCCAGAATGGCATCAGCCTGTACATCAGCGATTACCTGAAAAGATACCCCCCTTATCAGACATTCCGACTCAAGGGATGGATGATGACGGAACATAAAACTGCCCCCCCTGTAATTCAGCAGCCAGCTGACTTCAACATCCTGCTGCAGCGTCCAGTAAGCAATGCCGTATGCTTTCAGATGATTCTTCTGAACTTTGTCCATCGGAATTAGCAGGTAAGCTGCCTGAACCGTCAAACTCAGGGACAGCATGATGATAATCGGCAATAGAATTTTTTTCATCTGTTCAGCAATGAATATTTCTGCTTGTTAAACGCAGCAAGGGCAGGTTTTGTTATCCGGCTGCTGAATTTGTATGAAGGATGCAGAAGTGGTAATAATGACTGACATTTTAATACGGAGGTTCATGGTCCTCATCCATATCATTCATTTTGGATTGAACGGTCAGCGTGTTGATGCCATTTTCGAATTTGCCGTTTGGCGCAAGCGCTCCTGAGATGTCGAAGTCGCCGGGTTCCGGGTCGGTAAACTTTGCATATTTGCTGATAAACCTCAGTGGCACATCTTTCAGTGCTCCGTTACGGTGCTTGGCAATGCTGATTTCAGCATGGCCCACCAGACTGGCACCGCCTTCATCCACACTTTGATTGTAATATTCAGGCCTGTAAATAAATACAACCATATCCGCATCCTGCTCAATAGCCCCTGATTCACGAAGATCGGACAACAGCGGCTTTTTGTTGGGCCTTTGTTCAACTGAACGGTTTAGCTGAGAAAGCGCAATAACAGGAATATTAAGTTCTTTGGCCAGGCTCTTCAATGACCTGGAGATCGTGCTGATCTCCTGTTCACGGTTACCACTGCTGCGGTCGATACCGGCAGACATGAGTTGTATGTAGTCGATGACAACCATTTGTATATCATGCTGGGCTTTCAGCCTGCGGCACTTCGCCCGGAGTTCAAAAACCGACAGTGAAGGGGTGTCATCTATGTAAAGCGGTGCATCAATCAGTGTGCTGATTTTAGCATTTAATTGTTCCCATTCATAGTTTTCGAGATTGCCTTTTCTCAGTTTATCTCCCGGTAATTGCGCTTCGGCGGAGATAAGCCTGGTTACCAGCTGAACCGACGACATTTCAAGGGAGAAAACTGCTACCGCTTTTTTGAATTCCACTGCAACATTGCGGGCCATGGTAAGTACAAATGCAGTCTTACCCATACCTGGACGGGCAGCAACAATGATCAGGTCCGAAGGTTGCCATCCGGCAGTAACCCGGTCAAGTTCGGTGAATCCCGATGGTACTCCGCTGAATTGTCCGGTCTGGTTCTTGGCGGCTTCAATGCGCTTTACGGCATCACGTACCAGCGATTGCATGTCGAGATAATTACGTCTCATGTTGGTTTCTCCGACACTGAACAACTGATTCTCAGCCTTGTCCAGTAGCTGGAAAACGTCCGTAGTGTCTTCATAGGCATCGTGGATGATCTCGGAAGAGATCCTGATCAGCTCGCGTTGAATGAATTTCTGCAGAATAATGCGTGCGTGAAATTCCGTGTTTGAGGCGGAAGCTACACGGTTTGTAAGCTGGGCAATATAAAATGGCCCTCCTGCAGTTTCAAGCTCACCGGTAAATTTCAGTTCATTGGTGACAGTAAGTATGTCAATAGGCTCTCCTTTGGCAAAAAGCCGGGTGATGGCCATGAAAATAATCTGATGCGCCTCTTTGTAAAATGCATCCGGCCTGATTACGTCAATAATGGAGGCAAGGGCATCTTTCTCAAGCATAATGGCGCCAAGAACCGCCTCTTCAAGATCAGTTGCCTGTGGCGGAACCTTGCCATGTTCAAAGATTTCGTTCAGCGCTTTGGGCTTGTATTGCTTTTTTTTTCTGGTGTCACCCACCATTTTGTCGTTCTCTTCCATAATCCAAAATTATGAAATACTGTTCAGCCTGCAGACCCCTTTGTATGATTTAGTTATTAACAAAGAAGTAAATTATTTAAGTAAAAGAGAATCAAGTATATGCGCTTGAATGTCAAATTGTGGCCGGCCGGAAAAACAGCAATCATCGCTAAAAAATATATTGATATATTTGCCTGTATTAATCGATGTGAAATGGTGCTCAGGATAATCAGATTACTTCTTATAATTTATGTGATAGTCCCTTTCTCAATTACAAGCGGGCAAAATCCGGCAAGGATCAGCGGGAAGCTCAAAGGGGAAGGAATTGCAGGTATTGCGTTAAGCATGACCAACCCTCTGGTGATGGCCTCGGCGCCGGTTTCTGCAAACACCGCTGCTGACGGAGCATTCTACTTTGATTTACAGGTAAAGGAGCTGACCTTGTTTAAACTTGCAATTACGGCTGACAATTACATTTTTGTATTTGTCAGGCCTGAAGACCAGATTGGTCTCGAACTGAACAGGGAAAGGCTGGGAAAACACCCTGTTGTGGAAGGTTCCCAGGATACCAGGGTTCTTTATGAGATGGCTGAAAAATCAGCCACCTATGAAAGGAAGATGGATAGCCTTACCAGGCTTTATACAGCTTCTCAGGGGCGTCAGGATTTTGCCGAAGTATTGCCTGTAATTGAACAGGAATATAATAAGTTGGAGCAGGGCAGGCGTGAAGAGTTGCGCAATCTGTTGCTGGCAAATGCAGGCTCGGCGGCTGCGTTGCTGCTTATTGAGAAACTGGATATAACCGCTGATTTCGATGTTTATGACAGTGTAGCCTCGGCCGCAAGCAGAAATAATCCGTCGTTCAAACCTGCCGCTGACCTGAAGCAAAAAGTTGCCCTTGAACGGAAACTGGCAGTGGGAAATCCCGCCCCTGAAATATCTCTGCCCGGGCCTGATGGCGGGGAAATTACACTTTCATCCCTCCGGGGAAAGGTCGTTCTGATCGATTTCTGGGCATCCTGGTGCGGACCCTGCCGGAGGGAAAACCCGGAGGTTGTCAGAATATATAACCGGTTCAGAGATAAAGGATTTGAAGTGTTTGGCGTTTCGCTCGACAGGGACAGGGATGCATGGCTGAACGCGATTGCGAAAGACGGCCTCGTCTGGACCCAGGTGAGTGATCTGAAGTACTGGCAGAGTCAGGCTGCTCTGCTTTATGGGGTTAAATCGATCCCCCACACCGTGTTGATTGATCAGGAAGGAAAAATTATTATGCGCCGCCTTCGCGGAAAAGCGCTCGAGCGCAAACTGGAGGAGATTTTCGGCAATTAGTTGATGCCGGGTGATCAGGAAACTTCTGCGCTTGCAGGTTCAGGTTTCATTGTTGATGATACTTTTAAGAAAATAATAAACTGAGCGGCATGAAGTCATCTCTGCATATAATGCATCGCTAAGCTCCCTGAGTGTTTGCGCCCTGTTCTCCGCTTTTGCTTCCATATATTTCACTCCGGCCATTACCTGTGAAATATTTATCTGGTCCGGGCCGGTTAGATTCAGAAATGCTGCAATATTGCTGATCCCGGCATCGGGTACAAGCCCGGGGCGGTAAAAATATCCGGATAAAAAAATCTCTTCCAGGTCAGTGAAGATATATTTCTCCGTCAGATCCGGATAATGCTGGCTGAGCGCTTCACCAACCCATTTACCGCCGGCATTTACAATCATGCCACTTTCAGAAGCCAGTTGTCCGAGCTTATTTCTTATCTGAATAACAGGATTTTCGCCCGGCTCAACGATAAAGGATTCTTCATTTCCCTGAAAATCAGACCAACTGAGGCCAACAACCATGGGGCCGAAGGGTCTGAATCCATCGATGACCGGTATTGCCGGCCGAACGATCAGAAATGCGACAAAAACCGGTGCAGCGGATCCGTCAATTATCTTTCTGATTCCTGTCTTGTCGGCAATATCTTTTCCTGAAAGGTGTGATGACAGGATGGCGGCATCATTTTCTTCAAGCAGGCCGGCGGGGATCTCTGGTATGGTTAGATGACCGGCTGTAGCCAAACGCGCTCTTGTTTCGAAAGGAATGCCGGTAAGGTTATAGACGGAATCCTTGGCGGTCTTTTTCCAGCAATGGCCGATAAAATCACAGGGATAGGGCTTGAAGCAATGCTGGCCCGTTGGTATGGAAGGGGAGTGTTTCAGCGACAGGGTTTCCCTGGATTTCCCGATTTGGGCTACGATGAATGATTCCAATTCGCGAAGCCGGTCTGTTACTTCCTGAATGGAAAATAATTTATGAACGTCGGGTATCCCATCACGGACAAAGTCAGGATTCAGATGGATGATGTGAAATGAATTCAGATTCAGACCGGTGCCGCTTATAACATGATACTGCAGCGCGGCATCGGTGATATAGGTTTCTGAGATGGAGGCTGAACTTTTTACTTCGAAAGCATGCCAGCCCTGTTCGTTTTTTACGAGGATGTCGAGCAGGACCAGGACGCCATGATGACTGAACGCTGCTTCGTATAGAACAGACGTTTCATCAGCAATGAGTTTGCGGGTTTTCTCAAGTGCCGCGGCGTATTGAGACGGATGTCCGGGTGCACAATTTATGCCTCCCGGAAACAATTGCCAGGCAAGTTTGCCAACTTCATGACCTCTCCTGAATTTGGCCAGTTGCTCGGGAGAAAGCCTGTCGCGGAGAAATGGCCTGTGTTTGTTCAGGTAAAGGGATTTCAGACATTGAACGCCACGAATAAACGTGGATTTGGAAAGAAAATGCCCCTTTTCAGCCAAAATTCCTATTGTTTTTCTATGGAAATCAGCTCTACCTCAAAAATAAGCACTGATCCTCCCGGGATAGGGCCGGTGCTCCTGTCGCCGTAACCAAGATCTGAGGGAATGTAAAACATGTATTTCGAGCCTGGTTTCATAAGCTGAACACCTTCGGTCCAGCCCGGAATAACACCATTGAGGGGGAATTTAATGGTTTCGCCGCGTTCAACTGATGAATCGAAAACAGTTCCGTCGATTAATGTTCCGGTATAGTGGACTTCGACGACATCTTCCGGCCTGGGATGTTCGCCCTCGCCTTCGGTTAATACCTTGTACTGCAGGCCGCTGGGCAAGGTAATAACGCCCGGCTGGCTTTTGTTCGAGGCAAGGAAAGCCTCGCCTGCGGCACGGGTCTCCGAAGCGGCAGCCTGAGTTTTTTGCTGCTGTTTCATCATCATCTCCTGCTGAAATGCCATCATGATCTTTTCGGTGGTTTCCTCATTGATGATACTGTCAATTCCCTTCAGGCCATCTTTCAATCCCTGATAGAGCAGCGCTTCATTCACACTGATGTCATTGGTTACCATATTTTTGCCAATGTCCCTTCCAATAATATAACTGATTGAATCCTGTTTCGTTTTCATAATAAGCGCCTGCTCAGCAGCTGAATTGTCGTTTTTTTTCTTCTTGCCGGCCTTTTGTGCAGAAGCAGATAAGCCTGTTACAAGCAGGGAAACTAAGAGGATGGAAATGATTCCGGGAAAGTTTTTCATTGAATAGGATTTATGTTTAAGGAACAAAAGTAAAAATTCATCTGCCTCGCTGGCAGTACGTGGCAAATAATTATCAATTTTTAACGGTTTTTCAGGTGAAAGCAATGTCATCAGCCCCTATAAGCGACATTCCCTTGTACCTGAGCAGGAGCTGAACGACAGCAACGACATCTTTCTGACAATATTCCACTATTCTGGTCAGGTTTTTTTCTTTCCAGTACACAGTAGCAACCTGACTTCCGTCAATATCATCTTTAGGCGTGGGGATATTGAATACCGATGTGAGCAGCGCGAGCGATGTATAGCTTTTATAATCCCCGAACTTCCATAGCTCCATGGTGTCGAGGTGCTGAACCTCCCAGGGCTTTTTTCCGGCAATATCCAGTAATGCAGGTAAGCCGATGCCGTTGATCAGCATACGCCGGGCAATATAGGGAAAATCAAACTCTTTGCCGTTGTGGGCGCATAAAAGCATGTCGGGCTTGTTGAAACTTTGATTCAATAAGCCTGCAAATTCATTCAGCAACACTGCTTCATCATCTCCGGAAAAGGATTTGATCCTTAGTTTGCCATTCCTGATGAATCCAACCGAGATGCAGATAATTCTGCCGAATTCAGCATAGATTCCTGCCCGTTCGTACAGGTTTTCTGCCGTCTCGGCCGGATCTCCGGTAAGCCGCTGCGCCTTGTGGTTCCATAGCTTTTTTACTTCCTCCGGGAGCATTTCATATTCCGGGTACTGTGGGACTGTTTCGATGTCGAGAAACAAAACCTTCTCAATGTTAATCTGATCAAGCATAAAAGTGTTTTTTGATAACTAAAAGGACTGATTTTATTGACAACTGAATAATAAATAATTGTATTTTCCGGATAACAGGTTTTCCGATGCTAAAGGTAACACAATCATGCCTGCAGTCAAAATTTAATTGCATATTGCAACGTTGCCTGATTTGTAAAAGTTGTATTTTTCGAAAGCCGGCACCTGCCATTGCTGATTATGATAGTTTGTTTCACTTACGAAATTCAGCGGCTGTTCAAGCCGGAAAAAGAGTGTTTATTTGTTCCGTAAGTCCTGGTCGGAACATACTTTTTTCTTGCCGGATACATGCCCGGATCTGATCCTGGCAGCAGATACAGCGAAAAAAAGCGAAACTTTCACGTTATGGTTTTGTTTTTTGATATAGGTTTGAAGCATGAAAGGCGTGT
The DNA here is from genome assembly GCA_023957275.1 of Lentimicrobium sp. Lineage (GTDB taxonomy): Bacteria > Bacteroidota > Bacteroidia > Bacteroidales > Lentimicrobiaceae > Lentimicrobium. The sequence continues at coordinate 9,790 of JAMLHF010000015.1, read as the reverse complement.
TTAATCTTTTTCCGGGATTGGTAATCTTACTTTTGTCGACAATTCTTGCTGCATGCGGCAAAGGGGATGATTATGTGACACCCCCTGAAATTGAAATTCTGCTGCCTTATGATGGTAAGGCTTACGGTTATGGCGATACTATTCATTTGCAGGCGGAACTGAATCATTATAAAGTCATTCAATACGTCAGGGTTTCGTTACTCAGCGTATCAAATGTACCGGTATTGCCTGCCCGGAATTTCGATGTGAATGAATACAATTATTTACTCTCCGCGTCCATTCCGCTGGATGATCCGCAAATGGTGAATGGAACATATTATATTCAGGTAAGGGTAGGGGATGGGGAGTCGGAGAGCGCTGAGTCGGTCAAAGTTCAGTATTCAGCCCTTGAAAGGGCGCTGGTCTCGGTGTTGGCAGTCGGCAAACTCTCAGTTTCAGAATATGCTGTTTCTGAGTGGCCGGTGACCGGACAATTGTCAGAACGCTTCCGGTTTCAGGGAGACTATTCGGGTGCTGCGATCAGTTCGGTGAACCGGCAGTTATATACTGCAGGCAGGATTACCGGTGATCTTCAGGCCTGGAACCTTGCCGGGAACAGGACCGATTGGACCGTTCAGGCTATTGTGAATCCACCCCTTGAGTATTTTTATCATCTCTATTCCGATGAAAATGAAGTTTTTGTATCTGACCGCGACGGTTATATCAGGGGTTATACAGCCGAAGGACTTGTATCCTTCAGAAGTCAGGCTTTCCCGAATGGAAAATTTACCCGGTTTGTAAGGCTAAGTAACATGCTGATTGCCGTTTTTGAGCCTTTTAACGGTGTGTTGAATGAATTGATAATTTTTAATTACCCCGGAGGAACCGTGTTCAGGCAAGTGCAGTTTCAGGGGGGTGCTGTGCATCTTTGTCCGGATGGCAATGAAGGGGTGCTGATTTTTTTAAACGGGGATGCAACCTCGGCCGTATACCGTTTTTCAGTTCCTGAGAACACAATGGTTGAGCTAAGGAGATTTCCATTTTCTTACATCAGCAAGGTAACCGGGCCATCAGGAGGAAACTGTTTTATTGCTTCCGGCAACGAATTGTGGTGGTATCGTCCGGCAACAGGCAGTACGGTCAGGTACCTGACCTTTGATGAAATTGATGCAGTGCAGTATGATGCATTGTCGGGCAAGGTGTTTATTGCATCAGGGAACAACATCGTAACGTACCGGATTCCGGATCAGGTCAGCACTGGTAATGTCGCAGTGCAAGGAGAAACGGCAGATTTATTGTTACTATACAACCGCTAAAGATGAATCACGCAACAGAGGTGGTTTTAACCGAAGATGGCTCTTTTACGCTGCTTAACCGGACGCTGGGTGAGCATTATCATTCCATTCACGGAGCGGTTCAGGAATCACGGCATGTATTTCTGGAAGCCGGATACAGATACATCTGTAATAAATTCAGGGATATCAGTATTTTAGAAGTTGGCTTCGGAACGGGCCTCAATGCTTTACTTACCCTTGCCGCATCTGTTGACGCTGGTGTAAACACACGATACTATGGCCTCGAGCCGTTCCCTCCTGACTGGTCAGTCATTGAAAAGATCAATTATTGCAACCTTGGCGGATTGGAGGGATTTACCGACGATTTCCGGAAGATGCATCAGGCTGTGCCTGGTGAAGAAATCCTTTTGCGCGAAAATTTCTCCTTTTGCCTGAGCAGAAGCCGGTTAGAAGATACTTATCCGGGATGGGGAAAATATAATCTGGTTTATTTTGATGCATTTTCTCCTGAAACGGCTCCTGGGTTATGGGAGCCTGAAATTTTCCGTAAACTACGTCGGAGTATGGATCAGGGAGGCGTTTTGGTTACATATTGTGCCAAAGGGCGGGTGAGAAGAACATTGCAGGATACTGGCTTTTCAACCGAGCGCCTGCCCGGCCCCCCGGGAAAATGGGAAATGCTCCGGGCAACAGCTCAAGAATTATAGTCAATGGAAAAGTGCAGGTTTAACATCCGTGTTTACGGACTGATCGTTTTCAACAAACGGTTATTGGTTACCGACGAATACAGGCTCGGCATGTTTATGACCAAATTCCCGGGCGGCGGACTTCATTTCGGGGAAGGAACGATTGATTGCCTGAAACGGGAATGCCGGGAGGAATTGAATCAGGAAGTACTAATCCACAGGCATTTTTACACGACTGATTATTTTCAGCCTTCACATTTTCTGCCCGAAGTCAGTCAGATCATTAATGTTTATTATCTGGCAGGCTTACAGGGTACCCCGGTTTTTCCGGTAACGGATAAAATTATTGATATTGATGCCGTGGAGGGTGCACAGGCATTCCGGTGGATCGATCCTTATAAAATAGAACCTGAGCATTTTACATTGCCGGTCGACAGGGTTGTTGCAGGGATGATCCGTGAAAATCCGGGGCGGTTATTTGATCCTGAATGAAGAATAATTCATCAGTGTACCTTCAAACTTCCTGAAGTCAGTAACAATGGCCCGGGCAGGGCCCTCTTTGCATAAACGGATAAATACTTCAAGCTGTTCCTGCGCTCCTTCGGCTTCAATATAAACGGATCCGTCGGCTTCATTGCTCACATAACCTGTGATCCCGCTCTTAATTGCCATTTCCCTTGTGTAATAGCGGAATCCCACGCCCTGAACCCTTCCATATACCCGGATAATGATGTTTTTTGTCATGGCAGACCGGTTCAGGCTGTTAAGCGTTTCATAATCAGGCTGTCGATCAGTGTAAAGAGCTGTTTAGGATTGAGTGTGCGCCAATTGATATGGTCAAGTTTACCGCCAATGGCAAGATAATAATCAAGCCGCCCCCGGTGAATTTCATCCAGCACATGTTCCCGGAAGTTTATGCAGGCAATCCACCCGTCTTCTATACCGTCAAACCACTCCTGATAATAGGAATCATCATCGGCGTGAAAGTTAAGCACATTCTCACCGATAAGTATGAATTTCCGGATACCGGCATCCATCAGGATTTCTGCTACATTCCGGTAAAGGTACATGATGTCGTTATACAGGGTGTCGTTCCATTCACCAAGGCACTCTATTACGCAAAAGCCGGCCTTGTAATCAGCATAGAGTATTTTTATGTAAAGGGTTGCCGAGCCCATTTCATCCCAGAGCGGGTGAATAAAGTAATTGTAAACAGAATTGATGCATTGCGTTTCGCTGTATGTCTGTCCATAGAACGGGGAATGGATGTCATCAGCGGCATCGTAAAGGTTTCGCCAGGCGTAAAATGGCTCAATGTCGTGCATCGGAATATAAGCGTATGTTATCCGGTGAATTAACGGAATGTACTGAAATTTGTTTCACTTATGGGTTATGAATATCTGCGAGTTTAAACGGAAAAGTCCAGGGAGTTTTTTCTGGTTTTCTCGTAAACTTTTTTATTGAAGATGTAATACCTTGCCGGTTTGTGCGAAACGCCGCGTTCCTTTTCATTGATCGGGACTACATAGGGCATATTGGTGACCTTCTTTCTGAAATTTCTTTTGTCCAGGTTTACCCCAAGGATTACCTCATAAAGTTTTTGCAGTTGGCTGAGCGTGAATTTTGAAGGGAGCAGTTCAAATCCGATCGGATTTGACCGGAGTTCTGTTCTCAGGGCTTCGTGCCCATCGGCGAGAATCTCCATATGGTCAAAAGCCAGTTCTTTGATCTGGGATACAGGATACCATTTTACATCTTCCTGAAGCTGGAACTTATTTATTCTATCCTGATCGATGTTGATCAGGGAATAATAGGCCACGGTTACCACCACCTCTTCAGGGTGCCCGATCTGCCTGAGCCATTCCATATCACGTTCCAGGCGCGTCAGACGGTTAGGAGTGCCGATGGCGGCATACTGTTTAAGATAGATGTTCTCAAGACCCGTCAACTCTTTAAGCACTCTTGCCGCAGCAGTGTCCAGATCTTCATCCTTGCGCACCAGGTCGCCGGGTAATTTCAGGTCTTTATACTCCTGTCCCTGAAACATCATCTTTCTTTCAAGTAAAAGGACATTCAGTTTTCCGAATTCAAATCCAAATACCACACAATCGACGGAAACATGAAGGTTTAATCCTGAAACAGGGGCTTCTTGCAACATGAACAAAGCGTTTAACAAGGGTTAGTGTACGAATTGGATACACGGGAAATGACCGGTAAATATACGGCAAAAATTGCCCTGTACAAGTTCCATTGTGTTTTTAACCACTTGGCGGGATAATATTATGTTTGGAAAATTCAATTAATGCCTGTTTATGGATTGAAACGGGCATATCGGACTGGTCAATAATTCAGCAGAGGTAAAACGGACCTGACAGCTGTGAATTACTGTCAGGTCCGGGTGATTGTTAAAGCAGGCTTATGAAATAATCATTTCAGTTTGTTGGCTTAGTGTTTGAAAAGCCGGGCCGCTTGGCCGGATTTGGCGGTGTATTCATACCTGCGCCGATTATGCTGTTGTTGTTAGCCATGATGTAGTCGAAGAATTCAATGTAACCGCTGCCGTCAATGTCGAAGAGCGAATACCCGAAGAATCCCGTTGTACTTAAATTGTAGATAGGAACCACATCGAGAAATTCGATGTATTCATCGTCGTTTACATCTCCTGAATAAAGCGCCCATACCGTTCCCATCGATTTCTGGTTGGAACCGTAGGCCTGCTCAGCAGCAGTGGTGAAGTCATAGTCAATGGTGGTACCGCTGAAATCAACGGGCACGGCACTCCAGGTTTCAACACTGCTGTGGTGGTCAATTACAATATAATAGCTGCCTGAGAAGGCTGCAGGTACTGAAATGACCATGGAGCCGTCGGTGTTGATGTTGACTTCATGCGCGGCAAAGAGATATGCCCAGGGGGCATCGGCTTCGGCCAGGTAAACGCTGAGGGTGTCAACCGTGGTTCCGCTGAACTTATTGAAGATATTCTCATCCTGATCCACATCCTGTGCCTGGTTCATGGCTGAACCGTTCCAGAAGCCTTGGATGTAAGCTTTAAGATTCAGGGTTTTACTGGTAACCGGAGCAGAAACAATCTTTATATTATCGATATACAGATTGTTGCCATAGGCGCTGGTTGCGCGGAAAGCAATCCTGTTGGTGTTGGCAGGCAATGCCAGAACCTGGGTTTCCCATTGAGAGGCAGTTGGGGCAAAGGAACTAGTTGACGCACCCCCTGTATTCAGAATGCCATCCGTACCTCCCGGCATCGCAAGAAGCAGTGAGTAATTGATACCGCCATCGGTTGAGTAAAGTACATCCAACTGATCAACCTCATCGATAAAAGTGGCATAAGCAAAATCGAATTCCAGTTGTGGGTTAACAAGCGCACTGGCGTCAAACTCAGGAGTGTAAAGATCAAATGGTGAGGGATCGCTTATCGCATAGAATGGGGCTATAAAAGACCGTAATCCGATTCCGTATCCGCTGGCAGCGCTTGAAAGAAACCAACTGCCATCTCCGCTGGTGCCGATTGTCCAGCATGGGCTTAATTCACCTTCTTCAACGGTCTCGATAAACGGAGCGATGATAACATCGCATGGAGTGAAGAAGGAACCTTCGGCCCAATTACTGTAATTCTCAGTGCCGCAGACCGAACGTACATAAATCATATAATCTGTTCCATCTTCCAATCCTGTTATATCTGCACTGGTCACCCCTGCAGCCGTAGTTCCCGAGGCTGCCAGGCCGGTGGCCCCGCTGCCCGGGTCTCCGTCGTTTCTGACTTCATATTCATAACCGTTGGCAGGCGCGGGATCGGGTGCAGTCCAGGAAATGGTTGCCGAGGTTTGAGTTACTGCTGTAGCGATAACGTCTGTTGGAGCAGGACAGGTGATCGGGAGTCCGATGTAGAAGTTGTCAAAGGCAAGGTCATAATCGCCGGAAGTCCTGTTTCCTACAATCCTGACTTTGATATTGGATCCTGCATAAGCACTGAGATCATAGGATTTTGAGCGCCATCCGGCTTCGCCGTCATTGTCTGTGGTTTCAAGCTCGGTATAGTTAAGCCCGAAATCGGTGGAAACGGACACGATAAAATTGCCGGATCCTTCAGCCGGCGGATCATATGGTGAATCGTAGTTGGTGAGTTGGTAATCAAATGTGAGCGACATGCCCGAAACGACAGGGCCTACGTTAACCGTGGTAAAAGTGCCTGTTGTTGCACTTGACCAAAGGTTTCTGTATATGTTATTGCCGGGATTTCCCGTGGCACCCCTGACCGATCCGATCAACCAGCCGGTGGTTGTCCATCCCGTGGGGGTGGATGTCGTGATAAAACCTTCCGTATAAGGCGCAGGAACAACGGTCTGCGTTGTGAATGTCAACGGGCCTGACCATGTACTCTGATACGTTTCATCACAATATGCCCTTACATAATAAGCGTAAGGAATTCCACTGCTTAATCCTGTCAGGGTATAAGGATTGGTTACTCCGCTGATGGAAGGTGTGCCGGTAGGTGTAAAAGGTGTTTGTCCGTATTCAATATCCCAGGAAGTGGCGCTGCCGTTTTCGGTCCAGCCAAGCACTGCAGAAGTTGCAGTTACGCTTGTTGCAGTGAGCACTGACGGGGCAGGGCATGCTGCCAGGGTGCTGAAATTTTTCACAACTGACCAGTCGCTTACCGAACCTTCGCCGCAATCGGCCCTTACATAAAAATCATAAGGAGTTGAGAATTCCAGACCTGTCAATGTATAAGGATTGGATACGCCGGTAATAACGGTGCCTTCGCCGGGCGTAAAGCCTGCTTCTCCCCATTCAATGTCCCACAATGTGGCCGTGCCGTTTTCTGTCCAGCCCAGCTCAGCTGAAAATGAAGCGGGGGTGGCGGTGAGGGCAGTCGGGGTGGGGCAGTCGGGTAAGGGTTCAAATGACAGATTCAGGATGAATTCAATTGACTGAGGAGACGGCCAGCTGGAGACTATAGCAAAATAAGTTCCGGGCTGGAGCAAAATTTCGGTAAGTGTTACTGAGGTTCCGGATGAAGTGGCTGATCTGAGCACCGCTGCAGGCGATACAGGATCAGGGCAATCTTCAAGGATAAACAATCCGAGGTACGAGTCCGTGGTTGTCATTGAGCCGCCAAGATATCCTGCTTCGGTCAGGGTAAATTCAAACACCATATCATCACCATTCATATATAATGAATTTGGAGTAATCCAGGTGCTTGAATAATCATCTCCCATGGTTGAAGTATTACCGGAAAAATCAACAAGTGGAAGCGTAATGGGATACGGATTATCGCAGGTTGAGCCTGGAGGAGGAACAAAGCCGGTTCCTGTAAGTGGAACAGTGTTGGTAGCCTTCGACCCCAGGTTATCAACAATAACAAGGCTTGCACTTTTTGCGCCTCCGGAAGTTGGGGTGAAGGCAACACTGACAGTAGCTGTTTGGCCTGCTGTAAGATTCAAAGGATATTCATTAGCATCGGTTAAAATAAACTGATCTGCATCCGTGCCTGTTACCGAAACTTGCGGGTCAATGATCAAGGTGCCTCCGCCGTCGTTTTTAATAGTAAATACCTGCGTTGATGATCCGCCGACAGCAACAGTTCCGTAATCTTTAGTTGAGGGGGTAATCAATAAAATCGGGGTTGGAATAGGCTCTTGAATTGCTAAGTCGAAGGTTCCCCTTGTAGCCGCACTGGTGGTAAACACCCTCAGATAATAATCGGTGGAGGCTGTTAATGTAAACGGATACTCAGTTTCACTGGTAATGTTACAAGTACTTGAAACCTGGGTTAATGTGGCACATTCTCCGGAATATATAGCAAAACCTAAACCTGTAGCAGTGCCAAGTGTAATTTTTATTGTTCCGGTGGTATTAACGCCTGTGTTAAATTTATACCATACATCATAGTAACTTCCGAAAGAACTTCCGCAGGATGGATATGTCACGGTGCCTTCGGCGGTTGAACAGGTATTGTTTGTACTTGTTGCTGTGCCTCCATATTCAACCACATCAATATCTTGTGCATCAGCACAAACGTCGTTCAAGGTTGCAGGCGAGCAACTGGCCACACAGCTGGCGCTGATAGTGAAAGGCGCCCCATTTGAACTATACATATAAACCAATATATAATAATCGGTATTTGCTGCAGCAGCAAACAGTACTTCAGAAGTAAGGGTTGCTGTAGTACATCCGGGATTGTCGTCATTGCCTCCGATACAGGTTAAATCTCCACAACTTCCGCTGAAAACTGCCATCCGGGTGTCAGTGCCTCCTGATGGAACACAGGTAGTTACCGTAATATCCTGGGCTTCAGCTCCGGGATTTATTTTATACCAAACTCCATTAGTATTTTGGACAGTTACACCGGTAATGCCGCATACAGCCTGACCTTCGTTTGTTGATCCCAGAGTTGTACCGGCTATTGAACCACCGCAAGGTAAAGTGATCGCATCGGCACAAAGGTCATTGTTTATAAGGGTTGTAAATGAGTTCGGGTTATTCGTGGCAGTACCTGTGTTATAGTAATTGGTATTGGGTGTGCCAACGCAACGCTGATATTCATAAACCCTGGCATAATAGGTTGTATTTGAAGCTAAACCTGTAATAGCAACCGAATTGCCGGTACCGTCATAAACAATTTGTTCACCGCTTCCTGAATATACAGTACCCGCAACAACGATGTCGCCGGTACCAACAGGGTCTGTAAATGAATTGACATTGTTTACCACTACATACCTCCTTCCTCCGTTACCGGAAGTCCAGCCAATCGTTACGCCTCCTGCAAGAGACAAGTTGGAGACTACAATTGCCGATGCCTGGGTTGTGGGAGGGGCAGGATCCCCAACTAGAACCGGGTTGGAAGTTCCTGTATTTCCGCTACAGGTGACCTGACAACGATAATAGGTAGCAACAGTTTGAGAGGTAGTTTGTGTTGGTGAAGTTCCAAGATTAGTCCATGGGTCTGCACCTGTCACTGATGATTGCCACTGATAAGACAGGCCTGTTACAGGTGGATTGTTTTCAAGGGACAAGGTAAAATTAACTCCGGGGCACGGAGAACCATTGGAAGTAATGGTGTTTCCTGGATCTGGAGTGCCTGTGCAAGGTGGAGGGGGAGTAAACGTAAACTTTCTTAGGGAACCGGGAACAGTTCCATTTAGATTGGTCATAGCAGATGATGAAGCAAATGACGATGTTGTAATTGAAGTTGCTGTTATATTATAAGTTGGAGAAGTTGTGAGGGTAACCCATTGGCCAATTTTTCCAGCGGTATTGCTATTTGAAATGCCTAGTCCTCTAGACACTGAAGAAGTACTACTATTCCACATAACACCATAGACAAATTCAATTATGCCTCCATTCTCATATAACAAGCATTGCATGGTTCCGGGAGTTCCACCTGATGAACTATAAGGTACGCGAAACCCACTCCACTGAACTACTAGTATACTATTAGGTGATACTCCAATAACCTTATAACTTGCTGTGTAAGTAGCCATAATTGCATTATCTCCGCTCAATGGCAATATTATTGGAGCATTAAGCGCTGGAGACGCCGATCCCCCGGAAATCGCAGTTGCACCCAAACGCAATTGTCCGTTTGAATTAATGCTGAATTGAGTATAAGCAGTTCCACAATAATTGAATGTAAAGCCAATTGAGGTCACTGCTGAGGCGACATCATCAGCATAGCCTGTCAAAAGGGTAGTTGCCCCTGAAGACATGTCAACTAAGGTTCCGTCAGTTGATGTTACACCGGCGTAACTTCCGGCATCCTGCCCCCACGAGCTTCCGGCCCATAGGAACAGCAGAATTAGCAATGTAAAT
>JAMLHF010000145.1 GCA_023957275.1 Lentimicrobium sp. | reverse complement strand
ATCCTTGCCAGCAGCCATGGTATAGGTTCCGATGGCGATATCCGGAATCTGATAGGCGCCGTTGGGGCCGGAAGTGGTAACAAAATTTCCGTTGGTGCCACTTGCAGCTACTGTGGCATCGGGCAGGGGTACACCAAAACCATTGGTGACAAATCCCTGAACAATACCGGTTGGCAGTATGGCCGAAGGAGTAATGCTGAGGTAGATATTGGCCCTGGTATTATAGGTGCCCGGGGAGGTAATATCCACACAGCCGTCCCCTGTGGAAAGGTCGTTGTGCTGGTGGGCTACCATCCCTGGCATATCAGCGCCAAGAACCAGTGAGTTGCTGCCATAAGCAGCATTGTTAAAGCAAATGTTAACCAACAGATTTGAAAATCCATCCCATACAAATGGAGTCTGAAGGTCAATGGTTTGAACGCCTGTAGCATCTACACTGTAGGTTCCGCTATAAACATTGGTCCATCCGGTGCTTTCGAATCCCGGAAGTGTAGTGCCGGCATAGTTCTGCATATCAATGTTAAAACCATTCATCACATAAGGATAAGCGGAAGAAACATCGAAACCGATGGCTGTAATATCACCCGGGACACCGCCGGCTGCCAGAATTTCAGCGGCTGTGTAGAGATACTGGGTGCGTGAGTCCATGTAGAAGGTGTAGAAAGGATAGCCCACTGCGGTAGTGCCCGTTCCAACCTGTACTACCAGTCCGGGAGGAGGTGGCGGGGGTGCAATGGTAAGCCTTACGTTGGGCCGGTTGGCCTGAGCGGCACCTGCCGAAAGGCTGCATCCGGCAGCGCCGTCGGTGCGCTCTGCCCATGTTTTTCCGGCAAAGGCTGATGAATAAACGGTTGAATTTCCAGTCCAGTCATCATTGTCAAAACATACGTTGACAAGCAGGTTTGAAACTCCGTCCCAGGCAAACGGTGTATCCAGCACAATCGTTTGCCAGCCGGTGGCTGCCACTGTGTAAGTGCCGAAATAAACATTTGTCCACCCGGTGTTTTCAAAGGCACCGAGCGTGGTAGCCGAAGTCTGTTGCATATCAATGCTGAAGCCACTCATAGCAGGGCCTCCGACAGTGCTTACATTGAATGCGATTTCCGTAATGTCACCGGCCATACCGCCTCCTGCGAGGATCTCAGATGCATCGTAAATTACCTGCATCCTGGCATCTTCGTAAAGGGTGTAGAAAGGCCATGAGGAAGAGTTGGTCCCCGTTCCGATTTCAACGGTCACCTGGGCCTGAAGGTTCAGGGCAAGGAAAAGCGCCATCAGCGATGTAAGCCACCAGCGCCAGCCTTTTCTTGTTGTAATGTTTCCCATAATTCCGATTTTTAATGAATAATAAGGCGTAATTCTTTATTCAATACTCAGATTAATTATCACACAGGCATTTAGTGTGTAGGGTCATATTTCATGTATGGTAAACTTCCGCTGATTCATAACCTCGTATCCCCGGCAATACCTCCTTTCTTTTGAAATAAATGCATAAAACAATAAGGCGATATATTGATGTTGTGTTTTCCGTTATGAAAAAATTGTTGTTTATATATTGTTGAGTATGAATTGCCTCGGGGGGGAAATAAGAATGCCGGGTCAGTACATAACCAACCTGGCAACATAAATGGGAACAGTTGTCCATTTACAAATGAAGACAGACAGACTACCAACATGCCTTTGATGTTTGATCAGCCCGACATTGCCCGGGGAAGGGGTGCCCGCTGATGGATGAACGTCAAAACAAAACGCTGTCAATCAAAAAAAAAGAAATGGAGTCATCCGATAATACAAGGGTAAGATTCGGATAGTAAGTTTGCAGTAGTTACCCTGTAATAACCTGGCAGAAAAATAAGTCAGTTACATTCAAATTCTTTACCTGATTTTTTAGCCTTTCAGGCAGCAAACTGATTCTGAGTTTGCTAATGTATAACATTATGACAATCTAAAATCGTTTTACCCCTACTCAGAAATGAACAAAAAAATTAACAATTTCATTTCTTATTGTATATCAGTCTATTACAGTAACACAATTTTTAAATTTTTTTTACTAAACCCTAAGACAAGAGACAATTCAAGGGTTAGGCCACTTTCTCATGCATCAGCTGTTTCCACTTTCAGGGTATATGAACTTTCTGATTTAGTTCGCACATGAGGTCATACATACAAAAAGGGCCCCTTGCGGAGCCCTTTTCAACAGATTCGATTAAACGATTAGTGGGTAACAACCACTTTCCTGGTAAAGCTTTCGCCCTTTGTATTCACAAATTTAACCAGGTAAGCGCCTGCTTCGTAGTTATGCACATTCAGTACAATGGTCTTGTCCTTGGTAATCACGCGCTCGTAAACAACTT
>JAMLHF010000144.1 GCA_023957275.1 Lentimicrobium sp. | reverse complement strand
CGTGTCCCGATCGCTATCGGGATCGTGGCTTTCTTCAGCCTTCTGATAGTAAAGATTTCTTCAATCCAAAATCCGCTCCCGATAGCCATCGGGACCGCAATCAAAAATCCGAAATTTCACCCTTCTTTCACTTCCAGCTTAAACCCTGTACCATGCACGTTGGTGATGGAGACCGCCGGCTCATGACGGAGGTACTTGCGCAGGCGGGCGATAAAGACATCCATGCTGCGCCCGATAAAATAATCGGCATCGCCCCAGATTTCGGTGAGGGCCTGATCGCGGGGCAGGAGGTTATTCTTATTGAGGCAAAGCAGCCTGAGCAACGCGGCTTCTTTGGGTGTAAGTTTCTGCTCGACGCCATTGCAGTGCAACAAGAGGTTGGAAGCATCAAAACGGCAGGAGCCCAGTTCAAAAACCTCGGAGCGCGAACGCATGGCCTGGTTCATGCAACGTTTCAGGATGGCTTCTATACGCAGGGCAAGCTCTTCGCTGCTGAACGGTTTGGTGATGTAATCGTCGCAACCCGCTTTGAATCCCGTCACCCGGTCATCGTTATGTCCCCTGGCGGTCAGAAAAATAATCGGTAACCTTTCGTTCAGGCTCCGGATTTCCGTTGCCAGGGTAAAGCCGTCTTTTTTAGGAAGCATCACATCCAGAATGCACAGATCAAAAGCCGATTCACTGAATTTATTCAGACCCTGTTCACCATCGGTGGCCAAAATGGCTTCATAGCCCAGCAGTTCCAGGTAATCCTGCAACACCATGCTCAGCCCGGGATCATCCTCAACCAGCAATATCTTCGCTTTCTGACTCATGGGAATATCTGCTAATTTCGAGTTTCGGATCTATTGGTATATAAATCACAAAAGTACTTCCTTTGTTCAGTTCACTGCTTACTTTCACATATCCTCCGTGGGCTTCGGCCATTGTTTTCACATAAAACAGGCCCAGGCCAAAACCTTTGACATCATGCACGTTGCCTGTGGGCACCCGGTAAAGGTTTCTGAAAATATGCTTCAGGTTTTCGTGACTGATACCAATGCCTTTATCCTGCACCCCGACAAAAAACATATTTCCTGAGATACCGGTAGATACCATGATCTCGGGATATTCGCGGGAATACTTCGCCGCATTGTCGAGGAGGTTGTTCACCATATTTGTAAAGTGATGATAATCAGCTTTGATGGCACATCCCGCCGCTTCCGGTTTATAAGTAATCATTCCGCCCTTGTCGCGCACGGTAAGTTCAAAGCTCTTTATGCAGGCCTTTACGGCGTCATCCGCAACAAAAGTTTTGATTTTCAAACGGTATTGACCTTTATCCAGCACGGCAATCTGCAGCACCTGCTCCACCTGCTGTTTCAACCGCTGGTTTTCATCATGGATGATCCTTGCATAACGCCTGGTCCGGGCGACGGATTCACTCACCCCGTTATTCAGCAGCATTTCGCTTGCCAGCGATATGGTAGCAATCGGCGTTTTAAACTCGTGCGTCATGTTATTGACGAAATCACTTTTCATTTCCGACAATTTTTTCTGCCTCAGGAATGAAAAGATGGTAAATGAAAACGCAAAGATGACAATGGCCAGCAAAACAAGTGCCAGCAGCAGATAAGGGAAAATCCTGAGCCAGAGCACCCCGCGTTCCGAAGGAAAATAGACCCCCAGCATCAGTTGCTCGCGCTGATAGAGGCACGAAAGTGAAACGAAGTGGTTGGTATTTATCAGTTTATCGTGATAAGGACCGGCTTCTCCGGCAAAGAGGCTGCCGCAGGCCGGGTTGTAAACACCCCAGTAATACTCCCGCGATATTTCCATCCCCCCGAACTCCTCCTGCAACAGCGAATCCAGTCTCAGAGGATTGATGGCTGAAAGCACCTGATAGGTGCGGTGATCACAATGCTCATCACACACTGAAGGATCGGGAGCAAGGCTGTCGCGCGCATCGAACATCCGGTTCACCACACTCTTGAGGGTAACCTGAACCTTGTTATCGAACTGCTCTTCCTGCAGGTGCAACGCATTTTTCACCCAGTAAACCTGTATCACAATGATCCCGGCCATGGCCAGAGAGGTAATCACAATCAGCAGGGCTACTGTTCTTTTTTGCATCCGGAAAATAATAATAATGCAAATTTAATGTATTCGCAGTCTTCCGCCACAGGTTTTTAACAAACCATTAACAGTAATTAACGGATCATTAACAAGCCGGGGGACTGTTTCGCATTAAGTTTGCATTAAACCAAAAAAAATAAAATCATGAAGAAAGTAATAATTGCACTATCCGTATTCGCGTTTCTGTTCGCTTTTTCAGGAATCACCAATGTAGTAGCCGCTCATGAAGTAAGTGTTTACACTGAAAGCTTCACCGGTGACAAAGATCCGAAAGTTGACGGTACCAAGAAAGCAAACAAATCAGGCTGCGCAACCGAAGCATCGAAGAGTTCATGCGGCGACAAGGCAGTAAAGACCGCCTCTAAGGGAGACTGCAGCAAACCATGCGACAAGAGCGCCAAGGCACAGAGCAGCGATTGCGGAAGCAAGAAGGCCACTACCGCCCAGGCAGTACCGGCTTCTGAATCAAAGTAAAACAGTTTAGGTTTCTCCTTTTATCAAGCCCTGCCTCACGGCAGGGTTTTTTGTTTTTCCGCTTTTTGAAGTGCCGGGATCCGGTAATTGACTTTGCGAAAATGCTACCAAAAAGACGGCTATCGGGATTGTGGCAAAAAGACAGCGCCGTTTTTAACAAACACCCTGC
>JAMLHF010000143.1 GCA_023957275.1 Lentimicrobium sp. | reverse complement strand
GCTTTTATAAATTTCATTGGTAACAATGTAAATATTTTCAGGCGGACAAATTCTGGTGAACCGGTTGAAGGTCGCCTGTATCAGCGTTTCGCCGTTGCCCAGGATATCAATAAACTGCTTGGGATGATGCTGCCGGCTCAGGGGCCAGAATCTGGCGCCAATGCCTCCCGCCATAATGATGCAAAAATTGTTTTTATTCATCTCCTTGATGGTTGGTTAGTCAATGATTTTGATTGCCTTTACCGTTTCAGCCAACACTTCCGGATTGCTCCGGAATAACTGGAACGATTTCGGCCAGCGGACTGAAGAGGTATACGCGCTTGTTGTTCAGACACTCACACTTGTATCGCTTCCTGAGCTTATTTCCTTTTCTGAAGACCCGTCCATCGGGCAACGCAAACACAGCCTCCTCCGGCAATTCCGAAATCAGGGTGACGTTCCGCGGCGGATCATAACCACGGAGTACAACGGCCAGATTGACATCAGATGTGCTGGAAGCAGCAGGATTGATCAGGTAATTGCCGAACGCCTTTCGGATATCTTCCGGAAGTATTCCATGAGCAAGATAAGGAAGACTGAGACGTCGGTAAGCGTCTTTCCACTGCACTCCATGCGGTTGCATATGACGCTTGTACTTCAGGAAAACCTCGGCATGCGCCATTTCATGCAAAAGTGTAACAAGAAAGCTGTAAGGATTGAGGGAATGATTCACCGAGATAACCGGCGGGCGGGATGGACTTCCGCTCCGGAAGTCGCCCAGTTTGCTCCGCCGGGCCCTTGTAATACGCAATATAACATGGTTCTGGTTGAACCACGAAACTACCGGTTCTGAACATCCGGCAGGCAGGTAGGCTGACAGGGAATCCCCCGTTAACTTACTTCTGCTCATTATAACTCAGCATCATATATTGGTCGGCAGGCTTTACCAGACAACCGCAATCCCTGCTGCTGCGCCTGGCCTTTTTGTACTTATTCTGCTTGTAGGTCGGCGTTGAACAGGAAGCTGCACCAAGGGCAAACAAAAGAACGGGTATAAAAAAATAACTGCTTTTGAGTTTCATAGCATTGTTTTAATAAATGATTAGCGACTTCAAAAATAATAAATCCTTCATGGCTGATGGTAATTTATGGAACTTAAACAGGGATTATTGCTATTTTAATCTGATCTTAACCCGCTGTCCTTCGGGAGTGCCGTTTTTAAATTACCTTAATTCTCCCCGATGCCATCAAATATGATGATCCTTAGGATCTTTTTTCCGGAAACACCCAACATGAGTTTATCCTGAAAATATCATTAATGGATTTCATAAAAATCCAGGGCCCGGAATCACCAGAAACTGATGTAACCCTATTGACTTTTATTACAGGTTTTAGTATCTTTATTCCCCTTTTCTCAAGCCTGTCCAGATTAATTGATACCCCGGCCATGCTGAGGTTTACTCCGGAGCACATTCAGTTGTTAAAGATTTGTTAATGCCTCAACATAATCATTTCTTCTTTGTTTAAACCTGACCATAATCATTAACCAAAAAAGATTACAACATGAAAACCAGAATCAAACATGCACTGCTTCTTATGATGACAGTGCCGTTTATACTCATTTCGTGCCAGAAAAATGAGTACAACGACAAACCGGAAACCACCGCTCCGGCGGCAGGGCAGTTGAAGACTGACCTGGTTTACTGCGGAACCCCGCTGGTAGCCCCTATGGTTGACTATGCGCAGTCCATCGCGCCTGCAACAGTTACAGTTATGAACGACGCCACCAACCTGCTTGTAAAGTTCGAACTCAGTGAACCGGGATGGTTTATCAACCTTCCGGCCCTGTTTATCGGAACTCCCGGGCAACTGGCAGCCCTTCCGGGTGTGACCGTTGATTTTAACGGACCCAACACCGTTTATTTCAATTCAACAAGCGCTCCCTTCGGCCTTCCCATCGGACCCGGCAACTACGCCAATTACGGCAACTACTGGGAGTACTCCATGCCCCTCGGCGAATTGCCTGAATGCTTTGTAGTAGTAGCCTATGCAAGGATCAGGAATATTGATGACGACAGCTTTATAGATATCTGGGGCAAGAGTCCTTCTAAAACCTCAGGTTACTATCTGAACTATTGCAGGCAGGAGTGCCCTCCGCCTCCCCCGCTCGGAGGATGTGAAACCGCTTATGCTTTTGGTGAATCCATGGCAACCTGCTTTATCAGCATTCCCGGGGTACAATCCAACAACTGGGGATGGTCCAACGGCCCGATAGGCGCCGGAAATTATTCATGGCCCATGTATGCCGGCGCGGGACAATGCAATATCGGCAACGGAACCCACGTGGGAACCCTAACGGTTAATTACACCCCGCCGACTGCCATTGTGACCTACACTGTTTTCGACGGATACGTGCTGAACGAAACCCATCTGTTTGTCGGTAATGACATCCTTCCAAAGAAAAAGAACAAATACACCACGGCGCCGGGACAATTCCCCTACAAGCACGGGAATCTGAACGGCGTTACCTCCGACACCTTCACCATCAACGGTTTGTCGGGCAATATCTATGTTGCCGCGCACTCTGTGGTATGCGACGAGTAAAAGTTTGATTCAATCCGCTGAAGTGCAGGGCATTCGTCCTGCACTATTTTTTTCTGTCAGGCCCGGAGCGTTGTCCGGCACGATTCCAAATCCTCATTTCAGATTACATCATCAGATTCTGTAACCTTCTTTAAAAAATATTCTCTAATTTAGCACAAACGAAAATACCGTGCTTAAAGGATTTCTGTTTCACATCGGAAGGTATATACTATTGATGCGTCAGGTTTTTAAACGGCCTGAAAAACAATCGATCTACATCCGCCAGATA
>JAMLHF010000142.1 GCA_023957275.1 Lentimicrobium sp. | reverse complement strand
AGTGAATATCCGCGGGATTGCATGTATATTTTACTTGTTTTCTTTTATCAGCTAATTCTACAATCCACTCTTCCGCTCCAAATATAATAACTTTTTAAATATCCAAACCATCCATCGGACTTTTTATATTCTCAAAGCCTTTAGTTGTTATATGCGTATAAATTTCCGTTGTCTTGCTGCTTGCATGCCCCATCATACTTTGTATATACCTTAAATCAACCCCATTCTCAAGCGAATGTGTCGCAAAGGTATGTCGCAATGTTTTTGGCGTTACCTTCTGGGCTATACCGGCTTTGCGGGCAATGCCCTGTACCACTTCCTGTACCGAACGTTCCGAGTAAGGCTTACCCTTCTCCCCGTTAAATACCAATTCTTCAGGCTTGTATTCCTCCAGATACCTGTCAAGCACCGGCAATATCTTTTCGGATAGCTTTGTGTATCTGTCCTTCCGCCCTTTCGATTGCTCCACCCTTACCTGCATTCGCTGCCGGTCAATATCGGTCAGCTTAAGCCTCACCACTTCACCCAGCCTGAGCCCCGAAGAGTAAATAAACATAATAATCAGCTTGTGCTTGATATTGTCAGCCGTCTTTATCATAGCCGTAATCTCATCAATATTAAGTACATCCGGCAAAGTTATATCCCTCCGCGGCCGGTCGATAAAGTAAAATTTCCGCTGCCCCTTCAATACCTTCTCATAATAAAACTTTATGGCATTGATCGCCACATTCTGATACGACACCGATACCTTTCGCTCACTTATCAGATACCTTAAAAATTCAAGTATCTGAGGTTCTGTAATCGTATCTATATCATAACGGTAAAAGTAGTTTATAAATTCCTCAAAGGCTGCCGTGTAATTCTTAATGGTATGCGGACTGTTCCTCAGCTCCAGGTGCTTGTTTCTGTATGCCTCCGGTGCCCGCCGGTAATTGGGAATATCCAGCGGTGAGATCCGTTTGACCCCCTCTTCGCCTGCAGGCTCCTCTTCCCGAATCACCTTCAGTTTCAGCGCTGCACACACTTCAGTCAGTTGCCCGAAAAACATTTCGGAATACGGAACCGTCCACCATTTGTTTTTTGCATCCCAGCGGCTATAGGGTATTTCTCTGATTGCGGATATCAAAACCTTATTAAAGGCGGCAATGATTTTTACCCTGCCCGAACGGGTTTTTATCATCAGCACTTCATCACGCCGGATGCTCCTTGCAGCCTCACCCCCATGCTTCAATTCAATACCGTCGTGCATCCTGATTTCACTGATCCGGTCTTTGAAATAATCCCTGATCAGGTCGAGGTTGCCGGGATAATCAGGTATTTCCCATACCCGCTCGTTCTTCAGCCAGCGGAAGTAGCGCAGTGTCCTGATAAAATTGATATCGGCCTCATTTTTGGGCAGTTTTAACAATATCTTCCGGTTGATCACCTCAACAGAGACATCTCGTTTCGACGCCGGAACTACTGCCTCCGCCGGATGCTCTCCGGAAACCTTTTCATCAGGCCCCTCCTCAAACTTCAATTCAGCATCCCTGAAAAGTTGTTTCAGTCGCTTAACCGAAGCTGGCAGATCCGGGATCAGCCAGGCCCTGTGCGTCTTACTCCAAACTGCACCATTCACCTGTTTCACCAGGGCAATCTTAGCCTGATCATAGGGAAATTCAATCTTCAGCTTCGGTTCCTCATTATGGATAATCCTGGAAATTTTTACCGGCATGGTTGAATATATTTAATAAATGTGGCTAATAGACGAATAAGGGAACAGATCACCTACCTAAATTTTTAATAAAGGATCATACACAGCGCCGGACAATATTTCTGCCCGGCTCAGCCTGTATAATTTTCGATTCAATGACTTATGCACATTTCCAATGATATACTTTAAAAGGTCATCCTGTAAATACAATTTGTCTTTGATATCTGAGTTGACTTCAATCATGACCGTTCTGTCGCCACTATCAGCCCGATGGCTTCACCCGGATTACAGATACCTGCATTTGCAACATAATGTGGCTGAAATTTTCCTGATGCCGGCGATGCTGCTACTTACGGGTTCAGAGTTTCTACGTGCCACTTTTACAATCCTGAAATATGAAACACCTGTATAACAATCAATTAATTTTTCAGCTAACTATTTGTTCATTAATGTATTACACAGCTTCGCCCGGTCAGTCACATCCTGTAAACAACCTGTCATCTGAACAATATACCGGACATATATAAAAATAATACTATGACAGGCATTTTACACACTGCTAACATAAGCAAATTTCTGCTTCCTGTCAAGATACCCGAAAATTTTCTGAAAATCACTTCGGGACGGGGTATCAGGGAATGAAGAAATTCTAATTTCTAATTTCTAATTTCTAAAATATTAAATTATGGATAAATAAACGTTAATATGTATTGTAATTACTGAATTTTTGAATCTTTGAATCTTTGAATCCTTTACCCGCGCAAGCGGCCTGGAATCCTTTGAATCTTTGAATCTTTGAATCTTTGAATCCTTGAACCGACCGAAGAGCCTGTCCCGAACTCTTTTTCGGGAGAGCTCAGCGAAGCTAATCTTTGAATTTTTTAATAAAACTTGAACACCCGAACACCCGAACACCTGAACACCCGAACACCAGGAATTTCTAAGTTCTAATTTATAATTTCTAAAAAATTGAATATTAGATAAATAAATGGCATTATGTATTGCAATTCTTGAATCCTTGAATCCTTGAATCCTTGAATCTTTGAATCCTTGAATCTTTGAATTCTTGAATCTTTGAATCCTTGAATCTTTGAATCTTTGAATCCTTGAATCTTTGAATCCTTGAATCCTTGAATCTTTGAATCTTTGAATCTTTGAATCCTTGAATAAAACCCGAACACCCGAACACTTAACCCAGCAAATCCCTCAACGCCCCCTCCACCTCCGGAAAAC
>JAMLHF010000141.1 GCA_023957275.1 Lentimicrobium sp. | reverse complement strand
GACCTAACAAGTTTTCTTCCAACTTGTTAGGTCTTCTTTTTTTAGGTTCTGATGCAGTTTTCATAAGCGAACATTCATCTTTTTATCCGCTCAGGCCGCGGGGCCTCGCTTTCGCAACACGGCTGCCTAAACTTGACCCTTGTTTCAGATCGCAATAAGATTATTCATTTTTTTGAATATAAGCCTTTGAAGGTCAACTTTAGAAGGCCGCTTATGCGAAAGCTGATAATTTTTCCGCTCTGCTTTACTTTTCTGGGATTATAAAGTATTATAGAAATTCAGTTTAATTTCCGTTTTGACATGAAATTTGCATCCTTATGCACTCATCTGTCAGGAAATGGCATAAATAAAATGGAAAGCTTACTGACATCCGGATGTAAAAGTGTGTAAACGGATGCAAAAAGAGGCCCGGAATGGCCTTTTTCAGGGTTATGTTGGGCTTTTAAAGGGGTTTTAAATCCGGTTAAAACGCATTTCTCCGCCTCGAGCCAATCATAGACTTGGTACGGAGCAATCACGGAGCAATCATATGCAATTCAGCACGCTGTTTTTAAGCATGACAGAAGCTGAAAAGATGGCATATTCCTGAAAATTCGTAACATAAACCGAAGGTGCAGATATGTCGCGGCGGCAATTCTACTTGGGTGCGGCGAATTTTTTTGTCTGCCTGCCGGATGCCCGGGTGGTGGAATTGGCAGACACGAAGGACTTAAAAATCCTTTGGCCATTGTGGCCGTGCCGGTTCGATCCCGGCTTCGGGTACCAATAAACTTCGATAATCATTTGTAATTGAATGTAATATAGAAGTTTTTAATTTGGCCTTGTAGCATTCTGAAACTTTTCTGATAGGTGGTAAATAATACCAGCCTTTCCGTAATAGCTTATGCAAAGTACTGCTGCAATCCTAATCTCTTATTGCTCTTTTTATTTCAATGTTATATATTTGGGTCTGAGTTGCGCAGATAATTTGGCACTTCCAAGCGCTTATTAGCGTTTAAAAATGTGCATTGCATCGCTATTTTGTTGAATTTTGTTTTGATTGATAATAAGTTATGGCTAACCATTAGGACAGATTAAAGTCCTTGGTTTAGTCGCGGATATACACTTGTTAGCCAACATAATGAAGAGAAAGCATACATCAAATAAGACAGCTTAAAATGAACACAGAGTTCTAAGAAATTAAATTGATGTTTTATGAAAAAAAGATTTTTGCCTACCGTTTTAATAATCGCAATGATCACGGGCGCGATGGCCCAGAAAGCAGCAATGACCCTGACCTTCACCGCCGATAACAATGCCCAGCATCTGCCATTGAACAGCATCCTGATTGAGAACCTGACCCAGGGTGGGGACACCACGCTTTATGCACCTGATACTGTTTTAGTATTAGACTATATCACCGGAATGGAAGAAATCGGCACTTTCAGCGGCAAAGGTTTTTCCCTTTCCCAAAACTACCCAAATCCAATAACAGGCAAAACGACAATTGAGCTCTTTTTGAATGAAAGAGAGGAGGTTGTGGTTACAGTCAGTGATGTGTTGGGAAGAGAGGTGGCCAATCAGGAATTTCAGTTAGAACAGGGCACCCATTCCTTCTCCTTATACCCTGGCAGGGAAAGCCTCTATTTTCTCACTGCCCGTGCAGATAATCAATCCCAAACGATAAAATTGTTAAATTCTCCACCCGATGCGCATGTTTCAGGATATTGCAAACTGGGATACAACGGGCAGCAGGAAACCGGAGCCCGAGATTATAAATCGGGAAACCCTCTGAACAATTTTGTATTTGACCTGGGTGACATGCTTAAATTCACTTCATTTGCTGATCAAGGTGAACAAGTTATTACGAGTTCACCCACAGGTAACCAGACCTATTATTTTAATTATGCAGGCGATCCATGCCCCGGTACTCCAACGATAACCGATATTGATGGCAATGTATATAATACTGTGCAGATAGGTAATCAATGCTGGATGAAAGAGAACCTGAAAACCACAACCTATCGGAACGGTACTGCCATTCCCAATGTCACGGACGACAATACCTGGATGAACCTTACTACCGGCGCTTATGCTTGGTATGACAACGACATTTCATGGAAAGACAGTTACGGCGCATTGTACAATTGGTATGCAGTGGTTGATAGCAATGGACTTTGCCCGGCCGGCTGGCATACACCGACCGATTCTGAATGGATAATTTTAACCGACTACCTTGGTGGTGAAAGCATTGCCGGCGGTAAAATGAAGAGTACCCGCACAGAACCCGATGCACACCCAAAGTGGTATTGTCCCAATGTCGGCGCAACCAATGAATTCGGATTTTCGGGTCTCCCGGGCGGCGACCGCTACGGCAATGGAGCATTCTTCAACCTTGGCCGGTCCGGTTACTTCTGGAGTTCGAGTGAGTACACTTCGTACTGGGCCTGGTACCGCTTCCTGCATTACTATGGCTCCAATGTACTCAGGCTCGACTACTATAAGCACTATGGCTTTTCTGTTCGTTGCCTCAGGGATTAAGACTCTTTGACTATTTGTCTATTTGACAATTGGGGTATCCCGCCTTTGGCGGGATCGATTTTTTTTAAATTATGGGTTTACATTATGATCTTCCGATATATAAATCCTGTTACGACCTTTTGCTTGAGATATTTCAGTTTACTAAAGATTTTTGCTGGGAATACAATTACAATGTTAGAGAAAGCCTGAAGAAACAAGGAATTACTTTGGGTAAAACAGGCTCATAAAGCATTGTTGTTACGGAGGATAATTTAGCGTCCTTACCTTTTCCGAATGGTAGTAGAAATCCGAAAAGCGGAAACTTTTAAAACCGAAACGCTTCATAGCCCGGGAACGTTATGTGTAATAAAAATGAAGACACAGATAATCATATTTAGCGTTTTGATTTCTTGTCAATTAACTTTTGGACAAGATTTAAACTCTAACCTGGAAAGAATTACGTATTATCCTCCTGGATA
>JAMLHF010000140.1 GCA_023957275.1 Lentimicrobium sp. | reverse complement strand
AAAAGAGAATGGTTTACAGGAATTACAGAAGCTCAGCCTGGAAGCAATGATGCGAGCAGAACGAGAAGAACATAACGCCACAAATGGCGATATGAGTAATGGGTATAGACCTCGAAGGACATTTGGTCGGGGAAAAATTATTGAGCTTAGAGTGCCACGAAGCCGAAACGGGCAGTTTTACCCGATACTATTAAGCCTTTTACGTGATCAGGAAGAAGAATGCCGCAAACTTGCCTTTAATTTATATGGTGCTGGATTAACCACAGAGCAAGTAGGCCAGATATTTGGCGATATCTACGGAAAAGAATACAGCACAAGTCAGATAAGCCGCATGTTCGACTATGCCCGCAATGATGTAAAGACATGGTTACAACGTCCTTTAGAGCCGTATTATCCCATTATAATGATAGATGCTACCTTTATCTATACCCGACGAATTGACCATGTTAGCAAAGAAGGATATTACACGATTTTGGGAGTCAGGGCCGATCGAACCCGGGAGGTGCTTGCAGTAATTAATTTCCCGACTGAAAGTGCCAATGCTTGGGAGGTCGTGCTACAGTCACTTAAAGAAAGAGGATTAAAAGAGATTGGGTTAATTGTATGTGACAGCCTTACTGCTATTGAGGATTCCATATGGAGACAGTTCCCGGAAACTGAGATTCAACTTTGTGCAATTCATCTGCAACGCAATGTAAACAAACACATTAAGCCTAAAGACAAAGCGCTGGTTGCAGAAGATTTAAAAGAAGTGCTGAGAACTGGAGATCGCAATGATACCGTTGAGAAAGGATATCAACGATGGCTAGAATTCTGCAGTAAATGGGGGAAATACTATCCGTCGATAAAAAGGATGGGAGAAAATAACCGCTATAAATTAAATTTCACCTACCTCGGATATGATTATAGAACCCATAATATGCTTTATTCTACCAACTGGATAGAACGGCTCAACAGAGACTATAAACGAACAACAAGAATGCGCGGCGCTTTACCAGGGCCAGATGCCACTATTCTTCTTTTAGGATATGTGGCTATGACCAGATCAGCATACCAAAGGAAGATCCCTAAGATTGATTATGAACAAAACAAATTTCACTGGGAAGAATGAATGGCAGCTCCACTTCGGCTACGCCTTCGTTCCGCTGCCATTCATTCTCAATTGAAACAAAAAAAATGAATACCTTTGAATTTAGAAGAAGAACTCATTACACACAAAAAGGGATACTACCGGATGAAGAAAAGCGGGATAATAGGTCAGGATTCCATTATTCAACGGTAATGAAACGGGCTGAGGAGATTCAGAAAAAAGATCCGGTGTATCCTTCATTTATACGAAAAGCAGCAGGCTTACCGCCATCACTGCCATACCGGCAATCAGGCCGTAAATGGTCAGGTGGTGCTCACCGTATTGTTCGGCGGTGGGTAAAAGTTCGTCGAGCGAGATAAAGACCATGATACCGGCCACAATGCCAAAGGTAATGCCAAAGGTCAGCCCGTTGAAGAAAGGCAGCAGAAAGAAAAAGCCGAACAGCGCACCGACCGGTTCGGCAAGCCCTGACATAAAAGAAAGGAAAAAGGCTTTTTTCCGGTTTTCCGTTGAATAAAATACCGGGATTGAGACTGCAATGCCTTCGGGGATATTATGAATGGCCACCGCGATGGCCACACTGATACCGAGTGCAGGGTCTTCAATGGCTGAGAAAAAAGTTGCCAAACCTTCCGGGAAGTTATGAATGGCAATGGCGATGGCGGAGAAAATGCCCATGCGGTATAGCGCTTTCTGCCTTTTCACGGCATTTTGCACGTCACTGATCTCGCTGAGTGAAACCTGCTCGTGGGGGTTCTGTCCCGAAGGGACGAGCTTGTCAATAATGGCTGATAGAAAAATACCGCCGAAAAATGCCAGAACTGCAGCTGTATATCCCTGTGCCTCCCCCAGTTCACTGATCAGGCTTTCCTTAGATTTCTGAAAGATCTCGATCATCGATACATAAATCATCACGCCGGCGGAGAAACCGAGAGCCGTGGAAAGCAGCCGGGTATTGGTCTTTTTCGCAAAGAAAGCCACCGCTGCACCGATTCCCGTTGAAAGGCCGGCAAACATGGTTAAACCGAAAGCAAAAAGAATTACTGAATCCGGAATATCACTGCTCATCTTTCAGGAAAGATTGTTTGGCACAAAGGTGTAAAAAAAAATGACATCTGCATAAGCCAGGTAAATCTATTGTGATAATCCCGGAGTGCAGCCAGATAAAGTATTCTCATACCGGCAGGAGGGATTGGGCACTATTCAACGTCAGGAATATCGTTGAAATTGAAAAGTATCCGCCTTCCTTCAATAAAATCGAATAGTGTCAGTTTTCGCAATTCATAGAAACTGCGCCAGTAAGAAGAGAGGGATGCAATATAGCCCTGCTGGGCATTGTCTTTCTCTGTCTGGGCCAGATTCAGGTCAATAATACCGATCTTGCCGATCAGATAACGCTGCTTGGTTACTTCGTATCGCTTCACGGCCACGGTATCGCTTTTGGCGGCAATTTCAAGCTGTCCCCGCTGCATATTGAACTGCATTACTTTGAGAAAGATCTCCTGGTCAAAATCGATCATCTCCTGTTGAACTGCGGTACGTTCCAGTTCGCGGTCCGACTCGGCAAGTTTGATTTTCCCCCGGGTTAATCCCCAGTCGAGAATGGGTACCTGAATTCCAAGCACCAGCCTTTGCTGGTCCTGAGGATTTTTGTAGACCGTACTTAAGTCAGAGGAGCTTTGGGTCAGTCCGTATACTGCATACAGGTTGGCATTGAATCGGTTTTCAGCCTTTGCTTTATTCACTCCGCTTTCGGCAACAATCATCCTGCGTTCGAAGGCCAGGGCATCCGAGCGGTTTTCGCGTCCTTCATTCACAGCCAGTTGTGCATCTATAACGGGTGCTGCAGGCGCCGATGGAGCAATCAATTGCAAGGATACATCTTCGGGAAGACGAAGAAATGATTTCAGGCTGAACATTTTCATTTCCACATCGAGGCTGGCACTTTCAACGGCTGCACGGGCATTGAGGAGACTCAGTTCGATTTG
>JAMLHF010000014.1 GCA_023957275.1 Lentimicrobium sp. | reverse complement strand
TTTCACTATAAACAATGCGGATAAATGTGAATAGTGTTTCATTTTTCTGATAATTCATGGGTTAAAACATATTTCCTGCTCAGGCTTTTTACCGTGTAAGTCAAAGTATAAAGATAATCATTTAGTGGCATGAAAGTCAAGTCCATTCAATGAAAGGATGACTATTGAGGGGGCAGATTTTCACACATTATACAGGTAGCAGGTTGTAGTTGCAACCTTTTGTCAGCATAAACAGAATGGTTAAATAATAAGATATTGGAACTCCCGGGTATGCAGGCGTTTCGTGTTTTTCACCAGGTTGGAAAGCCTGTCCTGGTCAGATCCGGATTCTGGGACCGTATAAGGAAAAACCCCATGCAGTACAGTTGCTGCAAGGGGTTCTGCTCTTTAACGTTCCGTTTACCGGACTTGTTGATGGATTATATTATACTTCAGACTTTAGCCAGATCAACGGTAAAGTGCCGCATAATGGGAGCTTCGCCGGTGATTTTGAGTCCTTTGATGATGCTGTTGCGGCGTTCATACACATTGGCGAGGGCGGTGGCCACATAATCCATATGGTTGTTGGTGTAGACCCTTCGCGGGATGGTAAGGCGCAGCAGTTCCAGCGCGGGATAGCGGTTTTCGCGGGTTTCCGGGTCGCGGTCGGCCAGCAGGGCGCCGATTTCCACACCGCGCACGCCGCCTTCGAGATAAAGTTCCACGGCCAGTGTCTGTGCCTGGAACTGTTCCCTGGGCAACTGGGGCAGAAAACGTTTGGCATCCACAAAGATGGCATGTCCGCCGAAGGGCTGCTGCACAGGCACGCCGAAGTCAACCAGCCGCTGACCAAGATAAGCCACCTGGTTGATGCGGGTTTCCAGGTAATCGAAGCAGGTGCCTTCGCGCAGTCCCTGGGCCAGGGCGTTCATATCGCGGCCCGACATCCCGCCGTAAGTGATATAGCCTTCGAACATAATGTTGAAAACGGAGGCCTTTTCGAAAAGTTCTTTGCTGCGCATACCGATAAACCCGCCCATATTCACAATGGCGTCTTTCTTGCTGCTCATGGTCATGGCGTCGGCGTAGCTGAACATTTCCAGCACAATTTCGCGTATGGTTTTGCCGGCATAACCTGCCTCGCGGGTCTTGATGAAATAAGCGTTTTCGGCGAAGCGGGCCGAATCGAAAACCACCATAATGCCGTATTTGTCGGCCAGTTGCCTGACGCCGCGCAGGTTTTCCATCGAAACCGGCTGCCCGCCCGAAGAGTTGCAGGTAACGGTAACCACAATAAACGGAACTTTTTCCTTCGGATGGCTTTTCAGCACGTCTTCAAGTTTGGTAAGGTCAAGATTGCCTTTGAAGGGATGGTTTACGGTGGTGTCGAAGGCTTCGGCTATGGTGCAGTCTACCGCTTTTGCCTTGCGGAATTCAATATGACCCTTGGTGGTGTCGAAGTGGGAGTTGCCCGGGATAACATCACCGGCTTTGACCAGTGCCGAGAAAAGAACATTTTCGGCAGCCCTGCCCTGGTGGGTCGGGAGGAAATATTCGAAGCCCAGGATTTCCCTGATGGTGTCTTTCATTTTAAAATACGAAGAGGCGCCGGCATAACTTTCGTCACCCAGCATCATTTCGCTCCATTGCCGGTCGCTCATGGCACCGGTGCCCGAGTCGGTAAGCAGGTCGATAAATACCTGCTCGCTTTTCAGCTTAAAAAGGTTGTAATTGGCTTCCCTGATCCAATTTTCGCGTTCCTCACGGGTACTGCGGCGGAGGGGTTCCACCATCTTGATTTTATATGATTCTGCAAATGGTAATTCCATGATAATTAATCAATTAAAGTAAGAGATAAAATGAATTGCGTCAATAAAATGACAGGATAAAGCAATTAAAACTGATATTCGTCCCGGTTCTTGATGTTGCGGAAGATGGTTTTGGAAGTAAGCCGGAAGAGAGTTTTCTGACGCATAATACTCAGCTTGCTGCGGTCAAAAGTAAAGCATTTTTCAGAAATGCAAAATTATTCTGCTTTTTTTTGGAGGCTCTGTTGATTTTCCAGCTGTTTGTTGACTGAAGCGCTGTTTTTAACCACGGTAACTCCACAATCTGACCAGATAATTGTTTAAATGTAACTAGCCATTGCAGGTAAAGGATTTGAGCCGCTCCTTGTGCCTGGCTAAATATATGTGCAATAAACATTTACACAGAGATCACTGAGGCATCACGGAGTAACACGGAGAAGAGTAACCACCACTGTGACTTCTCTGTGAAATATTTTGATAGCCATGAACATAAGGCATTCACAAATAAATCATAAAGCTGCCGGAATAAGATTTCCTGACATGTACATATCTGCATACAATAAAAAACAAGCGGGATTTACGCTTACTTTAGAAGTATTTCCTATATTGCAACTGCTTTTCACCGGATAAAACCTGCTTATGACAAAACAGATCATTTTTACGGTAGCATTGCTGATTACACTCGGCATTTTTGCCTTTACCATCCGCAGGATCTACGGATTCTTCAGCCTGACAAAGCCATTCAGCATCAGCAACTGGGGCCGGCGCGTAAGCCTGATGATGAAAGTCGCCATCGGCCAGACCAAGATATTAAGATTTCCCTTGATCGGATTGGTGCACGCCCTGGTTTTCTGGGGATTTATGGTCATCACCCTGGGCAGCATTGAGATGGTGATTGACGGGCTTTCAGGCATGGAAAGGAGTATGGCCTTCACCGGCTGGTTTTACGATGTGGTGATGGCTTCGGGCGATATCATGGCGTATGTGATTATGCTTTCGATGCTGATTTTTCTTGGTCGAAGGCTTTTTTTGTCCGTCCGCCGGTTCTCGGGCATCGAAATGCAGAAAAAGTCGAAACTCGACGCCCTGGCAGCCCTGGGCATTATTTTTATGCTGATGGTTTCCCTGGCGGGGATTAACCTCACTTATGTTCAGATGCATCCCGGCGGATACGAAGGCGTATATCCCCTGAGCGCGGCCCTGTCTCCTGCTTTGTTTGGAGAGGGAAGAGACCTTTTTGTACTGCATGAGGTAAGCTGGTGGCTGCATATCCTGCTGATATTTGCGTTTGCCAATATCCTGCCTTATTCCAAGCATTTTCATGTATTTACCTCTGTGCCCAATGTGCTGCTGAGCCGGCTGGAACCGCTGGGACAGCTGCCCAATATGGAAAGTGTGACCAATGAGGTCAGGATGATGATGAATCCGGAAACGGCTTTTGCCCCGGCGCCAGAAGGACAGGCCGCCCCGGCCCGTTTCGGGGTGAAGGATGTGGAGGATGTTACCTGGAAAAACTACCTGGATTCCCTGGCCTGCACCGAATGCGGCCGCTGTACTTCCGTATGTCCGGCCAACATTACCGGCAAGAAACTTTCGCCCCGAAAAATATTCGTGGACCTGAGGGCAAGAATGAAGGAGAAAGGCCCGGGTTTGCTCAAAGACCTGAGTTTTGACGATGGAAAATCCCTGGTGCGCGACTTTATCTCCGCCGAGGAGCTATGGGCCTGCACTACCTGCAATGCCTGTGCGCAGGAATGTCCCATCAACATCAACCACCCCACGCTGATCGTTGATATGCGGCGCTACCTGGTGATGGAGGAAGCCACCATGCCCCCGTCCATCGCCTCTATGCTGCAGAATATCCAGAACAACGGCGCCCCCTGGCAATACCCTGCCGAGGACCGGATGAAGTGGGCGGAAGGCTTGTAAAAGTGCGCAGGTGTTCTGGTACGCAGGTGTTCATGAGCTGAGTGGGGCAATGTAATTTGAATGTGGGATTCAAAAAACAAGGTCGATATTGTTCAGGATATCTGAGTAGCATGCGTGTTAAAATGCTGAAAAAGCCTTACTTAAAAGGAGTTTTTCGAAAACATTGATTAACAAATAGTTAGATTTCATTTTTCATAATTGGAAATTATTAATTTAAAATGTCAGGAAAAATTGAACGCTTTGAAGATCTTACCTGCTGGCAATCGGCCAGGGAATTGGTGAAGCTGGTGTTTATCCATTGCCGTAAAGGTGAACTTTCCCGTGACTGGGATATGAGATCGCAGTTGAAAAGGGCTGCATTGTCTTCACAGAACAATATCGCGGAAGGTTTCTGCCGTTATTATAAAAAGGAGTTTATCAGATTTCTTGATATTGCGCAAAGTTCTGCCGGTGAAATTCAAAGCATGTGCTACAATCTTGAAGATCTGAATTATCTGCCGGTCGAAGCAATAGAGGAAATCAGAAGTAAAGCAACAGAGACACGAAGCAGGACTCTTGGATTGATCCGTTACCTTTCAACCGGAAGAAAAACTTCAGACAATACTCCGGTTGAACAGCACCACAATATAGAACACCTGAACCCCGCAGTTGCGGGACTTCGCTTCGCTACGCACCTGAACACCCGAACATCTGAACACCTGAACACCTGAACACCCGAACACCTGAACACATGAACACAATCAAAGTCCCTTTAATGTCCGATCTCGCTGCGCGGGGCGAAACCCCTGAATACCTTTTCTGGGTTGGCTGTGCAGGAGCCTTTGATGAACGCTATCAGAAAGTAACCCGTGCTTTTGTGCGGCTATTGCATCACGCCGGAATCAGTTATGCCGTCCTGGGCACGGAGGAGACCTGCACCGGTGATCCTGCCCGCAGGGCCGGGGACGAGATGACCTTTCAGATGCAGGCCCTGACGGTGATTGAAACGCTGAAGGCCTATAATGTCAAAAAGATCATCACCTGCTGTCCGCATTGTTTCAATATTTTCAAAAACGAATATCCCGACCTGGGCGGACAATACGAAGTCATCCATCATTCGCAGTTTCTCAGGATGCTGGTGGAAGAGGGGAGGATCAAGGCGGACCCGGCGGTTTTCAGCGACAAGACCATTGTATTTCATGATCCCTGTTACCTGGGCAGGGGCAACGGGGAGTATGAATCGCCCAGGGCCGTGATTGCCGCCCTGAGGGCGCGCACCACCGAAATGCCCCGGAACCGGAGCAAGGCGCTCTGCTGTGGTGCCGGCGGTGCGCAGATGTTCAAGGAAGCAGAGCCGGGAAACAAGGAGGTGAACACCGAACGCACCGAAGAAGCCCTGGCCACCGGCGCCCGGATAGTGGCCACCGCCTGCCCCTTCTGCATGACCATGCTTTCGGACGGTATTAAGTTCAAAGACAAACAGGAAGAGGTAAAAAACTACGACATTGCCGAGTTGCTGGCCATGTCGCTGGGGCTCTAGGCCACTTGTACTAAAAAGCTCGTTCTCCGGCTATCGCCGTCTCCCGGGACCAAGCCTGATCCGGAATTTCCCTGGTATAAATACCCTTATAAACCTTATAAACCTGAAAATCCTGTTAATCCTGTCTTTAACAAAAAACAACGATAAATAAGAGCAATCATTCCGCAATCCGCAATCCGCTCCCGATAGCATCGGGACCGCAATTCCTTTCCTTCTCACATCAGTTTCTGATACACCTGCCACCAGCGGTCGGGAATTTCGTTGTTGCAGGCGGTCTGGTAATCTTCGTAAGTGCAGGGAACAATGTAATGATTTGCATATTTCCGTCGGTTGTCGGCCCCGCAGATCACTTCCATCCACCAGCGGTCGCTTTTGCGGCTTTTCAGGAAGAGGATGCCGTCGCTGAAATCGCTGGTAGGCACGGTATAACGGATAAAAGCGTCGCTCTCGCGCGAGGGAATGTCCTTTTTCCGCGCATTAAAGCCCTCAAACACGTACCAGATCATCTGCGCAAGCAGCAGGGCGGTGAGGTCCATACGGTCGTAAGCAGGGTTGTACTCGAAGAAGCCTATAGAGGAAAGCTTGTCGCTCATGGCCGCGTAGCGGGCGATCTGGCAGGCCTGGTCGCCGGTAAAGCCGTTGGGGCCGGCATTGGCATTGCCCGGGGCATCGGCAGCCCTGATGGCCCCCATATCGAAAGTAAGCAGATCGGCATTACGCACCAGCGGCTCGGCTTCTTTCATATTGGCGGTGAGCAGGCCCAGCCGGTAGCTGTCGAACAACAGTTTTTTCATCAGGTCGAGCGCCGGCTGATCAACAAAATAAGTCTGGTATCCTAAATTGGTGTAATTAAACAGGTAATTGGGCCGCTGCATAATGATGCGGCTGAGATAGGTATGTGAATTCAGCTCCGACTGGGTCTCTCCAAGGTCGAACATCGGGTCAACGGCGGCCATATTGATGATCTGTTCCAGCTTTTCATATCCTTTGTACATGGCATAGGTCAGGTCCTGGCTTCCGCCGATAATGACCGGAAAAATCTTGTTGGCTATCAGGTAAGATACGGTGGAGGAGAGTGCATAGTAGGTATCTTCAATGGTAAATCCCTGTCTGATATTGCCCAGATCGGCGATACGGGCCGTCCAGGAGCCGGGAAACAGCCTGTAAAGCTGCTTTCTTACCTTATTTGCAGCACCTGCGCATCCTTCGTTGCTCACGGCTGCGCGGTCTTCATCCACACCGATCAGGGCGATGTCAACATCAGCAGCTTCCGGAAAATCAGCATCTTGCCGGTTAGCGAGTAATTGCTGGCCGATGCGCGGATGCGATATAGTTTCGGAACCATCAAACAGTTCGTCGGGAAGGGGCTCAAAATAAATGGAGATATCCATAGTCTGCAGGAGGTTTTAAGAGCCCAAACCTATGGATTTTATACGGATTTTGCAAATCAATCTGCCCTTCGGCCGGCTGAAAGCGCTGTAACCATAAGGTATTCCGGGTGTCAGGCCTGGAGCAGGCGCTACTTTTTCCTGAACTTCCCTTTTCCGGGGGATTTCGGGGCGGCATCCGATTTCGCGGCAATTTCCCTGCACTGTTCCAGGGTAAGAGAAGCGGGATCGGTGCCTTTAGGGATACGGTAATTTGATTTACCAATGGAGATGTAAGGGCCGTAACGTCCGTTAAGGACCTGTACTTCAGGATCTTCTTCGAAAACCCGGATCATACGCTCCTTTTCTTTTCTGCGCTTTTCTTCTATCAGTTCAACTGCACGTTCGGCATCAATGGAAGCAGGGTCGTCAGTCTTTGCCAGTGAGTAGAAAGCTGATTTATGTTTCACGTAGGGTCCGAAACGCCCGATGGCTACTGTTATATCAGCATCTTCGTATTCACCGATGGTTCGCGGGAAATCAAACAGTTTCATGGCTTCCTGCAGGGTGAGCGATTCTATGCTTTGTCCCTTTTTCAGGCTGGCAAAGCGCGGCTTTTCAGTGTCCTCCGATTCGCCGATCTGCACCATTGGGCCGAACCGGCCGATTTTCACATAAACATTTTTTCCTGATTCAGGGTCGGCTCCGAGCAAGCGCTCTCCTTTTACTTTCTCAGACTTCTCGAGCGTTTCTTTTACCTGTTTGGCAAAAGGATAATAAAACTCCCGGATCATCTGGTTCCACACTTTCTGTCCCTGCGCGATTTCGTCAAATTCTTTTTCCACGCTGGCCGTGAAGTTGTAATCGAGGATATTTTCAAAATTCTGTACCAGAAAAGAGGTCACCAGCGATCCTATATCGGTAGGGAAAAGTTTATTCTTTTCCTGTCCGGAGGTTTCAGTCTTAACCGTTTCGGTGATTTTTTCATTTTTCAGTTTCAGCAGGTCAAAGCTGCGTTGAATTCCGGGTCTGTCCTCCTTAACCACATATTCTCTTTTCTGAATGGTTGAGATGGTCGGGGCATAGGTCGACGGTCTGCCAATACCCAGCTCTTCCAGCTTTTTCACCAGGCTTGCTTCGGTGTACCGGGGCGGTTGCTGCGAAAATTTCTGCGTGGCCAGCATTTCAACCAGATTGAGTTGCTGTCCTGTTTTCAGCGGAGGCAGCATGCCTTCATCCGTGTCATTGTTCTCGTCATCTGTCGATTCGAGGTATACCTTCAGGAACCCGTCAAATTTGATGACCTCACCCTTTGCGACAAATTTCTCAGGTGATTTTGAAATGCTGATCGTAACCGTAGTGCGCTCCAGTTCGGCATCACTCATTTGTGAAGCAATGGTGCGCTTCCAGATCAGGTCGTAGAGTTTTTTCTGAGATGCATCGCCCGGAACTTCACGGTGATTCATATAAGTGGGCCTGATGGCTTCGTGGGCCTCCTGTGCGCCTTTCGATTTGGTGGCGTACTGACGGGTTTTTACATAATTTTCACCGTAAAGCGAAGTGATTTCCTCTTTGGCCATATTGATGGCGAGCGACGACAGGTTAACGGAGTCGGTACGCATATAGGTGATTTTCCCGGCTTCATAAAGCTGCTGTGCCACCATCATGGTTTTAGCAACGGAAAAGCCCAGTTTGCGGCTGGCTTCCTGCTGCAGGGTGGAGGTGGTAAATGGCGGGGCGGGCGATTTTTTCGCAGGGCGGGTTTCGGTATCGGATACCTGATAGGTTGCCCCCACGCAGGTGTTGAGAAATTGCAGGGCTTCAGGTTTCTCGGGAAAACGGCGGCTGAGTTCGGCAGCAATTTTCGGCTGACCTTCTTCGCCCGGGAGGATAAATATGGCAGTAACCCTGAAGTTGTATGAACTCTTGAATGATTTGATCTCTTCCTCCCTCTCCACAATCAGTCTGACCGCTACCGACTGGACCCTTCCGGCCGAAAGCGCAGGTTTTACTTTTCTCCAGAGTACCGGTGAGATTTCAAAACCTACAAGTCGGTCGAGCACCCGGCGCGCCTGCTGAGCATCAACCAGGTTTTTATCGATGCCCCGTGGATTTTGTATGGCTTCGGTGATGGCATTTTTTGTGATTTCATGAAACACAATCCGCCTGGTTTTCGATTTATCCAGCCCGAGCGCTTCGGTAAGGTGCCACGAAATGGCTTCCCCTTCACGGTCTTCATCGGAAGCAAGCCAGACAACCTCGGCTTCGGAAGCCAGCTTTTTCAACTCCTTCACAAGTTTTACCTTGTCACCGGAAACTTCGTATTTGGGCTTAAAATCATGTTCAATGTCTACTCCGAGCTGCTTCTTTGAAAGGTCGCGCACATGGCCGAAACTTGACTTAACAATGAAATCCTTTCCAAGGAAGCCTTCAATGGTTTTTGCTTTTGCAGGGGACTCTACGATCACCAGGTTTTTGATCATATTGACAAATGCTGATTAATAATCAATGTTTTAAAACGGGCACAAAGTAACGGAATAAAAAGATACCACACTTTTAGAACATTAAGATTAATTTATAACAGGGTAAAAATGAGGCTGTTCAAATATTGTGTATTTTTGCGGCCCGGTACGGTGATGTACCACCCGTTTTCATTAAGATTTTATTGTGGATCAGAAACGCAAACTTTATATAGAGACCTATGGTTGTCAGATGAATTTTTCTGACACTCAGATCGTGGGTTCCATCATGACCGATCACAATTTTGAAACTACCGGTAACATTTCCGAGGCCGACCTGATTTTTGTGAATACCTGTTCAATCAGGGATAATGCAGAAAAGCGCGTAAGGGCCCGCCTGCAGGAGTTTAAGCGGTATAAAAAGCAGAAACCCGGACTGATAATCGGCGTGCTGGGGTGTATGGCTGAGAGGTTGAAAGAGCAGCTGATCAGTGAGGAGAAAATGGTGGATGTGATTGTTGGCCCGGATGCTTACCGCGATCTGCCGCGTTTGCTCAATGTGGCCGAAGGCGGCCAGAAAGCGATCAATGTCATTCTTTCGGCCGACGAAACCTATGCGGATATCAATCCCGTCAGGCTCGACAGCAACGGGGTATCGGCTTTTATTTCCATTATGCGGGGTTGCGAAAACTTCTGTTCCTATTGTGTAGTTCCATACACCCGTGGCCGGGAGCGCAGCCGGGATCCTCTGACCATTGTAAAGGAGGCCGGAGAATTATTCAGCGAAGGCTACCGCGAAGTAACCCTGCTCGGGCAGAATGTCAACTCATATAAATGGGATGACGGAACCGGTTTTTCAAAGCTGCTGGAACGTGTTGCAATGGTGAACCCTCTGCTTCGGGTCCGCTTTGCAACTTCTCACCCCAAAGACCTGACCGATGAGTTGTTGCATACCATGGCAGCTTACCCGAATATCTGCAGGTCAATACATCTGCCGGTTCAGTCGGGCAGCGACCGCATCCTTAAACTGATGAACCGGAAGTACGACAGCAGCTGGTATCGTCAGCGGATTGAAGCCATCAGAAAAATCCTGCCGGGCTGCGCCATTTCAACGGATATCATCACCGGTTTCTGCAGCGAAACGGATCAGGATCACCGGGATACACTGGATATGATGAATTGGGTAGCCTATGACTACGCTTTTATGTTTAAGTATTCTGAAAGGCCCGATACCCTTGCTCATAAAAAATATAAGGATGATGTTCCTGAAGAGGTGAAGAGTGTCCGCCTTCAGGAAATTATCAATCTTCAGCAGGAACTCTCTTTCCGGAGCAACCATGCCGATATCGGAAAAACATTTGAGGTGCTGGCCGAAAGCGTTTCAAGAAAGTCAGGGAAAGAGCTTTCCGGAAGAAACAGCCAGAATAAGGTGGTTGTTTTTCCGAAAAAGGATTATAAACCGGGAGATTACATTAATGTAAAGGTAAATGCCTGTACTCCGGCCACGCTTAAGGGAGAGGTCATTTAGATTTTACAAACTTTCAACAGATGAATGGAGACGGAAAATGAAAGGAAAACTTATCTTTGTACTACCGGTAAGGTAAGGGGAAAGCAATATTTCATTCATTACTTTTACTTTATTATCAACATATAAAGGATCGAAAATGCAGTGTCAGGAAACTATTTAAAAAAAATCGTGTTAACATTGCGTTGTTTAATCCGGCATCTGATTAACATTTTAACTTTGTTCTCATGTTACTTTAGTGCCAAAAATCAATTAACATAACACAAACCTGTATTTAATTTTTCAAATCCCGGCATATGAAACGTATTTTATTCTTTGTGTTTATCGCCCTTATGGCAACTTCCTGTGTTTCCCTGAAAAAAGTTAAATATCTGCAGGATGCTGAAAATTACAGTAAGGGTGATAAAACGGAATTCCCAAACAGTCATACTACCGATTACAGGGTGCAGCCAGGTGACAACCTTTACATTGATGTAAAAAGCCTGGACACCAAGACAAGCAATCCTTTCCTTGCAAACCAGACAATGGGATACCAGATGTCAACGGAGGCCGGGGTTTATCTGAACAGTTACCTGGTGAATGATTCGGGGTATGTTAATTTTCCGGTAGTAGGAAAGGTATTGGTAAAAGGGCTGACCGTAAATGATGTAAGGGATAAGCTTCAGAGAGTGGTAGATGAATATTTTCAGTTCACAACAGTAACGGTTAAACTGGTGAATTTCAAAATCAGCCTGCTTGGAGAAGTGGTCAGACCGGGAACCTACCAGGTTTATCAGAACAGTATCAATGTTTTCCAGGCCCTTAGTATGGGTGGTGACCTCACAAATTTTGCCAACAGAAAAAAAGTCTCCGTGATCCGGAAAACGAAAGATGGTTCAAGCATTCATACCATCAACCTGCTTAAATCCGACATCTTAACTTCGGATGCCTATTTTCTCCAGCCGGATGATATTGTATACGTGGAACCAATGAACAACAAGAATTTCACTTTTGAAGCATTCCCCTATGCAATTCTGTTTTCAACCATTTCAACAACATTGCTTATCCTGAACTTTTTAAAATAAGATATCGTCGTGGAGAATTATATTAAAGAAATGAACCAGGAAGAATCGATTGATTTCAAACAATTATTCTTCAAATTTTACCGCTACTGGTATTTTTTCATCATCACCATCTTTATCGCGATGATCATCGCTTTTCTGTTCAATAAATACACCGAACCTGTGTATAAAGTGAGCACCACAGTGATGGTAAAAGATGATAAAACGGGTTTTGACCCTCAGGCGCTGCTGGGCCTGGGGAATCTGAAAAGTAACCAGAATCTCGAAAATGAGATAGGTGTGCTGAAGAGCAGGTCATTGGTTAACAGGGCAATTCGAGCATTGGATTTCCGGGTGTCCTATTACATGGAAGATAATTTTATTACGCGCGAACTTTACACCCAATCCCCCTTTACCGTTGTTTTCGATACGGCCTTTCCCCAGCCTGCCGGACTCAGGTTTAACCTTAAAATATTGCCTGAAAATCAGTTCTCCCTCTCTACCGAAGGTGAAGCGGCTTTTCTCTACAGTTTTGCAAAGAACCAGCAACTGGAGGACATCAGCAAACAGGTAACCATCAGTGGTACGTTCG
The DNA here is from genome assembly GCA_023957275.1 of Lentimicrobium sp. GTDB lineage: Bacteria > Bacteroidota > Bacteroidia > Bacteroidales > Lentimicrobiaceae > Lentimicrobium. The sequence continues at coordinate 57,756 of JAMLHF010000014.1, read as the reverse complement.
GCTTTGGTCAGGAGATCAAGGGACGTTACCATAACTTCAAGGTTGTACTCAATCCAAACTATGTTCCCAAAGAGCATATGGGGAAGAACATGTTCTTCGTTTTCAACAAAACTGAAGACCTTGCCAGGCAGTTTATGGGTTACACCATTGAGCCAATAAACCGGGAGGCCTCTATTGTCGAAATTTCATTGAGGAGCAACAATATGCATAAGGCTGCCGATTTTCTGAATATGCTTACTACAACATACCTTCAGCGGAGTCTTGAAAAAAAGAACCAGATAGCTACCAATACCATCAATTTTATCGATGATCAGTTACTGGGGATCTCTGACTCATTGCAGATGGCCGAAATGAACCTGCAGCAGTTCAGGACCACCAACGAGGTGATGAACCTTGATTTTCAGTCGCAGCAGGTATTTACCATGATGCGTGACCTCGAGGAAAGAAAGGCAGAATTGATTGTTAAAAATGAATACTATCTGTATTTGCAGAATTACCTCAGGAATAATGAAGATAATATTGACGGTCTCACTGTTCCATCCTCAATGGGTATTGACGATCCGGTATTAGCCACCTTGATCAATGAACTCACCCGTTTGTATGCTGAAAGGGGGGAAGCCCTGCTGACTGCCCGTGAGAAGAATCCTATCATCGCCTCATTCGACGACCGCATCAGGGTAAATAAGAGAACCCTTGAAGAGAATATCAAGAATATTGTGAATACCTCCAATATTGCCATCAGGGATATCAACAACCGGATCAATCAACTGTCATCACGCATCAACCGCCTTCCCAGCACACAAAGGGCATTGTTTGGCATTGAACGTAAATTCAAACTCAACGATGCCATATATACCTTCCTGCTCGAGAAGCGGTCGGAAGCCCAGATTACCAGAGCTTCGAATATGCCTGATAATGAGGTTATTGATGAGGCAACCGTGGATCAGTTGCAGCCTGTTTTCCCGAAGAAAACGCTCAATTACACCATCGCGTTTTTACTTGGTCTGGTTTTCCCGGTCATTTATGTTCTTGGCAAGGATTATTTCAACGATAAACTGATAGATAAAAAAGACCTTGAGAGCCTGACTTCCCTCCCCATGATCGGGCATGTAATCCACAACAGCAAAGATAGTCAGATTGTAGTGGCTGAGTATCCGAAGTCTTCCATCTCTGAGTCGTTCAGGTCAATCAGGACCAACCTCAGCTATTATGCGCAGAATAAGGAGAAGCAGGTAATTCTGATCACTTCGACCATGGTAAGTGAAGGTAAAACCTTTACCGCGATCAATCTGGCTTCTATTTTTGCCCTGTACGGAAAGAAAACCCTGCTGATGGGATACGACCTGCGTAAACCCAAGATATATCAGGATTTCGGGTTGTCGAACACTGAAGGGATCAGTTCATTTCTTATCAACCGGAGCGACTTGCAGGGCATTATCCAGAAATCGCCGCTCGATAATCTGGATATCGTGATGGCCGGACCGGTACCGCCAAATCCTGCCGAACTGATTGCATCGGACCGTAACGATGAACTTATTGACGGGCTGAAGGAAATCTATGACTTCATCATTATCGATACCCCGCCGGTGGGACTGGTTACGGATGCTTTCCTGCTGATGAAATATGCCGATGTAAAGGTATTTGTCGTCCGTCAGAATTATACCAACAAAAAGGTCTTTGGTTCAATCATCGCAGATATTGAGTCCAGAAACATCCCGAATATGACCATCCTGGTCAATGATGTAAAAATGGACAAGAATTCCTATGGTTACGGCTACGGTTACGGTTATGGCTACGGTTATGGCTACGGCTACGGATCGGGTTACGGCTATGGATACTATACCGACGATCAGGAACCTGAAGAAGAGGGACTGGTTGATAAAATGTTCAGGAAGTCCTGATGATTTATAATGCTAAAGTGTTGAAGGCCATCTGGAAAGGTGGCCTTTTCCTGTTTTGGACAAGCTGGCTGGCAATCAAAAAAATAGTAGTAGCTTTGCAGTCACTATCCTGCAGGAGGATTGGATTATGGGTAAAACCGGATACAGGCAGATCATGGAAAAGCGTCTCGGGCAGAAAGCCAGGGTAATCTGGCTGACCGGCCTGCCCTGCTCGGGCAAGACTACGTTGGGCTCTGGCCTGGAGAAAGCCTTGCTTGATGAAGGGTTTCATGTGAAGTTACTTGACGGGGATGTCACGCGCAAAGGGCTTTGCAGTGATCTTGGTTTTTCAGCTCGCGACAGGGAGGAGAATATCCGGCGGGTTGCCGAAATTTCAAAGCTTTTTGTTGACAGCGGTATCATCACCATTAACGCTTTTATTACCCCGACGGAAAGGCTGCGTGAACTTGCCCGCGAAATCATCGGATCTGATAATCTGGTGAGTATCTATGTGAATGCGCCCGTAGAGGTATGTGAAGCCCGGGATGTAAAGGGCATGTACCGGAAAGCGCGCAGTGGCGAGATTCTTGATTTCACCGGGGTCAGCGCCCCCTTCGAAATCCCTTTGAGCCCCGACTACAGGATTGACACAGCATCTTTGGCTCCGGAGCAGAATATTGCCGAGCTCCTTGAGTTCATCGTTCCAATAATTAAGTTTGAAGCATGAAACATAAATTTACACTCACCCATCTTGAAGAGCTGGAGTATGAGTCCATCTATGTAATCCGGGAAGTGGCTGCCCAGTTTGAGCGGCCTGTCCTGCTGTTCTCCGGAGGTAAGGATTCCATTGTGATGACCCATCTGGCTGTCAAGGCTTTCTGGCCCGGGAAACTTCCATTTCCACTGCTGCACATCGATACCGGTCATAATTTTCTGGAAACCATCGTTTACCGCGATAACCTGGTGAAGAAACTGGGTGCGCAACTGATTGTAGGATCTGTACAGGAGAGCATTGATACAGGCCGGGTGATTGAAGAAAAGGGTGCAACCGCCAGCCGGAACATACTTCAGACAACCACCCTGCTTGACACCATCGAAAAATATAAATTTGACGCAGCCATGGGCGGTGGCCGGCGCGATGAGGAAAAAGCCAGGGCTAAGGAACGCTTCTTTTCCCACCGCGACGAGTTCGGACAGTGGGATCCGAAAAACCAGCGTCCCGAGTTGTGGAACATTTTCAACGGCCGTAAAAACCAGGGCGAGCATTTCAGGGTTTTTCCCATCAGCAACTGGACGGAAATGGATGTCTGGCAATATATCATGAAGGAGAAAATAGAACTTCCGGAGATCTATTTCACCCATCAGCGTGAAGTATTCAACAGGGATGGCGTGTGGCTGGCCAAAGCTCCCTTTATGACCCTTAAGGATAATGAGCACTATGAGACCAGAACTGTGCGTTGCCGGACCATCGGAGATATCTCATGCACAGGCCTTACCCTTTCAACTGCCAATACCATAGAAGAGATCATCGATGAAATAGCGGCCACCAGGGTTACCGAAAGAGGTGGCAGGGCCGATGATATGCGTTCGGAAGCCGCCATGGAAGACCGTAAAAAGGAGGGTTATTTCTGAGAATTTCATTCTTCCGGTTTACCATTTGATACAGCATGCGTTAATAAATACAATTATGAGTGAATTTTCGACCAAAGGATATCTGGATATGGAATTGCTCCGGTTTACGACAGCCGGAAGCGTTGATGACGGTAAAAGTACCCTGATAGGCCGTTTGCTGTACGACAGCAAATCAATCTTTGAAGACCAGCTTGAAGCCGTTAAACGGGCGAGCATCCGGCGCGGTAATGAACATATTGACCTTGCCCTCCTTACCGATGGACTCAGGGCCGAAAGAGAGCAGGGAATTACCATCGATGTGGCTTACCGTTATTTTGCCACACCAAAACGGAAATTTATCATTGCCGATACCCCTGGGCATATCCAGTATACCCGGAATATGGTTACCGGTGCTTCCACTGCCAATGCCGCCATTATCCTGATTGATGCACGAAACGGCGTTACAGAGCAAACCTGTCGCCATTCCTATATTGCCTCACTGCTGCAGATTCCCCATGTTATCATCTGCATCAACAAAATGGATCTGGTGGGTTACAATCAGCAGGTTTATGAACGAATCAGACAGGAATTCAACAATTTTGCCGATAAGCTTAAATTGCGCGAGGTTACCTATGTTCCTATCAGCGCCCTGCACGGCGATAATGTAGTGGATGCTTCTCTGAATATGCCCTGGTATAAGGGAGGTACACTCCGGCATGTACTTGAGCATATCGAAATCGGGAATGATCATAACCTTGAGGATCCGCGTTTTCCCGTACAACATGTTATCAGGCCTTTATCCGATGAATACCATGACTACCGGGGCTATGCAGGCAGGGTAGCCGGAGGGTTCTTCCGTCCGGGCGATAAAGTTACAGTACTCCCTTCGATGCTGAGCAGCACCATCAAATCTATTGATATTTACAACGAAACCCTTGATGAGGCCTGGCCGCCAATGTCAGTGACATTCTCCCTTGAAGACGATATAGACATCAGCAGGGGGGATATGCTGGTAAAGCCCGGCAACCTGCCATTGATAACCCAGGATATTGAAGTGATGATGTGCTGGATGAATGATAAACCTTTGCAAATCAACGGAAAGTATGCAGTAAAACATACCACCCGCGATGTCAGGTGTATCATTCAGGAAGTTAAATACAAGGTGAATGTCAATACACTGGAGCAAATTCCGGGTGATCATACCGTCGGGTTGAATGATATTGCCTGTGTGAGGCTTCGCACTACCAAACCCCTCTTTGTGGATCCGTACAATGTTAACCGCAGAACCGGTGCCCTGATTATTATTGACGAAGCTACCAACAATACGGTTGGTGTGGGGATGGTTACCACCAATCAGTTATTAAACGGGGGGTAAGCTGAGAATTTACTTTTTCAGACTGTTTTTTACTTATATAAACCGACATCGAAACTGAATCGGATGACGAAGTGTAACCCATCGCTCAGCAGCAGCCTGAAAGCCGTCAGTGTCAGCAGTGAAATAAACAAAACGGTAAAGGCATAAGGCTTCCTGTAAAAATTCATCCGGTTGCCGAATGGTCTGGGATGGGCTTTCTGATTGAAAAGCAACGGAATTACGAGGAATCCCATTGAAGTGATGATGATGGCGTCGTATATCATGATGTCCTCATGCTGAGGGGTGGCATCAGGAATTTTGATGAAAATCAGGAGGGCTGCCCCGATAAGCCAGGGCGCCACAAACCGGAAAAACAGCGCTTTTCTTACCCTTGATTTGTTGTTGCGCTGAGCCGGTGCGATGGTTTCAAGGGCAAAGCGGGTACTGTAATAACCGGTAAGCGCCAGGATTAACAGAAATACCAGGGAGATAAGGATTTTGAAAAGGACATTCATGTAAAGCCAGTTGGCAACATATCCGAATCCAAGGTCAGTGACAATTCCGGCAACAAAGGCGCCGAGAAAATGCGTGGCTCCGTGGTAAGCTGTCCAAAGAAAAAACAGCCGTGCCTGTAACCCGGGCTTTTCGAGCGGGAGCACCCCCCTGAGTAAAACAATGGCAATACCCAGCGAAACAAGCGGACTGATGAAGGTAATGGCAATGATATTCAATCTAGACCATAACTGGCTGTAATTTCCAATCGGAAAGTAAAGTTCATAATAATAGAGCACGGAATCGATCCCGAAGCCGGATGCGGCAAGTATTCCGGCAAACTGGTAGATTAAATAGACCAGCAGGTATGAAAGCAGGAATAGTCCAAGCGAATTCAGCATTGGCCTGACTTCAGAACGCAGCACCTGATTGAATCCTTCGGGCCTGGGTTTTTCGATTTTAATGGCTGGTTCTTCCTGTTTTGGTTTGGTTCTTTTAATCAGTCTTTTAAGTAATGATTTTCTTTTTTTGGGCTTTCCGGCTTGCTTTACAGGGAAGGCCGGGCGCCCTTTGTCAGGCTCTGCCGGCGAATACACCTGTTTACTGGACTGTCCGGTCTGTTTGTTCAGGTTCTGGTTCAGCAGGTTAGCTGCCAGTGTATCGCGGCTCACCGGTTTTGGTTCAGCGGGTGCCGGTTTATTTTTCCGTTTAGCCGGGTTTACCGGTTCCTGATGCGGGATGCCGGTCAATGGTTGGTGCGGACCATAATAAGCCCCACTCTGACTCTTAAATATGCGATGGACCAACCTTCCGATGAAACCGCGTTTTTTGTTTTTATCTGCCATAAAACTGACCGGGTTTGGAAGAGTAAAGTTACATCATTAATTCAATAATCTTCCTGTAGTCGTCCTGATCCAGTTTGTGCACATAGGTGGCCGCTTTATTGCTGACCATTACCCTGAAAATCTCCTCGGGGTTAGCCTGATCTCCGGTCGCTTCCTTAAGTCTTACCGGGCATTCGATGCGTCGGAAGAAATCCTCAAACCGGGAAATCGTTTCTTCCGGGTCCCTGACATTGAAAAGGTTTTCTCCCAGATGTGCGATGCGGTGGGGGATACGGTCAAGTTGCAGCCGCATCCATGCAGGATAGACAACCGTAAGGGATGCCCCGTGCGGTACATCATAAAGCAGGGACAGGATATGCCCGATACTATGCACACCCCATTCACCTGAAGCCCGTCCGTACATGGTCATTCCGTTCAGGGCCATGGTGGCGGCAAACATGATTTTTGCCCTTAATTCATAGTTTGAAAGGTCATCAAGCAGAGCGGGACCAAATTCCATCGCCTCTTTGATGATAGAAAATACAAACCGGTCGGTAAGCGTGGCATCTTCCCCTTTGCCGAAATACGCTTCAAGCGCGTGCGCGATCAGGTCAGCAATGCCATAAGCCGTATAATTGCGCGGCACCGGAATGGTCAGTTGAGGATCGAGGAAGGAGTGTTTGGGGAAGATGAGCGGGCTGCCGATACTTCCTTTAACTTCTGCATCGTGGTTCGATAAAACTGCAAACTGGTTCATTTCAGTGCCGGTGGCAGCCAGTGTCAGCACTGCAATCAGGGGGACAGCGCTTCTGGGCATGGCCCTTCGCGAGAAGAAATCCCAGGCAGGAATTTCAACCGGAATGGCCACCGAAATCACCTTGGCGGAGTCGATTACACTTCCTCCTCCAACAGCAAGAATTACATCCACCATATTTTCACGACCGATGGCCGCTGCCGCATCTACGTCCTGAACAACCGGATTTGACCGGATGCCGCCGTATTCATATACTTCAGCGCCGATGGATTCAAGCTGTTTTATCACCTGATCATACAACCCGTTCTTCCTGATTGATCCTTTTCCGTAAACCAGCAGCACCTTTTTACCATAACGGTTGACCGTTTGTCCGAGGGTACGGAGAACATCCCTGCCAAAATGCAGGGTGGTGGGATTATAAGCGACAAAGTTTTCCATTGTTCAGCGTTTTTGTATGTAAACAAATCATCTCCGTTTTGGATCAACACCATTTGAATCAAGCACAAAATCCATCTGCTTTTTTTGCAGGTCCACCCGCTTTACGCGGATGCGGACCGGGTCGCCAAGCTTAAATTCCCTGCCATGATGCTGACCAATTACCCGGTAGTTTTCATCATCCAGGTAATAAAAATCATCGTCCATATATTTGAGCGATACCATTCCTTCGCATTTGCTGCCTTCCAGTTCGACGTAAATACCGTACTTGCTCACGCCGGAGATCAGTCCGTTGAATGCATGGCCGATCTTATCCATCAGGAATTCGGCCTGCTTGTATTTTACCGAGGCACGTTCGGCCTCAACCGCCTTCCGTTCCATTTCGGAGCTGTGAACGCAGTACTCTTCATATTCATCCTTGTTCACCGATGGTTTTCCGGCCAGGTACCTTTCAAGCAGGCGGTGTACCATCAGGTCGGGATAGCGTCGGATGGGCGAGGTAAAGTGGGTATAATACTGGAAAGCAAGGCCGTAATGACCGAGATTAACCGTGGAGTATTCGGCCTTCGACATTGTCCGGATGGCGATGGATTCGATCATGTTTTCCTCTCCCTTTCCCGCGATCTGATCAAAAAGATGGTTGAAGGAACTGGCCAGCCCTTTGCGGGTACCCAGGTTGATTTTATAACCCAGTTTGGTAAGGAATTCGGCAAAACGCTGAAGTTTTTCCGGATTGGGCTCGTCATGAATACGGTAAACAAAAGTTTTTGGTTTGGAATCACCCGTCTTACGGCCGATCCTTTCAGCAACACGCCGGTTGGCAAGCAGCATAAAGTCCTCAATAAGCATATTGGCTTCCTTTTGCTCCTTGATATAGGTGTCTATGGGTTTGCCCGTTTCGTCCAGCACAAATTTGACTTCCTGGGTGTGGAAGGCAATTGAGCCTTTTTTGAATCTTTCTTCCCGCAATCTGATAGCCAGGTTGTTCAGTATCAGCAGTTCCTTTTTAAAATCGCCATCAGCTCCTTCTATCATCGCCTGCACTTCTTCGTAATTATAACGCCGGTCGCTGTTGATAATGGTTTTGCCGAACCATTCCCTGCTTATATTGCCCTTTTCATCCATATTAAAAACGGCTGAAAAGCAGAGCTTGTCTTCCCTGGGTCTGAGGGAGCAAACCATGTTTGAAAGTTTTTCAGGCAGCATCGGAATGGTTCTGTCAACCAGATATATTGAGGTGCCTCTTTCATACCCTTCCCGGTCAATCGCCGTATTGGGTTTAACGTAATGCGAAACGTCGGCAATATGAACCCCGACTTCCCATTCTCCGTTTTCGAGCTTACGGAGCGAAAGGGCATCATCAAAGTCTTTGGCATCAGGCGGGTCGATGGTGCAGGTCCATATATTCCTGAAATCCTTTCGCGCGGCTATTTCGGCCGGAGAGATTTCCACGGGAATTTTTTCCGCTTCTTTCAGGGTTTCCGGCTTGAACTGAAGCGGAAATTCGAATGAAGCCAGTATGGAGTTCATCTCCACGTTATTGTCGCCGGGTTTGCCGAGGACCTGAATGATTTCACCAAACGGATTTTTCGACCTTTCGGGCCATTCCGTGATGCGGGCAATGGCTTTTTGCCCGTGACCGGCCTTGTTGAGTGATTCACGCGGAATAAAAATATCAACAGGCATGGCAACATCATCAGGTACAAGAAAAGCAAATTTACCGCTGATCTGAACCGTACCCACAAACTGACTTCTTCCCCGCTGGATTACTTCAACAATCTGTCCCTCGGTTTTCCGCCCTTTACGCATCGGAAAGAGGTGTACCTTTACCTTGTCACCATGCAGGGCATGACCGGTATTATTGGCTGAAATAAACACATCTTCATCCAGATCGGGTGTTGATACATAGGCCTTGCCGGTCTGTTTCATATCCACAATTCCGGTAACGGAGGTATGCAACAGTTTATCGGCAAGCAATTCCGGATTATACTTGTACTTGCCCCGGTTTAATTCAAGGATCACATTTCCGGCCGCCAGTTTTTCAAGCAGTGTCTTTACCATTTCACGGCTTACTTTGTCGGTAACCCCGAGCATTTTGGCAACCTGCCTGAAATTAAATGATTTGAATGGATTGGATGAGAAGAGCGCCTCAACCGTATTGATAAACGGATCGTGTTTTACAGCCTTTGCTCTGGGATTTTTCTTTTTTGCCATGGTCAGATAATTATTATTGTAAAGGTATGAATTTAACCGGATTTGAAATCCGGATCTGCCAAAAAGGCCGCAGAATACCGTTTTTGGAAAGAAAGGGCAGAAAATATTGCAGATCAGGGATTACTTTTCATGGAAAGTCAGATAAATAGAACAACAGGGTAAGCTGGTTTTTGGCCGGAGGGATGCAGCCTGTTGGGATTCAGTTATTTTCAGAAAAGATCCGGATTACCGGATCGGGCTTAGCGACAGAAAATCAATACAACAGAATTCGGATAATGGAGAACGAAAGGAAAAAGATTCTGATAGCGGAGGACAATGCCATCAATCAGAAGGTAGCACTGTTATTGCTGCAAAAGTACCAGCAAACCATTGACATTGCGGATAACGGTCGTATAGCTGTTGAGAAATTCCGGAAACAGAATTATGATCTGGTGCTGATGGATCTGCACATGCCGGAACTGGATGGGTTTGAAGCTACATTGAAAATACGCGAAATCGAAGAATCGGAAAACCGCAAAAAGGTCAAGATTTTTGCCATGACCGCCAGTTCTGTATCTGATGAAAGCGAACGCTGCTACGCTGTCGGGATGGATGGCTATATCACCAAACCTTTCAGGGCCGAGGAAGTGATCAGGGCACTGGATTAAACGCCTTACCGGGAATAGCCGCAATCAGATCCCGGGTATAAGCTTTCTGCGGTCTATCACAGAGGGCATCCGCTTCGCCCGATTCAATAATCTTTCCTTCCTTCATCACCATTATTCTGTCGGACATAAACCGCACGACAGATAAGTCGTGGGATATGAAAATAAAGGTGAACCCGTAATCTGTTTTCAGGTCGTTCAACAGGTTGAGAACCTGAGCCTGAACGGAAACATCCAGGGCTGAGACAGACTCGTCGCAGATAATAAATTCGGGATTCAGGGCAAGCGCCCTGGCGATACAGATCCTTTGGCGCTGTCCGCCCGAAAACTGGTGGGGGTAGCGGTGGTAATGTTCAGGCTTCAGGCCAACCTTTTCAAGCAGGTCTTTTACCTTAGGTTTTCCATCTTTTTCATTATTGATGATTTTATGCACCAGCAATGGTTCAATGATCGCTTCACCTGCGGTAATCCTTGGATTCAGAGAAGAGTAGGGGTCCTGGAAAATAATCTGCATATTTTTCCTTGTCATCCTGAGTTCTTTCCGGCTCAGGGCAGCAATGTTCGTTCCTTTGAAAGTAATACTTCCTGAGGTTGGTTCCAGCAGCCTGAGCAATGCCCGGCCGAGGGTCGTTTTCCCGCAGCCCGATTCGCCGGCCAGCCCGAGGGTTTCCCCCCTGTATACACTAAAACTTACATCATCCACCGCTTTGAACCAGCTTCGTTCTTTTTTAAAAATTGGTTTTGGCAATGGATAATGTACCGAGAGATTTTCGACCTTCAGCAGGGGATCGTTTTTATAAAGTTTCAGGTGATTCAACCTGCGTTCTTCAGCGGTTACTGCCGCGGAAAACAGATGCCGGATTTCCTTTGATTCCTCCTTTGTTTCAGTATAGTCGCTGACAACCGGGAGTCTGCGCAGCCTGATATTGAGTGGCGGGCGGCAGGCTATCAGTCCGCGGGTATAAGGGTGTTCCGGCTTGCTGAAAATCTCGCTGACCCTGCCATACTCAACAATCTGTCCCTCCTGCATCACGGCAACGGATCCGGCGATTTCGGATATAACACCCAGGTCGTGACTGATAAAGATCATACTCATATTGTATTTCTGCTGCAACGTAACCAGCAGCCTGAGTATGGCTTTCTGAACCGTCATATCGAGCGCGGTGGTGGGCTCATCCGCAATCAGGATTTCCGGTCTGCAGGCAATGGCCATTGCAATCATCACCCTTTGCTTTTGACCGCCTGAAAGTTGGTGGGGATAGGCCCGGTAAGCCCTTTCAGGATCGGGGAGCATTACTTCACTGAAAAGTGAAATCACATAATCCCTGGCTTTCTTTTTATCATAGCCCAGGTGCAGCCTTACCGCTTCGGTTAGCTGTCGGCCGCACCGCATAACCGGATTCAGCGAGGTCATCGGCTCCTGGAAAATCATGGCTATTTTTTTCCCCCTGACCCGGAGCATCTCCTTTTCACTGAGGCTATGAATTTCGATGACCTCGCCTGATTTTCCGTTAAAAACAATACTTCCTTTGTCTGTCCTGCTGATCCCGGAAGGCAGCAATCGCATAACAGCCAGTGAGGTTACCGATTTCCCGGAGCCGCTTTCTCCCACAATGCCAAGTGTTTCGCCCCGCTTCAGCGTAAGGGAAACCTGACGTACCGCCTGCTGCCAGCCTTCTCTGCCATGAAATGCGATGCTGAGGTCATTGACTTGCAGTACTGTTTCGGGCATATTTGATAGATTGCGGTTTTTAAGGCAGACAATTAAAGCAGGGCATTCCGGTTGGCATCCTGCTTGATGAAAATAAATAACAGAATGGTAAAGGCCCAGAGTGATGATCCGCCGTAACTGAAAAACGGCAGCGGGATTCCTATGACCGGAACCAGGCCGATGGTCATCCCGATATTGATCATAAAATGAAAGAACAGGATGGCAGCCACCCCATAACCATAGATTCTGCTGAAGTCGGATCGTTGTCGCTCGGCCAGGTTTATGATCCTGATCAGGAAATACAAAAACAGCACAATGATCACCAGCGAACCGACGAATCCCCATTCTTCACCAACAGTGCAAAAAATAAAGTCGGTGCTTTGCTCGGGGACGAAGTTATATTTTGTCTGCGTACCATTCAGGTAGCCTTTGCCAAGAAAACCACCTGAGCCTATGGCAATTTTTGACTGATTTACATTATAACCGGCACCTTTCAGGTCGAGTTCCTTGCCCAGCAGCACGTTGATCCTGGTTTTCTGATGCTCTTCAAGGAAGTTTTCAACCACATATTCCACCGAAAAGGTAAACCCAATGCCCAGCGCCAGCAGCGCCATCAGGTTAATGATATTCCTGCGGTTACGTTTCATAAAGGCAAAGAGCAGTCCGGCCAGTATTACCAGTAAACCGGATACATAAATATGCCCGACCATAAGCGTTGACAGGGCAACCAGAACCACAAGCGCACCTGCAAGGAGCAGATTGCCTGACATGCCCATCCGGTAAAGCACAAGAATAAATGATGAATATACAAGTGCCGAGCCGGTATCGTTCTGCAGCAGGATCAGCAGGCCCGGGATTCCCAAAAGGATGAGTGGGATAACCCTGGTTTTGAAATCCCTGACATTGATGTGCTGTCCGCTGAAAAACCGGGCAATGGCCAGGTTGGTCGCGAATTTGGCAAATTCGGCCGGCTGTAGCCTGAATCCGCCGATCTCGAACCACGATTTAGACCCGGAAACTTCGCTGCCCACCAGCAGCACCGCGATCAGCGACAGTATGGTAATTCCGTAGATCAGGTAAGCAAAAGTGCTGAAAAACCGGGCATCCGTCAGCAGGATTACCAATCCGATAAACAGAGAGGTGGAGATCCAAAGCATCTGCTTGCCGTAGCTCTGACTCAGATCGAAAATACTCTTATGATCTTCGTTATATACGGCAGCATAAATATTCAACCATCCCATCAGCACCAGTATCAGGTAGATAATAACCAGGGTCCAGTCGATGTTGTTGAATACGTTATTCCGTTCCCTTACCATCTATCAGTAGAGTTTGCCGTTAATCATTTTTTCTTCCACCTCTTTGCGTGATACCTCACGTTTGATGTATTTTTCAATCATCAGTGAAGCAATTGGTAAAGCCCAGGTAGATCCGAAACCCGAATTTTCAACAATCACTGCAATGGCGATTACCGGGTTGTCGGCCGGTGCAAAAGCCATAAAAAGTGAATGATCCTCTCCGTGTGGATTTTCAGCGGTACCTGTTTTACCGCACATGGTGATATCTTCTATCTGGTACCATTTGGCAGTACCCATGGTAGCCACCTGACGCATCCCTTCCACCGCGATTTCAAAATATGCAGGCTCTATGGTTGATGTTACTTTTTTAAACTTATCTTTTACGGACTTATCTGTGCCGATACTTTTTACTACATGCGGAACGATATAGTGGCCGCGGTTGGCCATTACAGCAGCCGAATTGGCCAGTTGCAGCGGTGTGACCAGAATTTCTCCCTGCCCGATCGACAATGACCTCACTGTCATTGCATTCCAACGTCCTTTACCATATATGGCATCGAATTTTTCGGCCGGGGGAACATTGCCGCTCAGTTCAAACTGCATATCTGTCCCGAGTTTATGGCCGAATCCCATGCTCATGACATGGTTTCTCCAGGCAGTATAGTTCTCTTTTACATTTTTGCGTCGCGGGTTGTTGAGTATGGAGCGGTAAACCTGCCAGTGGAAAGGATTACAGGATTGCTGAATGGCGACATACACATCGAGCGGCGACTGATGGTTATGGGTACAACGGATGGGTGAGGAGCCCGGGCCCTGGCAGGTGTAATGGGTGTGGGTATCCAGCACGCCTTCCTGTAACCCCACCAGATCGTTAACCATTTTAAAAGTTGAACCGGGCGGGTATTGCCCCATCATGGCCCGGTTCAGCAAGGGTTTTACCGGGTCTTTCGATAGTTCACTGAAGTTTTTTCCCCTTACCCTTCCCACCAGGAGGTTGGGATCATAAGTGGGGCTGGAGAGAAATGCCAGGATTTCGCCCGACGAAGGTTCAATGGCCACCACACTGCCCATCTTGCCCTGCATCAGTTGTTCTCCGTATTGCTGCAGCTCAGCATCAATAGTAAGGTAAAGATCATTGCCCATTACCGCAAGGGTATCATACAATCCGTTCTGGAAACTTCCGACTTCACGGTTGTGTACATCCACCATGCGTATTTTGATACCTTTTTTCCCGCGGAGGTTTTCTTCATATGATTTCTCAATGCCGCTGATCCCGATATAATCTCCTGATTTATAGTAAGTATCTTTATCGATGATCGACTGGTTAACCTCACCCACATATCCCAGCAGATGAGCGCCCATCGGATCCGGATATTTACGAAGGGTACGTGGTTGTACGAAAAATCCCGGAAAACGGTACATCTTTTCCTCGAGGTACCCATACGTTTCTTTTGATATCTGTTTTTCGAACAGGCTGGGCTTGAAACGGCTGTAATCTTTGGCTTTTTTCATGCGCTGCACAAACCCCTCGGGGGTAATGTCGAGCAAACGGCAAAACTCCAGGGTGTCGATGTCTTTCACCTGCCTGGGAAGTACCATCAGATCATACACCGCTTCATTGTAGACAAGCAGTTTACCATTGCGGTCGTATATCAGTCCGCGGGCCGGATACTGGGTAACATAACGTAATACATTGTTGTTGGCCGAAAGTTCATAGCTGTCGTCGATGATCTGCAGGTAGAAAAGCCTGCCCAGAAATATGATGCCGGTTGCCACAAAAATGGCAATAACTGTCTGTTTTCGTGAAGCGAGGGATTTATTCGCCATCGGTAACGGTCAAAGGCTTTGAATTCCCAACAAAGTTAAAGATTAACAGGGTTCGGAAAACAAAAGGAGGGGAGGGCGGCATGAAAAAACCCGGGCAACAGGTCGGATCCTGTCTTCCCGGGTTTTAAGGATTGCGCCTTACAGCCTGAAACAGACTTTTCCGCTTTTACCGGTTCTACATCTGCTCCTGTTCCGTGCGGCGGATGATCTCTTCCTGCAGCTCGGGGGTAAGATCGTTGAAATAGTCGCTGTAGCCGGCTACCCTGACAATCAGGTTGCTGAAAGCTTCGGGATGATGCCGGGCTTTACGGAGGGTGTCGGCAGAAACCACGTTGAACTGAATATGGTGCCCGTCCATACGGAAATATGCCCTGATCAGCTGCCCCAGTTTTACAATGGCTGTTTCGTCTCTGAAAAAATCGGGCGAGAACTTCTGGTTCAGCAGGGTGCCTCCGGATTTGATGTGGTCGAATTTTGCAGCTGATTTGATGACAGCAGACGGCCCTTTACGGTCAGCCCCCTGTACCGGAGAAATGCCTTCCGAAAGGGGCTTTCCTGCCAGGCGACCATCCGGCAACGCGTTGATCTTGCTGCCAAAATACACATGACAGGTAGTGGGAAGCATCTCAATCCTGTAGGCAGCTCCCCTGGGACTTTTCCGCCCGTCAATCGCTTCGAAATATGCTTCAAAAACTTCTTTTGCATGCACATCAGCCAGGTCGTCATCGTTCCCGTATTTCGGGGTTTTATAAAGCAGCACGGCCAGCTCATCCTCATAACCTTCAAAGTTTACCGCCAGCATTTTCAACAGGTTTGCCATGGAGTAACGTTTATGTCTGAACACCTGTTCATGAATGGCCGTAAGGCAATCGGTCATGGTCCCCAGTCCGACGCCCTGAATATAACTGGTGTTGTAACGGGCCCCACCGGCATTGTAATCGCGGCCGTTGAGAATACAGTCGTCGATGATGGATGAGAGGAAAGGCGCCGGCATATGCGTTGCCCAGATTTTCTCTATCAGGTTACTGCCTGCAATTTTGATGTCAACAAAGTGCTGCAGCATTTTCCGGAAGGCTATCTGGAATTCATCATACGTGGAAAAAAGGGCGGGATCGCCGGTTTGCGGACCGGTTTGTTCGCCGGTCAGGGGGTCCCTGCCATTGTTCAGGGTGAGTTCAAGGATTTTCGGCAGGTTAAAGTAACCGGTCAGGATATAGGCCTCGGTGCCGAAAGCCCCGGCTTCCACACATCCTGAAGCGCCCCCGCGTCGGGCATCTTCAGGGGTTTTCCCCTGGCGCATCAACTCCTGTACAATTGCATCTGTATTGAAAACGGAAGGCTGACCGAACCCGGTTTTGATGATTCTGATCGCACGATGGATCAGGGCGTCGGGATTTTTCTTGCTCAGCTGCACCATGGAACTGGGCTGCAGCAGCCGCATCTCTTCAATTACATCCAGAATAAGGTAACTGAGTTCATTTACCGCATCTGAGCCGTCGGCCTTCACTCCACCCACATTTATCAGACAAAAATCGGTATAGGTATTGCTTTCCTGGGCGGTGACCCCGACTTTCGGCGGTGCCGGATGGTTGTTAAACTTGATCCAGAAGGCTTGCAACAATTCGGTGGCACGTTCCTTAGTGAGTGTTCCCGCTGCCAGCTCTCTGCTGTAAAAAGGCCAGAGGTGCTGATCGAGCCGGCCGGGATTAAAGGAATCCCAGGGATTAAGCTCTGTAATTACCCCCAGATGGATAAACCAGTAGTGCTGTAGCGCCTCATGAAAAGTTTCGGGAGCATTGGCCGGTACTTTCCGGCAGATGGCTGCCATTTCCAGGAGCTCATCGCGGCGTCCGGGATCTTTTTCTGCCGGAATCCGCGCTTCGATCAGACTTGCATACCGGCCGGCAAGCACAACCAGCGCCTCGCAGGCCAACCGCATTCCCTGCAATTCTTCGGCTTTTGCCAGGGCCTCCATATCGTTCAGATAATCAAGCTTATCAAGTGCCTGATCAATATCGGCCATCAGGTCGTTCATGCCCTTGCCGAATACTTTTTCACCGGCCACGGTATGGCCCGGTGCCCGTTGTTCCATAAACTCGGTGAAAATTCCGGCCTGGTAAGCCTGTTTCCAGGTATCCGGAAGTGCTTTAAACATGTGGTCACGCACACAGCGGCCGGTCCAGAATGGGATCACCTCGTCGCGGTAAAGTGCACGGGTTTCTTCATCCACTTTATAGGAAACCTTTGGCCTGGAATCCAGAATTTCAAGATCCTGCAGCGAATGCACACATACTTCGGGATAGGTGGGTACAGCTTTGGGTTCCGGACCCCTTTCCCCCGCGATCAGTTCTCCCTGTCCGAAATACAAACCTTTATGCTGCATGATATGCTTCAGCGCCATGCCCCGCTGCACGGGAACCGGGAGCGCGGCAATCGACGGCTGACGGTAAAATCCGGTGACCAGGCCTGCACGCTCTCCCGAGATGCGGTTGACGGCATCAAGGCTGTTTTGTCTCAGCAACCTGATTCTTTCGTTCATTTTTATGTTTTTAAGTAGTTTAAAAGCTGTTAAATACCTTTTTCCGGTTATCCGCCGGTAGTGACCACGAAACCACGTTCCCTGAAAATTTCTGCTGCCTGCTCAACTTCCGCTGCTGATGGCTGCCGGATATCTTTCATACCATAGCCCAGGCCTAGTTTTTCATATTTATGCATGGCGATGCGGTGGTAGGGAAGCAGGTTCACCTGACCGGACCAGCCGGTCGCCGGCAGTATGCCGGCCATACGGATCAATGTATCTGTTGAAAGATTAAACCCCGGAATCAGCGGGATTCGGACAATCAGGGGAAAACCGGCCTCGATCGATGCACGCAGGTTCGCCAGTACAGGTCCGGAAGGAACTCCGGTGTATCGCTGATGGATACCGGAGTCATAATGTTTCAGGTCGAACAGGATCAGGTTGGCCCGGGCTGCAATGCGGTTGTAAACATCCGGTAATGCATATCCGCAGGTGTCGAGGGTGGTATGTATGTTTCCCGTTTCCATCAGATGCATGCATGCTTCAGTGAATTCAACCTGCATCAGGGGCTCCCCGCCGGTAAAGGTTACGCCTCCGCCTGATTCTTCGAAAAAAATGCGGCTTTTCATGACCTCTTCAGCCACTTCGGCCGGTGTCATTAATTTTCCAATGGTTTCGGCAAGGCGGATGGTTTTGCCTCCGGCCGGCCTTTCGCGGCAGACCTCAACAGGTTCCGGCTCCAGCCCTTCCGGGTTGTGGCACCACCGGCAACGCAACGGACAACCTTTCAGAAAAACTGCCGTGCGGATGCCCGGACCATCATGAACCGAATAATGCCTGATATCAAATACACAGCCTTTCATGGCAATGCAGGATTATTATAAAATGAAATAAACGGGAAATTCCCGGGTTTTCCGGGAGAAGCGAACGGATCATCAGCTAGCACAGCCAGCACTCGTAGAGCCCGCGGCCAAAACAATGATAAAGGCTGATGTAGGATTTAATGCCTTTCATTTTCTGAGAATCAGTGGTACAAAGATAACTCAAAAACCTGAAACCCGGTAGATTAACTTCCCGAAGCCATTAATTTGGAATCATTTTAAAGAGGACTCCATCCACGCGATCTGTTCCGAATCGGATGATATTAATTTGAGCTGACCCTGAATTCTTCCGGTTCGTGACTTGTATATGTCTGAAAAGCCAAAGAGTTTCCGGTAATCTGACATAAAAAACCCGGATAATTCATGCTTCCCTGATTGCTTCGGAAAAACCGGGAAAATCCCTGCTTACCCGGAACATCAGCAACAATCAGGGCGTTAAGTTACAGCTCAGCATGCGGAATACGGGATTTTCTTTAAAAGAGGTTGCCGGATTCAAGCTGTAACTCCGGTAATTTGAATGCGTATTTCAGAAAAAGCCGGCTTTTTATACAAAAGAGGATGGATATTTAAAATATTGCCATAGATTTACCAAAACTATCATTATGGCAAATAACACACGAATTCCATTAATGGTTTATCTGCTTGCCTTATTGCTGGTATTTACCGGGATCGGGGGAATCTATGGCGGTTACGCGCTGGTAACCGCACCCGATGGGAGTAAGATGATGATGAGCACCGAGATTCTCTCAAACAGCCCTTTTCATACTTTTCTGATTCCGGGAATCATATTGCTGCTGTTCAACGGGATACTTCCACTGTTGATTGCCTGGGGGCTGTTCGTCAGACCACCCTGGCAATGGCCGGAACTGTTTAACCTGTATCATAAGCAGCACTGGTGCTGGACCTTCTCCCTGTACTATGGTTTTATTCTGATTATCTGGATCAATGTGCAGATCATTATGCTCAGCTACTCATCGCTGTTGCAGCCGGTTTTCGCCCTCACCGGTGTGCTGATTTCAATATTGACCCTTTTCCCATCGGTATTTCATTACTATCGGAAACATTTATAAGGGTCATTGCCTGAATAACCGGTATCATTATCCGCGGAGGTTGATCTGTTCCAGGCCTGCCACATCGTTCAGCCGGATATTCTTATCCTCCAGACTGATCAGCCCTTCTTTTTCAAATGTCTTCAGCAGTTTTACCGTGCTTTCGGTTGAGAGCCCCGCAAAATCGGCGATATCTTTCCGGCTCAGGTAAGGAAAAACCTCAGTGCCCACCTGCTCATTCCACAGGTATAGCAGTGCACCGGCAAGACGGCCGTTCATTTGCTTGTACATCAGGTCACGGATAGAGTTATACAGTTTGTTGTTTTGCTCGCAGTACCGGTTAATGATATTGAAGGCAAAGGCACCGTTGGCTTTGATCAGGCTGGTGACAGCTTCTTTCTCTATCAGGCAGGCGGTGGTTTCGCGCAGGGCAACTACCGAGTACTGGTATGTGTGGTTATTGAATGCCACCGAAAGCCCGACAAATTCCCCGCCTTTTAATAACCTGAGGTTGAAATTGCGGGTTGCATCTCCCTCTACATACTGTTTTGCAAGGCCATCCATAATAAATAGTACACTCGAAGCGAACGCACCCTGTTTGGTCAGGTTTTCGCCTTTGCGGAAGATCACCCGTGTCTTGCTGTTGCGGGCAAGATCAATCTCTTCGGGTAGCAGATTGCGGAAGCAGGGTGCGTCTATATTTCCGAGCGAGCAATCGTCGGGAGGGATAAAAGTCTTCATTGGAGCGTTTGTTATATCACGCAAAGATAAAGTTTTACAGGGAGTTTGTGGTTCCGGTATGGAATTGCATTCAGCCGGACTACTTCCGTTTCTGCATGAAAAGATATTCGGTGAGGATTATCAGGATAATGGTAAAGGTGCTGCCGGCCAATACCCTGATCAATACATAGCCGGTTTCGGCAAGGCGGAAGGCTTCGAAAAGGAAAAGTATAAATTGATGTGCCAACACCAGTAAAAGAGTATATGCAAAAAACCACCGGAAGCCCATATCGGCGATGCCCGGTTTCAGGTTTCCTTCATACTCGGCCGGGGCACCGGCCATACGTATCGCCCAGGGCCTAAGGAATGCCATAAATACTGAAGCGGCAGCGTGCAGACCGGTGGAATTGCTGAAGCTGTCCACCCCGAATCCGATCAGGAATGCGGAGATCAGGAGAGCCCATCCTGGGATCTCGAAAGGAAGCAGCAGGATAAACAGCACATACAGCGATGGATTGACGTACCCTCCCAGGTTGATGTGATCAAGGATCAGCACCTGTACTGCAATCAGCAAGAAAAACCTGAGGATATCCTTTCCGTATGCCTTATTCATTGATGATGTTTTTTCGCAGTTCCAGTTGCTCTTTATTGAAAAGGTTATTTACAACATATACATGCCTGAGGCTGTTCAGGTCGGCTGAGAAACGGAAATGGATGGTATAAAAATGATCGCCGGTTTCCACTTCAATTTCTTCAACGGTGCCCAGCATAATGCCTTCCGGGAATATATGGCTGTAGCCACTGGTGGCTATGGTATCGCCTTTGTTGATTTTCACGTGGGCAGGGATGTCGAGCAGGGTTCCCGAAGCCGGATTCCCGCCTTCCCACACCACCGTGCCCATCTGGTTCAGCCTGTCGATGCGGGCACTGACCTTGGTATGCTTATTCAGCAGCGACATAACCCAGCTGAAATTTTCCGAAACACTTACCACTGTGCCCACTACCCCCTGTGGGTTGATGACCGCCATATCGCGTTCGATGCCATGCCGTTTGCCTTTGTTCAGCATAATGTAATTATCGCGACGGTTGGTGGAATTGCTGATTACGGTAGCTACCGTATAGGTGTATTGCTGGTTGTAGGTGGTGTCGGTAACATTTACCGAAAGCGTGTCTGAAGTCAGTTGCGCCTTTGTCAGGATATGGTGTAATCTGACATTTTCTTCAGCAAGTCGCTGATTTTCCTGTCTGAGGGAGAAATATGAAGTTATTCCCGACCAGGTTGTGAAAATTCCCCCTGTAACCCTGTCGGTGGCATTTGAGAGAACAGAGCGTTGATAAAAACTTTTATTGGCGATCAGAATCACAGACAACACTTCCAGTAAAAGAAACAGGAAAAAGAAATTGTGTTTCCAGATGAATGCCAGAATGTGTCGCATAGTGTTTACCGGTCCGGACCTTAGTGATCAGGGTTGGTTATTTGATCAGGAAGGTGAACTTATTGAAGTTCTTAAGCGCAATGCCTGTGCCCCTGGCAACAGCCCTGAGCGGGTCTTCAGCCACATGTACAGGCAGTTTGGTTTTCATATGCAGTCGTTTATCGAGGCCACGAAGCATGGATCCTCCTCCGGCCAGGTAGATACCGGTCCGGTAAATATCGGCGGAAAGCTCCGGAGGAGTCATCTCCAGGGCGTTGAGAACGGCAGCTTCAATTTTGGAGATGGATTTATCGAGGCAATGGGCAATTTCGGAATAGTTTACATAAATTTCCTTGGGAATACCGGTCAGCATATCCCTGCCGTGTACCGGATAGTCGGGAGGAGGGTTGTCGATCTCTGTCATTGCCGCGCCCACATTGATCTTGATGGCTTCTGCAGTGCGTTCACCGATGTTGATGTTGTGCTGCTTGCGCATGTATTCCTCAATGTCGTTGTTGAAGTCATCGCCGGCAATCCGGATCGACTTGTTGTTGACGATTCCGCCCAGGGCGATCACGGCAATTTCGCTGGTACCTCCGCCTATGTCGATGATCATGTTTCCGGTTGGCTCCAGCACGTCGATACCGATACCAATGGCGGCGGCCATAGGCTCATGGATAAGGCGCACTTCCTTGGCTCCGGCTTGCTCTGCAGAATCTTTAACAGCGCGCTCTTCCACCTCGGTAATCCCTGAAGGTATACAGATAACCATCTTCAGGGCAGGCGGGAAGAGGCTGCGGGTGGGCCCTGTCATCTTGATCAGTTCCCTGATCATGTATTCTGCTGACTGAAAGTCAGCGATAACCCCGTCGCGCAATGGGCGTATGGTCTTGATGTTCTCGTGGGTCTTTCCGTGCATCATCATGGCGCGTTTCCCCACCGCGATGATTTTACCGGTATTCCGTTCAATGGCGATGATGGAAGGCTCATCGACCACCACCTTATCGTTGTAGATTATTATCGTGTTGGCCGTTCCGAGATCCATCGCGATCTCTTTGGTCATGAAAGAGAAAAGTCCCATTATTGAATGTCTTTATAATCAGTGCTTAAAATGCCTGATACCGGTAAATACCATGCTCAGGCCGTGTTGGTTGCAATAATTCACGCTGTCTTCGTCTCTTACCGATCCCCCGGGCTGTATCACCGCGGTAATTCCGGCCTTGTGGGCCAGCTCCACCGAATCGGCGAACGGGAAAAAGGCATCAGATGCCATCACCGCTCCTTTCAGATCGAATCCGAAAGCACCCGCCTTTTCAATGGCATGTCTCAGCGCATCCACCCTTGAAGTCTGCCCGGCGCCGCTGCCCAGCATCTGCCTGTCCTTTACAAGAACAATCGCATTTGATTTGCTGTGCTTTACCACAATGTTTGCAAACAGCATGTCCTCAGTTTCAGCCTTCGAAGGGGCCTTATCCGTAACTACCCTGAGCCCGTCCGGGGTTTCTGACTTAAAGTCCTTATCCTGCTGTAATACGCCGTTTAAAAGGCTTCTGAACTGTTTACCCTGAAAATCAAACGATTTAGCCTGCAAAATTACTCTATTTTTCTTTGTTTGCAGAAGCTCCAGCGCATTTTTTTCATATCCGGGTGCAAGGATAATTTCAAAAAATAATTTGTTGATTTCTTTTGCGGTTTCTTCATCCACCACCGCGTTGGTTATCAGTACACCCCCGTATGCGGAAACAGGGTCGCCCGCCAGGGCTGCGGCCCAGGCATCAACCAGGCGGTCGCGCGAAGCAATACCGCAGGCGTTGTTGTGTTTAATGATGGCAAAGGTTGTTGCACTGAACTCGCTGATCAGCGCGATGGCTGCATCCAGGTCGAGCAGGTTGTTGTATGAAAGTTCCTTGCCATGTAACTGGGTGAAAACCTCTCCGAGCATACCGAAAAACTCACCCTGCTGATGCGGGTTTTCACCATACCGCAAGGTGCGCGCATTGCCATTACTGTATCGGAATTCACGGTATCCTGAAAGACCGGAGAAATACCCGAAAATGGCTGAATCATAATGCGATGACATTGCAAAAGCATAAGCAGCAAAGCGCAGGCGAACTTCTTCCGGAACGATGCAGTTGTCATTACTGAGAACCTCAAGCAATTCTGCATAATGCTTTGCGTCGGGAACGATCATTACATCGCGGTAATTTTTGGCGCCGGCACGGATCAGGGAAATTCCTCCGATATCAATTTTTTCGATGATCTCCTGGTGCCCGGCCCCTGAAGCCACTGTTTTTTCGAAAGGGTAAAGATCTACTATCACAAGGTCGAAGGGTGGAATACCGTATTGCTGCATCTCCGACTGGTCAGTGACATTGTCGCGGCGTCCCAGAATACCTCCGAATACCTTTGGGTGAAGTGTTTTTACCCTTCCTCCGAGTATGGAAGGATAATCAGTAAGCGATTCTACTGTTTGCACCGGAATGCCCAGAGATTCAATGAACTGGTGGGTTCCCCCGGTTGAATAGAGGTTTACCCCCGATTTGTTTAACAATCTTACAACAGGCTCAAGCCCGTCTTTATGATACACCGATATCAGGGCCGACCTGATCTGCTTTTTTTCGCTCATGTTTTGTTCTCCCTGATAGAAACGGTAGGATTACTAAATGGAACCTGTTACAGACGAAGTGTATTTGTCAGTAATACAAAGTAATACCGTAAAAGCATCCCGCCCTTAACGGCTGTGCAAGTTTATTAAAAATCGGCTGAGTTTGCAAGGATGAAACCGGTCAATTGAAAAGTATTATTACAAAAAATTTCATCTGTACGGATTACCCTGCAATAAGCGGAAAGATTGATTTTTCAGATGTTGTCCATCCCATATTGCAAATAGTCCGGGAATGATTTTTTCTGTCAATTTATTGGTTGCCGGCTATTCTTCTGATTAATTCTATTCCGTGTAATCCGGATTTATCATTTTTTACTGCGACAACTTTGGTATAATGCGTAAACCCCGTAATTTTAAACTCTCTGACTCCCTGAATCCGATTTTTACTACCTTTACCAACCCTCAGAGTAATGCTGATGAAACGATCCCTGATATTTGTCCGGCTTATACGCGAAAGCTACATGTTTGCGCTTACCGCCATCGTGGTAAATAAGGTGCGTACCTTGCTTTCGCTATTGGGTATCACAATAGGTATTTTCTCCATTATTTCAGTTTTCACGGTTTTCGATTCGGTGGAGCGAACCATACGTGACAGCATCAATACATTGGGCAGCAATGTATTATACGTTCAGAAATGGCCATGGGCTTTTGGGGGGAGTGATTATCCATGGTGGAAATATATGAAACGCCCTGAGCCCTCCATAAATGATCTTGCTGAAATTCAGCGCAGGAGTCAGGCTACGGAAGCCAGTAGTTATATGGTGGCGCTTAACCGGACCGTGAAATTTGGAAATGCGGCGGTTGAAAATGCCACCATTGTTGCTGTGTCGCACGATTACAGCGATGTAACCCCCATTGAATTCACGGCAGGTCGGTATTTTACTACTGAAGAATCGGCAGGAGGCCGGCCGGTAGCCATTATAGGGAGCGACATCGTGAAAAACCTCTTTAAAATACCCAATCCTGTAGGGCAGCGTATCAAGGTTTTCGGACAAAAGGTTGAAGTAATCGGTTTGCTCAAAAAGGAAGGCAACGTGAACTTTGGTAATTCTAATGACGATCAGGTGATTCTGCCGGTGAACTTTGCACGGAATTTCATTGACCTGAAGCGTGACAATCTTGGTGCAGCCATAATGGTAAGGGCTAAGCCTCAGGTAAGCAACGAGGAGCTCAGGGATGAACTTACCGGTATCATGCGTTCCGTGCGGAAGCTTAAACCTGGGGTGGAAGACGATTTTGCCATCAACGAAACCAGTGTGATTTCGCAGGGGTTTGACAGTCTTTTCAGCGTAATCTCGCTGGTTGGCTGGATCATTGGCGGTTTTTCCCTGCTGGTCGGCGGATTCGGCATAGCTAACATAATGTTTGTTTCGGTAAAGGAACGTACCGGGCAAATCGGGATTCAGAAAGCCATGGGTGCCAAAAACTATTTTATTCTTTTGCAGTTTTTGTTCGAAGCGGTGTTTCTCTCTCTGTTCGGCGGGATAGTAGGACTGCTGATAATCTTTGTAATCACCCTGGCCATTTCAGCTGCTTTTGATATGAATCTGATACTGACAGCCGGAAATATTATACTTGGTGTCAGCGTTTCGGCATTGATCGGGCTGGTGTCGGGTTTTATGCCTGCCTGGTCAGCTTCGCGCCTCGATCCGGTGGAAGCCATGCGGTCAACCTTCTGATTCTGCCGGCTCAGGGATGCAGGCCTTGCCGGATGGCAAAGGGCCTTAGGATTAATCTCCGGAATCACCTGCTTCATGGACATACCCGGCAACTGATCGCGATAACGCATGAGCACATGAACGCTTGAGAGGACGAGGCACGGCCTTTCGACGTGTTTCGTTCCGATCGCAATCGGATTCGCTCAACTACAACCGCTCAGAGGCCGGGGCGAAGGACAATGGATGATGCATTGAAAACGAAAGAAAATAAGCACAAAATTTAATTTCCAAAGTAACTGAAACTAAACCTGAATACATAAACACCCGAACACCCGAACACATTAACACGTCAATGATATGCTCAACGACCTTACCGCCAATAGCTGGATAGAGTTGCAGGATTTGCTTTTTCGTGATGCATACGATCATCATCTGGGAAGATTCCGTTCCTCTTTTATTTTCAGGGGTTTGTCGGATGCGCGCTATGAGCTTAAAACAAGCCTGATGCGCCTTGAGGGGCCTTACAGTGAGCTGGAGCGGCATCTTTTACGCAACTTCAGGAAATATGCCCACCGGAATGCAGTGCCGGGTGAATCAGTGTGGAACCTGATGGCCCTTGCCCAGCACCATGGGTTGCCCACCCGCCTGCTCGACTGGACATATTCACCTTTTGTTGCATTGCATTTTGCCACGGCAAATCTGCAGAAGTTTGACATTGACGGAGTAATCTGGTGCGTGAATTACGTGAAATCCAGCGAGTTTTTGCCGGCTCCCTTGTACACTACTATAATGGATGAAGGGTCCAACGTATTTACCCCACAAATGCTCGATACACAATGCAACTCTTTAAAGCAGCTGGATACCCTGCACGAAAGGCGATTTGTAATATTCCTCGAGCCTCCCTCGATGGACGAGCGCATCGTTAACCAGCATGCACTTTTTTCGCTGATGTCAGGTTCCAATCTGCTGATGAACCACTGGCTCGAGGACCATCCCGAGCTTTTTTACCGCATCATTATCCCCGCTTCGCTTAAATGGGAGATCCGCGACAAGCTCGACCAGGCCAATATTACCGAAAGGGTGCTTTTTCCGGGCCTCGATGGCCTCAGCAGCTGGCTGAAAAGGCAATATAGCCCAAAGGAATTATCGGCAGACCAGCATTAATGGTTGATAATTTCCGTTTTTACTTTCAACCTGTTGATCTTTAAGCCCGGCAACCTGTTTATCCGGGCAATTCGGATTATCCTTTAATTTTTCCTTCCATCTTTACTTCAGAATCCCTAATTTTACCAATTGAAAAAATATAAAAATGCAGAAACGCTGGGTACTGAAAGCGCGGGGCAATCCCGATAAGGTTGCCGCTTTGTCCGCTGAGCTTGGGATTGGTCCTGTGCTGGCCGAGTTGCTGGTGCAGCGGGGGGTGAATACATTTGAAGAGGCGAAGGATTTTTTCAGGCCGTCGCTCAGTCAGCTGCATGATCCTTTCCTGATGAAGGATATGGATAAGGCGGTGGATCGCATCGTAAAAGCACTGGATAACAATGAGAAAATCCTCGTTTATGGTGATTATGATGTGGATGGTACCACTGCCGTATCGCTGGTTTATACGTTTTTAAAGGAGCTGGGGCATGAATCCCTCGATTTTTATATTCCCGACCGGTATTCCGAAGGCTATGGCATCTCTTTCAAGGGGGTGGATTTCGCGCATGACAATAATTTCGGGCTGGTGATCGCCCTCGACTGCGGAATCAAAGCCATTGAAAAAATCCGTAAGGCCAATGAATACCAGGTTGATTTCATTATCTGCGACCATCACAGGCCCGACGATCATTTGCCCGATGCGGTGGCGGTGCTCGATGCCAAGCGTCCCGACTGCGATTATCCCTATAAGGAACTTTCGGGCTGCGGTGTAGGCTTTAAACTTATACAGGCCCTGGCTCAACGCCGGAACATCCCATTCGATAGTCTTTACAAATACCTCGACCTGGTGGTGGTAAGCATTGCATCTGACATCGTGCCAATCACCGGCGAAAACCGTATTCTGGCCTATTACGGACTGAAGCTGATCAACAGCAATCCCCGGCCCGGTTTCGAAGCCATATTGAAGTTCTCAAATATCAACAGGAAGCCTGGTGCCGAAGCCAGGCCTGTGGAGGAGCTGGAGCATAACGGCAATAACGGCGATGACACAGATTGTATTTTCACGCGGGAACTGACCATTTCGGATCTTGTATTTCTGCTTGGCCCCCGCATCAATGCGGCAGGGCGTATCGAAAGCGGCCGCAATTCGGTGGAGCTGCTGATCTGCAGCAACGCAGAGACTGCCGAAACCATCGGGCAGCAGATCAACGATTTAAATACCACCCGCCGCGACCTCGACTCCACCACTACCGATATGGCCCTGGATGCCATAAAAAATGACCCGCGATTGCTTAAAGCGAAATCTACGGTGGTGTATCATAAGGAATGGCATAAGGGTGTAATCGGCATAGTTGCATCCAGACTGATTGAGGTATACTACCGTCCCACCATTGTGCTCACCCATTCAAATGGACTGGTAACCGGTTCGGCGCGCTCGATCAAGGATTTTGATATCTATGATGCCATTGACGAGTGCAGCGACCTGCTCGAACATTTCGGCGGCCACAAATATGCGGCTGGTCTATCGCTCAGGCCGGATAACCTGGATGCTTTCAGAACGAAATTTGAAGGCGTGGTCGATCGTATATTCCCTGATGAAATGCCTTCTCCCGAGGTGGAAGTCGACCTGAAAATCAACCTGAATGAGATAGGGCCGAAATTTTTTAAGGTACTGAAACAGTTTGCCCCTTTCGGACCGGGCAATATGTCGCCGGTATTCCAGACCGATGGTGTGATTGACAACGGATACGGCAGGATTGTGGGTAAGAACCATCTGAAACTGACCATCGGCCACCCCGAAATCTCTTCCTCGCCTTTCCCGGCAATCGCCTTTCAGCAGGGGGATCATTACCCTTACATCAGCCAGGGGAAACCCTTCTGCATCTGCTACCACATTGAAGAAAACGAATGGAATAATCAGAAATCCATTCAGTTGAATATTAAAGACATCAAAATTCCCGAAGCCGGGGAAGCCTGACCTTTTGTTTGCCAGCTTTTTCAGAAGTTCAGAAATGTTCTGACTACCAGATAGATTCCAAAAATAACCAGCAATATTCCGACAGCGTGGTTTATCATAATCAGGAATCGGGGCTTAAGATAATGTTTTAAGCGGCTGGCAACAACCACCTTGATCAGGTCGGTGGCAAAAATGGTAAGCAGGGTACCGCTGAAAAATGCTTCAATGGCGCTTGAATCGGCATCGTGGCTGCTGCTAACGGTTACCATTGCAGAAATCCAGAAGATCCATACAAAAGGATTGGCGAAATTCAGAAAAAATCCTTTGAAAATATAGGTGAGCGGCCCAGGCATTTTTACTTCCATCAGGCTGTTGTCATCGTCAACATGTACTTTGCGCAGAAAGGTCACAATGCCGAATGCCACCAGAATAACTCCGCCAATAATTCCGAACATCAGGTAGTTGCGTTGATTGCCAAACACCTGTAATGCGCCCAGGTAGCAAAGCAGAACCAGAACGAGGTCGCTCAGGAATATCCCGGCTGCAAGCAGTATGCCTCTGTAAAGCCCTCTGTGTATGCTGGTCTGAATCAGCGAAAACATTGCCGGGCCAAGCATTATGGCCAGGGTGAGTCCCAGAATCATACCTTCAAGAAAAGGGTGCATATTACCTGATGGATGCGATTGTTTTTACTAGCATATCATTCATTAGCCAGATCCTGTAGCCGGTGCTTACCTCCGGCCTGAATTCATGGCCTGTTCCGGTAGCATTTGTCAAGAAATTCTTCCCAATGAAGATGCTTGTCATTTTTAATAACTCTCGGAAACTTGTGCTGTCCGCCTTCTTTTCCCAGTATCTTCATGTAATCATAGAAAAGCTGCAACGGCAGTATTTCTATCAGCACTTCGCGGATGGCGGCAATACGTTCCACGCGGTAGTCATCGTTCAGATCCTTCAGGTTCTGGTCAATGCGGTCGCGGATGGCTTTCACATCAAGGGCAGAAAGATCAGCAGGCGTCCCCAGGTACCATTTATGGGCAAACATGCTGTCATGTTTGATTCCGGCAACGGTAAATTCGGGTACGGGAATATTCATCTGCTCTTCGAGCAACTGTATTGCGCGGTTCATGTTTTCCTGAGAAAGATGCTCCCCGCATAGGTTGAGGAAATGCTTGGTCCTGCCCGTAATCACAATTTCCGATAAGGTCTTGCTGGTAAATTTGATGGTGTCTCCGATCAGATATCTCCAGGCACCGGCGCAGGAAGAAAGCACCAGGGCATATTCTCTCCCTTCCTCAACCTGATCAATGGTAAGGGTTTCGGCATCAGGCAGAAAATGGCCTTCATGATCGAAGTTTTTGTCGTTGAAGGGGATAAATTCAAAGAATATCCCGTTGTCGAGCACCAATTGCATCGCACTGGTATTGGGGCGCGACTGATAGGCAATAAAACCCTCCGAAGCAAGATAGGTCTCAATGTAAGTGATTGGCCGGGCCAGCAGCTTTTCAAATGTTTTGGCATAAGGGGCGAACGAAACACCCCCGTGAACGTAAATTGACAGGTTCGGCCAGACATCATGAATTGTCTTTACATTGTAATGTTTGATGATTCTTTCCATCAATATCTGCAGCCATGCCGGAACGCCGACGATCACACCGATATCCCAGTTCTTTGCATTCCTGACAATCTCGTCAAGCTTGGTGGTCCAGTCGCGCTCTTTGGAGATGCGTTTGCCTGGTTTATAAAAGTGCTGGAACCAGAAGGGAATATTTCCGGCTGTAATTCCCGAAAGGTCACCCTCGTAATAGGTACCGTTGAACTGCAGATGCGTGCTGCCGCCGAGCATCAGGATACCCCGTTCGTAGAAGTCGCGCGGGAAGTCATACCTGGCCAGCGAAAAGATCTGCCTTATGCTGGTTTTCTTGATCGCCCTGAGCATATCTGCCGTTACCGGGATGTACTTACTGGATGCTTCGCTGGTTCCCGAACTCAGGGCAAAATACTTCACCTTGCCGGGCCAGCTTACAAAAGCTTCTCCGTTCAGTGTCCGGTACCACCAGCGCTGATGAATGGCGTTGTAATCATGCAAAGGGACCTTTTGGCGGAATGCCTGAACGAAATCCTTCTGCCTGAGCATGTTACCAAATTCGTAGGTTTCGCCAAGTGCAGTGTACTGCGCCTCGCGAAGGAGCTTTTTTAGTGTAGCCCGCTGTTGCTTTTCGGGCGATAAACGCCTGATTTTCTCAAGAGGTATTTTACTGGGGAATTCTATCGCGCTCTTGATGATGGATCCAAGGATTGGCATTTGACGGTTTCTTTTATAAAACTGCAATTATCGGGATGTAAAATTAGTGTTTTTTTGATTGCTCATCAAACGCGGCTGCATGCCTGAATCACAAGGAAGTAAGATAAAACTTCCGTATGGTGGATACAGACCCGATGGGGTAATGTAAATGCACCCGGGTTGAGTATCACCGGAATATGCGCCGGTTCAGTTCCGGGGAGGGAAGAAATGCGGGTATTCCGGTAGATGAAATTCCGGATTTTTATTATAAATTTGAGAATGTTTCATAAGTATTCCTGACATGACCGTAAAAAGAACTATTTCAGCCATTCTGCGCCTGTTTGCAGGCATTCTGATTACCTTGCTGTTGTTGGTTGCAGGTTTTCTTGCCTGGCAAACCATCCGGGAGTTCAGTCCCGGTGAAATGATTCAGCTTCCTGTGGAAGGGCAGGCAGGAATTGTTCCCGATACGCTGACAATAACAACCTACAATATCGGTTATTGCGGCCTGGGCGCCGAAATGGATTTTTTTTATGAGGGCGGAAAGATGGCCCGGCCCGGAAGGGAACAATTATCGGTATATGAAGACGGCGTACTGAAAAGGCTGGAGTCCTTTTCTGGTCATGACTTTATACTACTGCAGGAGGTGGATACATGTGCCAGAAGGAGCTGGTATTCAAATCAGTTGAAAATGATCACTGACCATTTCAGCGATTTCGACAGTTTTTTTGCGATGAACTATCAGGCGTGGGTTCCACTGCCGGTCACCAATCCGATGGGAAAGGTCAGGGCAGGACTTGTCACCCTGTCAGGGCACATTCCCTCCGGTGCAGTTCGGTTTGCATTTAAATCAGGGTATTCCTGGCCAATGAGCCTCTTTATGCTGAAGCGGTGTTACCTTGTTACCAGGTATAATACGGGATTTGGGAACGAAATGGTACTGGTGAATACCCATAATTCGGCTTTCAGTGATGCTGCGGAGATCCGCAAAACCGAACTTGCCCAGCTCAGGGAACTGATGGAAACCGAATACGCAAAAGGAAATTTTGTATTGATCGGGGGCGACTGGAACCAGAATCCGGTGGGTTTCGACACCGCACGGTTGCTGCCGCAATACCTGCCAAAGCTGATCGAGCCTCCCATTCCTGATGATTTTCTTCCTGCCGGCTGGAAGTTTGCCTATGATCCCCGGCATAGCACCAATCGCGACGTGGATATTCCCTATACGGCAGGCAAAACCAAAACCACCCTGATTGACTTTTTCGTACTCTCGCCCAATCTGGAACAGCTTTTCACAGAAACTACCGAAACCGGTTTTGCCGAAGCCGACCACCAGCCGGTTACCATACGGATTGTGCTGAAAAGCAATGATAAATGACTGTTCGGCGTAGTCCTTGACTACACCGGACTCCAATGTACGCTCGGCGTAGTCGCAGACTACGTCGAAAACCGTACTCATAATATTGATATTAAAATCAATGACAACAGGATATAAGATAGATGATCAATCCGGGCTGTATTATCTGACAATCCAGATTGTTGACTGGGTTGATGTGTTTACCAGACAACGTTACCGCGATATCTTTTTAGACAGTCTTCGTTATTGCCAACAGGAAAAAGGTCTTCAGGTTTTTGCTTATGTAATCATGTCGAATCATGTTCATATGATCGTAAACAGCCAATCAGATAACCTGAGCGCCACCATAGGCGATTTGAAGAAATTCACTTCAAAGGCCATCATAAGATCGATCAAACATGATATTGAAAGCCGGAAAGTCTGGATGCTTGATGTTTTCAAAGAAAAGGCCGGTAGTCATACAAGAAACAAAGAATTTCAACTATGGACACACGAAAATCATGCAGTCGTTTTGTATACAAATAAGTTTATTGAAGAAAAACTGTTTTATATACATGAAAATCCCGTGAGGGCCGGTTTGGTTGAAAAAGCGGAAGACTATCTTTATTCTAGTGCACGAAATTATGCCGGACTTCCAGGCTTACTGGATGTTATTCTGTTGTCAGTTTCATGGAAAACATATTGATGGTTATAGATGTAATTTAGCATGTGTCCGACGTAGTCACAGACTACGCCGAGCTTTTGGATTGTGTTAAAAAGCAATGATAAATGACTGTTCGGCGTAGTCTGCGACTACACCGGAATTCGACTGTGCTAAAAACAACGACAACTGAATTATTGTCTTACGCTCGGCGTAGTCTGCGACTACGTCGAAAACCATCTGTGAGAAATAAAGAAAATAACTTTTTCCTGCACCTGTCATTGCCTGCAAATGCATCGCAACATGCTTTATTTCTCGTTGGGGTCTTTCTCACCAATGGTAAGCTGCTCCAATTCTGTATTTATTTCGTCTTCCCATTTTTTTAGAGCCGCTTTATTTTCACCGTATTCTGTCTCCTCATAAAACCTTGTTACAGCATTTTTCATATCCATATCATACATGTTGACGATGCCATAGAGTTTCCGTTTGTTTGAAATTTTTGGTTTTCGTGAATTCAGATCGCGCTCCAGCCTTTTGGCATAGAGATGGGTTAATGAAAAGAGCAACTCAATTTGTTTTTCATTTTCAGCGGTTCTGAAAGATCTTTTAGCTTTCGAGATATCGCAGTAAAAAGTCCCCTGGGCTTTATAATCTTTAAAAGCACCTGTCCAGGGCGACATCCTCCAGCTAAGATAAATTCTTGAGCTGAACTCGTAAGGGATTTCGCTTGTTTCCGGCAGTTCAATCATAAAATTGTCCCACGTGATTTTCGTTTTATCCTCCCAGCTGATCGTTTTCCGGACATCTCCTATCAGTATGGGTTTTGAAGTTTCATTTATTTCAACGTAATAGTAGTTAGCGATACACCTGTAACAGGCACTTCTGGGATAGGGTGGTGCATTTTCGCCCGGCTTTATTTCCAGAGTGATGTTTATAAGGTTGGCATTCAGATTACATGCTTTGGATTTTAATATTTCAATGGCTGCCTCTTCCGAGCAAACTTTCCGGCGCATGTAAACGACTGGCTCATCAAGCGTTATGCTTCCCAGATATTGGGCATTGAGTCCGAAAAGGTCGCTTTTTTTCAGAATTTCAGGGTTGCAGATGGTATCTGCCGATGCCGGAGCCACGGATTGAAAGTTTGTGCTTATTTTATGGGAGCAGCCGGCCAATAAAGTTATGGATACCAGCAGTAACAGTTTTCTCATGGAAGTCATGGATTATATAGTGAAGCGAATGTATGGAGAATAACCGTGTGTTCCGGACTGATGCAAACGTTCCGTGCTGACGTCAATATTTACATTCCGTCGTCCGCAAACAGATCTGCCGCAATGCCGTCGGCCATCAGTTTGCCTTTATTGGTCAGGATATAACCATCGTTGTCTTTCAGGATATGGCCTGAAGCAACGTATTTAACGATGCCTTTCAGGAAATGACTCAGGTAATCTTTTCCGAACCGAAGTTCAATTTCGCTTTCCCGGCAGCCCCACATGGTTCGCAGTCCGGTCATCACATATTCATTGTATTGCTGGCTTACTTCAAGGGTTTCAATGTCATGCGGAATTTTTCCGCTTTCGATGGCCTGCAGGTATTCTCCGATTCCTGACACATTCCATTGCCTTGATCTTCCATTGAAAGAGTGAGCCGACGGGCCCAGTCCCAGGTAGGGTTCGCCTTTCCAGTAGGCTGTATTATGCCTGGCATACCGGTCCGGTTTGCAGAAATTGGAGATTTCATAATGCAGGTATCCGGCTTTTTCCATGGCTTCCATCAGCAGTTCGAAATGCCGCACTGCCTGACCTTCCTCCACCGGGGCAATTTTCCCCTTGCGGATCATTACATCGAGGGCTGTGCGCGGTTCTACCGTGAGCGCGTAAGCCGAAAGGTGCGGGATGTTTCTGTTGATGACCTGCTGCAGGTTATCCAGCCAGGCCTCGTCACTCAGCACCGGGAATCCGTAAATAAGGTCAATGGTGAGGTTTTCAAATCCGTGTTCCTGGGCCAGGTCAATGCATTCCAGGGCTTTGCTTCCTGTGTGGATACGGTTCAGATAGCGCAGATCCTCATTCCGGAACGACTGAACGCCCATACTCAGGCGGTTGATGCCCAGATTTTTCCATGCATTGAGATTGGCGCTGTTTACATCGTCGGGATTGGCTTCCAGGGTGATTTCCGCATCCCCCGAAAGGGAAAAGTTGTTTGTAACCGCATCCATAATCCCGCCAAGGAGAGCAGGATTGAGCAGGGAAGGGGTTCCGCCGCCGAAATAAACTGAGGTAACGGTTGTGTCGTTAAGATATGAATGCTGGAGCAAGGATTCGCGGGCGATGGCCGAAGCGACTTCGGGCATAAATTTCGCGGAAGCCACTGAGAAAAAGTTGCAATAGTGGCATTTCTGCCTGCAATAGGGGATATGGATGTAGATTCCTGCCAAGGTCTGATGGGTTTTAATAAGGTTTGATCCGGCGGGCTGGTAAATACTCAATTTCCGGCCACAACAGTAATCCCCAGCGGAATTACTTCAAAATTCATAGGCGTATGTCCGAGCGATTCGCCGTCCGTTTCGAGATACATGGGCTGATCCGACTCTATTTCCACTTTAGCGCCCCTGAAAGTCTTGACCTGGGGGAGTTTCAGAAAAGAGCCATCGTAAAGTTTTTTCACGCTGCGGATAACCAGCAATCTGCTAACACGGGTGATTACGGTTACATCGAAAAGGCCGTCGTCGGGGATGGCATTCGGAGCCTGCATCATCCCTCCTCCGTTGAAGCGGCAGATGGCGACGCTCATGGTGAAAACGCCCGCTTTCAGTTCCTGTCCGTCGACCTTTACCCTGGCATAAGTCGCTTTATAACTGATCAGGCTGGTAAACAGGCTGATCAGGTATGAGAATGGGCCGCTTTTGCCTTCCTGCTTCACCTTGTTGGTGCGTTTGGCCACCATGGCATCGAATCCGAGTCCGGCCATATTGATGAAATGCCGCTGTTTCTGAAGATCCTTACTGTGATAGGTTACCTTGCCAACATCCTGGAGCCTGGTATTTTCGCGTGCAATAACATCAATAGCGCCTTTATAATCAAGGGGAATGTTGAATGACCGGCCCCAGTCGTTTCCGGTGCCCACCGGGATCATTGCCAGGGTAATTTCGGCGGGGGGCAAACGTTTCTGCGTATAGATGCCATTTACCACTTCATTCAGGGTGCCATCGCCACCCACCACGATGATTTTTCTGAATCCGGCTTCGATGTGTTTCCGGGCAATTCTAACCGCGTGGTTGGGGTGCTCGGTAAAAACGTTGGTAAATCTGATACCCGCCTCGTTCATCAGCCGCGCGATCTCGAGCCAGTCTTTTTCTCCCTTGCGCCGACCGGCATTGGGATTGACAATGACAAACCATTCACCGTCCTTGTGCATACCTTTCGAGCTATAAAGTTATGGGTTAACCATTGAATCGAGTTTTTGTTTTACCTGCACCGGGCTGATATTCAGCATGCATTGGCAGGGGCCGGTTTTCCGGCATTGGCTGCATTCTTTATCTGCAACGAGGTAACCAGCTCTTTTCCCCAGTGGAGCCCAGCGTCCGGGATGCATCGGCCTGATGGGCGGATAAATGCCCAGTGCCACCTTACCCAATGCAGCGGCCAGGTGCAACGGGCCGGTGCTGGCTGCAATCAGACCGTCGGCTGCACCGATAAATGAAATCATTTCGTCGAGGTTCATTTTTCCGGTAAGATCGGTCACCTCATCAACCTGCCTAAAAAAGCCTTCTTCCCTCAGCAATTCGCCTTCAGTTGCTGTGCCGGTAACAAACACCTTATACTCAGAAGCGGGCAATATGGCCGAAAGTTTTGCAAAATTGCCGCTGCCCCACTCACGTGCACTTCCTTTTGATTTCGGATGCAGGATAAGATTGAACCGTTCCCGGTCGATCAGGCTTTCAAGGGATTCCGGGAGGTTTTTTATCCGGCTCATTCCGAAAAGGCCCGGAATGTCTTCCGTCGGAATCATGGATGCAGGAAGCAGGCCGGCAGCCAGTCTGATGTTAAGTGTAGCTTCGTGGTGCGGGGAGTTTCTCCTTGATAGCCTTACCAGCCTGTTGCAGGTGGTATAATGGTAAAGCCGTCCGGTGGACCCAATCCGCTCAGGAATACCTGCCCGTTTGGCCAGGAGGGCAATTTCCTTAACAGGAAATACATGCAGGATAAGTCCGGCTTTTTGTTCCTGCATAAACTTCACCTGTTCCGCCTGCGGTAATGTCGAAATCTCTTTCCAGTCAATGAATTCATCTATGTACGCACAGGCCTCAATGACGGCACGTGTATAGGACTGCCCGAGAAATGCAATGCTTGAGAGGGGGTAATACTTTTTAAGCAGACCGGCCAGGGGCAGGGTAAGCACCACGTCGCCGATGCTGTCGGTACGGCTGATAATGATCTTCCGGTAATTGTGCTGTATGCTCAACCCAGTTTGTTTTTCGACTGCTGAAGCTGTCTGATTTTCCTGTATTTCAGATAGGTTGCATATGCGCTTATGCGTGAGATGGTAAAGCCTGCCCGGCCGTCAAGTATACCGAGCTTAATAAAATAGTCGCGCAGAAATTTTATTACAGGACTTATCACCATTACCGGCCAGGGTGCGCGCTTACCGTTGTTGAACTGTGTTCTTGCAAGGATGGTGGTAAAGTATTCTACCTGCCTGTGGTGATCGTTGAGGGTATAATAGCTGTAATGAAGGATGTTTCCTTCGAGATGTGCAGTGGTCGCATCTTTTTCGGTGAGCTCGTACCTGTCGTGGGGGTTTTCGCCTCCCCAGCGCCCTTTGCGGGAGTCCCACAACCTGAGTTTGCGGTCGGGATACCAGCCGCAATGGTAAATCCACTTCCCGCAATAATTGGTAAGCCGGTTCATGGTATAACCGTCGTGTTTCCAGTTTTCTTTTACCCTGCTTATTGATTCCCTGAGGGTATCATCCAGGGCCTCATCAGCATCCAGAGATAGAACATGAGGATAGCTTGCAAGGGAAACAGCCCTGTTTTTCTGTTCAATATGCCCTTCGAACTTATGCCGGATAAATCTTGCCCCGTGTTCTTTGCAAATATCTTCCGTTTTGTCGGTTGAGAAAGAATCAAGTACCACTATATCATCGGCAATGCCGCGTACCGATTCAAGGCACCGCCCTATGTTGCGTTCTTCATTATATGTAATGATCACTACCGATAACCTGATCATGCGTTCCGCAGGCTTGATGATTTAATGGTTAATATGATTTCTTTACAGGTATTCATCTGCCGGAATAGTTGATTTTTTAGATAAACCGGTTAAGTGTATTCAGACAGTAAGCTTATTCGTCCCCTGCAAATATAACCCGGCTCTGAGAAATTGCGAATTATTTCAGACTTTTTCTTTTGAAAGGCTATATGCCAGGACAATCGAATCAATAATAATTCGGCTTAAATTAACTTTTTTCGCCATTTACCTGATTTCAGGTAGAGGAATGAAAGCAATGAAAGCACCATAAAGTAAATATATTCACTGGTCCATACCAGTTCAATCTCAAGTTTCATCCGTACAGCCAGCACCCATGAAACGGTTAAGTAAACAGCGATGGTGATAAACTCTATCAGCAGGGCGGTAGCTGTATTTGCGGTGCCACTGACACCATTGAACAGGATGCTGGAAAATGAAAACAGCAGCAGGGCTGACATGACAACATAAAATGACGGGATGGTCTGACTGATCAGTTCCGGGTCGGAGGTATAAACCGAAATCAGAATCCTTGGAATGAATGCGGAAACCAGAACTACACTACCGATAAGTATGAAGTTCATCAGGGCAACTTTTTTGATCAGGGGAATCACATAATCGGGCTTGCCCTGGCCAATCACGTTGCTTACAAGTGAGTTGGTGGTAGATCCGAAAGCAAAAACAGGGATCATCAGTACTACGTATGCACTCCGGATAATATTTGAAATAGCCAGCGGGCGCTCTCCCATTTTCTCAATGATCATAAAAAAAACGAACCACCCGGCAAGGGAGAGGAAGTACTGAAGCATGACAAATACGGATATTTCGAGGGTGGTGCGAACCACTTTCCAGTCGAACCGGCCAAACCGGAAGAGATTGAACTGATGCAGGTTTACCCTGCGGAAGGTATAGGTAAAGAAAAAGATGGCAGAGGCCAGTTCTGCAATTACTGAAGCGATGGCAGCGCCTTTGATGCCCATGGCCGGAAAACCGAGGTGGCCGAATATCAGTATATAGTCAAGAAATACATTAACCCCTGCCATAATCAGGGCGTTGTATGTGAGCACACGGGTATTGGTGGTTCCGATGTAAAAAGAGC
Organism: Lentimicrobium sp.; assembly: GCA_023957275.1. GTDB lineage: Bacteria > Bacteroidota > Bacteroidia > Bacteroidales > Lentimicrobiaceae > Lentimicrobium. The sequence goes on along the minus strand of JAMLHF010000014.1, from coordinate 18,089 downwards.
GCAACAGCACGTTTGCAAAAGCAAAAAACAGTCCGTAGATCCGGTATTGAAGGAAGTCAAGACTGGCGTGGTAAACGGCGTCAGAGGCAATCATCGGCCGAAGCATATAGGGAGAGAAAAGTTTGATAACCAGAAAAAGCAGAAGACCCAGAATAGTGAGGAAATACAGGCTGTTGTCGGTAATCCTTCCGATATCGGCATAGTTTTTCTCTCCGTTACGGCGGGCGATCAATATCTGCGCCCCTATGCCGAACCCGAATCCCAGCATGAAGAGCGAGATATAGAAAAGGCCGGCAAGCGCTGAAGCGCCAAGCTCCACTTCACCAACCCGACCAAGAAAAGCTGTATCAGTGACATTTACCACATTCTGGGCAACAAGGCTCAGTATAATGGGTAGGGAGATGTCCCAGATTTTCCGGTAAGAGGGTAAGCGTTGACTCATTTATGGCTGCAAAGATAAAGTAAAACAGCCGTCTTTTTCGCCGGCGGTGAAGTGATGAGCTGTCAGGCTTATTAAAAGTCACATTCCGGAAAGGTTGCCTCAGAAGATTATTTTTTCCAGAAAGAGGCAGAAAAGAGGATCAATACTGTAAACAGTTCCAGACGGCCCAGTAACATCAGAAAAGCGAGTACCCACTTGCCGGCCATGGGGACAGTACTGTAGTTCAGCACAGGGCCGACAGAGCCAAGTCCGGGACCGATGTTGCCAAGGCTGGCCGCGACGGCCCCTACAGCTGATTCGAACTCCATTCCCATGGCTGACATCACCAGTGAGCCGAAGGCAAAAATGATAATGTAGATCAGGAAAAATGCCAGCACATTAAATATAATCTGCTGTGAGATGGATTTGCCGTTCAGGCGCACGGGCAGCAAAGCCTGCGGATGCACAATGCGCTTCAGCTCCATCCGGCTGTTTTTGAAAAGCAGGATAATTCTTACAATTTTAATACCTCCACCGGTAGATCCGGCGCACCCCCCGGTAAACATCAGTAAAAAGATCAGCAACCAGGTGAAAAATGGCCAGGTGAGGTAATCGCTGGTGATATATCCGGTAGTGGTTACAATGGATACCACCTGAAAAAGTGCATCGCGGAAAGCCTTGCCGGATTCAAGGTGCTGCATGTAAAAAAGCGCTGCAGCAATGGTTACCGTTGCTGTGATCAGCAGCAGGGTGTACATCCGCAGCTCTTCATTACGCAATACCTTCCTGAATTGTCTTTTAATGACGAAATAGTGCAGCGTAAATGAGATCCCGGCCAGGTACATGAACAGAATTATAACATATTGTATGTAAGGAGAAAATCCTGCTATGGAATCATTGCGGGTTGAAAATCCTCCGGTTGCCATGGTGCCAAAGGCGTGGCACAGACTTTCGAAGAGGTTCATCCCCCCCAGCATCAGCAGCAGGGTTTGTATCAACGTCAGCATTACATATATAATCCACAGGCGTTTGGCTGTCTGGGTAATGCGCGGGTGCAGTTTGTCGGGTGTAAGACCGGGAACTTCAGCTACGAAGAGCTGCATACCGCCAATACCCAGGATGGGAAGAATGGCGAGGGATAAAACAATTATTCCCATGCCTCCTATCCAGTGGGTCATGCTTCGCCAGAAAAGAATGCCTTTGGGTAGGGCTTCTATATCGGCGAAGATGGTTGCCCCTGTTGTGGTAAATCCTGACATGGTCTCGAAAAACGCGTCGGTGTAACTGGTGGTGATCCCGCTCAGGACAAATGGAATGGCTCCGAAAAATGAAATAATAACCCATGTGAGGGATACAATGATGTACCCTTCGCGTTTACCAATGGAGTTCTGGTCAAGTTTTTTGTTAAACGTCCAGAACAAAAGTCCCAAAAACCCAACCCCTGAGCCGGAAACCAGCAATGGCAGAAAATCGTGCCTGGGATCAAACAGGCGCAGGTGGTCAAGACAGTCAGGATCGTACCAGGCTGAAAATCCCAGACTGCTGAGCATAAAGAATCCTTCAATCACCATCAGCAATCCGGTGATCTTCATAATGGCATTCAGGTTGATCCTGCTTTTAGCGGCCATAACAGATTATGATTGTCGATCAGGGCTGAAAGATAGGTTAAAATCAGTTAAACAGGGCCTGAACTTTACTGATGGCTTCCGGAAGGGCAAAGATCACTACCTTATCACCTTCCTGTATCTGGAAGTCGCCGACGGCAATAAAGCTCTGCATTCCCCTGACGATTCCGCCGATGATGCACCCTTTCGGGATGTCGATTTTTTTGATGGGGCGGCGGGTAACATAGGCTCCCGGCTTCACGACAAACTCAAGCACTTCGGCATCGATACCGCTGAGGCATTTGATGCTTGTTACTTCGGCATCCATGGTAAAACGTACAATGTATGAGGCCGTGATCAGCTTTTTGTTGATGATGGTTTCGATACCGATACTCTGCGATATGCCGATATAGTCGATGTTCTCAACCAGCGGTATCACGCGCTTTACCCCGAAACGCTGGGCCAGCAGACAGGTCAGGATGTTGGTCTCATAATCGTTGGTCACCGCGATAAAGGCGTCCATATTACGGATACCCTCATCTTCGAGCAGGTCGATGTCGCGTGCATCTGCATTGATGATCAGGGTGTGTTCCAGCTGGTCGATCAGGTTCAGGCAGCGTTCCTTGTCGATCTCGATCAGCTTCACATTCATGTCGCGTTCGATGCGGCGTGCTGTTTTCCGTCCGATGCGGCCCCCGCCTACAATCATTACATTGCGGATCTCCTGTTTTTGTTTACCCCCGAGCCTGAGCAGGGAGTCCACCCCGTCGGGCTTGGTAATGACATAGGCCAGGTCGTTTATTTTAAATATGTCGTCCCCTTTCGGGATAATGGTTTTGTTGTTCCGGTGAATGGCTATCGCCCTGAAATCGAGGCGGGGGTTTTCATGGGCAACCTGGTTGAGGGTTTTGTTCAGCACCAGGGCTTTTTCATCCAGTTTGATCAGGAAGAGCGACAGACGGCCTTCGGAAAAGTCGAAGATTTCGGTTGCCGCGGTCTGCCCGAGCAGTTTCACGATCTCCTTGGCTGCAATACGTTCGGGACACACCATGGCATCTATCCCCAGTGAGCGCATGATTTCGCGGTTCTCAATGGTCAGATACTCCGTGTTGTTGATGCGGGCGATCGTCCGGCGGGCGCCCAGTTTTTTGCCCAGCACACAGGTGGTGATGTTGATTTTTTCGTCGTGAACCACCGAAATCAACAGGTCGGCACGGCGCACATTGGCCTGCTCCAGCACGCTGATGGAGGTGGAATCCCCGGTGATGGTCATAAGGTCTGTATGCGTTTCTATCATCTTTAGTAGCTCCTGGTGCGGATCTACAATGGTGATGTTATGGTTTTCGCCGGAAAGCATTTTGGCCAGGTGAAACCCGACTTCCCCGTCTCCGGCTATGATAATGTTCATTGCTGCTTATGATTGGAAATTAACCCGCAAATGTACTACTTTTCAGTACCTTTAGTCAAATAACTGAATTAAGTATTTTTTTTGGTTTGAGCACTGCTGTTTGTCTGACCTTTCAAACATCATTTCAGGTCTCCCGCTTCCCTATTAATTTGTACATTTGTCCGTTAAATTCCTTCAGGGATCATGACGCCACAGATACCCTTAAAACTGCTGAATAAAATCAATTCCCCGGCCGATCTCCGCCTGCTCAGGGAAGATGAACTTCCGCTGCTCTGCGATGAGATCAGACAGTTTATCATAGAGGTGATCTCCTCCAACCCCGGACACCTGGGTGCCAGCCTCGGATCCGTGGAACTAGCAGTGGCCATCCATTACGCTTTCAATACCCCTTTGGATAAGCTTATCTGGGATGTCGGCCATCAGGCTTATGCCCACAAAATCATCACCGGAAGAAGGGATACATTCCATACCAACCGTACCTTTGGCGGTATTTCCGGATTCCCGAAAATGAGCGAAAGCGCTTACGATGCCTTCGGTGTGGGCCATTCGTCCACTTCCATCTCTGCTGCACTGGGTATGGCTACTGCCGCCAGGCTGCTGAACGGGAAAAATGAACAGCACATCGCCGTGATCGGCGACGGAGCCATGACCGGTGGCATGGCCATGGAGGCCCTCAACAATGCCGGTGTATCCAATACCAACCTGCTGGTAATCCTCAACGACAACGGCATCGCCATCGATAAAAACGTAGGCGCACTGCGTGAATACCTGATTGATATTGTAACCTCCAGGGCCTACAACAAGCTGAAAGACAAGGTGTGGAAACTGATGGGCGGCAATACCAGTTACGGTAAAAATTCACGGGCCGTGGTTAAACAGATCGGGAATGCCCTGAAAAGCACCATCCTGAATAAAAGCAATCTTTTCGAAGCCTTTAATTTCAGGTATTTCGGCCCGGTCGACGGCCACGATGTGGTGAGGCTAACCAAGCTGTTAAACGATATCCGCAATATCCCCGGTCCGCGCCTGTTGCACGTAATTACCGTCAAGGGCAAGGGTTTCGAGAAGGCGGAACAGGATCAGATCCTGTATCATTCACCGGGAATGTTCGACAAAACCACGGGTGAGATCATCGAAAAGCCCTGTAAAAGCCTGCCTCCGAAGTATCAGCATGTTTTCGGCAAGACCATTATTGAACTGGCGGAGAAGAATCCTAAAATTGTCGGGGTCACCCCGGCCATGCCTTCAGGATGTTCGCTAAATATGATGATGAGCGTGATGCCTCACCGGGCTTTTGATGTGGGAATTGCCGAGCAGCACGCCGTAACCTTTTCGGCCGGTATGGCCGCGCGCGGACTGATTCCGTTCTGCAATATTTATTCATCGTTTATGCAGCGTGCGTACGATCAGGTAATTCACGATGTTGCCCTGCAGGGCTTGCAGGTGGTGTTCTGCCTCGACCGCGGCGGTTTGGTCGGTGAAGACGGGCCTACCCATCACGGAGCTTACGATCTGGCGTACTTCCGGGCCATTCCCGGGCTTACCATCGCAGCGCCCATGAATGAGACGGAACTCCGGCACCTGATGTACACAGCCCAGCTCGACGGTAAAGGCCCCTATGTTATCCGATACCCGCGGGGCAGGGGACTATCCACCGACTGGAAGAAGCCGTTTATGGAAATCACTGCCGGCACCGGGCGTAAACTGCGCGGAGGTGAAAGCGTGGCCATTCTGTCGATCGGTCACCCGGGGAATTTTGTCACCGAAGCCTGTGACATCCTGCAGCGCGATGGTATTCTGGCCGGGCACTTCGACATGCGGTTCCTGAAACCCATTGATGAACAAATGCTGCACGAAGTGTTTAAAAAGTATGACCGGATCGTTACCGTCGAAGACGGAACCATCAACGGCGGGCTGGGCAGCGCGGTGCTTGAGTTTATGGCCGCCAATAACTACCAGGCAAGGATTGTGCGGCTGGGCATCCCCGATGCGTTTATCACCCAGGGAAAGCCGGAAGAGTTGTACGCTTTGTGCGGATTTGATACCGACGGTATCGTCAGGACTGTGAGGAGTATGCTGAACAGCTGAAAACCACGGATCGCATGTCTAAAGCGGTAGCGTTTCTTTCACTAACCGATGCAATGATTTTCAGGAATAATCGTTAGTTTCTGATCAGACTCCGGAACCTTTTTTACATGCAAGAATCATCCCGGCATAACAGGCGAACCATTAAGATTGCTGCAGCAATTGCGGCTTTTTTGGTTATTGGTTTGGTGGTCCTTGGGGTTGTTTCGCTTACTTATGGAGATAAAGCCAAACAGCTGGTGGTTGCCGAAATTAACAAGCACCTGCTGGTCCCGGCCGAAGTCGGGGAGGTGGAGTTTACCCTGTTCAGAAATTTTCCGGACGCCTCAGTAGTTTTCAGGCAGGTTGCTATAAAGCCTCCGGCCGGTGCCGGAGAAGCTCCCGGGCTGCTCCATGCAAAAGGCATCTCCCTCCGTTTTGGTATTTTCAGCCTTTTTACCGGGGAATACCGTATCCGGAGTGTGGATATCCAGGAAGCCTCGGTAACCCTTTGGCGGGACAAGGATGGCAGGAATAACTTTGAAGTCTGGAAAAAGGGCGGCAGTGAAGAGGGAAAGAAGGTGGATTTCGACATTCAACGGGTGGTATTGCGTAAATCAAAGGTCTACTACCGTGATGTGGCTGCCGGAAACGACCTTGCCGTGGCCATCAGTTATGTTACCCTGAAAGGAAAGATATCAGGAGCGGTGGTTGAGGCCGGTCTTTCAGGAAACCTTGCGGCCGAAAGACTGCTCATTGGGCCCGACGATTACTCGCTTAAGGAGTCCATCAATCTTCACGCCGATGTGATTCTTGACCAGGATGCCGGGACTATTAATATTACGCGTGCAGGTTTGCGTGCAGGGGGTGAAGATTTCAGCGTGAGCGGCCTGTTGTCATACGGAAAGCGGGTCAATGCGACAGATCTGTTAATTTCCGTTGAGCAGGCTGACATTGAAAAGCTTTTTATCCTGATTCCGGAGCGGTTTACTGCTTCCCTGAAAGACTACCGGCCGGGAGGAAGGCTTACCGCTGAACTCAGGGTTAAAGGCAATTACGGTGGAAAGCAATCGCCTTTAGTTACAGCCGGATTTTCTGTAAAAAAAGGCAGTCTCGCTCATCTGCAGCATAAAACCAGGTTGAGCGGAATTATGGCTTCGGGCAGTTATACCGCCAAAACAGGTATCCGGGCTGATCGCCTTGAGTTTACTGAATTCGAAGGATCAGCGGGAAGAGGAAATTTCAGGGGGAAGCTGCTGCTTGAAAATTCCGTCCGCCCAAAGGTGAACCTGACCCTCAGCGCTTCGCTTTTTCTGGATGAGATTGCAGCATTTATGCCTGAAGGTCAAATCACTGATGCCCGCGGGAAACTGGTGGCGGACATCAGTTACGAAGGGAGTTTTGATGCCGCGGCCAGGGTGCCTGAGAAGGCTTCGGGACTGGTGAGCCTTGCAGATGCGGGTTTTGTGCTTGTAAAAGATGGGCGGAAGTTAAGTGACCTCAATGCCGAACTTGAGCTGCGGAACGGATCGGTGATGATAGACCGGCTTAGCCTGAAAACCGGCAGGAGCGATCTCAGCCTGTCGGGAAATTTCCGCAATCTGGCTGCTTTCCTGTTTCAGAAAGATCAGCCCTTGTTTTTTGATGCAGCGATTCGTTCGGAAAGGCTCTGCCTCGAAGATATTGCACCGGCTTCGGCGGCAACCACGGCCGGGGAAGGTCAGCCCGGGAACGCGGCAACCGCCATATTCCCCGAAAGGGTCGGGTTCAATGCCGCGATTTCATGTGATCTGTTTACTTACCGGGATTTCAGCGCCGAAAAGGTCAGCGGCAGGCTAAGCCTTGACGACAGGGTACTGAGGGTGGGTTCGTTCTCGATGAAAGCCATGGACGGAAGCGTCAGCGGCAGCGGGGTGCTTAACAACCGTTACGGCAGCCATGCCCAGGTGGTATGCAATGTCTCTCTTCATGATGTAGATATACAAAGGTTGTTCAGGGAATTCGGTGATTTCGGGCAAACCAGCCTGCAGAGCCGTCATCTGAAAGGCCGGGCCGATGCCGAAGTTCAGTACGGGGCTACCATGAGCAACCGTTTCGAAACGGATGCCGCCTCGGTGAGTGCCATCGCCGACCTTGAAATCAGGGACGGGGAACTGGTCGGATTTGAACCATTGCAGGAATTGTCGCGCTTTCTGGATGCGGACGAACTGATGAATGTGAAGTTTTCCACCCTGAAAAACCGCGTTGAAATAGCACGCAAAACGGTGATTATTCCCGAAATGGAAGTAAAATCGTCGGTCATGGGCCTGAAGGGTTATGGTTCACACACCTTTGGCAACGACATCGACTACCATCTGAATCTGCTGCTTTCGGAGATTGGACGGAACAAAAAACGACGCAACCCGGCCCCTGCCGGTGCTTCCGAAATAGCGGAAGGTGCTAATACCAGGCTGTTTCTGCACCTTACCGGAACGGTTGACCAACCGGTGTTTCGTTACGACAGCCAGGCAGTGGTGAAAAAAATGGCCGATGACTTTAAAAATCAGAAACAGGAACTCAGGCAGGCCCTGAGGTCGGAGTTCGGGAAAGACCGCAATGCACCACCGCCAAAGGATAAAAAAGCCTCAGAAGTGAAGTTTGAAATAGAATGGGACGAAGACTGACCGGACTGAATCAGGCTTTACAGGAAATGTCGCGGACGGCAGTTATACATTAGATTGCCTTGTGCTGAACAGTTTCCGATAAAAATCCGATATTTGTATCATATAGCCTCACTTTGATGAACCTTCGAAAACTTTTTAAGCCCCGGGTTACCAACATATACGAGCAGAAGAAAACCTGGAAGCGCTGGTTGTTTCTGATCGCGTTGCTGATCGTGGGTTTTTCGCTGTGGTATACAAACCAGCTGGTGAAGAACATAGCCAGGGATGAGCGGAGCAAGATCACAACCTGGGCCAATGCTATTCAGCAAAGAGTCAGCCTGGTAAATTACACCGATGATTTCTTTGATCAGATCCGGGTTGAAGAACGCAAAAGGGTTGAGATACTGGCAGAGGCTACCGAAAGGATGGTGGAGGCAGGCGATGATGAAAATATCCTCTTCTATCTGAGCATCATCTCAAAAAATACATCCATACCAGTGATTCTTGCCGATGAAAACGGCAGGATCATGGAAGCGAGGAATGTGGATTTTAACCCGGATACTGTCAGGCAATTCACCCCGGAGCTGCTGAAAGAATTCTCAGTCTATCCGCCCCTGAAACTGGATTATTATTCAGGCAATTATGTTTATTTCCATTACAAGGATTCAAGGCTGTTTTCTGAACTGAAAGTGGTGCTCGACGACCTGGTAGAATCCTTCTTCAACGAGGTGGTCAACAACTCGGCTTCGGTGCCTGTGATTATTACCGATAGTACCCGGACCGAACTTGTGGCATGGGGAAAAATTGATACCACCCGGTTAAAGGATCCTGCATTTGTCAAAAATACCATCGATGAAATGGCGGCCTATAATGAACCCATCGAGATCGTTATCGCCGACAGAAAGCATTACATTTTCTATAAAGACTCTTTTCTGCTTACGCAATTAAGGTATTTCCCGGTTATTCAGCTAATTATCATTGGTATTTTCCTCCTGGTTTCGTATCTGTTGTTCAGCATCGCGCGCCGTTCTGAGCAGAATCAGGTGTGGGTGGGACTGGCCAAGGAAACTGCCCATCAGTTAGGGACACCACTTTCTTCCATGATGGCCTGGGTGGAATACCTGAGATCCAAAGATATTGGAGAAGGGACCATTGAAGAGCTGGAGAAAGACGTAAACCGCCTGAATACAATTGCTGAGCGTTTTTCAAAAATCGGATCGGCGGCCAGCCTCAAAACCGAAAATGTGGTGGAGGTGATATACAACTCTGTGGCATACCTTAAAACGCGGACTTCCAACAAGGTTTCATTTCACGTCCAGCCTCAGCGTGATGCCGTTTTACTTACGCGGCTCAACTACCAGCTGTTCGACTGGGTGATTGAGAACCTCGTGAAAAATGCCGTGGATGCTATGGAAGGCGAAGGCGATATCCGCATCGAAATGAGTGAAGACGAAAACCTGGTTCACATTGATATTTCGGATACCGGTAAAGGAATTCCGAAGAAGAAGTTCCGTACCATTTTTAATCCCGGCTACACCAGCAAGCAGCGGGGTTGGGGGCTTGGCCTGTCACTGACCCAGCGCATAATCCGCGAAATTCATGACGGGAAAATTTATGTGAAATCATCTGTACCGGGAAAAGGGACCACATTCAGGATAACCCTGCGCAAATAGACGGATTGCAGGTTGCGGGCTGTGCCCGGGTTTTCTACTTTTTGGCAATTCTTCCGGGGTTTTGCTCCAGAAAGCTTTTCCAGCCTGAATAGTTTTTTCCCTGCGTCTCGGCTTTGCCCTGGTAGTAATGACAAACTGCAACCGCCACGGCGTCGGTGGCATCCAGCATTTTAGGCTCATCTCCCAGGGCTACCAGGTGGCCGAGCATTCCGGCAACCTGTTCTTTTGAGGAACTGCCGTTTCCGGTGATGGATTGTTTGATTTTGCGGGGAGAGTATTCAAATATGGGTATGTCGCGGTAAAGGGCCGCGGCCATGGCTACCCCCTGCGCACGCCCGAGTTTCAGCATCGACTGCACATTTTTACCGTAAAAAGGGGCTTCAATGGCCAGTTCATCCGGGTGGTACTTGTCGATAAGTCCGAGCACCGCGCTGAATATCTTTTTCAGCCTCAGCGCCTGCGATTCTTTTGAGACGAACTTAAACACATCCAGGGCGATCAGCTCTATTTTCTTACCTTTATCGGCGATTAAACCGTAACCCATAACCTGGGTGCCGGGGTCAATGCCGAGGATGATGCGTTCGCCTGCCATGAATCGGATACTATAGTGCAATGAAACTTTCAGCAAAGGTAAAGAAAACACTCAATAGCACGGCCCGCATACTGATTGTTGCGGCATCCTGCTGGTTTATATACCGGCAGGTGTTTGTGCAGGCCGATTTTGCGCAATTCAGGCAACAACTTGCCTTAAACCTTCAGGCAGGCAGTTTTCGATTGCTGTTGCTGGCCGTTTTGCTGATGATGCCGCTGAACTGGCTGCTCGAAACGGTGAAATGGCGCTCACTGATCAGTTATCTGGAACCGGTCTCCCTCCCTTCCGCTTTCCGGTCTGTGCTGGCGGGCATTACTTTCAGCCTGTTCACCCCCAACCGGGTGGGCGAGTTTCTGGGTCGCATATTTACCCTGAGGGCTAACCGCATCAAAAGCGCCCTGCTCACCATTGCGGGCAGCATCAGCCAGCTGATCGTTACCCTTGTGGCAGGCATGATCGCCCTGCTGTTTTTTATTCCCCAATATGCGGGATTCAGCGAAGGATGGCAGGATTATCTGTATGCCGGACTGGTGATCTTTATCCTGCTTTTTTCCTTGTTGCTGATTCTGTTCTTTCTGAAAGTCCCGGTAATAACCGCACGCCTCGATAAACTTATCCGGCCGAAATGGAGGCGTATGAATTTGTACCTGATCGTTATAGAAAGGGTTGGCAGGCGGACCCTGGGTGGTGTGCTGCTGTTGAGCGCCCTGAGGTACCTTGTTTTTTCCGCGCAGTTTTATCTGCTGCTAAGGGCTTTCGGGCTGAACATTCCTTATCCGCAGGCCATGATGCTGATCTCCGTTACCTATTTTGTGATGGCGGCCATCCCTACGGTAGCGCTGGCCGACCTGGGCATCAGAGGGTCGGTTTCCATCTATTTTATCGGAATGTTCTTTGGCAGCCGGGGCGATGTTGCTGCATCCATTCTTTCGGCTTCCACCATGATCTGGATGATCAATCTGGCCCTGCCGGCCTTGTTCGGGGCATTGTTTATCAGAAAGATCAGCATCATCAGAAAATCCTGAGCTTATGATTGCTTTCGCGCATATATTGATTCCGTTGCTGATAGCCGCTGCTTACGTGCTTCTGATGGCCTTGCTTGTCAAGGGTTGGTCGCAGCTGGGGAGATGCCCGCCAATAAAGCAAACGGCCAGGGTTAGTGTGATCATTGCTGCCAGAAATGAAGCCGATAATATAGGACTGTGTCTGCAAAGCCTTGCGGATCAGCATTACCCGCGCAACAGATTTGAAGTGCTGGTGGTGGATGACTATTCCACAGATCAGACTGCTGCCACCGTTGAAGGATTTATCAGGCAGAATACGGAAGTTGACCTTCACCTGATCCGCCAAACCGGACAAACCGGGAAAAAGGCGGCCATTGCGTTGGCGCTGCAACAGGCCCGTGGAGTTTACATATTGACCACCGATGCCGATTGCGAAGTTTCACCTGGTTGGATTGCTGCCATGGTATCGGTAATGGAAGGGCGGCAGGCGGTTTTTGTCTCAGGTCCTGTGACTTTTAAAGATCCGGCCGGCCTCTTTCAGCAACTGCAGGATCTCGAATTTATGTCGCTGGTGGCTTCCGGAGCAGGATCCATCGGGGCTGGATTTCCCCTGATGTGCAATGGTGCTAATCTGGGATTTTCAATGGAAGCATACCGGTCGTTACAGGGTGATGCCCTTCGGCAGCAAATTGCATCGGGAGATGACGTGTTTCTGATGCTTTCCATGCTTAACAGGTTCGGCAGCGATAAAATCGCCTTTGCCCGGTGCCGGGATGCCCTGGTGTTCACCAGGCCGGCAGGAACTCCGGTTGGTTTTATTAACCAGCGCCTGCGGTGGGCTTCAAAAAGCAGGGCCTACAGGAATTTCCCGCTGATTCTTTCGGCAATGATTGTTTTTTTTATGAATGCGATGCTGGTATTCAGCCTGGTTGCAGGCCTTTTTACACCCCGGTTTCTGATGTGGTTTTTACTGGTTTACCTTGTAAAAATATTCGCAGATCTGATGGTGCTTACTGGTTTTGCCAGATTTGCACAGAAGCCGGGACTTCTGTGGCTGGTTGTTCCGTCCGAGCCGCTGGTGGCTTTTTACACAACGCTGGTGGCACTTGCCGGACAGGTGGTGCCGGCGCGGTGGAAGGATCGCCGCGTCAGGGGTGGGTAAGACCTTCAGGCTCCATATGAATGGTGGAAATTACGCCGAAGTCATTTTTCAGCCGCAATTCAATGCGGGTGGCGATTTCATGGGCATCAAACAGGGTCATGTTATCGGGCAGCCTGATGTGCATGGTCAGTTCAGTGTGCTCGCCGTAACGGTGCACATGGATATGGTGTGGATGAAGCTCAAGCATACTCTCATTGTGGCATATTTCTGCAATCTGTGAGATAAGCTCAGGCTCTGGTTGTTCGCCCAGCATTGTATTCATGGCGTCGCGGAGGATATCATAAGCTGCATAAAAAATCAGCAATGCCACTATAATCCCCAGCACACCATCAATCCACCACAGGTGTTTACCTGCGAATATCCCTGCCAGAATTACTATGGAGGATATAGCATCGGAGCGGTGGTGCCAGGCATCGGCTCTTACCGAACGTGAAGCTGAACGTTTGGCAACCCAGAAGGCATAGCGGGCCATGGCTTCCTTGGCCAGGATGGAAAATGCTGTCACGGCAATGGCAAAGGTGCCGTAATGAACTGCCTGACGGTCGCGGAGCCGCTGTACCCCCTCCACCACAAAATTGAACGCCACCACGCTCAGCAATACGCCGATAATCAGGGCGGCAATCAGCTCGGCCCTGCCATGTCCGAAGGGGTGTTCGCGATCGGCCGGGCGTGACGATAATTTAACCCCGGCCAGCACCACCACAGAGGTCAGCGAATCGGACAAAGTATGCCAGGCATCCGCAATGATGGCGATAGATCCTGATACAATCCCGGCCCAGAATTTCAGGACAAACAACAGGATGTTTCCGAAAATGGAAAGCCATCCTTCGGAATTGGCAAGTTTCCGTCCTTCTTCATTCATTGTTGTCCCTGTTTTGTTGACTCAATATATCAAGGGTTATTTCACCTGCCAGTAGTCCGGCCAGTTTCAGATCAAAGGGTGTGGTGATTTTTATGTTTTCGGCATTGCCTTCATAAAGGGTAATGGCATTGCCTGTGGTTTCAACCAGCTGGGCGTCATCAGTAAAGTCCATAAACCGGGGATGCCGGTATGCTTCGCGCAAAATATGCAGGGGGAAGCACTGCGGGGTTTGTATACGCCTTACCAAAGTCCGGTCGAGGGGCCGGCTTTTGTTCCCGTTGGTGATTCTCAGCGAGTCGGCGAGGGGTAGCCCCGGGACAGCATTTTTCCCGCTTTCGGCAAGGGCAAATCCCCTGGCAATTGTCTCCTGACTTACCAGCGGTCTGACGCCATCATGCACGGCCACAACACCCTCTGTGGCGGCTATGGCATTCAGTCCGCTGCGCACAGAATGTCCGCGGGTTTCGCCTCCCTCTGCCAGCTGATGAGCAAGCATGAATCCGTGAAGGGAGCACAGGTCTTTCCATTGCTTAGCCTGTCCTGCAGGAAGTACCAGCACCACGCCGGTTTTTGCATCGTAACGCTGAAAGGCCTCCATGGTATGCATCAACAATGGTCTGCCGCATAAAGGTAGAAACTGCTTGGGGATTCCGGTTCCCATTCTTTGCCCTGAACCGCCGGCTACAATGATTACGAAACGCTCCACAACTCGGAATTTTTAAACAAACCTACACAGAAAACCGCTGATTTGCAAACGGTCTTTCAAAATACAGACGGTTAATGCAGAAAGAAAAAGGCTGGCATTGAAGTTTTATTTCCTTCAGTGACAGCCTTTCGGGTATTTTCTCCGTGGGTTTACAAAATCAGCATGGCATCGCCATAGGTAAAAAAGCGGTATTTTTCGTTGATGGCTTCTTTATATGCTTTCATCAGGAAATCAAAATCGGCGAAAGCGGCCGTCATCATCAGCATGGGTGATTGCGGCAGATGAAAATTGGTGACCATACAGGTGGGAATACTGAATTCGTAAGGAGGGAAAATAAATTTGTTAGACCATCCTTTGAAAGGTTTCAACATCCCCGAAATGGTAACCGATGATTCTACGGCTTTCATCGTGGTAGTGCCGACTACGCATACCTGTTTACGGTTTTCTTTGGCTTTGTTAACGATGCGGACGGCTTCTTCCTCGATGATCAGTTCTTCGGAGTCCATCTTATGTTTGGTGAGATCTTCCACATCGATGGCCCTGAAATTCCCTACACCGGCGTGAAGGGTAACCGAAGCGAATGAGGCTCCTTTGAGTTCCAGGCGTTTCATAAGTTCCCGGCTGAAATGCAGCCCTGCGGTGGGAGCGGCAACGGCGCCTTCTTTGGCTGCGTATATGGTCTGGTACCATTCCTTGTCCTCTGGAACGATTTCGCGAATGGCCTGCAGCTCCTCCGGAAGCGGGGTTTTGCCCAGGCTTTCGATGGTTTTCTTGAATTCATCATAGGGGCCGTCGAACAGGAACCGGAGGGTGCGTCCCCGCGAAGTAGTGTTATCTATCACTTCAGCAACCAGGGAGTCATCGTCACCGAAATACAACTTGTTGCCGATGCGGATTTTTCTTGCCGGATC
The DNA here is from genome assembly GCA_023957275.1 of Lentimicrobium sp. Taxonomy (GTDB): domain Bacteria; phylum Bacteroidota; class Bacteroidia; order Bacteroidales; family Lentimicrobiaceae; genus Lentimicrobium. Next base: position 3,040 of record JAMLHF010000014.1, on the reverse strand, counting down.
AACCAGAACATCCCATAAACGGGCTTCCGCGTTGAGCTCCCTGAGGAGAAATACGGTGATCTTGGCTCCGGTTTTTTCCTTCTCACCGGTTAGCAGCGCCGGGAACACCTTGGTATCGTTAATAATGAATGCATCGCCATCTCCAAAATATTCCAGAATATCAGTGAACATCCTGTGTTCAATGGTTTTGGTTTTGCGGTTCAGTACCATAAGCCGCGATTTGTCCCGGTTATCGACCGGTTGCCTTGCAATCAGATCATTGGGCAGTTGATAGCGAAATTGCGAGAGTTTCATTCTTTAAAGTTTTATGTTTAGAGCTATCCACTTCAGGAAGATGAGTGAATAGCCATTATATTAGCCACCGATTCAAAAAAAGTTGTATGTTTGCACGGACATCATTCGTAACGGGTTTCTTATCCCTGATATTGTCTGCTCCCCACTCGCCTTGCCGCACGCCTCAAAAGGGGTGCAAAAGTAATACTAATTTGCCGAAAAATCAAGGGTTTAGAAGGTTTATTTTTAACATTTGTTAAAATCATTACATCAACCTTCAAAAAAAATTATAATTTTGCGCCCTTAAAACCGGATCGTTCAACCTCTATTAGCACATCTGAAATGGCCACAGTGGTTAACATTTTCTCGGGCAGAGCCACCCGTTACCTGGCCGAAAAGATAGCCGTCAGCTACGGAAAGAAGCTTGGTGATGTCCTGATAACGGATTTTTCGGATGGTGAATTTCAACCCTCCTTCGAAGAAAATGTGCGTGGAAACGACCTGTTCATTGTACAATCGACCTTTGCGCCAAGCGACAATCTTTTTGAACTTCTGCTGATGATCGATGCCGCCAAGCGGGCCTCGGCAAGGCATATCATTGCTGTAATTCCCTATTTCGGGTTTGCACGGCAGGACCGGAAGGATAAACCCAGGGTGTCGATAGCCGCCAAACTGGTGGCCAACCTGCTTACTGCCGCGGGCGTTCAGCGGATTATTACCATCGATCTGCATGCCGATCAGATTCAGGGCTTTTTTGATGTTCCTGTGGATCACCTGTATGCCTCTTCAATCTTTGTGCCCTTTATCAAGCAGCTCAACCTGCCCAACCTGGTAATGGCCTCCCCTGATACCGGTGGTACCCGCAGGGCCGCGGCTTATGCCAAGATATTGAATACCAGTTTTGTAATTTGTTACAAGCAGCGATCTAAGGCGAATCAGGTGGATACCATGGCGCTGATCGGCGATGTTACCGGAAAGGATGTCATTCTTGTGGATGATATCATCGATACGGCAGGTACCATCTGCAAGGCAGCCCAACTGATGATGGACAACGGCGCCGCAAGTGTCAGGGCTTTCTGTACCCATCCGCTGCTCTCGGCAAATGCCATTGAGCGGATAGAAGCCTCACCGTTTACCGAAGTCATCGTCACTGATACCATTCCCCTGCGGCGCGAAAGCCCGAAGATAAAGGTCATCAGCACGGCAACACTACTGGCTGATGTGATTGGTAAGGTGCACAACTACGAATCAATTTCGACGCTTTTTAAATTTGAATAACCATAAGGTTACTTTTAATAATCATCAATTAAATCTTAAACAATGAAAACAGTATCTATGAGCGGTTCCCTTCGCGGGAACGTAGGGAAAAAAGATGCTAAGGCCCAGCGCGCTGCAGGTAAAGTACCCTGTGTAATTTACGGCGGCAAAGAGCAGGTTCACTTCTCAACCGATGAAGTAAGCTTCAAGCCCATCCTTTTCACCCCGAATGCACACCTTATCAACGTCAATGTTGACGGTAAAGAATATCTGACCATCCTGCAGGATGTTCAGTCTCACCCGGTAAGCGACAGTATCCTGCACGCTGATTTTCTTGAACTCGACCCGCAGAAACCTGTGATCATTTCTGTTCCCATCCGTGTTACCGGCACTTCGCCCGGCGTTCTGCGGGGGGGTAAACTGGTCAAGAAGTTCCGCAAACTGAAAATCAAAGCGCTGATCCAGCACCTGCCTGACGAAATCGAGGTAAGCATCAGCAATCTCGACCTGAACCAGTCAGTTAAAGTTGGTGACCTGAAAATGGAAAACGTGGAGTTCCTTGATATTAAGAGCGGAGTAATCATCAGCGTTGTGTCAACCCGCAATGTTGAGCCGGCAGCTCCCGCAAAATAATCATAGAATTACAATTGTTCAGGAGGCAGGCGACACCGTTCACTGCCTCCTGTTTTTTATTGTCTGATGGTTTTTCAGATCATAATCCCGGAATAAGTATTTTTGATCTCAGAACAAAATCAGGTCTGAACTCAGCTGCTTTCCCAAAACTGGTCAGCCCCTGCCTAAACCCGCATAAACTGTGAAGTATCTGATAACCGGACTTGGAAATATCGGTGATGAATATGCCAATACCCGGCACAACATCGGTTTCATCATCGCCGACGCCCTGGCACAGGATCTGGGGGTGAAATTTACCACAGACCGCCTGGCTGCGCGCGCCGAAGCCCGCTACCGCGGGAAAACGGTGATCATCATTAAACCCGCTACTTACATGAACCTGAGTGGTAAGGCATACCGCTACTGGCTTACGCAGGAAAATGTCCCCATCGAAAACTCACTTGTGGTCGTTGACGACCTCGACCTTGATCCCGGTATTTTCCGCCTCAAAACCAAAGGCGGCGGCGGAAGCCACAACGGCTTGAACCACATCATAGAAACGCTGGGACATAATAACTTTCCGCGATTGAGGGTAGGCATCGGCAGCAACTTTGCCAGGGGGTTCCAGGTGGATTATGTGCTGGGGCGTTTTACACGCGAAGAAGAAAAGCTGTTTATTGAACGCATTCCCGTTGCTGTGGAAATGATAAAAAGTTACATTGCCGCGGGGGCAACCAATACCATGAATGCTTTTAATAATAAATGAATTATTTTATTCCGGATGGATAACCTGAGATAAATCAAGCACAGATGGACTGAAGCCGGTCTTCCGGAATATTCATGCGGCAGGTTCAGGATAATAAAACAAAAACGAGGCCGTCTCATAATCGAGGCGGTC
>JAMLHF010000139.1 GCA_023957275.1 Lentimicrobium sp. | reverse complement strand
CTGTTATATGCCGCTTTTCTTGTCATTCTTCGTCACGTATTTTGTTTCTAGCTTCTTTAATTATGTCGTTGTAGCCTGGTTTGAAAGGCTCAACTAATTGCTTTTCTAATTGTCCTTCTAAAATCCATAGTGTTTTCTGTTCCGATTGGTCTTCAAAAATGTCTTTATGGTCAGTTTGATTGAACCTTCCTAAAAAGTCAAATAGAACTAATGCTTCGTCTTTCGTAAGTGTCAAACTTATATTTTGTCGGTCAGTCATATTGATGTTTTAGTAAGGAATTAAAGTCTTGCGCAAATGATGGAATGCAAGTTTGGTCAGTCTGAAATTTGAACTTTACAAAATGGTCATCGTGTGTTCCGCCAACTTGTCCAATTACATTTAATCGCCCGTTTGGTTTAATTTCAAATTTTACGAACCCGTCCGAGTCGTTATCTTCAAGAGAAGTTGTCCCTGATAATGTCAAGTGCATATTTGTCAAGTCAACACACATTTTTTCTAATTGCTCACGTCTTACGCAAAAGTGCGAAGTCCCGCTGAAGCTGTCTGACAATACTGATAAGTCAAAAGTGAAATTTATATAAACTAAATACCTTGTCGCAAATGAAAGTCTTTCAGTTTCGGTGTTGGTTTTTAATTCAATTATGTCGTCAATTTCTTTCATTCAGTTGTCTGTATTGGTGTTGTCCTAAAGTGGCATATAACTAATGAATATCATACCAAAATTATAACTTTTCCTAAGCCTCCCGGCAAAACCCCCTTATTAATTTTCCCTTCCCTTTAGTATCTTCTCCAGCCCCTCCCTTACCCTTTCAGGCTCCTCAAAATGCGGACTGTGAGCTGAATGCTCAAAGGTAAAGAACGCCTTTTCAGGCGCCTGAAATACTTCAAAATAGTTATTCGCCAGGGTATAGGAAACGGCATGGTCATACCGGCCGTGCAGAAAGTACACGGGAATCTCCGCCCGGTTTACCTGCCGGTTACCGGGGATCACGATCCTGAAATTGAACTGCGGCTGCGTGGAAGTCGTAGCGGTTGATGCTATGAACCGTTACATGTTCTTAGCACAATGTTGCTTATTTAGTATGTGAAAACCAGGAGCACAACCTGCAAAAACCCGCTTCCGGCATTTTTTTTTACCTGCTGATGGAAACCGCGCATATCAGGAAGCTAATTGATAATCGGTTATAAGCAATTCCGGCGATAAATTGAGGCGTTTTGTTAATTGCCGGATCATTTCAACAGTTAGTTTCCTTTTGCGGTTAAGAATCTCCGAAACCCTGCTTTTACTGCCAAATACTTCTACCAGATCAATTTGCCTCAGTTGTAACTCTTCCATTCTTATCCTGATAGCTTCTATAGGGTCAGGAGTTTCAATGGGAAAGTGTTTCTTTTCATATTCATCAACCAATACTCCAAGAATATCGGCTTCGTCACTTTCGGGCGTGCCGGCAGGCGCGTCAAAGACCTCTTCAAGCCTCTTTAGAGCATGTTTATAGTCCGCTTCCGATTTAATTGGTCTGATGTTCATCGTTTTTTGTGTTAAATCGTATTTGCATCAATCCTGTCATATTCTTTATGAGATCCAATGAACCTTATAAATATCCATTGCTTCTCAAAATTAATTTTTACAACAAGTCTGTAAGAATTGCCTTTAATGTTAAACACAATCCTGCCTTCTTTCAGAATACTTGCATTTGCATAGGTTTGCTTTACATCGGAAGGAGATTTCCAATCGGAATTCATCGCCGTATCAAACCAGGTCTTCAAATATTGCTCAGCATCCGGATATCTCTCCCAAAACTCTCTTAATGTGCTTTTTGCAAATACCCTTTCCATTCAATCCTTCATCATGATGCAAAGATAGTAATAAAATTCCCATATTGGGAACTTTCTGGTTTTATTTTCATTGTTTTCAATAAGTGAACACTATAACAAACCTACCACTTTTCCTTAAACTTAAACGCTCAGCTTCCGGCCGCCGCCTTAATCTTCCCCTACCCTTCCCTTCAGTATCCGTTCCAGCACCTCCCTTACCCTTTCGGGTTCTTCGAAATGCGGACTGTGGGCGGAATGCTCGAAGGTAAGGAATGCCTTTTCAGGCGCCTGAAACACTTCAAAATAGCTTTTCGCCAGGGTGTAGGAAACGGTATAGTCATACCGGCCGTGCAGAAAGTACACGGGGATCTCCGCCCGGTTTACCTGCCGGCTCAGGTCGGTGGCCAGGATGGACTCCCAGAGCGGATGCACCCCCGCGGCGGCCTTGCCCCTCCACAGATTGAACTTCTCCTTCAGGGTGTATTCCTTAAAGGTCAGCGAAGGAATAAACATCCCGCTGATTACCGAACGCATTGCCCGCGTGGTGCCCACGCCGATCCGGTGCATGGCCTGGTCGCGCACCCTCAGGTAAGCGGCGGGAATATGATTTGTAACCGGACAGGCTTCGAGCCGCCTGACCATGCCGCTGTCCCCGGCCAACCGGTAGCTGTCGAGCATATATTGGTAAGCCAGCCGCTCGGAATGCAACTGATCCGACATCTGTCCGATGCCGATGTAGGCATGATACAGTTCCGGAAACCGCGCCGCCGCCTGAATGCCGAAAAAGGAGCCGCCCGAACGCCCCAGAAGGTAGATCTTCTCCTGACCGAAACGCCCGCGCAGGTAGTTGGTCAGCTCCCGGGTGTCGGAGATCAGTTGCTCCGGGGTAATGGCCTCCGGGCGCGTGACGGGGTGGTACGACATGCCGGCCCACCGCTGCTCCCACCAAACCACGGTAAAGTACTCCTCCAGCACCACGGGGTAGCGCGGGGTAAGGAAGTAATCGGGCATGCCCCCGTGCAGGTAGAGCAGCACGGGGTTGCTGAGGCTTTTGCCCCGGATAAACATCCCCTGCTTCACCCCGCCAATTTCTACAAATACCTTTTCGGAAATGCTACCCGCGAGGGGATTCCCGTTCTTATCCTTCAGGGGCGCCGGCTTCCCCGGACTGTAAAGCAGCAGCAGCAAAAACAGCAGCAGCACGCCGCCGGCAACAAGGGCAAACAATACAAGAATCATTTTCTTCAGCTTTTGGATAAGAAGGTGCATACTGGGAGAACAAGCTTTACAAACTTAGGGAATTTGGGGATAGCTAAATGTTTATTATTCT
>JAMLHF010000138.1 GCA_023957275.1 Lentimicrobium sp. | reverse complement strand
GCAGTATTACTCCTGAACGTTCCCCCGGATACCCGGGGACTGATCCACGATTCGGATGCCTTGCGGCTGAAAGAATTCGGCCGGTGGATCGGCAATACTTTCAGCGTTAATCTGCTCACAGGGGCAAAAGCCCGCAAAAGAAAGCATTCCGCCGCAATAGACGGGAACCCAGATACCGGCTGGGAAACAGGCCGAATGCCGGAAAACGCGGAATTCAGTCTGAAACAGCCTGCCCGGTTTGATATTATTGAGTTAAAAGAAGACATCCGCAAAGGACAAAAGGTGGAAGCCTTTCGCGTGGAGGCCGCTGTTCAAGGCGAATGGCAGGAAATAGCCTCGGGCACAACCATTGGCTACAGGAGACTCCTGAAAATTAATCCGGTTGAAACAGACAAAATCCGTATTATCCTGTCTGAATCGCGGGGGAAAGCCTGCATTGCCGAAGCCGGCCTATATCTGTCAGCCGGCTTCAGCCGGTAAAACTTTTGACTTTTCCTAATACCATAAATAAGCGGAAACCGGCAATTCATGAACCGGGAATCCCTGTATATCGCAAAAACTGCTATTTTTGAATTGATTACCACCCCATCCAGCAATGTAAAATATTGATATGAAGTCATATATGTTTTCTATAATAAAACTGTCAGCCCGGGCATTGACAGCATTATTCTTCCTCTCAGGACTTCAGTTGACCAATGCACAGCAGCAGGTTTCACCCGCTTTCAGCACTGCAGGTTTTTACACCATTCCTGAAGCGGGCAGGGAAGTATTCTCCATGAATCCGGTCTGGCGATTTTACAGGGGCGATGCAGCAGGCGCCCACCTGCCTGAATTTCCCGATTCAGCCTGGCAGGAAGTACATCTTCCGCACGGCACAGATATTTTACCTGAAGAAGCCAGCGGAGGAGTCAATTATCAGGGTGTTGTATGGTACCGCAAGCATTTTGAGGTGCCCGAAGGACTTGAGGCAAAGAAATTGTTCCTGCACTTTGAAGCCATCATGGGCAAATCCGTTATCTGGCTGAACGGGCAACAACTCAGCAGTCACTACGGAGGTTTTCTTCCGGCGGTTGTTGATATTACCGGGTTTGTGAACCATGACGCCGGTAATGTCATTGCAGTAAGGGCCGATAACTCCGACGATCCGGAATACCCGCCCGGAAAGCCTCAGGATATGCTGGATTTCTGTTATTTCGGGGGCATTTACCGCGATTGCTGGCTGATTGCACACAACAAAACATATATTACCGATCCCAATTATGCCGGCATAGAAGCCGGAGGCGGGCTTTTCATAAGCTTTGACCAGGTTTCGGAACAAAAGGCCGGTGTACTGATGCATTTGCATATTAAGAATGAACTCCGGCAACGTTTCAGCGGCAAGGCGGTTTTCAGGTTAAAAACCGGCGATGGACAAATGGTGGGTCAAACGGTTAAACGGTTGGGAATCTCACCGGGGAAAGACCGGACAGTATCCGGAAGGATTGAGGTAACCAACCCTGCCCTTTGGTCACCCGAGACACCAAACCTTTATAGTCTTGAGGTTTTGATTCTGGACGCACATGACAGGCCGGTGGATGGATACATACGAAGAACAGGAATCCGCAGCATTGAATTCAGGGGCAGTGACGGGCTGTGGCTGAACGGAAAGCCTTATCCGCAGCCGCTGATCGGGGCCAATCGCCACCAGGATTTCGCGCTTGTGGGCAATGCCTTACCCAATTCAGTCCATTGGAGGGATGCGAAAAAACTCCGGGATGCCGGTATGAAGGTTATCCGCAATGCCCACTATCCGCAGGATCCGGCCTTTATGGATGCCTGCGACCAACTTGGCCTGTTCGTCATTGTAAACACGCCCGGCTGGCAGTTCTGGAACGAGAATCCTGTATTTGAACAACGCATCTATCAGAATATCAGGGATATGGTCAGGCGCGACCGCAACCACCCCTGTGTACTGATGTGGGAGCCGGTGCTGAATGAGACCTGGTATCCGGAGCATTTTGCCCGGAACACACGGGATGTTGTAGCAGAAGAATACCCTTTCCCTTATTGTTACACGGTTTGCGACGCTGAAGCAAGGGGAAATGAATATTTTCCGGTACTTTATGCGCACCCGCTCGATGGCGATGCCGACCGTGCGCTCAAACATACTGATCCGTCCAAAACATACTTCACACGCGAATGGGGCGACAATGTAGATGACTGGAATTCGCACAACTCGCCAAGCCGTGTTCACCGGAGCTGGGGCGAATCAGCCATGCTGACGCAGGCTCGGCATTATGCACATCCTCCATACACCTATACCAGCCTGCACACACTTTATCAGACCGGGCGGCAACATGTGGGCGGTTGCCTCTGGCATCCCTTCGACCATAACCGCGGTTATCATCCCGACCCGTTTTACGGAGGGATTATGGATGCCTTCAGGCAACCCAAGACTTCATACCACCTTTTCAGATCGCAGCAAAACCCGGCTGAAAGCGGTCCGGTGGTTTACATTGCTCATGAAATGACGCCGTTTTCACCGGATGATATTACCGTTTACAGCAACTGCGAAGCAGTCAGGCTCACCATCGGCGCAACCGGTCAGGTGCTTGAGCAAAGCCGCAAAGGGAAACCAGCCGGACTGCCCTACCCGCCTTTTATTTTTAAAGACAGTTACCGGTTTATGGATGATAAAGTGCTGGCCATGGACAATCAGCATGAAAAGGTATTTTTACTGGCTGAAGGACTGATTGACGGCAAGGTTGTTACCTCAGAGATAAAATATCCGTCCAGAAGGCCTGCCCGGCTGCTGTTATGGGCCGACAATGAACAGATGCCCCTGCAGTCGGGCGGCTCGGATTTTGTCACAGTAATTGCGGCGGTTGCAGATGAAAACGGAACGGTCAAACGGCTAAACAATGAAAATGTTTTTTTTGAGGTATCAGAAAACGGCAGCCTGATTGGCGGACAGCAACCCGGTATCAATCCTGCAAGGATCAGCTGGGGAACTGCTGCTGCGCTGATACGCTCCGGCCTGAACCCCGGAACTATCATTGTAAAGGCTTCCGTGGTTCCGGCGGGCGGCCACAAACCATTGAGCGCCATCCTGGAGATCAAAACCTGTGAACCTTCTCATGAGTTGGTTTTCGACCAACGAACAGCCGGAATTCAAAAATCGCGGCAAGATCCGCTTAAGAGTAACAATGATATGATCCAGGAAAAACTGCAGCTTGAAAACGAGAGACTGCGCCGTGAACTTAACCTGCTAAAACTCAAAGAAGTGGAACGGCAACA
>JAMLHF010000137.1 GCA_023957275.1 Lentimicrobium sp. | reverse complement strand
TGATTCCAATAACCTATTGATTAAGTCGGGCTTAAGAAACGAAGGTTGTTACATTTTCCCGCTGCTTAAAACCGATGTACAAAAATCACCCGTGCATCTCCCAACACCATCGCACACGTTTCTTCTTTATTTCGCGCTGCCTGTTTTCTTAACGCCATTTTTGAAAGGCCGGTCCTATTTTAGTTGTTGATCCCGCTTACGCGGACATACTCGTCCAGGCCAAAATAATATGCGTGGCCCCGCGGCCTGAGCGGATCAATGAGGAAAGGAATCTTTGAACGCTGACTTGCGCTTCATTTGTTCGGGTGTTAAGGTGCTCATGTGTTCATGTTTGCTTTAGAATATAATGATGTAAAAATGTGAAAATATGGAAATGCAGTTCAACTATTGTGTCCTAATGTGTCTATTGTGGTTCAATAATTCACCTGGCAAATTCCGTGGCAAGCGTCTGGAGACGCGAGCTAACTGGTGAAAAGAAGACCTAACAAGTTGGAAGAAAGCTTGTTAGGTCAGGGCGTTGATTGTTATGGCCGGGCCCTGTAAGGAAGCCGGGAATTGCGGGAAACCCAATAAAATCGTTGCGTCTTTGCGACTTTGCGTGGGATACGTTGTGCCAGTATCCAGCGATAAGTAAGCAAGCCCCAGCGGGGGTGCGGGGAATTACGGCTTCGCAAAATTGTCTTTGCGTCGTGGCAGCTTGCCCCGCTGTGGCGGGGTCTTTGCGCGGAGTACGTTGTGCAGGTTTGATGCAGTTGATGCCCGTGGCATGCGTCGGAAGACACACTTGAGCTTTGCTTACTCATTGCATTCGTGTATTCGTGGCAAACACCCCCGCACGCATCCGGAGGATAAGAACAATCTACAATCAAGAAGACCTGACAAACCGGAATAAAACCTGTCAGGTCAGTGCTTTGGTTGAAGCAACAGCATTCAAAATAAAAATCCTCTCATAATGTAACAAAACCATCATCCCTGACGTATAATTGTCATTAAACAGCATGACAAATAATATCATGACAAAGAAAAACAACAAAGAACCACTGGGCGTTCTGTTCCGCAATAAGCGCGAAGAAAAAGGGCTGCTGGTGCGCCAGGTTGCCGCGGTAATTGAAGTGGACCAGGCCATCATCAGCCGGATAGAAAATGGCGACCGGCTTCCCACCCGCGAACAGGCCATCAAACTCGCAGGGCTCTACGGACTGAAACAGGATACCGTGCTAGCAGACTGGCTGGCCGAAAAAATGGTGAAGGATTACGGGGATGACCCCCTTGCACCGGATGCCCTGATGGAAGCCCATAACCGGATTTCCCTGCGGTTATCGGAGAAACGCGGCAAAGGGAAATCCTGAAATTATCTTTTTTAAAAACAGCTATCAAAAAAACAACATGACAACGGACAAAGTTTACAACCTGATTATCCTGGATGAAAGCGGATCGATGGACTCCATCAAAAATGCTACCATCAGCGGATTTAACGAACTGGTACAGACCATTCAGGGCCTCGAAAAGCAGTATCCCGAGCAAAAGCATTACATTTCGCTGGTTACCTTCAACGGGCTGGGCATCAAAATGCACCTCGACAAACAACCGGTTTCAAGCCTCAGCATGATCAATGAGCACACTTACCAGCCCAACTCCATGACCCCCCTTTATGATGCAATGGGCATTTATATCCTGAAGCTCAGGGTCGACCTTGCGGGTATGGAGAACGCAAGCGTGCTGGTTACCATTCTTACCGACGGTGAGGAGAATGCCTCCAGGGAATTCAGCGGGGCACAGGTTAGAAAGATCATCGAAGAGCAGAAAAGCCAGGGCTGGACCTTCACCTACATCGGAGCCAACCAGGATGTGGAAAAAGTTGCTGCTTCTATTTCGATCACCAATACCATGCAGTTCAACGCCAATGAAGCCGATGTAAAGGCCATGTTTGCCCGCGAAAAAGCCTCCCGTTCCCGGTACAGCGAGAAGATCAGAAATAAGGAAGACCTGCGCGAAGACTTTTACAAGGAAAGCTAAATCCGGATGTTCCACGAAATACAGTTCAGCGCGCCGCCATCACGGATCAGGTCCCGCGCATCAATGGTATGCAACAGGCCCTTGCGGGCAACCTCCGGAAAGAACGCGGCAATCTGCTGCAGGGCCGGATGGTCCTCTTCAATGCCAAACTGCGGGATCAGCAGCAGATTTTCCATCTGCAGAAAGTTCAGATAACCCCAGTTATGCCTGCTCTGCACCGGCACATCAAAATCCAGCGGAATGGCTTCGAGGTGATGCTCCTTCAGCACGCTGAGCAACTGATCTCCTATTCCGGACTCCTTACTTTTCAGAAAACCATCAATCAGCAGGGTCTGTCCATCTATAAACCGCAGCATACCGTCGGCATGACCGAAAATATCCTCCGGATAGCGGGGAATCAGTATGATGTGATCCACCCTGAAGGCCTCTTCAAGCCTGCGGATCAGCTGTGTTTTGGTAAACTGATGCGCATTCTCTGATACGATTTTATCGGTCAGGATTACCTTATCCTTCCAGCGGATCACATTGCCTCCGTCGAGGATGATTTCAGACTTCTCCGTTTTCATCTCCATCGGCTCATAAACAAGGCCTGAATAGGTCCGCAGATGCTGCCACCGTTCTCCCTTCAGGTAATCGGGATCGTAACTAAATCCGACAAAACTGTCCTGTGAAACCTGCAACGGCATATAATCCCGGCACCAGATATCGCGGGTTTCGGGCAGGTAATCGTATGCAATCCCCAGCCGGTCAAGCAGTTGCGAAAGCTTCTGATGAAATGCCATGTACCGGGGTTTTTGCCGCAGCAGTTCAGAAAAATAGACAAAATTGGTTTCCGCATCGGTAATCATCCTTATTCAGTTTTAATTCACCGCCAAGGTAGTCAGAGAAGTTTGGCCGGGCAAGAAAATTAACAAACATTAATTTTCCGCCATGGGGGTGAAGTGATTGCATATTTTATTCTTTTCATTGAAACCGGCATTACATGCTGTGCTATTGATCAGGAAACAATCACTATTTGATTCGTTGAAACCAACCACAGCATCCAGGGTAAAGGTTTGGGAACAAGGTTGGGGCGGAAGGCTTTGACAGTGTTCGGGTGTGCTGGTACTCAAGTTTGCATGGCAATGTATTGATGTGAAAATGTGGAAATATGGAAATGCCGTTTAGGTATTTTCGTCAAAGTAGCCTGGACAAGTAGTGGCTATTGTGGTTCAATAACTCACTTTGCAAACTCCGGGTCATACGCCGGAGGCTGTCCGGAAAGCGGCCATCGAAAGTCAGATTTCCTCAGCGGCCCTCTGCGAATAACCTCAGCGCACTCTGCGGTTTTTTTACAGCAAAGGTCGCGGAGAGGTCCCTAGT
>JAMLHF010000136.1 GCA_023957275.1 Lentimicrobium sp. | reverse complement strand
CCTGTTGGATTGCTCGCGCTTCTTCCAGACTCTTTTCAATTTCGCTTTTAACATTTTCCTGATTCCGCTTAACCATTTCCTCTATTTCATCCAGTGTCGGAATCCGGAAATTCATCTTCCGGGACTGGCTGGACTTGCTTCCGTTTACCGCGTCATTGTCCCAAACCTGAAAATAATATTCTGCTTCATCACCGGGTTTCAGCCCTGCGGTTGACAGGTCAAAATAATGATAAAATGCCTGCTGTACATTTTGTTTGTCGATGGGGACCGTAACCGAGTTCTCCGCTGAATAACCATCTTCTCCGGTTTTTCTTGACAGGCGGAATTCCAGCCGGTTAAAACCATAATCATCCTTAATTAAACCTTTGAAATATAGCCTGTTATCATAAATGGTGTCTTTAAATTCCTCAACGGTTATAACAGGGTATACATCGGGTATAACGTTGATAAAGAATGACATAGAGTCTGAACCACTCATAAATTCATTTTCCAGGCTGACACTGTAATCTACCGGTGTCATCACTTTGCCGGAGGTGGCAAATACGTTGCTGTTATCCGGTTGAAGTGATTGTATTTTTGATCCCAGACGGAAATTGATCTGCCGGGTATCGCGGGTATAGAATTTCCATGTTACAGCCGTACCCTGAGGAATGACAATATCGCCGGAGTTGGAGACAGATTCCGGCTTAATACCGGTGTAAGGCGGATAGTCCAGCTGAAGTTCAAAATTGAGAATGGTTGGTCTAGGAAGAACAAGCAGTTTATATTCCGAAGATTGGTAACCTCCGGCCAGAAACCGGAAATACTGGTTTTTCTGAAGCTTTTTAAAGGTGAATGAATACTCCAGCTTAGATTCCTGCTGCATCCTGAATTCACTTCCATCGGAAACCAGATAAATCTGATCGGGAATCTCCTCCCCTTTTACGGAAACCCTGAGTACAAAATCCTCCTGTTGTATAGCGGTTAAGGTTTCATTTTCAATATGAAAAGCGAACGGAAGCGGTTTGGCAAAGGTTTCGCCATGCCTGATCAGACGCTTGCCCGGCTCAGTAATACTGGATGGCGCAAGCATCAGTAATGCCAGCAGAATTATAACCGGTGGCAGGGCATAAGGCAGATACTTTTTGTTTTTGCTAAGGTCGATGGCCGATAGAAAAGGCACCGGCCGGAGTTGCGCGGCCTTCTGGTTTATCCCTGCGAGGATCAGGTCGTCGGGGGCAGGATTTGCCTGAGCCAGCTTATGCAACTGCAGGGTATTCAGCAGGCTGTCCTTAACTTCTGAAAAGTGTTTCCCGATGATTTCTGCAGCAAGTTCATGAGAAATGCGTTTGCCGGCTTTGTTGAGCTTCATTAGCGGAACAGCAATATATCTGCCCAGAATAAAAGACGCCCCGGCCAGATAACTGTAAAACAATACGGTTCTGACAGGGGGTGAAAACCAGGCAAAGGATTCGAGCAGGGCAATGATCAGAAAGAAGGAGCCCAGCAAAGCGATGCTGTAAAGCAATCCCCTGATTAACTGATTTTTATAATACTTTCTGATGAAAGCATCCAGTTTGTCAATGAGTATGTTGTAGTGATCGTTCATGTGTTCTGGCAGATTCCGGCCGGCCGTATATGTATAACGCTGACCGCACCGGGATGTTTTTTTCCGATACAAAAGTAATGATTCGGCCAGTTGAAAATCAACCTTATCCGCCGGTCATCAGAAACCTGGAAACCGTTCTTTATTTCGCATCGTAAACCTCTATCCCGCTCCAGTCGTCGGGAATACCTTTTTGTATATTGGTACGGCAACGGTTTACATAAAAAGCTGCTACCGAATCCTGCTGGTTGATTTTTACGATTTCGCTGAATACTCCGAGAGCCTCTTCAAACTTTCTGTTTTTATACAGGTCAATACCCTTGCCAAACAGTGTTTTGGTTTCAATTTTCAGTGCTTTTACCTCTTCGGGATCTCCATCCAGTACTTCAAATACATAAACAGCCTCTTTTTTGCCTTTTACCCTGGCAACATCCAGAAAACGGAAGTTGTATTTTCCCGGATTTTCAAGTTTGATCAGGGTATCTTCACTGATAATGATGGAGGTATGATAAATTTTGGTAAGGCCTTCAAGGCGGGAAGCCAGGTTTACGGCATCAGAGATCACGGTGCCGTCCATCCGGCCCTCCCCCCCTACTACTCCAAGCATGAGGTTTCCGGTGTGTATGCCAATGCCTGAATCAATGGTGGGCTTTCCCTGATCCACGCGGTCGAGGTTAAAGCGTACAAGGGTTTGCCGCATCTGAATGGCCGCATCTATGGCATCGTCAACTTTATCGTGAAATAGCGCCATGATTGAATCGCCGATAAATTTGTCAATAAATCCGTTGTTCTGCCGGATAACCGGTTCCATGTAACCAAGGTAATGATTGATAAAATCAAAATTTTCCTTAGGCGACATTTCTTCTGAAAGCTCCGTGAAACCGCGGATATCTGAAAACAGCACTGACATTTCCTTCTGAACCTGGTCGCCCAGTTGAATATCCACGAAATCCTGCTTGCCCAGAAATTCAAGGAACTGATTGGGCACAAATCTGGAGTAAGCCTCATTCATCCTGGATATCCTGAAGATATACTCACGCAGCCGTGAAGTCATCTGGTTGTAACCTTCCGACATCACCCCTATTTCATCATTGGTGCGGACGATGGTAAAATTATCGAGCATCCCCTCTCCCGTCTTTTGCATACTGCCAACCAGTTCGTTTACCGGCCTGACAATATCGGCTGTTGACCAGTTTACAAAAAAGAGGATATAGATAAATGAAACCAGGATACCGCTGAAGATTCCGATAAACATCAGGGCATTGTCCAAAGCACTGATATAGTAGAACCCTTTAAAGTCCTCGTTATTCTGCAGCTCGAAATCAGGGCCCATAAAATCAACCAGCCTGCCAAGCATAATACGCATTTCCGAAGCGCTGACTTCTCCCATCTCTCTGATCGGTGTAAGGCTCAGAATCAGGTACAGAAGAACAATTGTCAGCGGCAGCAGCGTTGTCATTGCACTGGCGATGTAAAGCCGGTTACGGATTTTTCCCGGCTTTTTACCGAAAATCCTTTTCTGAAGCTCCTCCCGGGTGTATATATGCTCAATATATTTTATATGAACACGGTGCTTCTGCCAGAAATAAATAAAAAGCACTGTCAGCAGCGAGGCCACCAATGAAATGAACAGGTAGTTCGAAAACATTCTCCGGCTTACCGGATCATTCAGCATTTCGGGTGTTTGTAACTGGTAAATCATAAGTCCGTGAACAATGCTGAACGCAAGCAGTACAATTCCTGAATTGATGAGCGGGGTGTAGAGTAAAAACCGCCGGCAATAACGGTAAAGTTTTGGAGAGATTGTCCTGCCTTTGCGCTTACGGAAGAAATAGCGCCTGAAGGGGATATTCACGGCAAACCCGGCAATGGTGCTAAAAAGGATCACTATCCTGAAAAGGGCGGAAAAGGTATCGGAAAATGCCGATGAAGTATTATTACCGGGTGATTTGCCCACCTGAATGGTTAATCCGCCGGAGCGCTTCTCCCGGC
>JAMLHF010000135.1 GCA_023957275.1 Lentimicrobium sp. | reverse complement strand
AAGGATATTTGAATCCTTCTCCCGCACAAACGAAATTGAATCTTTTGAATCCTTGAATCTTTGAATTTTTGAATCCTTGAATTTTTTAGCCACGAATGCACGAATACTTTTTTTTGAATCCTTGAATTTTTGAATCTTTTGCCATCCCGATAGCTATCGGGACACCAAAACACAGAAAACCACAGGATATTTTTTTGGATTCATCTCCCGCACAGGAGGTATTGAACTTTTGTGAAAAAAAAATGTATATTTTCCATACTGAACACTTGCATTTTATTATCAGGTGTTAGTATCTTTAATTCACTAAAACAAAAAACCCCATCCTTGCGGACAGGGTCTTTTGCATTTAAACCAGGGGATGGGGCCCTGCGCACACTTCCTACGGTATTTGCAGGGCCTCCCTTCCCCCCATTTAGTCTGCGGCCTGCGCCGGCGGCACCGTCTCTTCGGGCGGATCTCCGTTGCGCTTTGCACGGTTGAACCGGGTTTTCAAAGCCGCATAGGCGGGCTCTGCCCCCGGGACATTGTCCAGTGAAGCGTTTTTGATCGATTTGTAACACGATAAACCCGCCAGATGGGCATTGCTCCCACTCAACAGTTTCATGTCATCAACCTTGCGCTTTACCTGTTCGATCACGTGACTGATCGTAAGCATCTGGTTGTAAACCTGATAGTTACTTTCCATCGCCTCGCGGTCGATGTAGGCCGGTACAAGTTCAGGGTTCTGACCGGTCATCTCGATCACACGCTGCACAAACTGCGTGGTTTTGCGACCGAGTTTTACCAGTTTCTGCCTGTCTTTAGGCCTGAGGGATGTACCCCCGTTGAGGGCGGATTCAATCTCCGCCAGCTTTTGCAGTATGTCAGCCATTATCTCCGGGCTGAGTACTGCCAGGTTTGAAGAAGCCATTGGCTTTCTCCTTTCTCCGTGGGTCGGTTAATATTTCAGTGTAACCTCCCGCAGGACCCCACGGTAAGTCCATTGGGAAGTTTATCTTTAGCCTTTGCGGTGATATCCAAAAATGGAGATTGTGCATGTTAAAAGGCCATTCTGTCTTAAAGAGAAAGCCGGCACAAGCATTTCCGAAAGCCGGCTTCGCGGTCATTTTAATGATGCCGCGGCATAAATAATTATTGCCCTGATGGTAACGACTTCATTTATTGCAGTTTTCATTGTTATGCCGGCATTTTTTATTGCGGACAGCCCGATTATCCACACGGTAAGTTGGTGTATTTAACAGCATGCATCAGGTTTTTTTCAATATCACCATAATGCCGGTGGAATTATAATCATTCTATAGCAGGCATTTTGAATATCCGTATCCAGAGTGACAATGAATTCCTGATGAGGTGTCGGAGCCTGTTTCCGGTTGTACAACGCCTTTTTTAAACAGGAAAAAATGCAATCCTTACAGCATATTATGTAACATTCACACAATCAATAAGTCAAAGAACTTAAATTAATCATTGAACTATATGACCAATATACAACAGGCTGATTGACAGCGCAACACTGACTTTTTAACAATCTCCCTGAAAAGTGTTGTAACTGATTGATATTGAAGAAGAAATATTATTAATAATTATTTTTTATTTACATGTGTTTTGAAAGGAAAGAAAGGTTTTTCATGTCATAAAAAAGAAATTTTCCAACCAAAAATATTTTTGTAATGTGCACATATACAGGTATATATAAATATCTATAAAAATTCTTAGCGTGTTTGTCTATAATTTTTGCCCTAAAAACTGAATTTTTCACAATCTATTTGGAGTTTTCAACAATCACCCTGGTGAATTACTTCTTACTTAACAGAAAACTCACTAATCCTTCTTAAATTTTTCTTTACAACACTTCTTTCAGATGTTTTTAACCGATGAAAAAAATACAACTTGCGAAATAACAGAAGCGCTGCTTCCTTCAATTACTGTCCCTGTAGCCGGTTTTTTTATCTTTGCGGCCTTAAACTAAATTGAATATAGGTTTGTCGGCGGATCGGTTGAATTTTTTTTTTAGGCGCAGCCCATTACTTTTACTGTTTTGTCAGATAAATATCGAGTACTTTTGTTACTCAAAAATACCCGCTTCTATGCCTTGCAGCTCTCCTGAAATATGGGACTGACGGGGCGGAGCTGTAAGCAGAGGTAAGAGGATGAGCTGATCCGGTGATGAGAGGATTAGTTGATTGGTTAATTTAGTGATTAGGTAATTAAAGATTTGATAATTAGAGAATTTGATATTTTTCCGTTTTTTTGTTTAGCCGGAGTATACTGTGAATTGGATCCTTTCCGCTACCAAACACTGCCCTGAGCCTGACGGAGTGGCACGAATGTTTTGCCACTAAAGCACAAAGGCACCAAAAAACATAAAAGATTTTTAAAATGCCAGCACAGAAACAAGGAGATTGAATCCTTGAATTTTTAAATCCTTGAATCTATAAATGAAAAACTTTGCCCTTATCGGTGCCGCCGGCTACATCGCCCCGCGCCACATGAAAGCCATTAAGGAAACCGGGAATAACCTGGTTTGTGCACTCGATCCTTACGATGGCATCGGCATTATGGACAGCTACTTTCCGGATGCCGAGTTTTTTACGGAACCCGAGCGCTTCGACCGCCACCTCGACAAGCTGCGCCGGAACGGAGAGCGCCGCATCGACTATGTTAGCATCTGCAGCCCCAATTACCTGCACGACGCCCATATCCGTATGGCGCTGCGCAACGGCTGCCACGCCATCTGCGAAAAGCCGCTGGTGCTGAACCCCTGGAACCTGGATGCCCTGCAGGAAATTGAACAGGAAACGGGCAAAAAGATCTATACCATCCTGCAATTGCGCCTCCACCCGGCCATACAGGAACTGAAACGGCAGGTGGAAGCCGGACCGGCCGGAAAGGTGTACGACGTGGACCTTACCTATATCACCAGCCGAGGAAAATGGTACTTTATGTCGTGGAAAGGCAATATGGAGAAGGCCGGGGGCGTGGCCACCAATATAGGGGTGCATTTCTTCGATATGCTGGGCTGGATTTTCGGGGGACTGAAAAGCATGGACCTGCAGGTAAACCAGCCGGAGAAGGCGGCGGGCAGGATGCAGCTTGAACGCGCCAACGTTAACTGGATGCTGAGCGTGGATGCCCGCGACCTGCCGGCGGAAGCCAACGGCAAACGCACCTACCGCAAGATCAGCATTGGCGAGCAGGAACTGGAGTTCAGCGACGGCTTTACCGACCTGCATACCGTAAGCTACCGCGATATCCTCTCCGGCGGCGGTTTCGGCATTGACGATGCCAGGGAAAGCATCCGGATTGTAAGTGCACTCAGGAAACAGGAATAATGCCCGGTATCCTTACTTTTACTACTTTGCCACAAAGGCACGAAGTTTCACCATTTGTTTTTTTTGAATTCTTGAATCTTTGAATTTTTGAATTTTTGAATTTTTGAATCCTTGAATTCTTGAATCCTTGAATTCTTGAATTCTTGAATCTTTTGAATCTTTTGAATCTTTGAATCCTTGAATAAAACCTTATGAAAGGCATCATCCTCGCCGGCGGCGCCGGAACACGGCTGCACCCGATTACCCGGGTGGTTTCGAAGCAGTTGCTGCCCATCTACGACAAGCCGATGATCTATTATCCGCTTTCGGTGCTGATGCTGGCAGGCATACGCGAAATCCTGATTATCTCCACCCCCCACGACCTGCCGCAGTTTGAAAAGCTGTTTGGCGACGGCAGGCAGCTGGGATTAACGTTCAGCTACAAGGTGCAGCCCTCGCCCGACGGACTGGCGCAGGCCTTTATCCTGGGGGAGGAATTTATCGGCAACGACGATGTGTGCCTGGTACTGGGCGACA
>JAMLHF010000134.1 GCA_023957275.1 Lentimicrobium sp. | reverse complement strand
CCGAGGTCATTTGTACGGGTTACCCATTGTTCGCTTCCTCCGCCCCAGGTCATGGCCTGAAGGTGAAGCATATCCTGCGAAATTACAGGATAACTGCAGGGCAGTGTTTCAGGATAGAATTGCCCTTCGGTTTCATCGGCAATGTTAAATATCCGGAAACCATCAAAACCAAAAGCGGGATAATAGAAATAGGAAACCATAAATGAGTATTCCTTTCCGGAGTTCACACCGGTGAGGAAACCATTGGCATACCACCACTCAGTTGGTTCAGAAGGATGACGACCCTCGTCCTGCGGAAAATAAATCAGTGTGCCTTCCTCATGGTATGGATAGGTTTTCCAGCTTTGAGCCGGAAGGTTGAAACCGGAAAACAGCAGAATGATCAGGATGAGATGTTTAGGATGGGCCATGTATGTTAGTTGCTAAATTATTTCAATTTAACACCTGAAAAAACCTTTTGTTTGCAATGTTTTACCCGTCATCCCTGAGGTTTTGCTCAAAAGCCTCTGCAATTGCCCGGCCTGTTTCAAAATCCTGCCCTGCAACCATGACATCCGTGGTGTTATAGCCTCCGGGGGCGGCATTCCATGGAGCAATGGTGGCGATGTATTCATCTTTCAGAAATGCAGGAATGCCAGCGTCTTCAAGTATACTCTTAAGCAGGGCGGCATGCCAGGGAGAACCTGAATAGATTCTGACCGGCACATTTTCAGAATTACTCTTCATATTAAACTTATTAAGGTGTTTAGGTGATGTGAATGCCGGGAGAGCGTAATATCTTACTCTGAAGCACCCGGTTAACAAAAATTTAATGCTCACTATTTTCGCCCTAAGTTAGGCAATTAATTATCTGATACTGTCTGATTTTTATGATAAGAAAGAATGCGCCCGGTATGGTTTCCGGGCGCAAGCTTTTATCTGGTAATTCCGGCGGATTATTTCTCAGAAGACTTCAACATTACCGTTTTCGGATCTACCGTAATTTCTTTCAGTCTTTCAGCAACTTCAGGTTTCATACTTTCCTGATACCGGCCTCCCAGATGGCGGGCAAGAAATTTCTCTGCGGCTGCCAGCATGGCCATATTGTTGACCGGGCGGGCAAAACCATGTCCTTCGTCGGGCGCAACAATATATTCTACCGGAAAACCACGGTCGCGCAAGGCTACCACAATCTGATCCGATTCATGCTGTTTTACCCTTGGATCGTTAGCACCCTGAACCACCAGTAAAGGCGATTTTATTTTATCGGCCGAGAAGAGGGGAGACATCTTTTTCAGGTCAGCTTCGCCTTCCGGGGTGGAAGGATCGCCCATGCGTTTGTGAAATACGGTGCGGATGGATTCCCAGTAAGGCGGAATGGAGTTAAGCAGGGTGATCAGGTTTGAAGGCCCGACGATGGAAACTCCGCAGGCATAAACATCCGGGGTGAAGGCAAGTCCCGCCAGGGTGGCATATCCTCCGTACGAACCGCCCATGATGGCCACTTTTGCCGGGTCGGCGATGCCTTGCTTTACAAGGTACTTAATACCCCAGGTAATGTCATCCTGCATTTTCCGGCCCCATTCTTTATTTCCGGCATTGATAAACTTTTTCCCGTAACCTGTAGAAGCCCTGAAATTCGGGTCAAGCACGGCATATCCCCGGTTGGCAAGAAACTGGGCGTAAGAGTTAAATCCCCATCCGCTGCGGGCCCATGGGCCGCCGTGAGGCATTACAATTACAGGAAGATTTTTCGGTTCGACTCCTTTGGGGAGAGTCAGGTAGGCAGGTATCTCCAATCCATCAGATGAAGGATAGCGGATGGCCTGCATGTTTGCCATATGTTCTACAGGGATGTTAGGCCGTGGCCGGTACTGGAAGGTCAGTTTTTTTGTTTCGCGGTCAAAAAGGTAAGTCGTTCCGGGGTCTACATCGCTGTATGCGCCGATAATCCAGAACCGCTCATCGGCCGTGGTACGCGCAAAATATGGTTCAACGCCCGGCAGCTGCTCACTGATGCGTTTGTAGTCAGCTTCAAAATCCTTGTCTTTCCAGTAGAGCCGGTTGCGGTCATCTTCATAGGAAGTATAAATGATTTCACGTCTGAGATCCGAAAATGCCACATCCCCCAGATCAACGCGTTGCAGGGGATCGGCTTCAACGAATTCTTCCTTGAGGGTCTCCGGGTCAAGCAGGATCAACCGGGTAAGGTCCACGTCATCCCCCTTGTTGGTGACAAGATATATCCTTTTATTGTCTTTGTCAAAAGCAACAGGATAGGCTGTTTCAAAGACGCTGGTAGTGTAAATCGCTGTAAACCCGTTATCGTCAACCCGCAGGATGTCGTTGCTCCCATCGGCATTGGCCCGCATGGCAAGGCGCAGCTGGTCGTTCCAGTCAAATATCCATCCGGTTATGCGGTCTTCACCCGAATTCTGACGGATGAGTGTACGTTCGCCTGTCGAAAGTTTCATCCTGTATAAGTCATGCCAGGCCGGATCCCGGTCATTCAGACCGATATAGATGGCATCCGGATCGGTTTTGGGAACTGAATAAATCTGCACCCTTACACCCTTGAGGTTGGTAAGGTCACGGTTTTCGGGAACCTCGGCACCCACGGGTGCTTTCTCAGATGGATTAACGGCGTAAATGTTGAAGTTTTCATCACCGCCTTTATCCTGAACGTAGAGGATATACTTCCCGTCTCTCGACCAGAAGTAAGAACGTACCGGCCGCTGTTTATCGGCGGTCAGGGGGCGCGCTGAAGCAAACGGCTCCTCAAGTGTCTTTACCCAGATATTCATTACACCATTGTATGGCTTTACAAATGAAATAAACTTCCCGTCAGGCGATAGCTGGCCGCCCGAGATTTCGGGATTGTCGAAGAAAAGCTCACGGTCGAGCAGTGGCGGAAGCTTGCTCTCCTGCGCAAGAAGAGCAACCGAGGTTGCGGTCATGATCATGACAAAAATTAATAAACTGATCCTTTTCATGGTTTTTTTGATTGATTAATAAAGGGTAACCTGAAATTATCAAAAATACACAGGCTGTTATCAACTTAGACGAAGATAACCCGGAAAGATTACATGTATATTGTTTTTTGTTAAAAAAAGTTTATTGATGCAGCCTCATTACCATTGCGGAAACCATGCGGCGGGGAGAAAACCGCAAACTGAAGATCATAAAGCGGTAGATGAGTCCGGGTATCGCCAGGCGTTTACCTTTCATCATTGCTTTGTAACCATATCCGGCAACTTCAGCCGGCGTAGCCGGTTTTAATATTTTCATCAGAGCCGGATCTTTAAAAGCGGCCCTGTCCTGGAAGCCGGTAATTACCGGTCCGGGGCAGAGGGTGGTGACGGTGATGCCACCACTTTTAAGTTCCGTGGCAAGGGCTTCGGAAAGGGAAAGCAGATAGGCTTTGCTGGCGTAATACACCGACATCAGCGGGCCCGGCATAAATGCCGCAACAGAGGCGACGTTCAGAATTCTGCCGCTTTTGAGCTTCCGCATTCCGGGAACCAACTCCCTGGTCAGGTAAGTGAGCGCAGTTATATTCAGTTGTATCATCTGATGGGTCTTTTCCCAGTCGGCATGTTCGAACGGCCCCAGATCTCCAAAGCCGGCATTATTGACAAGTATCTCAATGTGATAATTGTTTTTCCGGATAAATTCCGGCAGTTTTTCCCTGTCATCTGCGACAGAAAGGTCTGCAGGGAATGCAACTGCCTCAATCCCGTGGGTTTTCGACAGCTGCCGCGCCAGATTGGCGATTTTCTCTTCCGAACGTGCTGTGAGGATAAGGTTGTGACCTTTGGAAGCCATCAATACCGCCAGGTCGAACCCAATACCGCCCGAGGCGCCGGTGATAAGTGCGTAACCGTTACTTGTTTTCATTTTGTACTATTTACGTGGAAGAATTATGTTTCCACTATCGCCGCTTAATTTTTTCACGAAGC
>JAMLHF010000133.1 GCA_023957275.1 Lentimicrobium sp. | reverse complement strand
ATAAGTTTATTGCAGCAACTAGGATAAAAGTCAGGTTTGTTAAACCGATCAAAGAAAAAATCCCTTTTTCTTAAGTCCAGATTGTTCAGCCATTGAATCTTATCCTTAATTCATTTTGGCGATAAATGCCAGGCCTTTGGCAATAACCCCTTATATGTTATTGTTTTTCAGACTATTTCATAATTTGTAGCATTATTGTTCCCTCACTTCTACCTGATGTAGTTTTTTTGTAGACCATAATAATTAGGTGTATCTGGATTTGTGACCGAGTTTTGCCGTTGAATATTTTTCCCGGTATGAAAGCAGACAAGAAAACAACAACCGACCATATTGAAAATGAGATGAAGCTTCTGATTGAAAAGCTGAATAACGAAAATGCAGCTTTAGGAAAGATCCTTATGAAAATGGCGGAAGAAAAGGAGGACAAGGATAAACCACCCGGAGATCAGCGGAGGGAAAAACCGGAGAAGCAACGTGGAAATCAGCATTCAACCGAATAACTAAATCAACAAAAACCAAATATCCAGATCATGAGAAAGTTTACTTTATCCTTAACACTGGCAGCATTCATGTTGTCAATGCTGTCGCTGTCAGGATATGGCCAGCAGGCCATTTTTGGCAAAAGCAGCCATCCCGTTCGCAACGCCTCAACCCGGAACGGCGGGGTAATTTATGACCAGCTATTCCCTCTGGGTTGGAATTACCTGGTAAGTCAGCAATTCACGGACCCGGGAAATGTCAACAATACCTCTATTGCGGCTGATGATTTTACCGTTCCGGAAGGCGAATCATGGGATATCCGATACATAGATGTTGCCGGTCAGTACTTTCAATGGACCGGAGTCCCGGTTACTGCATTCAATATTTATTTTTATGCAGACAACAATGGCGTTCCGGGAACTGCCATACACTCCTTTGAGAATTTCACCGATTACAATGAGATTCTTCTTGATGAAGAAAATTACACCTACAAATACGAATTTATGCTTCCTGCGGTGATTCCATTCACTTCAGGAGTTTACTGGGTAGGCGTCCAGGCTGTGGCTGACTATAACGTTTCCAATCAATGGGGATGGTACAATCATGAGGGTACAACCATTGGGAATGAGTACCACTGGAAAAATCCCGGCGATGGATTCGGAACCGGAAACACTGACTGGACCGCAGCATCAATGATGTCATGGTCTGATTTTAACATGGCCTTTTCACTATACGGCGACGGACTTGATAACGACTTATCTCTGACTGCCATCGTTCAGCCAAATACGTCGGCAACTTTAACAGCCACTGAGCAGATTGTCGTTGCTCTTAAAAATGAAGGAAATGCTGTTGAAACAGGTTTTGATGTCAGCTATAGCATCAACGGAGGCGCACCGGTTGTCGAAAATGCCGTTGCAATGACGCTGGCCCCCAACGAAATTGGTCAGTACACATTTACCACCTCTGCTGACCTGTCTGCCGCAGGGTTATATGAGATCACTGCCTCGGTTACACAGGCCGGCGATCCGGTTTCAGGCAACAATACAGCTTCAAAAACAGTCTACAATCTTGGTACCGTATATCCGATGCCATCCACCGGAACCCAAACCATTACCTCCTGCGGTGCTACATTTACCGATGCCGGGGGGCTCGACGGGGATATCGGAATGAATGACGATGCGGTTACCACGATTTATCCGGCCAACGCCGGCGACAGGGTAAGACTCACCTTCCTGGAATTTAACGCCAGTTATGGTGGTTTTACCATCTACGACGGAGCTACAACGGATGCTCCGGTGATCGGAAGCTGGATGGGAACCGATGGTCCCGGGATCATCACCGCACTGAACAGTGATGGCGCCCTTACCATACATTTTATGGGACCCGGATGGGAAACCACTTCCGGATGGGTTGCCTTTATTTCTTGTATTACCCCGGTTGAGGATGATTTTGCAATCCAGGATCTCCACAGCAGTCTCTCCACGATTTTCCAGAACAGTACCACGGAGTTGTCAGCCAAAATCCAGAATTACGGATCGATGGCCCAGGAGAAAACCGTAACTTTTAAAGCCAACGGAGTTGTCATCGGTACACAACCCACAGGTATGCTTAATCCTGCTGATACGGTGAGAGTAAGTATTCCATGGATACCCACTGAAGTCGGTGATTATACCATCGAAGTTTCGATCCCCGAAGATGATGGAGCCGAACCCGACAACGCGCTCTCTTTCGACACGTATGTTTACGCTTTTGATGCCTTTTTCGAAGATTTTGAAACAGGAAATTTCCCTCCCGAAAACTGGATAAACGGCGTTTACTGGGGCTCAGGTTACTATGGATACAGCGGCAACAGCAGCGCCATGTCCATGGTTCCGGCCGGATATGCCGACACACTGGTAACCACCCGTCTTGATATCGCCGAAAATGCATCATTCTCATTTTATGCCGTTTCAAGTATGTGGTGGCCCGGAAATCTGAGTATTCTCTGGAAGGAAGAAGGTACTTCCGAATGGATTTATATTCAGAACCCTGCTTTGAATATCATGCAGTTCACGCGATATGAAGTTGATATGTCTGCCTTTGCAGGACAAACGGGGAGAATCGGATTTATGGTCAATGTTTCAGATCCTTACGCATTCTCAGGACAGGTAACTCTTGATTATATACTTGGAGAGAATATTTCGGTTCATTTTGATGAATTTGATCTGAAAGTGACCGCATTCAGCGGAAATAGCCTCTACAGGCTGGGCGAAGCATCTGACTTTACGCTTACTATCCGTAACAGCGGCCTTGAGACTGTGCCGGCCAATGATTACAGGGTTAAACTGCTCAGAGGTACAGAAAATCCGACAGAGGTATTTTCGGTTTCCGGACTTGAAATTGCCTACGGACAAGAACTTACTTACGACCTTTCCTATATTTTCGCCGAAATCGGTGAATATGAAATCTATGCTGAGATTGAATATCTGCAGGATCAGTATATGGACAATAACCTCAGCGCCGTACTGATGCTTTCAGGCATCCCTGCCGCATCTGAAGTGGTCGGAGTTGGCGAGTCAATCGGATATACAACCTACGCCGGCCCGATAGATCTTTCATTCAATCATTCATTGTATGAAACACTTTATCTCAACGACGAAATTGAAAATGAGGGTGTAATCTTCGGGATTGCTTACGATTATTCATTCCTCCTTCCCGAAACCGATGTATCGGTTCGTATATGGATAGGATCCACAACCATGGAAGAGTTGCCTGAGTGGATTCCTGCAGGCGAACTTGAGCTTGTTTTTGACGGTCATCTGAATTTTATTGCCGGGGAGCAAACAATCTATATCCCTTTCCGGACACCATTCAATTACAATGACACCACCATGAATCTGGTAGTCATGGTTGAAAAAATTGATGATCACACCAATATTAACCAGGGTTTCAGCACTTACAGCGGAATGGTATCATCCTCAAAATATACAGCCGGCTATACCAATCCTCCCGATCCGTATTCACCTCCCGGGGCAGGTACTTCAAATATCAATCCGGTAATCAGTTTTGTATTCAACGGCAATCTCGGCGCAGCCGCAGGTACTGTAACCGACCCCGATGGCGCTCCCATCGAAGGCGCTTCAGTAACGGTAGAGCAACTGAATATTGTAACGCATACCGATGCTGACGGAATGTACGAACTGCCTTATCTTCCGGCCGGAACTTATCCTGCAACCGCTGATAAATTCGGCTTTACCGCTGTTACCCACCCGCTTCAGGTAACCCTGAGCAATACCACTACCCTCGATTTTGTGATGGGAGAACTGGCCCTCGTAAATATCTCAGGCACAGTTTCAGGCATTGATAATCCGGGAACTGGAATTGAAAATGCAGCAATCACACTTTCCGGTTACAATACATATGCTGCGTTTACAGGCACTAACGGGGAATTTCTGCTCGAAAATGTTTACAGCCAGAATACCTATCAGATCAGCATTTCGGCAGATGGTTATGCAACCTATACGGCACCTGTTGTAGTAACGGAT
>JAMLHF010000132.1 GCA_023957275.1 Lentimicrobium sp. | reverse complement strand
GAAAGGGGACAAGGATCCACCTAACAGGTTTTCTTCTAACCTGTTAGGTGTGAAAAAGACGATTAAACTTTGATGAGTTGCAATTTAAGCACGGACGGGACATCCGCGCCTTCCGTTGTTTTGGACCGGGAGCGATTAAAAAGGGAAGCATTCGCCCCGATCATAATCCGCTAGCTGTACTGCAACACTTCAATTTCGCCTTTCATCACGCCAATGGCATTCATCGCCAGGGCGTCCACTTCATTTTCATCGGGATACAACGCGATGGGGGCGATTTTCTCAATCTTGCGGCTGAGGTCACGGGTAAAGTTGCTGTTGTTGAACAACTCTCCCGACAGTATGATGGCATCGGGTTTACCATCAAGCACCGTGCACATGCCACCGATTTCCTTCGCAAGCTGGTAAGCCATGGCATACATGATGAAAGCCGCTTTTTCGTCGCCTTCGGCAATGCGTTTTTCAATGGCGCTCAGGCTGGTAGTGCCGAGGTATCCGTAAAGGCCGCCCTTAGCGGTAATCATTTCCATAACCTCCTTTTCGGAATATTTGCCCGAGAAGCAGAGTTTTACCAGATCGCCAGCAGGCAGGGTTCCGGCACGCTCAATGGAGAAGGGGCCGTCGCCGTCGAAAGCCTGATTGGTATCCACCACTTTTCCGTTTTTGTGCGCGCCCACCGAAATACCTCCTCCTCCGGCATGTACCACCAGCAATCCCAGTTCGTCGTATTTCCGGTTGATGGATTTGGCATACTTACGGGCAACCACTTTCTGGTTCAGGGCATGGAATATGGATTTCCGTTCAAACAACGGATGTCCCGAAATACGGGCAACATCTTCGAGCTCATCCACCACCACCGGATCGGCGATGATGGCCTTCGCGTTGTTTAATGCGGCGATATCGGCGGCAATGATACCACCCAGGTTGGTGGCATGCATGCCCATCACCCCTTTCATCAGGTCCTCGCGCATCCTGTCATTGACCTCGTAAACCCCCGATTTCACCGGTTTGACCAGCCCGCCCCGCGCGATCACGATTTTCAGCTTGTTGATGTTGATGTCGTTGTCCTTCAGTTCCTGCAGTATGGCATTTTTCCGCATCTCGAGCTGCCCGGGAATGGTTCCGCAGGCCGCAATCTGCTCATCGGTGTATTTGATGGTCTTCAGGAAACAAAGCTTGGAATCTTTGTAAACCGCGATTTTCGAAGAAGTGTTCTTGGGATTGATAACCAGGATAATGCCAAGTGTCATAACGGTCGGATTTGGTGATTTCAGGTGTAAAGTTAGCGAAGTTTGTTAACAAAAACAGCCGTTGGCGCGCTTTGTTTAATATTTAGCCCGCGAAAATCGATGGAAAGCCGCTTTCAGCCGGGCGGAGAGATTACCCGCTTACACCGGATGAGCGGCAGAAATGCGCCACTTCGGGATAATAGCTCCTACTGCCGGCCTTACTGATTAAAACAGACTCAGGATTTCCGGTTAAACGGCCAGGGTAGGATCTTATGATATATTGGGATTTAAAACCGGCTCAGCAGCGTAATAATCTGCTCAAGATAGGCGGCGTCGGTTTCATCAAAGGAATTCAGCTCTTTGCTGTCGACATCCAGCACGGCGGTAATCCTGCCGCCGGCATCCCTTACCGGCACAACAATCTCGCTTTGTGAGCGGGAGTCGCAGGCGATATGGCCGGGAAACTTATGCACATCGGGCACCACCAGCGTCTGATTCTGCTCCGCGGCAGCCAGGCAGACGCCCCTGCCCTCCAGCACCTGGCAGGCCGCCGGACCCTGGTACGGACCCACAATCAGCCGCTGTCCATCCACCCGGTAAAACCCGCACCAGAAGAAATATTCCATTTTATGATAAAGCACCGCGGCAATGGTCGCCATGGCCGCCGTCTGGTCGGGACTTTTCTGAAGCAGTTGTTCTATCTGGGTATAGAGGCGCTGGTAGCGGCCTTCTTTTTTCTCTTTGTCCATTTGGAAAGCTGTTTGTTGTATTAAATACTGAAAACAGTAAGACCTGTTTTTGGTTTGCCAAAATTATTGTTTTTCCGGTTTATGCCGACACCATCATACTCAATTGGTATCGATTGGCATGCTTGATGAAAAACACGGTAAACTTCAATCAGATCAATGAAATTTCCTTACTTTTACCCCTCCAAATCCACCGGGAATGTAGATCTTATTCATTGATATCAAAGCGGGAGGGCTTATGATTGAAACCATCACAACAGGGACCGTTAAGTGGCACCATATACTTGACCCTTCCGACCAGGACCTGCAGTTCCTGAAGGACAATTTTCACTTTCATCCCCTCGATATCGAGGATTGCCGCAGCAAGACCAACCAGCGCCCCAAAATCGACATTTACGACGATTATTACTTCCTGATCCTTCATTTCCCCTATTTCGACCGCTGGAACCGCTTTCTGAAGGTAAAGGAGGTGAAAATTTTCTGGGGAAAGGATTACATCATCACCATCGGCAAGTCGCACTGGGTGGTGAAAAACCTCTTCAACAGCGGACGCGAACCCGACGATACCTACCAGGTGCGGCAGGTGACCACCAGCGATGCGCTGCTTTATAAAATCCTCGAACACCTGATGCTGGAGTCGCTCTCTTTGCTGAGCAAGCTGGGGGTGGAAGTGGAGCTGATCAACCGGGACCTTTTCAACAAGAAAGCCGAACGCACCATCGAGCGGATCTCGCTCACCCGGAAAAACATTATCCTGGTAAACACGGTATTCAAGCCACAGCTGAGGTTGTTCCACAAGTTTGAGTCGGGCGATATCGCCGGATTTGCAGAGGATATGGAAGATTACTGGGGCAATATCCTCGATTATTACCAGAAGATGTGGGATATGACGGAAGACTACCAGGAGATTGTGGAAGGGCTGTCGAAGACCTTTGATTCGCTGCAGACCAACCGCACCAACGAAATTATGAAGGTGCTCACGCTGATCTCGTCCATACTGCTGCCCCTGACGTTTATCGCCAGCCTCTATGGCATGAATGTGGGGCTGCCCTTTCAGGATGATCCCAACTCATTCTGGCTGCTGATGTTTTTTATGGTGTTGCTGGCAGGCTCAATGATTTTCCTCTTCAAGCGGAAGCGGTGGATGTAAGCTAAATCAAAATCCGGGAGCTGTTTCAGAATGAATGGAGACGCTTTCAGGAATCCTGCAAGCGATTATGCTGAAGGGCATCGGGCTTAGTTATTCAGGTCCGTTTCCGGATGCATCACAGACTCCGGCTGAATCTCAGCATTCTCAGCGCTTTCCTCTGCCTCAGCCACTGCGGGTTTTTCAGCGGTATGGAAGAATTTGTTCTGAAAGATAATCAACAGCAACACGCCGATGGTGATGGATGAGTCGGCAATATTAAACACCGGTCTGAAGAAAACAAACTCGTTACCGCCTAGCCAGGGGACCCAGGATGGATAATATCCCTGAATAACCGGAAAGTAAAGCATGTCCACTACTTTGCCATGCAGGAATGTGGCATATCCGCCTTCTGCGGGCAGGAAGCGCGCCACTTCAAAATAGTTGCTGCTGCTGAAGAGCATGCCGTAAAATGCACTGTCGATCATATTGCCCATGGCGCCGGCCAGCACCAGCGACAGGCTGACCAACAATCCGGTGTGGACCTCTTTGCGGGTGATTTTCCAAAGGTAATAGAAGATGCCGATAATGGCGATGATCCGGAAGATGCTCAGGGCAAGTTTACCGTATTCGCCGGCAAATTCCAGTCCGAACGCCATACCGGGATTTTCGGTAAAATGAATAATAAACCAATCTCCCAGGACTTTATACTCCTGGCCAAGGCTCATGTTGGTTTTTATCCAGAATTTTACAGACTGGTCTATAAGCAGGATGATTCCTACGATGGTCAGCGGTTTTTTCAAGGCTTAACGGGTTTGCATACTGAAAAGGCGACAACCGGTACTTACAGGCACACCGCACCCCGGGCAGGACATTTTGCGGGTTGAAATGCCGGAAAACATGAATTGTGCTGCTTACTTTGGCTGGTTCAGTTTGGCTTCGATG
>JAMLHF010000131.1 GCA_023957275.1 Lentimicrobium sp. | reverse complement strand
CCTGGCTGGCTTATCCCATCTTCGGATTTGTATTTTTTCTGATTTATGAAGAATTCAATTTGTCTCTTGTGTCCCTTAAGCAGAAACTGGTACTTGCCACTGTCTTGCTGGCGATGATTCTGATTACTTTTCAATATGGTTTTTCTGTTTCAACGGACCTTGAAGCCTTTTATCACCACGGAATCATATTTGCGTTGTGGGCTGTTGGTTTTCTGCTTCTTTTAACCCTGATTTTCAGTATGATCGTTTCCCGGGCAGGAGATATGCTCCCGCTTAAGTATTTGAAATGGGTCGGGAAGCACGTGACTTCATTTTATGTAATTCAATGGCTGATAATCGGAAATACAGCCACATTGGTTTATAAGAGTGTTCAATTGCCTGCCCTTATACTTTCCTTTATTTCTATTACCGCGGCTACCAGCCTGTTGGTCTGGCTCTGGTCAAAAAGGTCAGCCTTCAGATATCTTGGTTGAATCTGGCATCATTTATTGTTGATGAAGATGGATTCAGTTTATAAATCATGAATGCTCAATAGCTTGTTCTTTAAGGCAAACAGGATCAGGTTAAGCGTATTCGGAACTCCTGCTTTTTCAATCATTCTTGCTTTGTGTCCTTCTATGGTGCGGATTTTCAGATTCATCAACCTCGAAATCTCATCGTTATGATACCCTTTTCCGATATAACGAAGAATCCTGATTTCTTTTTCCGTCCATTTATAGTTTACGGGGTCATCGTCAACCGGAAAATGAGTAACTCTTCTTTTCGACAGGTAGGTATTTATTGCCGGGGAAGTATAAGTGGATCCTGTGCGGATGATTTCCAATGCATGAAGAAACTCTTTCTCTGACGTTGCTTTGTGAATAATACCTGAGAAGCCGTTATCCATGGCTGAAAAAAGATCAGGATGCCTGGATGTGTTGGTGAGCAGCACGCATCTCAGATCCGGATGCTTCTGCCTAAGTAAAAGCGCAACTTCAATGCCTGTCTTCAACGGAATGGTGAAAATCATCAGCATGTCAGCTCCGGATGTTTGAAAAAAGGTATCCGCACTGCTCCAGTTGTCTGACTCCCCGGCAATGACATAACCGTGATTTTCATTGATAATCTTTTTAATGCCCTCACGGAAGATGACATGCGGGTCGGAAATATATATTCGGTACGGGGCGCTCATCCGGGATGGTTTTTTTTATCGTCAGGGTTTTGCCGTATAGTACTTTTTTTTCATTCCATAAGCTGAGCATTTCAGGTGCCTGAGAAAAGATCGGCCTGTTTTGAGTTGGTTTCATAAAGCCTGTATGTGCCGGATCTGTATGCAATTTTTTCCGGCGTGATAAGCTGGCTTTTTATTGCGAAAAGCACCAGATCAAGGGTCGATTTCTTTTTGGCCTTCGCCAGCATATTTGAGCGGTGCTTTTCAACTGTCCGGGAACTGATATAGAGTTGTAATGCGATCTCATGCAGGCTGTAACCTTTACACAACAATCCGAGGATTTCGGTTTCGCGGCGCGAGAATTGAACAGGCCTGGGCTTATTTCTGCTGTGATTTACAACATAGCCAACCAGTTCGGGAGAGAAGTAGGGGATTCCGCTGGCCGCATTGGTCAACGCCCTGATGGTTTGATCGAATCCTTCTGTTTTTAGTATAAACCCGAAGATGCCAATGTCAAGCAATTCGTACAACTCCTCCTGCGAAGCTTCGGCGCTGCATATGAGAATTTTAAGTGACGGGTTGATTTCCATTGCCCTGCGCGCAACTTCCGACCCGTGAAGTCCCGGCATAAGCAGGTCCAGCAAGACGATTTCAGTCTCAATACTGACAAGCATCTTTAAAAATTCTTCTCCATTGGAAGATTCCCCGGCTATCTCAAATAATCCCGTATGCCTGATGATCCCGTTTAAGCCGGTCCTGATCACTGCATCATCATCAACGATGAAAATTTTTTTTAATGATCCCATAACGCCCTATCCGGTTATTTCCATTTTCAAGTATGCTTGGATACTGCTAAGATTGCGCATTCGCTGCTGCGTAATTTACTTCTTTGAAGTATGGTCTGAAATAACAAATATAATTCAATTTAATGTGAAATGCAACTATTTACTGCGTAATTTAACGTACATGAAATATACTTTTTTACCCTATCGCATTTTTAATAAATGAATTATCTTTCGACAAGATTCAGGAAAGCAAATATTTAGGGTAATTTATGGGAATTTATAATTTGATGCATTCATCCTGATGCCGGATTTCTGCATGTGCTATCTAATCCTGCTACATATATGTAATATGCCTCAGGTACTTGAAATACTACACTAAACTGACCTGACAGGAAACCTTCAATTCAGGGTATTACCTTTTCAAACCCCAACTGCGATTTCCGGGCAGAATTTCCGGATGAGATGTGCGCTGTACATCTTGAATGCATGGTTTCATCCGCTGCATTGCATAATGCAGCGATGAGCAATTGTTAATGGTCCCTTTTCGCCTGCTTGGCCTGATGGGGATCATTTGGTCATTCAGGGAAGTGTCAGGTATGCCAGCCTGATGCTTTAAATTATTGATATCGTGTTTGAACTGAAGAATAACCAATTATAACCACAATTTTTAATGCCAAAACAACACCGTTATGAAAAATCTGAACACATCCCGGCAACCCCGGGCTGAACGCGCTTATGGATTATCCGGCGCAGCATGGCTTCTGGGGTTAATGTTGCTGTTATTGACAGCAGGGCTGCAAGCCCAGACGTTACGGCAACTCGACAGACAGATTGCAACCATGCTGGCCTCGCCCAATACAGCCATTGCCGATGAAGGGCAGCACCTGCAGAGCCTTATAGAGGACCTGCATCCAACCCTTTACATCACCAAAGGCGAGTTTGCTTATTATGGAGGAGACTATCCTGTAAGGGTGGAGTGTGATGTCGCATCCGTTACGAGTCTTTATCAGCCGCTGCCGTCCTATTCAGGGGTTGAAATTATTATCATCAAGGTGAACAGCCCGGCGGAACTGGGTGCACAGTTAGATCTTACCCGGCTCGCGGCTTTTACGC
The DNA here is from genome assembly GCA_023957275.1 of Lentimicrobium sp. Classification (GTDB taxonomy): domain Bacteria; phylum Bacteroidota; class Bacteroidia; order Bacteroidales; family Lentimicrobiaceae; genus Lentimicrobium. The sequence goes on along the minus strand of JAMLHF010000131.1, from coordinate 1,128 downwards.
AGCTGAAGTACATCTGTTTCCTCTGCACTTTCGACGTATGTCCTGAATTCAACCAGAGCCGCACCTGCGTGGAAGAACGGCTGAGTCCGATGCTCTCAGGTCCCGGTGATGGGGCGTTGATGTTGCTTTACAAAGTCTCAATTCCTTCCTGATTCAACAACATAAAAACCAGAAGCCATGAAAAAGAACTTGAATTCTGTATTCACCCGTGTGAATACGATGGTGGGTGTCATCATGTTGTTGATGCTCACAGGATTGATGTTACAGTCCGCTTATGCCCAGATAAGGGTCGGTTTTGAACCCAGAACATCTGTTTTTACGCCAACCAAAACCATTTACAACGTCAGGGGCGACTTTACCATGATCGGTAACACCAATATGACATTGCAAAATTATACTGTGGGAGGCCAAAATGGTCTCAGCACAATGATTTATGTTGATATTGACGGTGATCCGAATACGCTGAATTCATCTTCAGCAACTTTGCAGCTTTCTGACGAAAACGGTGCAAACCCGGCATGTTCAAATATAATATATGCGGGTTTATATTGGACTGGAAGGGCGCATAATAGTAGTTCCGTAAATACATTTACCGTAACCAAAGGTTCAGTCACAAAGAATTACGATAAAAGTGTTGTTTATCTGAAACATGAAAGCGAATCGGATTATACTATGATAAGTGCCTCAGATGCTGGTTTTAGTGAAAATATATACTACCCAAACGGAAGTTCCGGAAATATGTATTCAGCCTATGCTGAAGTAACAAGTTATGTTCAACAGCATGGATTGGGTAATTACTTTTGTGCTGATATCGCCTTAAGAGAAGGTGGAAGTTCTTTTGATGGTACAGGTTACTACGGTGGCTGGGGTCTGGTGGTCATTTACGAGAATTCGAAAATGAGCTGGCGTGACATTACTTTATTTGACGGACATGCTTATGTGGAAGGCGGTACTGCGAACTATGACCTTCCGGTTTCCGGTTTCAGCACTACCCAAAGCGGACAAGTGAATATGAAGCTTGGCATTATGGCCGGCGAAGGTGACCGCCCTATTGAAGGCGACTATTTTCAGATTATCAATCAGGCAAGCAACTGGGTTTCGCTCAATCATGCAGGCAATGCAACCAAT
>JAMLHF010000130.1 GCA_023957275.1 Lentimicrobium sp. | reverse complement strand
CAGGTACTGCATCTCTGAGCCGATTTTCTGATCCCATAACCGCTGCTGACGCTGAAAAAGATCGGTGGCCAGTTTCAGGGAGGTCTGAACCTCCTCTATCGACTTACGGGTAACCTGTGTGTTGAGCTGAGCCAGTAGCTGACCTTTCTGAACCTTGTCGCCTTCCTTCACATATATCGTTGTAATCTGTCCACTGATTTCCGGACTGATAAAGGCTTCGCGCACCGCTTCAACATTCCCGCCGGCTTCGACATAATGTTCAAACAAGCCGGGAGCAACCTCCTCAAGCACAACGGGGATACGATTGACTTTATCACTGCCATTCTCCAGCCCTGCCAGTTGTTTTTCCAGTTCTTTGATCCTGATATCGATTTCCTTCGATTCTTTGTGATAGGCATCGAGTTGTTTCCGCAGGGCCTCAGGACTATTATCCTGTCTGCAGGATGATACTACCAGCATGCCTGCAATGGCGATGAGTGAAATGACTTTTTTCATTTGAGGTAATATTTTGAAGATTTTTGTTTTCATGGATATTTCAGGGTTTTTGCTTTTCTATTCCGGATTTTCAAGCAGGCTTTCCATCGCCACGCTTCTGTTAAGCACATTGAGAGAAGCGCTGATGTATTGTGATTGTGAATTCAGGTATTGATTGTGGGCATTCATCAGATCGAGGCTGCCGGCCATCCCTTCCTGAAATTTAATACTTGTACGCAGGTATATTTTTCCCGAGAGTTCGCGGTTCTGATCTGTTGTGCCATAGGTAAGCAGGGCGTTCCGCAGTTCGCTTGCTGCATTCTCGTGTTGAATTTTAAGGCTGCTGCCTACCTGCTCCTCAGCAATTTGTGTTTTTTCGACCTGAACCCTTGCCTGTTTCACTTTGGCCATCCGCTCCCCGCTGCTGAATATGGGGATGTTCATATTTATCCCCCATACCGAACTTGAATACCATTTGCCCAGCGGATCAAAGAAATCCCATTCTGCCCGCTGCGCCTGGGTCTGATAATTTAAGAATGCCGAAACGGAAGGCAGGTAAAGACTCTTCTGTCTTCTGAGGTCAAGATAGGCCAGGTCCTGTTGCTTCTTCAGGATACGGAAGTCAATATTTCCACCCGGATCAAATGACCTGTCGAGCAAAGCCGCCGGGGCCATTTCGTCAATCAACTCACCCATGGTTTGAGTCAGAATCAGTTCGGTGCTCCCGGGAAGCCCAAGGTGATATTTCAGAAAACTCCGTGCAACTGAAAGCTGATTCAGGGCATTGGCCTTGTTTACCTGAAGCTCGGAAACCATCAGTTGAAGCTGATCGTATTCGGTTTCCTCCGTGAGCCCGTTTTCATAGATAACCCTGGTTTCCCCGGCCAGTTTCTCAGTTATGGCCAGGGTAGAATCCACTATCCTGATCCCTTCCTGGGTGGCAAGAACCAGAAAGTAGGCTTCCGAAACCGTTTTCTTTATATCCACCACGCTTTTTTTACGCTCTTCTTCGCTTTTCGCAAGAAAAGTGCGTGCAGCCTGCAACCCGACCAGATAGGAACCGCTGAAGATCAGCTGGTTTACGCTAAGGCCTGCATTGCCACTGTATTTCGTACCAAACTGTACTTCTATATCCTGTCCCGGCTGCCCGAAAAAATCACCGGGGACTAATTGGACCGGGAGACCAATATTATCGTTATACCCTACACTGGCGTTTACCTGTGGGAGGCCGGTAGCCGTCAGCTCCTTTACCTGCTGTCTGGCTGTTTCAACATCCGCCATTGACTGCCTCACGGTGAAGGCCCGTTCCGCGGCGATCTCACGGGCCTGTTTCAGGCTCAGGGAGACCGTTTGCTGCGCTGTTGCCGGAAATCCTGATATCAGCAGTAACCCCGACAGCAAAATAAGAGTGGTTGTTATCTTCATATTTTTCATTTCCAAGGCTTGAGTTGTTGTGGTTTAATCAGTTAAAGACTCATTTCATTTTTCTTCTTTTCGTAGTATACCAATCCTTCAGCATTGGCAATGCCCCGGATGTGGTTGTCGAACATTACCTGAAAAACTTTTTCCTGCGAAAAGTCAACAGAAGACAAAAAATCAGGATTATGAACATCAATGAGTTTCTGAACGTACAGTTTCGCAACCAGATCGGCATTGAGATCGTCGCGATAGATGCCTTCCATTACCCCCTGCTCAAGATTTTCTTTAATTTTCAGGTAAACATGATCACGCTTGGCTTGCACAAAAGCCCGGTATAATGCCGGGTAATATTTCTCAAGATCAAAGGCAATCACCGGGTTCATCTCCCTGATCTCTTCACTGATCTTCACGCTTACATGCAGCAGAATATCAATTGCATTCATGCTTTCAGAAGACTCTACAATACATGCGGTGCTGCACTCAACCTGCCTTCTGAGCAGTTTTTCAATCAGATCGGGCTTATTGTCAACATATTGATACAACGTCTTTTTTGACATGCCCAGCTCCCTTGATATATCGTCCATCGAAATGCTGCGAATACCGTATTTGCGGAAAAGCATCCCGGAAGTATCAATAATCGTGAGCAGTTTATCATCCATGGTAACAATGATTTTTAAACAATCAGGAAACATAAGTGTCATTAAACGTTTCTATGGTTCGATTGTTCAATCTTTAAAATGTTTTCTTCAACAAAAGTATTCCGGGCAAAACAATTGCCAAATTAATAATCGGTGAATCCAATATTTTCAATGATGAACAGGTAGAAATTAGGGGTTAAACGGGTGCTGGCTTTATTGAAGGGCGGCAAATTGCATTGTTTGTTTCAATACCGGAAGGTCATGGATCAATGTGCTTCAATAAGCCGGACACCTGAACGGTAAGCATACTCCATGGCCTGATGAATGCAGGGTATATAAAATGCGGTGCCGGCCTTTGTCTTAAGGCGGTAACCAATCTGAGCACTGCGAAATTAATCCTTGATCCTTTTACCCCTGGATCAGGCCGACCGGTTTCAGGAATATGATTGCCCCCGGAGAAAAAAAATGCCGGACAAAATAGCCGGCATCCGAAAAAAACTGTTAACCGATCTGTTCTATTTCAGTTCAAAACTGGTTTGACCGATCTCGAAGTCCTCAGCATAAACCGATACCACATACACTCCTTCAGGAAGGTTTTCTTTGGCGGAACGGTTTATCCAGTATGTGCATATATCCATGGCCTGGTTCTGGTAATTTACGGTTTCGCGCATGGTATATTGCAGGATTTCTCCTTTATAGCTGAAAGAATAGTCATCACCCCGGCCCCTGGCAAGAATTATTTTATCGGGCCGCGCGATGCGGATGTAGATGTTTTTGGCTCCGGCCGACAGCAAGGGGTTTTCTCCGAGGGTAAAACAAACCTTGACCTTTTCCACGCGTTTGGCCTTATCGGTCGAGCGTTCCTTGTCGCCACTGCCGCGAACACCGGATGCAGTTATCTTGTATGCCCTGAGGACTGCAGCCATCGTCACCTTTTCGGTGAGGGCCTCCTTATCCTTTTGTAACGAGCTGCTCTTCTGCTGTTCCATTTGATAGCTCGAGCGGATTTGTTCATTTTCGGTTTTCAGTTCCTGATTTACCGTATAGAGCGAATCTATCTGCTTCAGGTAACCCTGTGAAATCGAGCGCAAGCGATCGAGCTTCTTCTTAACCTTGTAAAACTCATACTGTGTATCAAGTAGTTTCCTGATTTCTATGGCATTTGCCTGAATGATACTATCCTTGGCCAACAGTGAATCTGAAAAGGTCCCGTACTCCAGTTTGATATTGTTGTGTTCCGTGATCAGGGAATCAAGTTCATGCTGCAGTTCTACCCTTTGCTGTTCCTTCTCTTCGAGCAGCGAGCCCAGGCGGGAGCGGGTTGAGAGGTAGAGCCAGGTAAGCAATGCCAGGGCGGCAAGCAGTATAACGATAATGATCAGTGATTTGTTCCGGCTCTTGTTGCCAACGTTGATATCATTCATACTGTCCATGTTTCAGCAGATTAATTGCGGATCATTTTAAGTCCGGTTCGTATAGTATGAAACGCAGAACCTTTTGCAAAATTACAGATTTTAAAGAGATTCCGAATATTTTATTTTCCGGGGGAATCACGATAAACAGCAGGGGGATAAATCCTTATAGGAAATATCCCCCTTTTCCGTTTTGTCAACAAATCCTTTTCTAATGGCTTCCCCCCTGGTATTTGAACTTATCGCCGGTTTTTTCTATGATCAACCGGTAATAGGAT
>JAMLHF010000013.1 GCA_023957275.1 Lentimicrobium sp. | reverse complement strand
GCGGCTGGCCCTGGCACCGGACCGATCCGGTTCATCCCCCGGCAAAAGGGAGATTTGCCACCTTTGCCGGTGGCAGCAGCATAGAAAAGTAGGGAAGAGCGGGTATTTTTTCCTGACATTGTGTAAAATGCCGTTAAAACTCCTTCCGGATAGAATCCGGGTAACAGGAGTGTGGCAAGGCACCAACACTTCCTGTCAGATTTTTGATTTTTAGTAGGTTTATATTTTGCAGATTATTTATTAAGCAATGGTAAAAGAATTCGACCCCTCCGGGGTCGTGCATGCCTGGTGTGATCCTTTTCTATAAACATGTGACTCCTCCGGAGTCAGAGTTTTATATAAAATCCATTTGTCAAATCCGCTAAGGTGGTGCGCATTAATCATCAATTTTTTTAAAAGTTTTGTGGCTTTTAGTGCTTCTGTGTTTTTGTGGCAATGTTCCAACGATTCCTGATTAAACAATCCGGTTTCCGGTAAACCTGAAAAAGCAAAACCCCGCAACAGCGGGGCGCTTATCTCACAAAATAAATTTATCTGAAGGAAGGGCAAAAATACGGCTCCCCGGCTGACTACCAGCTGCCGCTGGCGCCGCCGCCGCCGAAACCGCCGCCGCCGAAGCCACCGAAACCGCCTCCTCCGCCGCCGCCGAAGCCGCCACCGCCGCCACCGCCCCAGCTGCCTCCGGAACTTCTGCCGCTGTTGTTCAGCATCGACAGCAGAATCCAGAAAGGCAGGTTGGAAGAACCGATGTTGTGGCGCTTATTGCCTGAATTTCTGCCCAGCAGGATGATAATCAGCACAATGATCACAATGGGGATGATCGCCGAAAGGGCGCCGTCTTTGGATTCGTAATCTTCCGCCTTAAACCGCCCCGAAGCCAGGTCGATGATGATATCCGTGCCGGCGTTGATGCCGCCGAAATAGTCGTTATTTTTGAAAAAGGGGATCATTTCATTGTCCACAATCCTGCGGGCGATGGCATCCGGGATAATCTCCTCCATTCCGTATCCCGTGGCGATGGCCGCCTGTCCCCGCTCATTGCCGATTTTGGGCTTGATCAGGATAACCACCCCGTTGTCGAACTGCTGCTGGCCTGCGCCCCAGGATTGACCGATTCGCTGCGCCAGGTCGTCGATGTCGTATCCGTCGAGGCTTTTCAGCGTAACGACGGTAATCTGGGTGGAGGTGCTGTCGTTGTATTCAACGAGTTTTTGCTCAAGCCGTGCCACCTCTTCCGTGGTGAGGATTCCGGCCAGATCATTTACCAGCCTGGGAGGAACAGGCTTTTCAGGGATTCCGGCCGAAACACTGAAGGTGAAAACGATCAGCGCAAGCAGTAAGAAGCAGCTTTTAGTGCGGGATAATTTCATGATCTGTTTTTTAATTATTCCCGAAAGAGATTTCATCCGATAATTCATTGATATCGCTGGATGTATAGGGAAAATGTTTTTTCAGTTGCTTTCCGGCTTCATGAATTCCTTCAATAATCCCTTCGGCAAATTGTCCTTCGCGGAAATGATTGATCAGTATCTGCTTGGTGTTTTCCCAGAAGTTTTCGGGCACCACGGCATTGATCCCTTCATCGCCGATAATGGCAAAGGAGCGGTTTTGTATGGAAAGATAAAACAGTACCCCGTTCCGTTGCTCAGTCTTGTCCATTTCGAGCAGCTGAAAGATGGCGGCTGCCCTTTTAAGGATGTCCCCTTTCACTTTGTTCTCGATATGGATCCTTATTTCACCGGAGGTGTCAAGTTCCGCATCAAGGATGGCCTGTTTGATATCCTCCTGCTGCTCGCGGGTGAAGAAGTTTTTGGCGCTGTTAGGCATGTCAGTTATTTGTGTTTATCACTGGAAATCCGAATCAGAACTGTACTTCCGGGGCCTGCTCTGCTCCGCTTTCAGCCTGGAAGTATGCTTTCTTGTCAAAACCGAAAATGCCGGCCAGGATGTTGTTCGGGAACCTCCTGATCTGGGTGTTGTAGGCCTGGGCGGTTTCGTTGAAAGCGCGGCGTTCAACGGTTATGCGGTTTTCGGTGCCTTCAAGCTGGGCCTGCAGGTCCATAAAGTTCTGATTTGCTTTCAGATCAGGGTAACGTTCAATCACCACCATCAGCCTCGACAGGGCCGAACCCAGGCCGTCCTGCGCCTGCTGAAACTGCTGCATGTTCGCTTCTGTCATGTTGGTCGGATCTATGGTTACGCTGGTAGCTTTGGCCCTGGCTTCAATTACCTGCGTCAGGGTTTTCTGTTCAAAATCGGCATACCCTTTAACCGTATTTACCAGGTTGGGGATCAGGTCGGCACGGCGCTGATACACATTTTCAACCTGCGACCAGGCGGCGGTTACGCCTTCTTCGAGGGTGATCAGGCGGTTGTAACGGCCGGTAAGTGAAACAACAATCAGCAGAATGGCTCCGGCAACCACCAACAGGGTTACTAATGATTTTTTCATGTTTTTGCGATTAGGTTTTGTTTTGTAAAAGTAACAGGAAAAATTGAATTATCAGGGGCAGACACCTGCCTTGTTAAAAATCAGGCCGGCTTTTGAACCGGCCTGAATCCTTATTTGATGATTTCAACACTTCTTTTTATAAAACCGGTGAGCTCTTCACCTTTCAGCAGGTTCTGCGCCAGTTTGGCAAGGTCTGTCATTTGTCTGGCCAGGGTTTTACGGTTGGTTTCATCCTTTTCATCGTTCAGTCTGGCGATCAGCGGATGGTTGCTGTTGACCACCAGGTTGAACGAATCCGGGAAATTGCCCATGTATGAAGCGCCGCCGAGCATCGACATGTCTTTCATCCTGCGCATAAATTCGGGGCGCGTGATCTGAACCGGCATATCCGTTTCACTCATACTCTCGAACACCACGGTGTAACGCTCCTTCCCGGCAACTTCCTCAAACAAAGGCTTTAGCTTGTTCTTCTCCTCCTCATTCAGCTTCGATGGCAATGCCTCTTCCTTTTTGATGAGGTTGTCCGTCACATCGGCGTCAACCCTGACAAACGAGGTATTTTCAAATTTCTGCTCCAGGGTGTTGATAAAGTGGTTGTCAAGGGGACCGTCCATCATCAGCACGTCGTAACCCCTGCCGGTGGCTGCATCGATAAATCCATGCTGTTCATCCGCGTCGGAAGTGTAGAGATAGACCAGTTTCTTGTCCTTGTCGGTCTGCGCGGCAGATATGTGGTTTTTGTATTCTTCAAATGTGAAATACTTGCCCTGTGTATTCTTAAACAGGCAGAATTTCTCGGCCCTTTCATAGAATTTTGGTTCCGTGATGATGCCGTATTCGATAAATACCCTGATGTCGTCCCATTTTTTCTCGAATTCCTCCCGGTTGTTCTTGAAAATATCCTCCAGCTTGTCTGCCACTTTCTTCATGATGTGGTTGGATATCTTCTTCACGTTGGCATCGCTTTGCAGGTAGGAGCGCGATACATTCAGCGGGATATCGGGTGAATCAAGTACCCCGTGCATCAGGGTAAGGAAATCCGGTACTATGCCTTCCACCGAATCGGTGACGAATACCTGGTTGGAATAGAGTTGGATTTTTTCCTTCTGTACTTCAATATTCCGTTTTACTTTCGGGAAGTAGAGAATTCCGGTGAGGTTAAAAGGATAATCCACATTCAGGTGGATGTTGAAAAGCGGTTCTTCGAAGGTGGAAGGGTAAAGCTCGTGGTAAAAGCTGTTGTAGTCTTCGTCGGTCAGTTCAACCGGCTTGCGTTTCCATGCAGGATTGGTATTGTTGATAAACCTGGGCTTCTCAATTTCATCGTATTTGTCGTTGCCTTTCTCATCTTTTTCGCCTTCGACTTTCTCCCAGGTTTTTTCATTGCCAAACCGGATAGGAACGGGCAGGAACTTGCAGTATTTTTTCAGCAAGCCAAGAATCCTGGATTCTTCGAGGAATTCTTTGGAATCATCCGCAATGTGAAGCACAATATCGGTGCCCCGGCCGGCTTTTTCGGTTTCGGTGAGGGTATATTCAGGACTGCCGTCGCATTCCCATTTTACGGCTTTTGAACCAGGGCCTTTCTTGTATGTTTTGGTATAGATCCCGACTTTAGAAGAAACCATAAACGATGAATAGAACCCGAGTCCGAAATGACCGATCAGCTGGGCGGCATCCGCCTCGCTTTTGCCTTTATATTTCTTAATAAACTCCTCGGCGCCGGAGAAGGCGATCTGGTTGATATATTTATCCACCTCTTCGGCTGTCATCCCGATTCCGTTATCCCTGACAGTCAGGGTGCCTTTCTCTTTGTCCAGTATAACTTCAATGGTGAGATCGCCGAGATCTTCTTTAATATTGCCCATGGATGACAGTGCCCTGAGTTTTTGTGTGGCATCCACGGCGTTGGATATCAGTTCCCTGAGGAAAATCTCGTGATCGGAATACAGGAATTTCTTAATGATCGGAAAAATATTTTCCGTTTGAACGTTAATTTTTCCCGTTTGCATGGCTTGATATTTTAAGTTAGATTTTTTTGATCTCTGCAATATCAAAGCATGTGCCATGCGGGAAATGCTGACAAATTGTCCTTACTCTTCGCCTGGCAATGCGTGGCAGAGGCTGACCTGACTTGTCAGTAAAGGCAGGAAGTATCCGGATTGATACCCTCAGGCCGGGGTGTCAGGGTGACGGAACCGGAAAGAAAAATTAAATGCTGATTATCCCGGGATTTCTACCATAAAGGTGGTTCCCGAAGAGGGGGTGCTGGTGAAGTAAATTTTTCCCTTCAGGTATTTTTCGGTGAGTAGTTTCATACTGTAGGTTCCCAGCCCCCTGTCGTTTCCCTTTGTCGAGAAAGAACGGTTAAATATCTGAAGCTGGATGTCTTCATTCATGTACGAGGGGTTGTGCACCCAGAGCATGGCTCCTTTTTCACGCAGAGGAATGATGCCGGTGGTCACCGGTCCATGATCGTTTTCTGCTTCAAACGCATTTTTGATCATATTGGTGATTACCCTTTTCAGGATAACTTTTTGTGTGGAGAAGTTAAAATCCTCGCTTCTTTCATCCAGTTTCAGATCATAGAGCCCGGTGGTGTAAGGTTTGAATTCCGCGAACATTTCATCGATGAACTGCATGGAATTGACAGTTTCGGGCGGATTGATCTGCTCAATAAACTGATCATAGGAAATCAGGCGGTGGGTGTTGATTTCATCTATCAGCCGGGAAGAGGATTTCAGCAGCATGCCGAGGAATTCTTCCCTGCTGTCCTCAAAATCGCCCGAAGCGAGCAATTCAACCATTCCGCTGATATTGTGGGCGGTGTTCAGGATGTCGTGGTAGAAGATTCTCTCCAGCAGCAGGCGTTTTTTCTCACTGCTGATGTCCTGCAGGCTCATCAGGATAAACTCGCGGTCACTGATGTTGATTTTTTCCGTGTCAACAAGCAGGTTCAGCGTTCCGTTCTGGGTGTTAAAGATGCCTTCTTCGGTGCCTGTGCCAACGTCAAGGGCGGACCGGATAGACTTCAGCGCAGCGCATACCTTGCATCTTTCTGATGTGCCGCATCCGCTTTCAGCCAATTTGCTGTTGGGGCAACCCATCAGATCGCCCGGTCTGAATCCCAGGAAGTGTTTAATATCCCTTATATCGTAAAGTTTCAGAAAAGCATGGTTGGCGTAAACAAGTTCCCGTTCCGGATTAAGGATGATGGTACCGGTGGGGATACCATTCAGAATTGAAACTGCCAGGGAATTGGAGCTGATTAGTTTGTAGTCTTCGAGCAGTTTTTTATCCGGTTTAGAATCAGCGAGTAAGGTATTTATATGGTTGCTCATAAGGTTGCAGTTCCGGTTTGATAGTTCAAAAGTAAATCAAAATATTGAAGATTATATTCCATTTATCTAATTTAGAATGAAAAGTAATAAATAATTAGCCTATTATGTTGATATTTAGATAGATTCTATTGTGTTAAATTATTGTTATCATATTGATTCTGTATATATATCGATCAAATTCCGCCAATGAAACAGCGGGAAGTTAAGGATAGGAGGACAATCCCGCCGTCAGAAAAATTGAAAGAAGCTACGATCCCGATCGGGACACGAATGTAATGAATTTATACACTAATCCTGTTAGCGCGTGTCTTTCCCGCCAAGAGGCGGGAGGTGCCACGAACCTCATAGTAATTTTAGCAGCACGGAGGTGGACTTCCGCACCATCAGGATGGTCTCGGGTGGTCTCGGCTACGCTCGACCACCCGACCACTTGTCCAATGGTTAGCGCGCGTCTTTCCCGCCAAGAGGCGGGACGTGCCACGAACCTCATAGTAATTTTAGCAGCACGGAGGTGGATGTCCGCGCCACTAGGGGTGTCTTATTCCGTTCTGGGAAAGGTTTCAACTTTTCTTATGTTACCATTCCTGGAATAAAGCGCCAAATGTTAAAATTATGCCTGAGCTTAGACAATCTGGCACTTATTTGAGAGCTATAACCGGGATGATTTTTAATCTTCTGTCTTCATCAATAAAAGATGATGGTAAAACAGATTAACTTATCTAACTTTGTACCTATAAAAAACTGAAAATATGAAAAAGAATCAGCTCTTTCCTTATTTGTTATCTCTGGCTTTCAGCCTGATTTTTACCATTGGTAATGCATGTGCAGCCATATCGCCTGTTTCAACAGATGGTACAGTTACCTTTAGTGTGCTTACAGTGAGTAACGGCGCAACTTATTCTCCTAAAAATGTGCTGGCTATATGGGTAAAGGATGCGCAGGGCAATTTTATAATCTCACGGAAAGTAATGGCAAATAACCGCAAGCAGCATTTGGTTAAGTGGATGGCTTCTTCAGGTAATAATAGTGTGAATGCTATCACCGGCGCAACTTTGCCGAATCATCAAACCCATACAATATCATGGGATTGTCGAGATTTGAACGGGAACCTGGTGCCTGACGGAATATATCAGATTTGGGTAGAATATACCAGTCGAAATTCTGCCTTTGGGGGTGATCCCGGGCCTTCTGCTATCGTTTCTTTTACAAAAGGAATGGATGTCGTTTCACTTACTGTACCTGATGAGACGTATTTCAAAAATATGGTTCTCAATTACAGCCCGGTTAATGTAGGAGTTGATGAATATTTAAAAGGCACTGTTGGTTTCAAAGCGTTTCCTAATCCTTTCAGCGATATGGTTCATGTAAGTTTTGAATTACCAAAGAGCGGCTTTGTTAATATTTCTGTTTACGATTTAAGCGGAAAGCGCATAGCCGAACTTGTTAATGAAGATTTACAGCAAGGAATAAATGCATTTAGCTGGGATGGCGCTTTAACTGATAGTAAAAAAGCAAGCCCGGGTATTTACTTTATAAGAATGGTATTTAACGGTAAAATGTTTATGCATAAAATCATCTATACATAAAAGATGTTACAGAATCTGCAGCATGATGAAAACTCGTTTTCCTGACAGCCTTTTATTTTAAACTTCATATTGGGTTTGAATGTAATCAGTGGCTGTTGATCAGGGATAAAGGCCATGGTTGATGGCGGACGATAGTTTTTTTGAGAAGACAAATGCAGAATTTATGCGTAAGCCCCAAAATAGTTTGCACTGACAGACTATCAAATGCAAATAATGACCTGACCTGATGAGTCCATCCGCCTTAGGTCAGTTTATTCCGTTATTTTTCATAACGGGAGACATACTTCCGGTTTGCCAGGTCTTCCTGTGTTTTGTAAGTGCGCGTGTCCTCCCGCAAAGAGGCTTGACAGGCTCCGCCGCTTGCCACGGGCACCAACAGAGTCAAACCTTCATAACGTACCCCTCGCAAAGCCGCGATGACGCGAGGATTTTATTTGGTTTCCTGACATTCCTGACTTCTCCGCAGGGCCTGGCCGCAATAATCAACGATCTGACCTGACAAGTTTTCTTCCTACTTGTCAGGTCTTCTTTTTACTAATGTTCCAATCAATGGTTAGTGATGCCAGCGCAAACTGTTGGCTTCTAACTTTTTATCCGCTCAGGCCGCGGGGCCGCGCATTCGCAACACGGCTGCCTGTTTTTCTTTAGTACCAAGGTTAGATGTTTTAGTTTCTTTTGGATGTTATAGCGTACGAAAACCAGAAGGCCGCTTATGCGAATGCTGAAAATTTTCAACGCTGCCATACATTACTGGGATTACAAAGAAAAAGGAAATTGAATTTTATAACAAGTTGCGTAATTCCATTCCGATTTGTGATACAGGAGGTATGAAGTGTTTTACTATTATCATTGAATAATAATTGCAAAAGGACCGGCCTTCCAAAAATGGCGTTAAGAAAACAGGCAGCAAATAAATAGAGAAGAAACGTCTGCGATGATGGTTGGTGATGCACGGGAGATTTTTGTACATCGGTATTCAGTAGAGGAATGTAACAACCTTCGTTTCTTCCTGCCAAAACGCTCGCCTGTTTTCAGCCATTTTTGGGAAGCCTTGACTTTTTGCTACTTTTTGGTCAAGCAAAAAGTAGAAGAAGTAAAAAATGATAATCCGTTGGGAATAAGTGATTTTCCGTGCGGATACGCTTCAACTTGTCAGGTCTTCTTTCTACTGATGTTCCAATCAATGCTTAGTGATGTCAGCACAAACTGTTGACTTTCAACTTTTTATCCGCTCAGGCCGCGGGGCCGCGCATTCGCAACACGGCTGCCTGTTTTTCTGTAGTACCAAGGTTAGCTGTTTTAGTTTTATCAGATGATATAGCGTACGAAAACCAGAAGGCCGCTTATGCGAATGCTGAAAATTTTTGACGCTGCCTTACGTTACTGGGATTACAAAGAAAAAAGGAAATTGAATTTTATAACAAGTTGCGTAATTCCATTCCGATTTGTGATACAGGAGGTATGAAGTGTTTTACTATATCATTGAATAATAATTGCAAGGACCGGCCTTCCAAAAATGGCGTTAAGAAAACAGGCAGCAACTAAATAGAGAAGAAACGTGTGTGAAAAAGGTGGGTGATGCACGAGTGATTTTTGTACATCGGTTTTAAGTAGAGGGGGATTGTAACAACCTTCGTTTCTTCCAGCCAAAACGCTCGCCTGTTTTCAGCCATTTTTGGTAAGCCTTGATCTTTTGGTACTTTTGGATCAAGCCAAAAGTACAGAAAGCAAAGAAGAGTAATCTGTTGGGAATGTGTGATTTTCCGTGCGGATACGCTTCAACTTGTCAGGTCTTCTTTCTATTGATGTTCCAATCAATGCTTAGTGATGTCGGGACAAACTGTTGATTTTCATCTTTTTATCCGCTCAGGCCGCGGGGCCGCGCATTCGCGACACGGCTGCCTGTTTTTCTTTAGTACCAAGGTTAGATGTTTTAGTTTCTTTTGGATGTTATAGCGTACGAAAACCAGAAGGCCGCTTATGCGAATGCTGAAAATTTTCAACGCTGCCATACATTACTGGGATTACAAAGAAAAAAGGAAATTGAATTTTATAACAAGTCGCGTAATTCCATTCCGATTTGTGATACAGGAGGTATGAAGTGTTTTACTTTTATCATAGAATAATAATTGCAAGGACCGGCCTTCCAAAAATGGCGTTAAGAAAACAGGCAGCAACTAAATAGAGAAGAAACGTGTGTGAAAAAGGTGGGTGATGCACGAGTGATTTTTGTACATCGGTTTTAAGTAGAGGGGGATTGTAACAACCTTCGTTTCTTCCAGCCAAAACGCTCGCCTGTTTTCAGCCATTTTTGGTAAGCCTTGATCTTTTGGTACTTTTGGATCAAGCCAAAAGTACAGAAAGCAAAGAAGAGTAATCTGTTGGGAATGTGTGATTTTCCGTGCGGATACGCTTCAACTTGTCAGGTCTTCTTTCTATTGATGTTCCAATCAATGCTTAGTGATGTCGGGACAAACTGTTGATTTTCATCTTTTTATCCGCTCAGGCCGCGGGGCCGCGCATTCGCGACAGGGGAGTTGCCCTGGCATAGGTCCGGGACCTCCTCTATTTGTTAAGATCGGGCAAACGCATGATCCACCCGGCTTTATAGCATCCCCAAATCCCTGTCAGTATTGCCTCCGCTGCATCATGGGTCGGGATATTCACCCCCGGAGCTTCTGAACTTTTAATAAACTGCAGGGCCATCTTTACCGCCGTTTTTTTGGCTTTTGTACCTGACCTCTGCTGTCGGTCGTAGAGCATGTCGCGCCTCCATTCGCCGGCATCGGTTTTTATGGTGCTAATCCCAAGTTTTCCGGCGGTATGTATCCAGGTTTCGGCAACCGGCCCTCCGCCTTCAATAATCAGATATTCAAGACCATCAATGGATTTCAGCAAGGGGTAAACAGCTTTGCGAAGCCCTGAAATGGAACCCATATTGTGCGAGCGGTACCAGACCAGTTGCCCGTGATTGTTAAATAACGCCAGTCCCGTGCGAATGCCGGCATCCACGGAAAGCAGGAAATGATCAGCTGTATTTGATGTATTCATAGAACAATCACCCTCCGCCTGGTTCAGTTACGTTTCCCGACCAGCACTTCATTTACAAATTTAGCGAATGCTTATCGATTAAGGCCGGATTTTGAGACTGTTTCAGCAGATGCAACGAATGAATGATGAATTAATGTAAATTTTACACTAACTCCCTCATCATCTTTTTATCCGGTTTATACGGAAGTGAGGGTTGAAGTTTGAAATCTGTTATAATTTTTGACAGTCCGGGAAGGCGGGACCTGACCGGATGCCGCACCGGATATACGAATTTATATTAATTGATTGATAATAAGTTTAATGCAATAATTCTGAACAGGTAATAAAAACACCTTTTCCCTTTGCCAATCGGGGGAAAGTTTCTAATTTAGCCCGCACTAACACCGGATTCAAAAACCAACTAAAATATAGTTTTATGTTAGAACTTGACTGGACACACTTACCCTTCGGGTATGTAAAAACCGACTACAATGTCCGTAGTTATTACAGAAACGGGAAATGGGGAGAGTTGGAGATTTCTTCTTCCGAATATGTAAGTATGCACATTGCTGCCTCTTCGCTGCACTATGGACAGGAAGCATTTGAAGGCATGAAGGCTTTCAGGGGAAAAGACGGTAAGATCCGTATTTTCCGTTGGGAGGAAAATGCCAAACGTATGGAAAATTCGGCCAATGGTGTTATGATGGCTGTTGTTCCGCATGAACTGTTCCTGAAGGCCATCACTACGGCCATCAGGCTCAATGAGCGTTTTATTCCGCCATATGGAACCGGCGCTTCCCTCTATCTGAGGCCGTTGTTGATCGGAACCGGTGCACGCGTAGGGGTGAAGCCCGCTGATGAGTATCTCTTCCTGGTATTTGTTACCCCGGTAGGGCCTTACTTTAAGGAAGGCTTTAAGCCGGTGGCCCTTCAGATTGCCCGCGATCACGACCGTGCAGCCCCCAAAGGTACCGGCCGTTTCAAAGTGGGTGGAAATTACGCCGCCAGCCTTAGCGCCGGAGAGGAAGCCCATGCCGCCGGATACGCCGCCGCGCTGTTCCTCGATGCAAAAGAGAAGAAATATATTGACGAAGCTGGACCGGCAAATTTCTTTGCCATCAAGGGAAATAAATACATCACCCCGAAATCAGAGTCCATTCTTCCTTCCATCACCAACAAGAGCCTGATGGACCTTGCCCGCGATATGGGTATGGAAGTGGAAGTAAGGCCTGTTCTTGTCGAAGAACTTGCCGACTTTGACGAAGTGGGCGCCTGCGGAACCGCTGCCGTGATCTCACCCGTTTGTAAAATCGATGACCACCTGACCGGGCATGTTTACAAATACTGTAGCGACGGACAGGCCGGACCGGTTTCCACCAAACTTTACAAGCGCCTCCAGGGGATTCAGTACGGCGATGAGCCGGATATCTTCGGATGGAACTATATTGTTGAATAACAAACTTGTACCGAAATAAAAAAGCCCGTGAAAGCGGGCTTTTTTTATCATAACCGTAATTGATTTTATACCAGCAAGCCGGCCATTTCTTCCTGCATGGCTTTGGCTTCCTCAGCGGCTTTGGAGGCAAAATCGGTGCTTCCGGAGGCATAAATAATGCTCCGTGAGGCATTTACCAGCAATCCGCAATCTTTGTTGAGTCCGTATTTTGCCACCTCCTGAAGGCTGCCGCCCTGGGCGCCGACGCCGGGCACCAGCAGAAAATGATCCGGGACAATTTTTCTTACTTCTGTCAGCATTTCAGCGCGGGTGGCGCCGACCACAAACATCATGTTGCCCGCGTTTCCCCAGCCTGCTGATGTGGACAGCACCCTGTTGAACAGTTTCTCTCCCTGCCTGTCTTCCGTAAGCTGAAAATCTGAAGCTCCCTTGTTGGAGGTAAGTGCCAGCAAAATCACCCACTTGTCTTCAAATGCCAGAAAGGGCTTGACGGAATCCTCGCCCATGTAGGGAGCGACGGTCACCGCGTCAAAATCAAGTCCTGAGTCCTGTTTGCCGAAAAACGCTTTGGCATACTGGGTCGAGGTGTTCCCGATATCGCCCCTTTTGGCGTCGGCGATGGTGAAACACTGGTCCCTGAAGGATTCCAGGTAAGCCATGGTTTTGTAAAGGCTGTTGAGCCCAGGAATTCCGCGCGACTCATAAAAGGCAAGGTTAGGTTTGTATGCAACCGCGTAGGGCAGGGTCGCGTCAATGATCTGCCGGTTAAATTCGTAGATGGGGTCAGCCGTATTCCTAAGGTGAGCAGGAATTTTATCCATGTCGCTGTCGAGTCCGACACACAGAAAGGATTGCTTTTGCCGGATCAGGTTGATAAGTTGTTCGCGGTTCATAGTGCGGGGATTGAATGGAGTCAGCCGCAAAATTAGAAAAAAGCGCTGAATTACAGGTCTGCCTGCGTGGAAATACAGAGTAATCCCGTGTTTAGGTGCGTCAACTGACTGAATACGAATAGGAAAGAAACGGTCAGAGATGCAAGCACTGGAATGGAAGTGCAGGCGGGATTAACCCACCGCTTCCTTCAGGCGTTCAGCATTTTCGGCCAGTTGCAGCGCATCGAT
This sequence comes from Lentimicrobium sp., assembly GCA_023957275.1. GTDB lineage: Bacteria > Bacteroidota > Bacteroidia > Bacteroidales > Lentimicrobiaceae > Lentimicrobium. The sequence continues at coordinate 58,228 of JAMLHF010000013.1, read as the reverse complement.
CATGTCCTGGATATCGCCGTCCATAAAGGTGGGCAGGTTATACACGGTGAGGTTGATCCGGTGGTCGGTAATGCGGCTTTGGGGATAATTATAGGTTCGGATTTTAGCAGAACGGTCTCCGGTGGAAACCATGGTCTTCCTCTTTTTGGAAATCTCGTCGAGGTACTTCTGGTACTCAAGTTCGAAAAGCCGGGTCCTGAGGATCGTGAGGGCTTTGTCGTAATTCTTGAGCTGCGATTTCTGATCCTGAATGGCAACGGTGATTCCGGTAGGGATGTGGGTAAGCCTAACGGCAGAATATGTGGTGTTGACAGATTGTCCGCCGGGTCCCGAAGAGCAGTAAAGATCCTTGCGGATATCGCTGGGCTTAAGGTCAATGTCGAACTCATCGGCTTCCGGAAGCACCACCACCGATGCCGCGGAGGTATGCACCCTTCCCTGTGTTTCAGTTTGCGGTACACGCTGCACACGGTGGACCCCGGATTCATATTTCATCTGACCGTAAACGTTTTCCCCGGAAATATTCACGATAATCTCCTTATATCCTCCGGCCGTTCCATCAGTGAAGTCTACCAGTTCGATTTTCCAGCCTTTGGTTTCACAGTATTTGGTGTACATTCTGTAAAGGTCTCCGGCAAAGATACTTGCTTCGTCACCGCCGGTGCCGGCACGGATTTCCACCACGGCATTCTTACCGTCCTGCGGATCGGAAGGAATCAGCATCAGGCGGATGTCTTCTTCCATCGTGTCGCGGGTTTCGGTCAGCGTATTCAGCTCCTCCTTGGCCATCGCCCTGAATTCCTCGTCTTTCTCGTTGTAGAGGATTTCCTTTGCCGATTCGATATTGGCCAGTACCGTTTCGTATTCCTTATACGCGACGATAATCGGCTGCAACTCCTTGTAATCTTTGCTGAGTTTAATGTACGCCTTCATATCGGCCATAACGGCCGGTTCATTCATCTGTTTTTCAATATCCAGGTAACGTTTATATATGGCCTGAAGCTTATCGAGCATGGTGTTTGGTTTTTGGGGTGCAAAGATACGGAATTCCGGGTTTCATCATTGCGTGGTGATCAAGTCATTGCAAAAAGAGGGTGAGGCTGTGGGGTAATTTGTTATTTTAACTGCTGACCAACGCAGGGGCTTTAGCCCAAAAAGTGGCAAAAGTTTATTCGCAGCCAGTCATTGGCAAAAACCGGCAGTTCAAAAAATCGCCCAGGCTTGACTTCTCACGGCTTTTCGGCTAAAGCCGGTTGGTTCAGGGATCTGCTTTTACCCCGGGCTGAAGCCCGGAGTAAAGCAAACGGAATTATCGTACTGTTAATCAGAATGCTGACGTCTAAATCCGGACTTTGGCTCAACCAACGCATACATAGGTTAAATAGCTTCACACAATTTCTTTTGATTTTCTGCAGTTTCTGAAGCTTCCTATTCCGGTTTCTTACCCCCGGCTTGAGCCGGGGGTAAACAGCGGCTGACCAACGCAGGGGCTTTAGCCCAAAAAGTGGCACAAGTTTATTCGCAGCCAGGCATTGGCAAAAACCGGCAGTTCAAAAAGTTCGCCCAGGCTTGACTTCTCACGGCTTTTCGGCTAAAGCCGGTTGGTTCGGGGATCTGCTTTTACCCCGGGCTGAAGCCCGGAGTATAGCAAGCAGAATTATCATACATTATGAGGTCTGAATCAGGAATCGGGGTAACCAACGCAAGCATTAAGGAGATTGAGCCTTAATTCATAAATCTACCGGAACCTCAAAATTTAATACTGAAAAATGGATTTTCCGGCAGAAATTGTCAGTTTGGATTGCTTTGCCGCTTCACACCTGCCCACCACCTTCGCTTCAATTCCGAAATTTTCTGAAATACCGATAAGCGCTGCGGCGATTTCTTCAGGCACATACAGTTCCATCCGGTGCCCCATATTGAAGACCTTATACATTTCGGGCCATGAGGTGCCCGATTGCTCCTGAATGATGCTGAAAAGCGGCGGAATCTCAAAAAGGTTATCCTTAATCACATGAAGGTTTTCCACAAAATGCAACACCTTGGTTTGCGCGCCGCCCGAGCAGTGCACCATGCCGTGTATCTGGCCATGGTACTGATCCAGTATCTGTTTGATTACCGGGGCGTAGGTGCGGGTAGGGGAGAGGACCAGTTTACCCATGTCGATGCCCGGCACCGGCGATGGATCCGTCAGTTTCAGACTGCCGCTGTAGGCAAGTGCTTCGGGAATCTCAGGATCGAAACTTTCAGGGAAGAGCGTTGCATATACTTTGTTAAATACATCATGCCTGGCCGAAGTCAGCCCGTTGCTGCCCATGCCTCCGTTGTATGTACTTTCATATTTGGCTTGTCCGTATGAAGCCAATCCGACAATGACATCGCCCGCCTGTATGCGGTGGTTTGATATAACCCGGTTGCGCGGCATACGGGCTGTAACCGTGGAATCAACGATGATGGTCCTGACCAGGTCGCCCACATCGGCCGTTTCACCGCCGGTTGACCAGATGCCGACGCCATGGCTGCGCATCTCTTCCAGAAATTCCTCCGTGCCGTTGATGATGGCGGCAATCACCTCTCCGGGGATTTTATTTTTGTTTCTTCCGATGGTGGAGGATAAAAGGATGTTGTCGGTAGCGCCTACGCAGAGCAGGTCGTCGGTGTTCATCACCACGGCGTCCTGCGCGATCCCTTTCCATACGCTGAGGTCACCGGTCTCTTTCCAGTAAAGGTATGCCAGCGATGACTTTGTACCTGCCCCGTCGGCATGCATGATGTTGCACCAATCCGGATCATTTCCGAGGATGTCGGGAATGATTTTACAGAAAGCTTTCGGATACAGCCCCTTGTCGATATTGGCGATGGCATTGTGCACATCCTCTTTCCCGGCGGAAACGCCTCTTTGGATATATCTCGATTCCTGCGGCATAGTTGTAGTATAAACCAAAGCAAACCGGCTGCCGAAGCAGCCGGTTTAATAATGTTAATTGAAAATCAGTTGTTTGTTCGCTTCATCAATTTTAAACCTGCCCAGCATATTGATGGTGCTTTCGCCCATAATGACTCCCTCGGTAAGTCTGGTCGAAACACTGGCTTCGATATTGCTGACTGTTTTTGGGCCGATTTTGAATTCCCTGATTCTAAACACCGCGCGGTCGGCAATGGACCCTTCGGCAAGGATTACATTGGCATCCCCGATAAAATCATCTTTGGTGATGGCTCCCGACTGCAACAACTTCTGCGCTTCGGGCAGGGAGAAAATCAGCCCGCGGTCATCCCGGTCGAGCATGATTTTTACATTGTATCCGTTCACAATAACCGGTATGGTTACCGCATTACCCCTGCCGACTTCAATGGCCACGATGTTGTCCTCGGGGTTGATCTTAATCTCGACTTTCTGGGTAATCTCCTTGTTTTTGGGCTTGGGTACAAAATCTTTGCTGAGTACCCTGAATTCCGTCCGGCGGTTAAGGGCGTGGGCAGCCTCTTTTTCGGCGGTGGTGCTCAGTGAGTCAATAAAAGTTTCCGTCAGTCTGGTACCGTTTTTAAACAGAAAACCATCTTTGCGCACATCTTTGGCCAGCACCCTGGGTACCCGCTCACCATAGCCTTTAGCCACCAGTCGTTCCGGGTCAATTCCTCTGTCAATCAGGTAATTAACAACAGATTCTGCACGGCGCTGCGAAAGGATGTCGTTGCGCTCTTCGGTATCGCGGGCATCGGTATGTGAGGCCAGCTCAACGACCACGGTTTCGTTTTCGAGCAGGGTTTTGATCAGGCCCTGCAGCGAATCCTGGTATTGCGGTTTCAGGTCCCATTTTGCCAGGTCGTAAAGAATGTCGGGCAATACAACGGGCTTTTCGGGAATGGGTTCCAGCAGGAAGTCGATCACGAAATCCTTGTTCTTTTCTAGACCAACAGTGGTTTCCCTCGCTTTTTTATTGAAATAGTTGTCTTTTAAAACTGTAAGTTCATAGGTGACATTGGGCTTGATCTGCGATTTGCTGAAGGAATAAAATCCTTTTGGATCGGTTTTGGCGTCAACTGAAGACCCATCGGAGCCTACCAGCCTGACAGTTGCCAGAGGGACAAACTGGAGGGTACGGTCGTCTTTCACGGTTCCCTGAAGGGTAAAGACCAGCGGCGGATTGATAAATGAATAAATATCATCTCCCCCGCGTCCGCCTTTGCGGTTCGAAGTCATAAACCCCTGTTCTTCGCCCGGCTGGAAGATCATCGCAAAGTCATCGGCGCTTGAATTTACAGGAACTTCCATATTTACCGGGACTGTCCATTCGTCTCCGCGTCTCACGCTTTTGAAAATATCAAGCCCCCCGAGGCCGGGATGTCCGTTGGAGGAAAAGTAGAGCACTGTGTCATTTTTCAGAAAGGGGAAAACTTCATCCCCCGGTGTATTCACGACCGCTCCCAGGTTCAGCGGTTTGTTGAATTCATCGGAAGTACTTTTCCTGGTGGCAATCCACAGGTCTTTTCCGCCTTGTCCGTTTTTTCTGTCACTGGAGAAAATCAGCGTAAGTTCATCCGAACTAATGGCCGGGTGACCGTTGGTCACTGCCGTATCTTTTCCCAGGTTCAGCACCTGTGGTTCACCCCAACCCCTGCCGGATCTTTTTACAACAAGAATCTGACAGTTTGAGGCGGAATCTTCGGCGTTTCCGCACCGGGTATAATAAAGCGTGGTAAAGTTGTCATTGAAGGCTGGCGCTCCTTCGTTGCCGGAGGTGTTAATTCTGCCTTCGGCATCGGCAAGCGTCGGTTCACTCCATTCGCCTTTTCTGTCCTGGCGGGTCAGGAACAGATCACTGAAGTTTTGTCCGGTCCAGTCATCCAATCCTTTGCCGGTACTTCCCTCTCTGGTAGAAGTGAAAATCAGCGCATTATAAAATTTATCGGCATAGGTGGCCGCAAAATCATCACTCTTTGAATTGACCTTTTTTATGTTTGTAACAGTAAATTTGGTCGGATTCTCTATCCATTCCGATGCCAGCTCACAGGATCTGATCCCATTGGCACCGCGGGGGTCATCGGGAACATTTTCAACATAAAGACTGTAATAGTCCTTCGCATCTTCGTATTTTTCATTGGCCCTCAGCATATTGGCATAATGCAGATATACCACGGGGTTCCGCCTGGCAAAGTCGCTTTTGATGATACGGCGGTAGGTGACTTCTGCCCGCTTCGTATTGTTCATCATCCGGTAACACTCCGCCATCTGAAAAGAAATCCTGTCCTTTTCAGGCCGGCTTTTGGTTTTGGAATACGCTTTCTTGTAACGGTTAACCGCGACATTGTACTGGAAATTGTTGAAAGCTTCTTCTGCAGCGGCTATCCTTCTGCTCTGGCCATAGCTGACCGACGGACTGACAAAAGAAACCATTATAAAAATTCCCAGGCTCAGCAGGGTGCCGGATATGGAATACTTTCTGGATGTTTCAGGAAAAACCATTGTTTTGAGGCTGATTTGACTGCTAAATTATGCAATTTTCGCTTTTGCTCCTGTATAACTGTATTGTTGTGGCGAAAATGACTGATGATTTAACGGAATAGATGGTTTAAAATTGTGCCGGCAACAACGAGAGTGGTACTGCCGGCAAACCTTTTCAAAATCCTGAGGGCTTAACTTCATCCGGCAGCGGCGGGGTTATCATTGCTGTCAGAATTTACGGGGCCTTTTGGTTTATTATCCTTTTCAGGGTCCGGGTTTTCACTTTCCTGGTCAAGTCCGTATGGGTCAGGAACAGGCCCGGGTTCAGAGCCAACGTCCTTATTCCCGTGCGGAGTGATTTCTCTCTCTATCTTATTGCCGGTATCCATCAATTCATCCTTAACAATATCACCCCCTTGCCGCAATGTTTCCCGGGCCGTGTTGAGTTCTCTGGCTATAGCGCCGGTTTCTTCCCTGAATTCGCGCGTGATGTCACTGGAGGCCTTTTTCAGTTCATTCATCGTTCGACCGATTTTCCTCGCGATCTCAGGCATTCTTTTCGGCCCGAATATCAGGAAAACAGCCAGGATAATGATCAGGAACTCTCCTCCGCTGATATCAAGAAACAGGAGTGGCTGGATGTACATTGGTTAATTGCTTGATGTGGTAAAATTACAAAAAACCTTCTTTATTCCGGACAGGATTATTTACACCGGGCAACTTACCTGATTTAGTTGACGCTAAGATTGCATTGCCTGATAACACCCCGGAAACCTGCCAAAAAAAAGCCCCGCCAGCAATTGGCTGACGGGACTATTTCTGTTTATTTCAGTTTATTATTTCTGAAGTTTTTTAGCCTCTTCTTTTCTTTTCCTGCGCTTCTGCGAATTCGTTATAAAGTCATAAGCGATGGGGGAAGCAACGAAGATAGACGAATAGGTACCGATGGCAATACCGACCATAAGGGCGAAGACAAATCCACGGATAACCTCACCACCAAAGATAAAGATGGCGATCAACACAACGAGGGTTGTACCGGCGGTGTTAAATGTACGTCCGAGGGTGCTGTTCATGGCGTGGTTCATATTATCGGAGATAACCCGTTTGGGATAAAGTCCGACATATTCCCTGATACGGTCGAAAATAATCACGGTGTCATTGATTGAATATCCGATGATCGTAAGCAGGGCGGCGATAAATGCCTGATCCACTTCGAGGTTAAATGGCAATATGCCGGAGAAAATCGAATACAGAGAGATAGTAATCATGGTGTCATGCGCCAAAGCAACCAGACCTCCCATACCATACTGCCATTTTTTGAAACGGATGGCAATATAGATAAAGATAATCAGCAATGCGAAGAAGACGGCCAGCACAGCGCCTTGTTTGATGTCGTCGGCAATGGTAGGTCCGACTTTCTGTGAACTCAGCCTGCCGAGAACTTTGGTCTCATCATCCGCGGTGAAGTCATTGAAACTCATCGGAGTGTCGTAGAGTCCTTTAACACCACTGTAGATTTTAGCTTCCACAATGGAGTCAGCAGCCTGTGTATCTTCCTCGATCATGTATTTGGTGGTGATCTTTACCTGATTTGAAGATCCAAAGGTTTTTACTTCAGGGGCTTCCCCAAACTCTTCGGCCAGCAGGCTTCTCACCTCATTGGTGCCCACTTCCTTGTCAAACCGGATCACGTAGGTACGGCCTCCAGAGAAGTCAACCCCAAAGTTTAATCCCTTGGTAGCCAATGAAATGATACCGATAAAGATCAGAATTCCTGATGCAATGTACATCTTCTTACGCATGCCGATAAAGTCAAAATTGACCTTTGTAAACGCGTAGCGGGTGTACTGGTTGTCGAACGGAATATTTCTGTTTTTGCGCAGCTGCCATTCAAAAATTATCCTTGAGATAAAAATTGAAGTGAACAACGAAGTGATGATACCGATGATCAGCGTGGTGGCAAAACCCTGAACGGGGCCCGATCCGAAAATATTCAGCACAATACCGGTAAGCAGCGTGGTTACGTTACCGTCGATGATGGCAGAGTAAGCATTGTTGTAACCATCGGTAATGGCCAGCCTGAGACCTTTTCCGGCCCTGAGCTCTTCCCTGATACGCTCGTAAATAATTACATTGGAGTCAACGGCCATACCCAGGGTGAGCACGATACCCGCGATACCCGGCAGGGTCAGCACAGCGCCCAGTGAAGTGAGTACACCGAAGATAAAGAAGATGTTGGTAACCAGGGCAAGGTCGGCAACCCATCCGGCACGGTTGTAATACAGCACCATGTAGATAAGTACCAGGACAAATGCAATGAGGAATGAAGTCAAACCGGAGTTGATGGATTCGCGTCCGAGTGAGGGTCCTACCACTTCTTCCTGAACAATGCGGGCAGGTGCGGGGAGCTTACCTGCTTTGAGAATGTTTGCAAGGTCCTGCGCTTCTTCAATGCTGAAGTTTCCGGTAATGGATGAACGTCCGTTGGGGATTTCACTGTTAACGCGGGGTGCCGAATATACATAATCATCGAGTACAATGGCGATCTGGTTGCCGATGTTATCGGCGGTGAGCCTTTTCCATGTTTTGGCGCCTTCGGCATTCATCAGCATGGTAATCTCCACCCTGCCGTTCTGGTCGTAATCCTGGCGGGCATCAACCACAGCGTCGCCACCCAGGGGAGCCAGACCGTCGCGGCTGGTCACCTTCAGGGCGATCAGTTCAAGAATATCGGGACGATCCTTTTCAGGTTTTACGGTCCAGGCCAGTTTCAGGTCCCTGGGGAAAATACTGGCGGTCTGACGCAGCATGCGGTTAACCCTTGCGGTATCCTTTATCGTTGCAAAACCAACCGTAGCGCCCTCGCCCGGGAAATACTGCCCCTGGGCATTGGGGAAAATTGCCGGGTTGAGGTAAGCAAACAGCGGATTTTCTTTGGCATATTTTTCAAATGATTCCTTTTGCTGATCTGCCGCTGTGGTATCGCTGATCTTGTCAAGCAAAGTCGACCCGGCAGTGTCAGCCTGCGCGGTAGCTGTGGTATCGGCAGGAGTTGTTTGTTCTGTCTGCTGTGTCTGTTCCGCAACAGCAGTTGTGGTATCAGCAACGGTGGAATCTGCCTGAACGGTTTGGGTTGTGATGGATGCTAACCGTTTGTTGGCCTCTTCAAAGTAGGGAACCAGATCAGCAAACTGATAGGTTTCCCAGAATTCCAGCTGTGCCGTTCCCTGAAGGAGTTTGCGCACCCGCTCAGGCTCTTTGATACCCGGAAGTTCAACCAGAATGCGGCCGGCAGTCTGGAGTTGCTGAATATTGGGCTGCGCCACCCCGAAACGGTCGATACGGGTACGCAGGATATTAAAGGTACGGTCAATGGCTCCTTTTGTCTCCTGACGGATTACATCCAGTACCTCACTGTTGGTTGAATTGTATGATATCCTGTCCTTGAGCTCCACGGTGTTGAAAATAGCGGCAAGGCTTGCATTGGGATCAATTTCCTGAAAAGATTCTCCGAACAGCGTCACAAAGTCACTCTGACTGTTTTTCTGTTTTTGCAGGGCCATATCTACGGCCTGGGTAAATACAGGATTGGTGCTATAGCCTGACAGCGCCCTGACGATGTCAACAACCGATACTTCAAGGGTCACGTTCATACCTCCCTTAAGGTCAAGCCCCAGGTTCAACTCGCGCTCCTTGCACTCCTGATAAGTATATTTGCGAACCAGGATGTTGAATACCGGCTGGCCCGACATCGAATCAAGATAATAGCGCTCCCTTGACTTACTGATAGAATCCATCAGTTTCTGTTCGAGCACTGTGTTTCCTCCGGCCAGCTCTTTCGCCTGACTTATCGCAGCTTCATTCCTGGAATACTCCCTGGCTTTTTTCTCAACCCTTTTTGTGAAAAAGGTGAACGAAAGCTGAAAAAGGCACACAATTGCCAATGCAATCGCGAAGAATTTAATAGCACCTTTATTCTGCATGTGTGTTAGTTATTTGATTGAATTAGATTAATTTTTTGAGCCTGCAAATATAGAACTTCTATTGGAATTTACCAACCTGCTTATTTTATGAATTTTTCGCGCTGAATACCTGTGGAAAGCTTGCCGGTTAATACAATTATACTGTTATTCCGCAGGCCTTTATTCCCGGGCCTTCTTTTACTTGATGATTTTTCAGTAACATGCGATGGTGCATTTTGTCTACTTTTACATTTTGGAATGATCAGAACGGACCTGAAATGAAACATATTTTTGCGATTTTCTCCTGCCTTAGTGTGTTGCTGTTGCATTCAGTCGTCATGGGGCAGGTGCTGAATGATTTTGAATTTGAACAATGGTCAGACCTTCCGGTTTACCGGCAGGGAGCGCAATTGCATAATGCCTGGGCCGGAGGATTGAATAATGTCCAGTTTGGTAAGTTTGACCTTGATGGAGACGGTTGGGATGATCTGCTTGTTTTTGACCGGCATGGGGACCGTTTGTTGCCATTTATTTTCAGCAGGCAGAATCAGGCTGAAGTGTATACATATGCGCCTTACTATCGCCGTTTTTTTCCTGTATTGAACCATTGGTTTCAGGTTGCGGATTATAACGGTGACGCGAAGCCGGATATTTTTTCTTATACACCCGGAGGAATCATGGTATATAAAAACACGGGAGATCAGGTTCCCCGGTTTGTAAAGGCCGTTGATCCTTACATTACCTCGTTGCAGGGGAGCATTTATACGAATCTGCTGGTAACTTATGTCGATTATCCGGTAATTGCTGATCTCGACGGGGATGGAGATCTGGATATCCTGACTTTCTGGGGACTTGGTTCATGGGTTGAATTGCATCGCAACATGTCAGTTGAGGTAACCGGATCGGCCGATTCATTGCTTTTCCGTAAAGAAACCGGCTGCTGGGGGCGTTTTGCTGAAAACCCGGAGTCGAATATTATCTACCTGGATACATGCTATGCCGGAGGAAGTGCCAGGTTTCCTTCTAACGATCCGAAGCATACCGGCTCCACCTTTTGCCTGCTTGATATGAATGGTGACCAGAAACTCGATTTGTTGCTGGGCGATGTCGATTATCCTGATCCTGCCCCGCTGATAAATGCCGGCAGCAATATGGAAGCTGAAATGGTGGAGCAGCTTCCTCAATATCCTGTAATGGATCCGGTTTACCTCTGGTCATTTCCCCTCGCTCAGCATATCGACATCACCAATTCCGGACGAAAGGATCTTGTGGTATCTCCGTTTGATCCAAGTCTGGTAAAATCCAGGGGCTCGGAAAGCGTATGGCTTTATAAGGATATTTCTTCAGGAACCGGGCCTGAGTTTGTGCTTGCGGATAAATCCTTCCTTCAGCGTACCATGATAGATATGGGCCTTGGCGCTTACCCCGTTTTTTCGGACGTCAACGGAGATGGCCTCACGGATATGGTTGCCGGAAATTATGGCCTTTATGATACCTGTTTCATGAATAATGCAGGGCAGTTAAAATGCTATTATTACAGCAGGTTATATTTGTTTATGAATACCGGTACCGCTGAAAGTCCGGAATTTACCCTTGCCGATGATGATTTTGCCGGTATCCCTGCGCTTTCAATACAGGGCGCTTACCCTGCTTTTGCCGACCTGGATGGTGATGGAGATATGGATATGTTGCTGGGGAGCGATTCAGGAAAGATTTTGTTTTTCGATAACATTGCAGGGGCAGGGGCTGTTCCGGTTTTCGCTGAGCCAATAGCGGATTACCAGCAGATAGAGGTGGAAAGCTTCTCAACACCGGTTTTGTTTGACTTTGATGGGGATGGGGATGCCGATCTGATAACCGGCGGCAGCAGGGGCCGTCTCTCTTTCTACAGGAATGAGGGAAGTGCCGGGCAACCTGTATTCAGCCTGGTAACCGATTTCTGGGGTGGGGTGGACGTTACCGACTTTCAGCTTTCTTATACCGGATACAGTGTGCCTGCTTTTATCCGCAACGGTTCGGGAGAAGTAAACCTGCTGGTAGGATCGGAAACCGGTATCATCTCGCGTTACAATAATCTCTCAACGGAGCCGGGCGCCCTGTTCAATAAGGCCGACGACCATTTTATGTACATTTCGGAAGGGATCCGCACATCCCCCGCGGCAGCGGATCTGAATGCCGACGGTTATCCCGATCTGGCTGTCGGAAATTATGGTGGCGGAATCGCGCTGTATAAAGGGAAAAGTCCCGGGCCTGCCGGAATTCCCGGCTCATACGGTGAAACCGGAGTTGATGTGCTGGTTGCTCCTAATCCGGCGATGGGTATGACCAATATAACCATCCGGTCGGATGGCAACTGGTCAGTTGAAATTATAAATGCATACGGCGCTGTGGTTAAGACAATGTCTGCCGCTGGCAATGAACCTTTGCAGGTTGGATGGGATGATCTTCCTGCCGGTATTTACAATATTCTCTGCACGAAGGCCGGAAGCCCCCGTGTAAAGACAGCAACTAAATTGGCGGTTATTCGATAACAGCGTTTTTGGGCTCTTCGGTTGGCTCTTCCAGAGCTCCGAGTTCCAGCACCCGTTCTTCAAACTTCAGTGTTGCTTTGCAATGACGGAGTAAGTCACAGCCCAGTAATCCGTCAATCTGTGGATTACCCATACCGCGGAAGGAACGGTTCAGTGCACTCAGGTCAACAGCCGTGGCTTTGTAATCCTTTATAACTACAGATCCGATTTCAAGCGTGTCGATGTTGGCAATGTAACTGTATACACTGGTTGCTCCCGGTGCGAGGTTTTTACGGGGATTGCGTTTCAGTTCGGTCTGGCTGACAAACTTCTGCAGATGATCGGTGTCAAGCACAGTTTTTGCAGAACCTGTATCGACCATAAATAATGCAGGTTTGCCATTGATGATCACCCTGGCCAGCAGATTGTATCCGCCGGTTTCAAAATTTAACTGAATCAGATTCAAAGAGGTCATGTCGTTTGTTTTTTGTGATTAATTATCCGTTAAAAGACCTGATTCCCGGCAAGTCTCAGAAGTTGGGTTTAAGCGCGTATTTATTGTAATATTCTTCAATAATGGCAGTCGCTTCTTCAGCGGTATCCACCAGGGTAAAGATACCAAGGTCGGAGAGGCTGATATTTTTTTCTGCCAGCATATTGTGGTGGATCCAGTCAATCAGACCTTTCCAGTATTCAGTAGAAACCAGAACGATAGGAAACCTGACGGTTTTATGTGTCTGAATTAATGTGATTGCTTCGAAAAGTTCATCCAGCGTGCCGAATCCTCCCGGCAAAACGATATATCCCTGTGAATACTTCATGAACATCACTTTTCTGACAAAGAAATAATCAAAAGTGATGAGCTTGTCAGGATCGATAAAAGGGTTGGCGCTTTGCTCAAAAGGCAATTCTATGTTGAGCCCCACTGATTTCCCTCCGCCGAAATGAGCGCCTTTATTGGCGGCCTCCATAATGCCGGGGCCTCCGCCCGAGATAATACCAAATCCTTTTTTGGTGAGGAGGTAAGCTATTTCTTCTGCCAGTTTGTAATACTTCTGGTTGCTTTTCGTGCGTGCTGAACCAAAAATTGTAACACAGGGGCCGATCCTGCCCATTTTTTCAAAACCGTCGACCAATTCAGCCATTATTTTAAAAACAGCCCATGAATCACTGGTCATGATTTCATTCCAGCTTTTCGGCGTTATAGCTTCCCTGATCCTTTCCTCTTCGTCAATTCCTTCGGCGTACATAGTAAGATTGTAATGATTAAAAATCTATTCAGAGATTAAAAAGGCTGTAAATATAGTGCTAACCTGACTAATTATCAAAAAAAAATGACAAAGATTAATATGAAATAATGTTATCTACTCAGTTCTTCTTTAATATATTGACTTGTAATGCTTTTTGAACTTAAAGCAATTTTTTCAGGCGTTCCTTCTGCCACTATCTCTCCGCCGCGCTTTCCTCCGCCAGGTCCCAGGTCAACGATATGATCGGCTACCTTGATCACTTCCATGTTATGTTCGATAACCAGCACTGTATTGCCTCTGTCAACCAGGCGGTTAAGCACACCTAACAATACATTCACATCTTCGAAATGCAGCCCTGTAGTTGGTTCATCAAGGATGTAAAGGGTTTTTCCGGTGTCTTTTTTTGAGAGTTCCGTGGCCAGTTTCACCCGCTGGGCTTCACCACCGGATAATGTGGTGGATTGCTGTCCCAGGGTAATATATCCAAGACCGACTTCCTTGAGTGTTCTGATTTTCTGAAGAATAAAGGGAATATTTTCAAAGAATTCCACCGCCTGATTAATGGTCAGGTTTAATACGTCATTGATCGATTTCCCCTTATAGCGCACTTCCAGGGTTTCCCGGTTGTAGCGTTTGCCTCCGCATGATTCGCATGGAACCTGAACATCCGGCAGGAAGTTCATTTCTATTACCCTGACACCGGCACCCTTGCATGTCTCGCAACGTCCACCCTTTACATTAAAAGAAAACCTGCCGGCCTGATATCCGCGGATCTTTGACTCGGGAAGCGAGGCAAACAATTTCCTGATTTCATCAAACACGCCTGTGTAGGTCGCCGGATTGGACCTGGGCGTTCTTCCGATCGGCGATTGATCTATCTCAATGACTTTGTCAAGGTGCTCCAGCCCTTTGATACTTTCGTAAGGCAAGGGTTTCTTGTCGGAACGATAGAAATGCCGGCTCAGGATGGGGTAGAGCGTCTCATTGATCAGCGTTGATTTTCCGCTTCCGGATACCCCGGTAACACAGATAAACAGTCCCAGGGGCAGTGTAAGGTCAACGTGCTGAAGATTATTGCCCGATGCACCTTTAAGTACAATCCGCTGGCCATTGCCCCCGCGCCTGACCGGTGGGATGCTGATCTGCTTTTTCCCGTTCAGGTAACAACAGGTGATCGACTTGCATTGCAGCATTTCTTCAGGCGTGCCTGTCGCGACAATCTTACCGCCGTGCCGGCCTGCGCCGGGGCCGATATCCACGATAAAATCCGATGAAAGGATCATATCCTTGTCATGTTCCACCACAATAACGGAGTTGCCTATGTCGCGCAGGTCCTGCAGAGCTTTGATCAAACGCTGGTTGTCGCGCTGATGCAAGCCTATGCTGGGCTCGTCAAGTATATACAGAACCCCGACCAGTTGTGAGCCGATCTGCGTAGCCAGCCTGATACGCTGGGCTTCACCGCCCGACAGGCTGCCGGCTTTCCGGTTTAAAGTCAGGTAATCAAGGCCGACATCGAGCAGAAAACGAATACGGGTCCGGATTTCCCTGACAATTTCATGGGCCACCGCCCGCTTTTTGGGGTCAGGGAAGGTGTGCTCATTTTCAAACCATTCATCAAGCAATGTCAGATCCAGGTTTGCAAGCTCTGCAATGGTTTTACCGTTGATTTTAAAATTCAGCGAATCCTTCTTTAACCTGGCGCCATCGCACTCGGGGCATTGCCTGAGGTTCATAAAGTTTCCGGCCCACTTTTTCACCGCGCCCGAACTGCTTTCAGCCGCCTGATTGGTGATATAGGTAACAATGCCTTCAAAATTCAGCGAATAGGAGGAAGTTACGCCAAGGTACTCGTTCTTTACCCTGAGGACCTCGTCTGTGCCATATAAAATGGCGTTGATGGCCGCTTCTGGAATTTCATTAATGGGTGTGTCGAGGGTAAAGCCGTATTTCTCGCCCAGGGCTTCAATCTGTCTGAAAATCCAGGTCCCTTTAGCCTCTCCCATCGGTGCGATTCCTCCCTTACGGATATTTCTGCCGGGGTCAGGAATTATCTTCTTGATGTCGATTTCGGTAATTGTACCCAGGCCGTTGCAGTGAGGACAGGCGCCGTAAGGCGAGTTGAAGGAAAATGAGTTGGGCTCCGGCTCGTCAAACGAAAAGCCTGTTGCCGGATCCATCAGTTTTTTACTGAAGTACCGCTCTTTGGAATCCTGGAGATCAATCAGCATCATGCTGCCTTTGCCGTGGCGCATGGCCGTTTGCACGGATGCCTGTAACCGCTCGGCCGATCTGCCTTTTAAGCTGATCTTATCGACAACCAGTTCGATATCATGGGTTTTATAGCGGTCAAGCTGAAGCCCGAAACTGATCTCGCGCAGTTCGCCATCGATGCGGGCCCTCAGGAACCCCTGCCTCCTTAACTGTTCGAAAAGTTCGCGATAATGCCCTTTCCTGCCTTTGATCAATGGAGCAAGCAAAAGAATGTCCTTTCCGGCATAATGATCCCGTATCAGTTCAATGATCTGTTGCTCGTTATATTTCACCAGGGGTAGCCCGGTAACCGGTGATACTGCATCTGAAGCCCTGGCAAAGAGTAAGCGCAGAAAGTCGTAAATTTCAGTGATGGTTCCGACTGTGGAGCGCGGATTTCTTGAGGTTGATTTCTGTTCAATCGAAATCACAGGACTGAGTCCGGTGATCTCATCCACGTCAGGTCGTTCCAGATTGCCGATAAACTGCCGGGCGTAAGCGGAAAAGGTTTCCATATACCTGCGTTGGCCTTCGGCATATATCGTGTCGAACGCCAGGGATGATTTTCCGCTCCCGCTCAGGCCGGTAATGACAACCAGTTTATTGCGGGGGATGCTCAGGTCAATGTTCTGCAGGTTATGAACCCTGGCCCCGAAAATCTCAAGTCTCGGATCCGTGGATGCTTCTGCGGCAATTTCTGTATAATCTGTATTCAAATCTCTGCTGATCATGATGGTCTATTCCCCGCTCTTTCCCGAAGAGGGTTCACCGGGTTGATTGTCTTCCTTGCGGCCGAAAATTTTCTCTCCGTTTTGTAACCCTTCCTGCAGTTTGCTGTATCCGGTATATCCATCTTCGGGCAAATCAATGATATAGCTCCTGCCCGCAGCTACCTTCAGCTGATCGGTTCTGAGCCAGGGATTAAACTCCTTGAGGATACGGTAGTTCACTTTCTGCCGGGCTGCAAAGTTAATGAGATCCGCAATACTTGTATCAACAGAGACTGAAATGGTTTTTATCGGAGGATACAAATCCTTTTCACGCAGATAGAAGCCGTAGGCGGTAGGGTCTTCATAGATCAGTTTCAGCGCCAGTATCCTGAAAATATACCGTGATGTCTCCTGGTTGAGGTAAAGGTCATAAAAATTGTCTGCAGATTGCCTGGAAACTTCCCGGGTTATCCTGCCTTGTCCGGCGTTGTACGAAGCAGCGGCGAGTGTCCAGTTGTTCAGTTGCCTGTAGGCATCCTTCAGATAACGGCAGGCCGCTTCGGTTGACTTTTTGTGGTTGTATCTCTCATCAACCTGTTCGGTCACCTCAAGCCCGTACTGTCGACCCGTCTTGTCCAGAAACTGCCAGAAACCGGCGGCATTCGAAGGTGATACCACGTTCATAAGTCCGCTCTCAATCAAAGCAACATATTTGAAATCGTCGGGCACGCCGTTTGCTTTCAGCACGGGCTCAATGGCCGGAAAGTACCGCGCCGCCCGCTTAAGCATTAAGATGGTGTTTGAGTGCCAGTAAGTGTTTACCAGGAGTTCGCGGTCAAGCCCCTCCCGCACATAGTAAAGATCCATCGGGGCAGGCTCGCCGGCAAAAGAAACTTCTTCAGGCAAAGGCACCGCATAAGCCCGGTTGTGAAGCGAAAACTGCTCTATGTATTGCTCATCATGCTTCTGATCGCTGGTTGTGAAACAAAGGGATATAAATATAGCTGTAACGAAAACGAAAGCGGCGAGGAGGGTGATTGATATTTTTTTGTTCATAATAAAGAACCTTAGGTGAATAGGAGTCAATTATAGTTTTAACGAAATCATTTGTTTGTTATTACCCCGGGCACAGGCATATATCCGTTTCCACTTCAGGCCTTACCATTCAATGATGAAGGGGATTCTTCAGCCGCGCATCTTTCGTTAAAAAAGCTTACCCGATTGCATTTCAGAAGAAATTCCCGGTTTCCCTGAAAAGCGGAGCAGCCTGATCTTTGGGCGAGAGTATCGGATGAGCATTTCCCCATCCGATATTCAGATCCGGGTCATTCCAGCGCAAACTGCCTTCGGAGGCAGCGTTGTACACGTTGGTACATTTGTAAATGAATACGGTATTGTCTTTCAGCGACAGGAATCCGTGCGCGAAGCCGGCAGGAATCCAGCACATCCATTTGTTTTGCTCCGTGAGTTCTACGGAAACCCATTTGCCGAACCAGGGTGAGTTTCTCCTCAGGTCAACGGCCACATCCAGCACCGCTCCGCTGACTACCCTGACCAGTTTCCCCTGGGCAAACGGAGGTTTCTGGAAATGCAGACCGCGCAGCACGCCTTTCATCGACCGGCTTTCATTGTCCTGCAGAAATTCTGTTTCAATGCCGGCAGCAGCAAATTCGCTCTTGTTGTATGCTTCGAAAAAATACCCGCGGTCATCGTTATAAACCCTGGGTTTGATAATCAAAACATCCGGAATTCCGGTTTTTACGATTTCCATGGCAGACAGGAACTACACCGGGATACCGGAGAAGTTCCGTAAGATTATTTATTAAATGTGGATCACTTCATCATAGGCGGCGGCAACAGCTTCCATCACAGCTTCCGACATGGTAGGGTGGGGGTGTACCGCTTTGATAATCTCTTCGCCGGTGGTTTCAAGCTTGCGGGCGACCACTACCTCGGCGATCATCTCGGTAACGTTGTCTCCGATCATATGCGCTCCAAGCCATTCGCCGTATTTCGCATCGAAAATAACCTTCACAAAGCCTTCTTTCGATCCGGCCGCGCTGGCTTTACCCGAAGCGGAATAAGGGAATTTCCCTACCTTAATGTCATATCCTGCTTCCCGGGCAGCTTTTTCGGTCATCCCAACGGAAGCAACCTCAGGCTGGGTATAGGTGCAACCCGGAATATTTCCGTAATCCAGGGGTTCAACATGCTTGCCGGCAATTTTTTCGACACAGAGGATGCCTTCATGCGAGGCAACATGCGCCAGGGCAGGGCCATGAACAATGTCACCGATGGCATAAACCCCGTCAACACTGGTTTTGTAAAAATCGTCAACCACAACCTTGCCCTTGTCAACGGCAACGCCGGCTTCTTCAAGACCAAGTCCTTCAAGATTTGTGGAAATGCCTACCGCCGAAAGCACGATCTCAGCCTCAATAATTTCTTCTCCTTTTTTGGTTTTTACCGTCACTTTACAAAGGTCACCCGAGGTATCAACCGACTCAACCGTAGAGGAGGTCATTACCTTCATGCCTGATTTTTTAAAACTGCGCTCCAGCTGTTTTGATACCTCCTCATCTTCAACGGGAACCACATTGGGCATAAATTCAACCAGGGTTACCTGGGTGCCGATGGTATGATAGAAGTAGGCGAATTCAGAGCCAATGGCACCCGAACCGACTACAACCATGCTCTTCGGCTGTTTTTCGAGTGTCATGGCTTCGCGGTAACCTATAACTTTCTTTCCGTCCTGCTTTAAATTGGGAAGTTCCCGCGAACGGGCCCCGGTGGCCAGAATGATATGATTTGCCTGATAATCCGCTTTATTTCCGCTTGCATCGGTGACTTCAACGGTTTTTCCGGGTTTCAGTTTCCCGGTTCCGGCAATATGATCAATTTTATTCTTCTTGAAAAGGAACTGAATTCCTTTGCTCATCCCTTCAGCAACACCGCGACTGCGCTTTACCATTGCCTCAAAATCGGCCTTGATATCGCCGCTCACCGAAACGCCGTAATCGGCAGCATGGGACAGGTAACCGTAAACCTGGGCGCTCTTTAGCAGGGCCTTGGTAGGGATACATCCCCAGTTCAGGCAGATTCCGCCCAGTTCAGCGCGTTCAACAACGGCAACTTTCATACCTAATTGTGATGCCCTTATTGCGGCAACGTAACCGCCGGGGCCTGAGCCGATTACTATTACATCATAATTCATAGCAGGTGAATTTTTTATTCAGATTTGCAAAATTAAGAATTTACACGGCTTCAACAAGCGGGCGATGGTTTTGTTTATAGTAATATCAATCACTGAAAATTTCAGGCAGGTCTTATCTGGCATTCAGAAACCAATCATCTGGAACGGCATTTAAGGCTGGCATTGTAACTTCATGGTGTATTGCAACGTCTAAAACCCGTTTACTAAACTAATCCCTGTAATATGAGAACCCTCTTTTTTACCAAAATCTTATTCCTGATTTCATTGACCGGAATTTTCAGCAACAGCATGATGGCTCAGAATACTGAGGCGGCCATGGATCAGATAATTGAAAGTGCTTATAAACCCGGAGAACCCGGGGCAACCGTACTGGTGGCAAAGAACGGCGAGGTGATATACCGCAAAGCATTCGGCATGGCTAACCTTGAACTCGGTGTTCCCATGAAACCCGAAATGGTCTTTGAGATAGGATCCATCACCAAGCAGTTCACGGCTGTTTCCATCCTGATGCTGATGGAGCAGGGAAAGCTGAGCCTGAATGACGACATTACAAAGTTTATCCCGGATTATCCCACTCAGGGACACAATATTACCATTCATCACCTGCTCACACATACATCCGGTATAAAAAGCTATACCGGTATGCAGGAGTGGCAGCCGCTGTGGCGAAAAGATATGAGTCCGGCCGAAATGATAGATGTTTTTAAAAACCAACCCATGGATTTCGCGCCGGGAGAAAAATTTCTCTACAATAATTCAGCCTATTTTTTGCTGGGCTACATCATTGAAAAAGCTTCAGGGCTTACCTATGAACAGTTTCTGGAGGATAATATTTTCAAGCCATTGGAGATGAATAATTCTTATTATGGCAGCCACAAAAAGATCATTCCGAACCGGGCCGCCGGTTATCAGAATCAGGACGGATTTACCAATGCGGAATACCTGAGCCTCACGCAGCCATATTCGGCAGGCTCCATCATGTCCAACGTGGATGATATGCTCAAATGGCAGAATGCCGTCAGGGACAACAAGCTGGTAATGGCAAGCACTATTCAACTGGCTTTCAAAGGCTACTCAACCAATGACAATAAGCCTTTTCATTATGGTTACGGCTGGGGGTTGAATGAGATCAACGGCTCACCCACCCTCGAGCATGGGGGCGGCATCTTTGGTTATACCACGAATGGAATCTGGCTTCCCCGGGAAGATGTGTATGTTATTATGCTTACCAACAGGGACGATTTGGCACCGGAAGGTATTTCGACAAGACTTGCCGCTGTGGCCATCGGGAAGCCGTTTCCTGTAATAGCCGATGGTGTTGAACTGAAACCGGAGACTGCAGCTGCCCTGTCGGGATGGTATGCTTTTGAGGATGGCTCATTCCGAAATATAATTTACGAAGATGGTGTGCTCTACAGCCAGCGAAAGGGCTCTTCACGTTTCAGGTTGATCCCGCTGTCGGAATCCAGGTTCGCATTCGAAAATTCCCTGTCGATGCTGGAATTTTCGAAAAACGAAAACGGGATTCATTCGGTTGTTTTTAAAAACAGGATCAATGAAATCAGGGGCGGCAAAACCGATAAAATTCCTGAAGAGAAAAAGGAGATTACGCTCAGCCCCGAACAAATGCAGCCATATACGGGTGAATATGAAATACAGCCGGGCTTCAGCCTGGTGGTGACACTTGAAAACGGCCGCCTGATGACCCAGGCTACCGGACAGGCAAAATTTGAAATTTACCCTGAATCGGAAGTGAAGTTCTTCCTGAAAGTGGTTGACGCGCAGATTGAGTTTCAGCGGAACAAAGACGGCGAGGTGGATTCGCTGATCCTTTTTCAGAACGGGGCTGAGATCAGGGCTATAAAGAAATAATCCGGAATTGCGGACATTGCAGAGTTTCCGTGAGGCATTTTTTAGTGCCGGCGTTATCCTGATAACTTTATTTATAGGTTGTCAGGATAATTTTTTTGAAGTCTGTTTAAATCCCGAGCTCCCGCTCAAAACCTGTTTCAAGCGAAATAAAAGTTTCCGTAAAGGTAATCTCAGGTATGGACTGGATCTGTTCCACGATTATTTGTTTCAGGTGCTCATTGTTACGGGTGAAAAGCTTGACCAGCAGCGAATACTTCCCTGAGATATGATGACACTCGACGATTTCGGGAATTTTCTGGATTTTTTTAAATACCTCATCATGGGTGGAGGTGGTGGTCAGGTTTACCTGAATTCCGATAAAAGCGCAGGTCTGATAACCAGCCCCCTTAGGGTTCAGGCGGAGTGATGAGCCGGCAATCACCCCGGCTTCCTGCATTTTTGCAACACGTTGATGAATGGCCGCTCCGGATACCTTACACCGCCGGGCTACTTCAACAAAAGGCATGCGGGCATCGGTGTTCAGCAGATTGATGATTTTCCGGTCTAGATTGTCAATATGAAAGTAATGGTCCATGGTTTGGGTTATGCAAATTTCATTTTTATGCAAAAATGCATAATTGGATTAGAATATTGAAAAAATATCCCGGAATCTGATGAAAAATATTATATTTGATTGATATTTAGTGTGATAATGATATTTTTGTCACAGGATTTTTTCCCGTTCTGCATAAACATTCACCAACCAAAATAAACGACCATGAAATTCGATCCTGCCAACCAGATTCAGGACCTCCGTCAGTTCGGAGAGTTCGGCGATGTTAATCCTTCGGTCTGCGATTCAGCCACTTTTACCTTTATGCAGGCAAAGACCATGTTAGAAACCTTCCACGGAGAGGCGGAAGGTTGTTTTCTTTATTCCCGTCACTGGAATCCCAGCAATAAGTATCTGGCCGATGCCATGGCTGCCATGGAAGGCACCGAAGCCGGCTGGGTAACGGGCAGCGGGATGGGGGCCATCACCTCAACAATCCTCCATCTGATTAAATGCGGCGATCACATTGTTTCGAGCATTACCACTTATGGCGGAACATTTGCCTTTCTGGCAAACTACCTGAAGAAATTCAATGTGGAAGTTTCCTTTGTGGATATTACAGACCTTGCTGCTGTGGAAGCTGCCATTCGCCCCAACACAAAGCTGATTTACACGGAAAGCATGACCAACCCGCTCCTGCAGATTTCCGATATCCCCGCCCTGGCTGCCATAGCCAATAAGCATGAGATCAAGCTGGTGGTCGACAATACCTTCACCCCGATGATTGTCAGTCCCGCCAGGCTGGGCGCCCATATCGTGGTGTATAGCCTTACGAAGTTTGTTAACGGCAAAAACGACTGCGTGGCCGGAGCCATCTGCGGAACCAATGATTTCATTAATTCAATGATCGATGTAAACGACGGAACCGCCATGCTGCTCGGACCGGTGCTCGATCCTTTCCGCTCTTCATCCATTCTGAAGAATATTCACACCCTGCATATCCGCATGAAACAGCATAGCTACAATGCGGCTTTCCTTGCCGAAAAATTCACTGCAGCCGGTATCCGGACCATATATCCGGGATTACCCGAACATCCCGGTCACAACCTTCTGAAATCCATGATGAACCCGCAGTTTGGATTTGGCGGAATGATTGCGATAGATATGGAAACCGCCGAGAAGGCTGCCGCACTGATGGAAGATATGGAACTGAACGATGTCGGTTACCTGGCCGTCAGCCTTGGCTATTTTAAAACGCTGTTCAGCAACTCCGGAAAAAGTACCTCGAGTGAGGTGCCGGAGGAAATTCAACGTAAAATGGGCCTCAGCGAAGGGCTTGTCAGATACAGCGTAGGCCTCGACAACGATATTGAACGCACCTGGGAAAGAATTGAGGCCAGCCTGAAGAAGGTTGGAATACTTAAGTAGTTTTCTGCCGGAAATGATTCAGAAACAACGCGCCAGCACCGGAGATACCTCCGGACTGGCGTGATCGTTATAAAGCAGTTTTATGCGTACGGTCAATAACCTGCTTTCTTTACTGATGAATGAAAAACCATGTTTTGTCGATGCGGATGCAGCATCTGACATTTAATGATTTTAAGAATTCAATGCCTTAACCCTGATAAGTAAAGCAGATGCGTTAGCTGTTTTTCTGCAATTTCCGTGAACTTCCCGTAGTCGTCCGGTTGCAGACGATTGTTGTAGAAAAGCAGCATCCCGGCAACTCCGTTTCTCAGGCTGATTTTGAGCATTTCCGCATCCTGCAATGATATTTCCCCGCTGCTGATCATATATTCCAGGTCGCTTTGAATAATCCTGTCGGTAAACAGGTAGATCATCTCCGCCGTGGGTTGCCTGGCCCCGATATCGTTCATGCGTTCAAGATAGAATAGCTCAAAGATCCCGGGATATTGGGTAAAGTATTGTATCATCGCCCTTATCCTTCCCCGGAGGCGCATTGACCCGGGCGTTTGCTGATCCGTCTGTTCATCTGCAAATGCTTCGCATTCCGACATAAAGTCTTTGACACAGATAAAGATCAGTTCATTCAGATCTTTAAAGTAGTTGTACATCGTGGCAAACGAATAGCCTGCCCTTTCGGCAACGGTCCTGACATTCACCGCCTTTAGCCCTTCACCTTTGAGGGTCTCCTTTGCGGCGTCAATGAAATATCCGCGCATTCTTTTTTCCTGTAGTTCTTTATTGCTGACCATCATATATTGATTTAACGCTGCAAATATAATAAACTATAATATAAATAGTGAACAATGTTAATATTATTTAGAAAATTAAACCCGGCAATGCCGGGCTTAACAACTCCCTCTCCTGACTTCTGGCAACACCCCGGTAAAGGCATTCCTTAAGAGCGTAGTAAATGAAAGGTGTAAGAGCGCGTATTTGTCGCGAATTTAGTGAGTTACGACCGGTTCCAGGTTTTTGGCCTGCTCAATGAAATCGGCGATTTTATCAAGCGAAGGAACAACCCTGGTAAGGCTTTTGGCGGCATTTACCTCCTCAAGTTTCGCATGCAGGTTTTCGGCATTGCGGTTTCTCAGTTCTTTGACCGTATCAACTCCGGAAGCTTTCAAAAGTTCGGCAAACTGACTGGCTATGCCTTTGATCCTGAACAGATCAGCCATGTTTACCCAATCCAGAATTTTTCCTTCGTCAATGTCGCTGCCTGCTGCAATCGCAGCACGGCCTTTTTTGGAAGCTCCCTCTTTCAGGAGACCCTCAACGGTTGTTATTCCTGCCTTTGCAAGTTTTTCCTGAAAAACCGGGCCAATGCCTTCGATGTCTTTAATTGATGCCATAAGTTTTGTTTTTATTGAACTTTTATACAAAAATAACCCTGTCTGGACAAATATGTTCAGATGGGGTCCTGTTTCTGATCAATGGCACTTGTCAGCACGATGGCAATAAAAAAAGCCATCCGGAGATGACCTTTTCATAGTTCAGTTTAGGCTTTTCTTTTCAATTGATGTAAAACCCCGTTTTTAAATTTGTGCTGCAGGGCCTTACGCTCAAGCTCTCCGTTGCCCTTACGGTGTTTGATCAGTTTCATGATTTCATCCGGTGCATAAGCGTTCGGGTTGCTTTTACTCACAACGGTCTGCATTTCAGTATTGGCAAATCTGGCAGGCTCTTTACCGGAAACCATGCTCTTTTTTACATTTCCGCCCTGCATTACGCCGTTCACAAAGTCGAAAGGCTTGCCGTCATCCTTGCTGAAGAAATAGAAATTATTATCTTCATTGGCTTCTTCAAGGTCGTTAAAGCCATCGGCAAGCAGCACCAGATAATATTTTCCGTTAAGGTTTGACGGCATGGTGTATGTGAAGAGAAAGTCTGCTTCTGGATCGTTGTACAATGCGGCGGCGACGCTTTTTCCGGAAGGAACATCGATGTAATTCCACCAGCTTCCGGCGATGCCGTAGCCGTCTTCCCAGTATTGGTTATCGCCCGGAATGTTGCTGAATTCATCCGTATAGTAGTCGTGAATGATGATGTCATAATCATTCACATCGTAGGCATTGTAATACATGTACAGGATGCTCCATCTCGAGGAAGCCGCCACGGTTTCCGTACCTGAGTTGTACACATTGTAGGTTATTTGCCTGTCGAGCGGGGCGGTTGATTCGGGATTGTCTTCATCCCGGAGGTTCCAGGCCAGCACATCAAGCCCTGAAATGATGTTTCCGCTGCCCACCTGTCCGCCGGTAATATTTACATCGGTTTTATTCTGGGCGACAAACGCGGCAAAACAGAAACTGTTGATAAAGAAATCATAATCTACCCAGATTGTTCCGGTATTTCCCCATGAATTTCCCCAGGTATTGATGATTTTGAATGCCTGGCGGTTGTCGTCGTAGCCGGCGAGCACCATCGCGTGATAGGCATGCTGCATGCCCGGATTCTGATAGGTGTCATAGTCAATCACCGCGTTGCTGTTCCAGCGCATAAAGCGGTCGCCCAGCCGGGCGCCTATGGCTATGGGCCTGCCTTCGGCAAGGTATGCTTTGAAATTGTCAACCGTCATGGAAGCAGCATTGTTTTTGTCGGCGATCTTACGGTAATTTACCAGCTTATTGTCAGCGGCATCCTGTGTCCATGACCCTGCCGGAGACTGGCTGCAATCGCCCAGTCCCGTATAGGGGGCGGTGGCGAGCGAAGCTCCGCCGCGCGTAATCAGTTGATCCATGGCGGATTCGAACTGGGTGCCGTTGCAATCGCTGCCTTTCTGAGAAGCGGGAATGGCCAGGAAAAGGTCAATCGGGCTTGTCTGGTTGGATGTCTGTGCCAGTTGCGAAGCGCTCCACTGATTGTCGATGCCGTTGAGTGCGGTTTTCAGGTTGTACCCCACCGCCCAGGTCACGCAGGTGCCGTATTCACCCTGATCGCCGATGGGCGGGAATTTTACTGAGAGGTCCACACTGGCAGGCAGTCCGGTAGTATTGTCGTTGATATCAAGATCCTGGGGGATTTCATCCAGATTTTCTTCTTCCGCATTCCAGCTGGCCATGGCCTGTACCAGCAATTCGCTCAGGAAGTCCACCACTTCTTCCTTGGTACACGAAGTGAGGGTAGCGGATGAAATGGTTACAGCCAGCAGCGGAACTATAATACCGCCTGCCAGCATGCTGTTGAGTTTTCTTTTCATTGTTTTTGTTGTTCTGGTGATTAATCCGGTATCAATCTTTGTTCAGGTCGTTAAACGAGGCAAATTTCGTGCCTTCCGATACAAAGTCATCGGCTTTAAGGGTCCTGAATTCCTGCATGGCTGGTTTACCGGAGTAAAAAACTGACCGGCTGATATCAAATACTCCTTTGACAGAAGTTTTCTCAAAAGTGACAGGTCCGGAAAAAACCGTTGAAGTCAGGGTTGCCGAAGACTGAAATTCCACATTGTTCATGTCGAGTCTGCCATAAACGATTGCGTCTGAAAAGTTAAAATGCCCGGTAAAATTGGCATAGGTAAACAGCGCATCATCCCTGAAACGGGTAAGGGAGAATTCGCTCCGGCCGTCGCAATCCAGGTTGTGAAAACGAGCGATCCCTCTGAATTCCGTACTCTGAAAGCTTAGCTTACCCCTGGTTTTCGCTTTGAAGAAATCAATTGCACCGTCGATCAGTGATTCCTGCATGCTGAAATACTTTTCTGCAGTAAAGGCTGTGAAGTAATTGTGGCGTCCGTTAAAGGTTACATTATTAAACAGTGCCCGCTCCCTGAATATGGCGCCGGTGAAATTGACCATCCCATCCACGGTGATGTTGTCGAAATCGGCGTCAGCCCTGAAATCGCAGGCTTCAAAGGTGAGATTGCTGCCGAAACGCACCCTTGCCTGACGGCCTGACTTTTCACTGTTATTTACAATCTTTCCCATGAAAATGCAGTTAAGGAAAGTCACAGACTGTTCAACGCCGGCAATCTGTATGGAAGAACTGAATATTCCCTGATTTTTGACGTTGGTAAAATCAAGGTCGCCGGTGATGATTTTGTCTTTTATCAGTACCGCTTTGCCTTTGTTTATATCAGATATTATCTTGCCTGCAGCAATGCCGTTGTTCAGCTCTTTAACCGTGCCGGCCTTACAGCTGCCTGAGAATAAAAATATAAACAGAAGCGCGGGAATGAAATATTTCATAGAATTGAGTTTGTGCCCTGCAAAGTAAGCAAAAATTAAACCGGCTTGCACCATTATTGAAACCTGACGAATTGCATTCGACGGATTTCGTTCGGGCAAACCGGCTCAGAAATGTTGTTTACTCTACAACAAATGTTTTTACAACCGGCTCAGAATTATCGGTTCCAAGGGAAATGACCACTTCATACACTCCTTTTGGCCAGCCGTTGTTTGGCACAGACAAACTCGATTGCAGATTAAAAGTGGTGCCTCCTTCAGGGGTATTCAGGGTAACAGCATCAATTGCTACCCTGCTTTCACCCTGATAAAACCACGAGAAGGTAACTGCTGTACCTCCCGGTGCATTTTTTACAATGACTGAGCAGAAGATTTCAGGGGTGTCGGTGCTGAAAACCGGTTGATCGGCCGGGCATTGATTGTCAGTTACTGATTCACAAACCATTACATCCGTAATGTGCGCCGTGGAGACGTTGCAACTGTGCATGAAAAATGCCAGTCCGGAAACGGCAAAAGCTAAAATAATTGATTTTTTCATTTTGTTGATTTTTAGGGTTAATTAATGTGTTCTGTTGATTGAGAATTCACCTACTGCTGTTATATTCCGGAAAAATTCACCGGTGGACGGATCCCTGTAGGAGCCGTTCCTGAAGATGATGCTGCCCGTTACCGGCTCTCCGGGGTTGCCTATTGAGATTATCCTGACTTCCATATCTGAAAATGATATTTCAAAGCCATTGATGTTGATGCCCGAGTATAGCTGTATTCCCGGCGGGTCAGAAACATCCGGAGGATGAACATGGTAGGTTCCTGTTTTAAAATCGTGCAGGTACAGATACCATGAGAATCCTTCCATATCTTTTGATTCTGCTTCGATATTCAGAATGATTTCAGTTGTTCCGGTATTATGATTGTAGTGCTGTTCCTTGTATGACCTCAGGTTTTCGTTGAGGTTAACCCTGTAGTCGCGAAAATCACCACCATCGATTACCAGGTAGGATATGGCAGCATGCTTTGTGCTTTTTTCATCCCTGCTTTCTCTGTCATTGATTTCGGCCTTCTTGTTATTGTCGTCATCCGGCCGCTCTTCGTTCCTGTTGTTCCGGCTTTCTTCCTCTTTTTCATCGCTGCACACAATGATTTTTCCCGCATCAATCGCCGACTGACCTGTTTTGTTGGAATAAGTCTTTTTAACAATGGAATTATTTGTTTTCAGGGAGATATCGAAATTTGTGACAACGGTGGGCAACGAGAGTTCAAAAACACCGTTTCTGGAATAGATCTGGGAATAGTCTTCCTCCCCCCATGTAATGGTTATCTGGGATGCAGTTCCATTGCCATTGCATCCGATAGCTTCTCCTTTAACATATGTCATCGGGGGAACAGACAGGTCCATGCGGGTTTTCTTGCCGGCTTCAGTAGCTTCACAAAGCAGTGAAATCATAAAACCGCGGTAATTCATTTCTACCTTGCATTCTGTTTGAGCAGGGATTATCGCTTTGTAATTTCCATAATCATCTGTAATAACAGCTGTTTGATCAGCGCTCAGAAGTACGCCGGCCACCCCTCTGCCATTGCGGTCGGTGACACGCCCTTCAAGAAATGCTATGTCATCGCTGTCTTCACCAATCCCCCACGTGCTGAAGTGCTTTACCTGAGCAATATAGTATCCTTCTTTCAGTTCAGCCTTCCCTCCGGACTCCCATATTCCGTTTGCTTCATTAAAGTGCCACAGACCGGTGGAAGCAGGGGGATTTCCGGACAGAACGGCAGGAACGGGAAACTTAATGACGGCACTGGAATTTTTCCTGAGATTCAATAGTTTCCCTTCATTCGAAACTATGTCTATCATTGCCATGGCATAGCACCGAAGCCTGGTATTTTTATCTATATCCCCGGCCTTAAAATCACTTCCCTGGACCTTAGATAACTGATCAACATCCAAAGGATCAATAACGGCGAGAAAAACAGTTGACTCCAAGGCATCTCCGTCGATGTCAGCTGCGTTTAAACTCAATAAGGTTCCATTCCGGGATTCTACTTCAGCCTGATTCGCTGCATCAGAAACTCTGATGGAATTTACCTCCTCTTCAGTGGGATCGTGTGCAAGCAATTGGATTCTGATTTGATTTACCGGTTCATCGGCATTCAGCGCCCGGCTTAAAGTGAAATATCCTTTTTTCGTGATTTTCAGCAAAGGTCTGGCATCATCTGCATCCACCGTTTCAAAAAGAAAGGTCCCGTCTTCACCGGTTTGAACCATTTGCGAACCTGCGAAAACATAAGCTCCTGACAATGGTTTGTTTCCGGAATCAGTCACTATACCTGAAACAACCATTTTTCTGCCTGAACAAGCCGAAAGCATTATGCCGGAAATGGTTATAATAAATATGATCTTCAGGATTCTCATACGTTTATTTTTTTTGGATAAGTTTTTTGATTTTCCTGATTGCGAAATAGATAATCAGAACAGCAGCAACAGCCAATAGCGCCAGAATAATGTATCCCAGAAGGAGATTTTCATGAACATCCTCATCTGACCCGGTTTCAGTTATTCTGGTATTCTCCTGATTTTCTTCAGATGCAAATGTTGTCCACCATTTTTCCCGGGGAAGTGAACTCAGCATTTCAGATCCGTTAACATCCAGACGTATACCCTGTCCGGAGGAAAAGACCTTTTCATCTCCTGCCTCAGTTTTTCCGTCCAGCAGGATCACATCGCCATCGAGGCTAAAGGCCCGGGCCTTATCATTTTCCAGATCAACGATGAATTCAGTATTTTTTCCGATTACGGCCGGAGTCATATCTATGTTGTATGCCCCTCCGGTTTCATCGGGATTATTTTTATTTAATGCAGTGAGAAAAACATGAAAATGCCCGCCATTCTGATAACTGTTAAAATGTGCTTTACCTTTGATCATGTATATGGTCATGTATTCAGGGGTGCAATATCCTATTCTCAGTGCAGAACCTTTCTGCATATTTATCATGCCCCACCTGCTTTTACCTTTCTTCAGTTCAATCGTGCAATTGCCCCGGAAGGCCCTTACACTTTCAGTAGTTCTTAATTCTGCAGGAAATTTCCCTACAAAGGAGATAATGGTATCCTGGGTAACAGGTTCAATATATGATGTTTCAATGCTTTGCCGGGCGCCACTGGTAATTGCCATGTGAATATTCTGAAGCGGCAGGCTTTTAATGGGGCTTTCAAGCCACTCAAAAATCACATTCCTGACTTCTCTGCTATTGGTAATGGAGTTTTCCCTTATGGATGTGGAATGCCACAAATCCTGCAGCTTGTAACTTATTACACCATTAAGGTAAGCGGAGCTGGCATAGGTAATTCCATCCCAGGGAATTACATAGATGTTTCCGAATTCAAATTCCAGGTCGCGATTGCCGGTTGCCGGTTTTGCATTCAGGATTCTCAGAAATGAGCTGCTTTCATGCAGCTGCTCAATGGCTGTACGATGCTTCCTGAACCATATTGCACCAAATTTTCCGGCATAATATCCCCAATCATTTACGCCATGATGGGGTGTTCCCACGGTAATCAGTTTCCTGACCAATGGTTTGGTATAAAGTTCCTCGTTGAGCAGATAATTGCGCGCTATCAGCCCTCCCATTGAATGACAGATAAGATCCACTTTTGCTGCCTTTATTCCGCTTTTTCGCAGATGATTCAACTCTTTATTGACATCAGCGGCAAGCTTGGCAGATTGATTATCTATACTTTCATCCGAGCCGGCGTGATAGTCTGCGCGAAAGGTCGTGTAATCCAATCTTTCAAAACGGCCTGCCATGTCCTCCCAGGTAGAGCCATCGCCAAGAAAACCATGAACGAATAAAAGTGTCGGTTTGAACAGCTCAATCAGCAGTGAGTCAGTTACTACATCAGCATGATGATCAACATATTTATAATGGATGTAAACTTTTCTGGAAGTACTCTGATTATAATATTTGCCGGGAGGGTTAAAATCCTGGAATGAAAAGTCTTTTTCTGATTTCAACCCATACCAGATGTGTGGTTGTACGTAAGCCGGCGGCACATAAGTGAGTGTCCCCTTGCCCCGGCTGTTAAGGGTAAGAATCTTACTGCTGCTTAAGGTTTCATTATGATTTGTTTCGAGCGTGGAAGAACCTTTCGCAATAATGGAGCCGATTTCAGGAGGTAATACAACTATCTTCTGATTGTTCGGCAGCTGAAACTCTATATCAACAGTGGAGATGCCATCTACTACAACGCCCCGGTACTGATTCTCGGCATTTCTTCTGCCGCCTTCAACGACAGAATCTTTCTCAAGTTCCACTTTATAGTGCTCTCGTGAAGGCTGTTCCCATGTGACAAGTATCACATCCAGCGCGCATTTCACCCGGTCGTAATTTCCGTGAGATCCGTTTACCGATATGCTGAATGCAGATACCTGATTATTTTTAACATGTCTTTTAAAATACTTTTCATAGGTGAGCACCCTGGGCGGTCCCTGGTAGATTGTAGCCCACCCGCCGTATTTGCTTTTCAGCATCAATGTAACAGACTGACAAACGCCTGATTTGACCTTGAATTCAAGCTGCTCACCTTCCGTTAATCCGTAGAACTCAATATCTCTTCCGCCCTCTTTATATCCTTTGCCGTTATTGATCGCAGTACCGAGGTACCTTTCAACCTGAATGTCTTTTTCATACCGGCTGTTCTGAGTATAGCCGGACAACCCCGCTGAGAACAACAAAAATGACAATGTAATGGAAAGGATTTTCATGTCGCAGAAGTAAAAGATGGCCGCATCTCTTATGGTATTGCCATAAGAAAATGCGGCCGGCATACTTGAATTATTGCAGGCTTAATGTGACACTACCGGTATTCAGATTCTTTTTAAGGTTTGGATAAACATAATAAGTTCCGGGTTTCAGCTTTGTACCTACCGGTTTCTTGTTATCCCAGAAAGTGTGAACTTTTATATTGTCCTTTACAATCCAGAAACCCTCGCACTCACCTGAAACGGCCGTGATTTTCATGGTTTTGGTAATTTTTACGGGATTGCTTTTGAGCTCTGCGTTTTTCCCTGCTGCTCCGCGGGTTTGTGTACCCGAAAGGGTGACATTCTGAGCTGAAACCAGCGCCGTTATTGCAAAAAGGCCAATAATTAACAATATCTTTTTCATAGGCTGTAATGAATTAAATTTTGGTAAATGTAAACCTGGCGCGGTGGCTGATTTCCGGGAATTAGATTTTGCCCGGTAATATTGAGTAAATGTGATGTTCTGCCGAGAATATGCTCAACTTTTCCTACACAAAGGAATTAATTGCCTGAGAAAAATAGTGGCTGACCGGAAAATACCCGGAGGAAGAAATTTATGTCTGATAGCGGGTCAGATATTTCCCAGCTTTCGGATAAGCTGTACAATCTGATCGCGCTTTCGCGAAGAGACCGGAATACGCGCTTCATCTTTCATGACAAGATACCCTCCCTCACGTTTATCGAAGAAACTAATGTATGTCTGATTGATAAGATAGGAATTATGAACCCTGACAAACCCGTGTGCCGATAATAAATCCTCATATTCGCGCAGGGTTTTGGAAACCAGAATGCTTCTGCCTCCGGTCAACTGAAACAGGGTATAGTTGTCGTCAGACTTGCAATGGATTATTTCGGTGAGCGAAACAAGGTGCAACGCATCTGAAGTTTTCAGCACAATTTTCTTCTCCTTCACATCCGGATTGGTTATGCTTTCGGCGACTTCAATCTGCATTTTATTTACAACCGTGGTTGCTTCCTGACATGCTTTCTTGCATGAGCGCATCAGGTCTTCAGGTAAAACGGGCTTTACAAGGTAATCTATCGCACTGAATTTAAAAGCCTTTATAGCATGTTCCTCATATGCTGTTACAAAAATAACTTTAATGCTTTCTGATTCCGGCAAAAGCTGCAACACATCAAATCCGCTTCCATTGCCGAGGTTGATATCGAGAAACAACAATTCCGGTTTGAATTTTTTGATTGTTCTGAGCGCATTCAGCACATCGGCGGCTTCTGCAACAATTTCAATATCCGGAACATACAGATCAAGCATGAGCCTGAGGGTTTCGCGGGCATTCGTTTCATCATCAATAATTATTGCTCGTATCATGAGTTGTGTGTTGCTAAGACCGGTATTTTGAAATTGACCCTTGTCCCCGCGGGTCTTCCAAGGTTATCTGATAAATCTTCAATACGGAAACTTGCATCGTAGTTATACTTCTTTTTCAGAAAATCAAGCCTCTCCTGTGTGATTTCAGTGCCATAGGATTTATGCCTGAACATACCCTTTCTCAGTGCCTGCGACTGGCTGCGGCCGATCCCGTTGTCTTCTGCCGAAATTGAAATAAATCCGTTGTCAGAACTTATCCTTATTTCAATCAGTCCGTTTT
The DNA here is from genome assembly GCA_023957275.1 of Lentimicrobium sp. Lineage (GTDB taxonomy): Bacteria > Bacteroidota > Bacteroidia > Bacteroidales > Lentimicrobiaceae > Lentimicrobium. The sequence goes on along the minus strand of JAMLHF010000013.1, from coordinate 24,428 downwards.
CTTCTTTTTCTGAAAGTCCGTGTTCGATGGAGTTTTCAATAAACGGTTGTGTGAGCATCGGGGGTATCTGAAGCAACTCTGTCTCGATATCGCTTGCAACAATAATTGCGTATTTAAATCTGTAATTAAACCGGAGCTGCTGAAGCTTGAGGTAATACTCGAGAAATTCTATTTCCTTTGACAAAGTGATATATTCCTGACGCGTATTTTCCAATGTCAGGCGGATGAGTTTGGAAAATTCTCCAAGATATCTTCCTGCTTCAATATTCTCCTTTTTATAAACGAAACCCTGAATCGCGACAAGTGCATTAAATATAAAATGCGGATTTATCTGTGCCCTGAGCAACAATTCCTTAAGCTCGGCATTTTTCCGGTAAATAAACTGCCGGTGCATGATTTCACGGACAATAACAAAAGCCAGGCTGAAAATTATAAAGGCCACCAACAGATAGAACCAGTTTTGTCGCCAGAAGGGTTTGTTAATCTTTATAGTCATTGAATGACTTTTAATAAACTCCCAATTGCCGGCATCATGAGATAGTTCAATTTCAAGTACATAATCGCCCGGCGGCACATTGGTGTACCTGGCCGTGGACATGCCTTTTCCGGGGAAAGTCCAGTTTTCTTCAAACCCCAGTAAGCGATATCGGTATGCGTATGCGTCAGTCGCTGATATGTCGGAGTTGCTGAATTCAATTCCAAAAAAATTCTCATCATATTCCAGTTCAATCCCTGATAAATCATAAAGGGCAGAGACTGCGGGACTTCCTTTAATATTTATTGCAGTGATGAAAATATCAGGCAATCCCCTGCCGGATAACAGGTCGTCGGGATTGAATATGCAAATACCCTGCTTACTTCCGAAAACCAACTCCCCATTTTCAAGCAGCAAGCCAGCGTTAACATCTTCTGACATTTCGAAAGCAGCCAGATCTGGAAAAGAGATACTGAAGTTCCATAAAGGATTAAAGCATAATATTCCCTTGTCAGTGCCAATCCATAGATTCCCCTTTTGATCGGGAACAATAACAAAAACCTTGCTTGATGACAATCCCTTTTCTTTTCCCCAGACCTTGAAAGTCTCAAATTTCGGATCATAGCAATACAGACTGTCCGCTGCAATCCATATTCTTGAAAATGTGTCTTCGAAAAAATCGTTGATTACCTGATTTGCCAGCGAAGTGCCGCGAAGATGAAAAAAATGTTGAGAAGTCTTTTCCTCAGGATTATATACATGAGCACCGGCGTTGGTGGTTCCGATCCAGATATTTCCATCAGCGGCGGTATAAAGCCTGGTAATCAGCCTGGATTCAAATGGCATACTCAGTCTTTCCTTTAAAATTTCACCAAAAACGCCGGTTTCACGATTAAAAATCTGAAGTCCGTCTCCGCCCCAGAAACCCAGATAAAAGTTGCCTGATTTATCTTCCGCAAAATCATTGTACCAGTCAATCTCGCGACTGTTCTTGCGTTTTGCAAAATTTTCAAACGTATCTTTTTGCCTGCGCTTTCTGGCGAACCCAACGCCATCCCACAAGCCAATGTATAAATCACCGTAAGAATCTTCATAAAGGCATCTTATATTGTCTGAAGAGATCATTCCGGCCTTTTGTTCCTGCCTCACATGCTTTATAAGACCGGTTTCAAGGTCAATAATATCCAGCCCATGTTGCCGGTGACCCGCCCAGAGTTTGTGCTGATGAACTTTAAGGGCTGTTATATAATCAGAAGCAATGGTATTGGGATTGCCCGGAATGTGATACAATGTTTTTATCAACCGGTTTGAACCCCTGAAAACGGCTACTCCCTCATCTGTGCCTATCCACAAATTCCCTGACCGGTCCTCATAGATACAGTTTACATGGTCGGATGGGAGTGAATGTGAATTGTTGATGTCAGAAACGATGTGCGTGAGGATGTTTTTCGATGGATCAAGCCTGAATATCCCGCTTCCGGTTCCAAACCAGAGTTCACCCGACCGGGTTTGCATGGCAGTAAATGTGGTAACCCGCATCTTTCTGGTAAAATGCATTGAATCGCGATCCAAAAGAAAAATTCCATCATTCCCTGTTACCCAGAAATTCCCTGATTTATCCTCCAGAAAACCGGAGATATCTGCCCGGGGCTTTTGCCAGCTCTTTTCACCAACAGGTGCTGTGCAGATCTCCTTGCTTTCAGGATTGAGATACATGGGATAGGTCCCCCGGCCCCCGAACCAGAGCACACCGCGTGAATCGCGAACAAGCGCATGATACATGTAATAATGTTGCCAGATTTCAGGATGCGGATAAACATCCGTGATTATGCCTGAATTCTTGTTGTAGCGTAACAATGCACCTTGCTGAACTTCGATCCATAATAGTGAATCTCCTTCATGAAGCATTGCCCTGATGTATAATTTCCTGTTTCCGTTATATTCAAGGATTACTTCTTCGAAAACCCCGAGCGCCCTGTTGAACCGGAACAGTCCTTTTTCAGTGCCAGCCCAGATATGTCCGTTTTTGTCTTCTTTTACACACGAAACCACTCCCGGAGACAATCCGTGAGGATTTTCTTCATTTCCACCGAATTTCCTGATTTTATAGCCGTCAAAAACATTTAACCCGTTGGAAGAGGCGATCCATATATAATGATATCTGTCCTGAATGATGTCTGTTATCCTGTTCGCGCTTAATCCATCCTGCATCTGAAGTGTCCGGAAACGGGAATAAGGGTCATTCACCGGAGTTGTCCACGGCTCTTCTGCAAGGAGATGAGTGGCGGATAAGAAAACAATCAGCATAACAGCTGTCGCCTTTCCGTAACATGACCATTGTAATCTGAAGAAACAGAAATACGGCAATTTCATCTGCCGAAAGTATTAATATTCTCAATCAGAACCAATAATTGCTTTTTTTAGAGCGTAAAACAAAAGGAGCGCCTGCCTGACAGACGCTCCTTTTGTTTCTTTGATTTCATTTATCGGAGTGGAAGGAAACTGCTTCCGGTATAGGTTCCGTTAACCCAGTCAACTTTGTAATGGGTCGGGCAATCGTCGCCGGTAACCGGCTGGTAATTGCTGTCGAAGCCGAATGTTATGGTAGCGCTTTTCGATGCCTCGGGGATCTGATGGACCTTGATGCCTGAAACGGGATTCCAGTCGCAGGCTGCTTTGTAGACTACAGGCTGAATAATTTGTGTGTAGAATACTTCGCTGTTCCGGTTGGTTCCCCATACCACAAGGTTGTTGTAGCTTCCTGAAGTTCCGAAACCATCCGTGGTCATGATCAGTTCACCCCTTGTGCCTGTGTAGGTGCGCTGACGGGCTACATTCCAGGTTCGGGAAGTGCTGTCGCCGAAGGTTACTTGCATGGAGCCTTCCACCCTGTGTACAAGGCTTGTGAAGCCATTGTGACCCAGCATATAAATAAAGCCTCCGCTCACATTTGTGAAGGTTTTATTGCTGTTGATCACGATTGTATGACCGGATGCCACCCTGGTTACACTGAAATTGTGGTAACGGACATTTACACTGGCTCCCTGCATTCCCCAGCGTGTGCCAACGCGTTTCCTGATCTCCACCTGCCCGGTTCTGAAACGTCTGCCGTTGCATGAGAGTCCGTCATAGGTTATGTAGATGGTAATGGTGTCATTGATCACCGAAGTTGAGTCGATGGTAGCATTGCAGGGAATCTCCATGGTCGATTTCAGGCCATTGCCCTGATAGCTTAAAACACCTTCCACATCCTGCAGGGCTTCGTTTGAAATATCTTCTACAGTGGCTTCATCCACAGTTAACTGGGTAAGGGTGGAGGAGTCGTTTTTGCCTTTTTCAAGATCGTCTTTTTTACATGATGTGAGGAGGAGGGCGAAGATGGTCATAATGAGAACCGGCATCTTCAGATTGATGATTCTTTTCATTTTTGCGTGTTTTTGAGATTAGTTTGTCAGGTTATGTTTAAACAACGTTTTCATTAAGAATACACCGGTTGTCCTGTTTACCCTGATAGAAAATCAATATTTTTTTGAAGTTATAAAAAATCAGTAGAAAAAATAAAACGGTTTAATTCCCCTTTGGATCAGAAAGCCCTGTCAGTCGCGCTGTTCCGGTTTTTATTGTCACTGCGCAGGCGCCGAAAAATCCGGCTCCTTTTCCGCTCAGATTTGTAGGAAGATTGGCAGAAGCGGAGCTGAAATACCCTCCCTGCCAGCTGGTTTCGAGCAATAATGCCCGGATATATTGCGCGTGCTCCGTAGCCAGTGAGTACCTCCGTTCGGTGATTTTTGTGCCTGACGGAAACAACACCGTTTCGGCCGGCGGCGCAAAAATCTGGCTGACGTCAAGGGTCGGAAGGGTGTAGTAAATCAGTCTGGCCCGGGTTTCATGGGTTTCAAGGTGCTCATAGCCTGCTACCTCTGACCAGTCAAGCAGGATCTCATACATCGCGGCCCGTTTTGCGTTGTAGGTGTTTGCAACCCAGAATATCCTGAATAGTTTGGTTTCAGGGTCCCTGGCGTATTTCAGAAAAACAAAATCCTGCCCCGTGGTCATCGGCGCTTTTGCCGTGATGATTTCACCCCCGTAACTGATGAGCAATGTATACGTGCGGCCGGGCAGCCCCCGGAACATCTGTTCCGACCTGTACAAGCCCGGCTGATCCGGGTCTTCACTGAAAAGAAATACCCCGTCTGCAGAGCTTACCTGAACTCCGGCGCCACTTACCACCGGCGCTGGTTCATTCGGATTCTTAAAAGGCAGTGAAAGTTTTATTTCCTGAATTTTATTTTCATTCGTGATAATGCCTTCCACAATGATCCTGTCCTGCATCATGCCATCCAATGGCCAGTCAACCGCCTTTTCGCAGGAAGCGAGCACAAAAATCAGGATGAAAGCTGAAGCCCGGATGCGCAGAATATGTTTCATCTTCATTGAAATTTAAAGATGTAATTGATGGAAGGAATGATACCCGAAACAGAAAGCTGTGTCGGGATAATTTCATAGGCTCCGTTCAGATCCGCCGGGACCACAAAATCACCATTCCCGTTCATGATTTTGTTGAAACTGAGTGAAAAGGGATTTTCACGGCCATAAACATTGTAAGCTGCAAATACGATATGGTGCCGGTACTTTCGGTCAGGTTTATTCAACATCCATGATACGGAAAGGTCAAGGCGGTGGTAGGCAGGGTAACGGTCGTTGTGCTTTTCGCCGTATACCGGAACAACATAACCGTCGTATTGCATAAAACCAACCGGAGAAGTGAATGCACCTCCCGTCATAAAATTCCACTGGGCTGCAAAATTCCATTTTTTCCCGGCCCTGAACATCAGGTGGGTGGAAAATGAATGCGGGTGGTCATAGTGTGCCGGAAATTCCCTGTTTCCGTTTATCCCGTCAATATTTTTTATGGCCCGGGCATAGGTGTAACCAGCCCAGCCCGTGAAACGTCCCTCGTGCTTGCGCAACATAACCTCCAGGCCTGAGGCACGGGCTTCTCCGAACCTCAATTCTCCTTCGATCAACGGATTGTAGAGCATATTTGCATGATCCCTGTAATCTGTCTGATTATACAGCTGCTTGTAGAATCCCTCGAAACTAAGGATCATGTTCCCCGGCATACTTACCGATATGCCTGCAGTTGCCAGATCGGCTTTCTGCGGCCTGATGACCGGACCTGAAGGAGCCCAGACTTCCAGTGAAGTAAAGGGGCTGGTTGAATTAGAAAGCATCTGGATATACTGCACGGTTCTGCTGTAACCTGCTGTAAATGAAATCCATTTTATGGGTGTCCAGGTCGCGTTCAGACGGGGTTCCAGGTTGAAGTAGGGCGAATGGTAGGTCCCTTTTTCTACTTCAAGCGTATCATAAACCTCATGGGCAGCATCAAACAGATAAACTGTTCCCGGTCCCGGATTCCGCCAGCTGCTCAGCCTGAGGCCGTAACGCACAGCCAGCTTTTCGCTGATCTTGTGCTCATTGCTGATGTAGCCGTTGATGGCCAGTGAGTTGTATTCCGGGATAACCGGCGCGTTTCGCCGGGTTTCTTCATCCGTAAAATGCACGTTGCCCGGATTTGAATGATATGCGGCCAGCTCGGCTCCGAACTTCAGGGTAATGCCCGCGGCCGGAAACCAGCTGAAGTCACTTTTCAGGATACGGGTGCGGATGGAAGATTTCCAGTAATCATCCTGTTGCCGCGATATATAAAGGTAATAGTTGTATTGGCTGGCAACCGCCGTGGTATTGGAAAAGAGCTTGTTGCTGAAGATATGGTTCCACCGGAGGGTAGCCGCCGTGTTGTCCCAGCTTATCCCGAATGTATTCACCGAGGCATTGGTCAGCCTGCTGAAATCGTCACGACCATAAAAAGCCGTCAGGTAAAGCCTGTTGTTCCTGTTGATAAAGATATTGGCTTTTGCGTTTAGGTCGTAAAAATCAATGGTAAAGCTCCTTCCATTCAGTTTGTTATTATTCAGCCAGTTAAGGTTTGACTTCCGGCCCGAAAGGATGAATGATCCTGTTTCCTTTACAACAGGCCCTTCCAGGGTGAGATCTGAAGTGAAAATACCCAGGTTGCCTGAAAAACCAATATTGTTCATGTTGCCATCCCTGGCCCTGATGTCAATAACGGAAGAGAGCCTGCCGCCATAATTCGCGGGGAAATCCCCTTTGTATGCCTTCACATCTTTAATCGCGTCCGGTGCAATGGCGGTAAAGAACCCGAACAGATGGGCCGGGTTGAAGACCGGTGCATCATCAATCAGCAACAGATTCTGATCATGGTTACCTCCCCTGACATAGTAAAAGGACGATCCGTCACCAAAAGCGCTGAATCCCGGCACCGACTGCAGGGATTTCAGCACATCCGCATTGCCCGCAAAACCTGCCATCCGCCTGAGATCGGTCCCTGTAAGCCTCACCGATCCCGGTGCCGCCGGATCAATGGCTGCGGTTTCCCCGTCAGAGATAACAACAACCTCCTGAATGTCAATCGCCGATTCTTTTATTTTAAAATCAATTGATTGATTTTTCGCCAGGGCAATTTCAAGGTTTTCAGATTTGTAACCGACCATGGAAACTGCCAGATTATATTTTCCTTCCGGCAGGGTAAGCGAGTAGAAGCCAAAAGCATTGGAGGTGGTCCCCCGGAAGGTTGCTTTGTCGTATATATTTGCGCCGATGATGACCTCGCCGGTCACCGTATCCCTGACGGTTCCGCTCAGGGTAAACCTTTGATTTTCCACAACCCGTTTTTCTTTTGATATACTTTTTATTGCAGGTTTCAGAATTACCTGGTCCTCAGTAAATTGAAATGAAATTTCCAGGGGTTGCAACAGCCTGGTGAGCAGCGTATGAAGACTTTCTTCCTTTACAGAAATGCTTACGCTCTTTTCAAGCGGGAGTTTACCGGGATTGTATGAGAAACGGATTTTGCAGGTTTTTTCAATCTCTTTCAGGGCTGACTTCAGGCTTACGTTTTCAAGATGCATCGAAAGTTTCCTTTCCTGCTGCTGGGCATTAAGCGCAGTTATTCCCGTCATCAGTATAACGACCAGGATGATGCGGAGGTATGTCAGGGTGCAGGTTTTCAATTTGCCGTATACACTTGATTTAATTCCATATTAACCGGAATGTAATGCCGCATCAATTACAACCTGTACCTGAAATCAATACTGCGTCCTTGTTTATCTTATAGCTGAGGTCGAGTGTGGTGGTGATCACATTGAGTACAGATTCAAGGGGTTGATTGCTGAATGATGCAGTAAGCCTGCACCCGGCAATGGATGGGTCCTCAAATCTGATTTTTATATGATAGACCTTATTCAGGGTTTGGGCAACCCTTTCCATGGAGGTGTTTTCGAAAGTGATTACCCGGGTCTTCCATGCCAGATAGTTCGGGTCGTCATTGGGTTTTACGGTTATTTCCCTGCTGCCGGACGACATAATCGCAGCTTCGCCGGGTTCAAGGTATTTTTTATCCTGCTGCGCATTGAAAAAATAGAGCGCCACTTTGCCTTCCGCAAGTGCAATGCTGGTCTGGCCTTCGCCCGGAGCATCCACGCTGAAAACGGTTCCCAGCACTTCGATGCGCGCCTTGCCGTCGGATACCACGAAAGGTTTTCCGGCATCTTTCTGAACTTCGAAAAGCGCTTCGCCTTTAAGGCTGACGGAACGGTTTTCTGATCCGAAATCAGGGTCATAACGAATTTCCGCACCCGCATTCAGGGTGATGAAGGAGCCATCGGGGAGGGTGTGGGCCAGGGTTTCCGCACCTGCCGTAATCACCCGCTGATTCCGGGGGAGCAGCAACATAACCGCGCCCGCGACCATGAACACCACAACCGCAGCGGCGATGGCCTTCCAGATCGTGTTGCGTGCCGGTAATTTTACGAGTTTGCCTGATCTGGGTTTGATGGTTGTATTCCGGATCTTTCCGGAAATGATTTCCCACTCCCGGCCGGCATCCGTGCCGGTTTCAATGGCATCCGATGTACTCAGCAGCCAGGTTTTATGGTATTCCTCAAAGATGGTAAGATGGTCCGGATTACCGGAAAGCCATTCCGATAATTCCCTGACTTCTTCAGGTGTACTTTCTCCTGAAAAATACCTGCTGATCAGAATTTCATGATTCGTAGTTTCTTTTTTCATCTTTTTCTCCTGTCAATAATACACCGCTGAAAGGATTTACCCTGATTCAGAAGGCCTTTTTTCTCAACCCTGAAATAACCTGATTAAAAGAGCGAGCACACCCGTGAATTCCAGCAGCCTTTTACGCAGATGATTCAAGGCTTTCGACATCCGGGTTTCAACTGTTTTCAATGAAATACCCAGCTTTTCGGCAATCTCGCGGTACCTGAGTTGCTCATTGCGGTTCAGTAAAAACACCTCGCGGCATTTTTCGGGAAGTTCAGCCAGGGCATTTTCAATCCGGTAATGAAGTTCTTTTTCCACCAGAAAATCAGCTGCCGTCTCATAGTCTGTCACGTTCAGCTGTTCGATCTCCAGCAGGTTCCGGTCAAATTTCCTGTTGTCGCGCAGGTAATTGAGACACCTGTTCTGAACGGTAGTGGTGAGGTAGGATTTAACCGGCCTGCCGGTATCGATGGTGGCGCGTTTTTCCCAGAGCTGTATAAAGGCATCCTGAACAATTTCGCGCGAAGCTTCATAATCCTTCACATATTTCATGGCGAAAAAGCACAGCCCTTTGAATTCGCTGCGAAAGATAGCTTCAAAATTTTCCTCGGTCAGGGATGGCATGGTAAGACTTTACGGTTAAACTGTTCCGGCAAATTTAATGATTTCTGCCTCAGTACCTGGCTTGCCGGAATGCCAAACGGAGATTAAGGTCGCAGATTGTGCTGATTGTACGCTTTTTTTTGGAAACTTTGCCTGATGGTTAACTTATTGATGAAACTGATCTTAAAACAATGACATTTAAGGAATTAATTATACAAAGGCAAAGCGTTCGCCGTTATGATGCACGCCCCGTGGAAGCGGAGATAATCAGCCTGTGTCTGGAGGCCGCCCGGCTGTCGCCCTCTGCCAGCAACTCCCAGCCCTGGCGGTTTATCGTGGTTGATCAGGACCCGTTGCGCACCGAGGTGGCCAAAGCAACATTTACCGACATACAGCTTATCAATAAATTCACCGTTCAGGCGCCGGTGATGGTGGTGATCGTCATCGAAAAGGCGCGCTGGTTTACCCGCCTGGCCATGCAGGTCAAGAAAAAGGAGTGGCCACTGATCGATATCGGCATCGCCGCTGAACATTTCTGCCTTCAGGCCGCCGAACTGGGCCTGGGCACCTGCATGATCGGGTGGTTTGACGAGAAAAAACTGCAGAAGCTGCTGCATATCCCGGCCGGCAAGCAGGTCGGACTGGTAATTACGCTGGGCTATCCGCAGGAAGGCTATCCCTTGCGCAAAAAAATACGGAAACCAGTGGAGGAAGTGGTTACCTTTAACAGGTACTAGCGGTGTTGGAATAAGAAGGGAAAAGTGGTAAGTTTGTTATGATATTAACGAGTTAGCAACAAGGTTAACAAAAGACATCAATGTTGAGAATGACAATGAAAAATATTACTTGACAACCAAAACAAAGACAAAAAATCCTTTAATGAAAAGGCACTGCAAACTTGAAGGAATTTATTTTTCCCTCCCCGCTTTTGCCCTATCGGGCAATTGAAATTTGGGACAACATTTCAAATAAGCAGCCTTCGCACATTGCAGCACATTTGCAAGCCCCACGAGCCAACGCTCAAAACCAAAGCTTGCAAAAGAGCTGCAATTTTGCCTTCGCACCAGTGCTAAATTGTTACTTTTGAGCAATCAAGAAATGAACGAAATAATGAAAAAAGATTTTGACAACAAACTTCAATCCCGGAATATCAAACCAACCGCCATGCGCCAGTTGGTTTTGCAGGTCTTGACCGACCAAAAAACAGCCATAAGCTTACCGGAACTGGAAAACAAATTTGAAAAAGCAGATAAGACCACATTATACCGTACACTAAAAACCTTTGAGGAAAACAAACTTATCCACAGCATCGATGACGGAACAGGTTCAGTAAAATATGCTTTGTGTAAGGAAACCTGTAAATGCCACCCCGAAGACCTTCATGTTCATTTTTTATGTGCCGTTTGTGGACAGACTTATTGCCTCAATGACATACCCGTTCCAAATATTAATTTACCGGCAAAATTTCAGCTCGAAAGCGTGAATATGGTTGTGAAAGGAGTTTGTTCCAATTGCGACAAATAAACTCTGCAACCCGGTTGCATCAACTTTTTTATACCTTTGCCGTTGTATAATTGATTAATTTCTAGAAATCGGTGAATTTAAAAGGACAACATACAGGAAGCTTTTTTACCTTTTTGGCTGGGCTGATTATTTTGGCTCATACTGTTGTGCCGCACCATCACCATTTTGAGATTACGCACGTATCAAAAGAGGAATCAGCCTGTGAAACTCCTGTTCAGGGGCAAAATCCGGAAAAACCAGACACGCATTGTCATGCATTTAATATTCTGGTGTCTGAAAAGACAAGCACTACATCATTAAATCAGTCTTTATCTGACCATTTCAATTTCTTCCCGGCTGGAATTATTGTTCAAAGTGAAATTCCGTCTGAAAAAGACATTACCACAACTATCTTTGGCAATCATGCCATTTTCATAAAACAATTTTTCTATACCGCTCACTCACTCCGGGCGCCTCCTGCAATTGCTTAACTTTTGTTTGAATTAACAGACCGGTAAAACAGCCGGCCTATATGTTTACTTAATCTTTTCGCTATGATAAAGAAGAAGTTAAGCAAGTTACAATTGCGGGAAAAACAAAAAATCGAAGACAAAAAGTTTAATCGAAATCTGATTATCAGTTTTAGTTTACTGATAGTCGCAACAGTTTCTGTTCTGACTTTCTACACCTATGGCTGCGATACCAGGTTTCTATCACAAATGGGCTTGGTATGGTAAGGAAATTCCGTGAATGGGCTTGTATGAATGGCAATAATTTAACGATGCATAAATCTTCAAAAAGTCGCTTATAATAAAAAAATATACTATTTCTGTAGCCAGGAATGTTTCAATCACCTAACAAAACACTTTGCAGAAGTTGGGATGGTTCCCGATGCTTTTTCAGGCGATTCAATCAACAAAGCCGATGCCTTAATCGGGTTAAAAGAAAAAGGAAAACCTGAATTGGCTTACTTTAAAAATCAGCAAACATTTAAAAAGTATTATGAGTAGGATAAATAGAGTTTTAACAAATAAAATCAATAAGAAATGATAAACAGAATCATATCTTTTTCAATAAAGAACAAAGCTCTCATTGGTTTAATGACCATAGGGCTTATTATCGGGGGCATTTGGTCAATGACCAAAGTACCATTAGATGCCGTGCCCGACATTACCAACAACCAGGTGCAGGTAATAACCACCGCACCCAATTTGGGAACCGAAGACATAGAGCAGTTTGTAACCTATCAGGTGGAACTTTCGGTGGCTAACTTGCCGGGGGTTACCGAAATCCGCTCTGTTTCACGGTTCGGATTGTCAGTGGTAACAATAGTATTCGAGGACAATATGGGGACATACCTTCCCCGGCAATTGGTAAGCGAGGCATTGGCCGAAATTAAGGAGAACATCCCTGAAGGATTTGCCGAGCCCTTTATGGCACCCATCAGTACCGGATTGGGTGAGATTTACCAATACACGCTGGAAGTACAGCCCGGCTACGATACTCTTTACGATGACATGGAGCTGCGCACCATGCAGGAATGGATTGTAAAACGCCAGATGGCAATGGTCCCCGGTGTGGTTGAAGTAAACTCCTTTGGCGGACGTGGCAAACAATACGAAATTTCCATAAACCCCGATAAGCTTCGCAGCATGAACCTGACCATTGCTGACATTTTTGAGGCTTTGGAAGATAATAATCAGAATACCGGAGGGGCTTACATTGAGAAAAAATTTCAGGCCAACTTTATCCGTGGCGAAGGTTTAATGCGTTCGATTGATGACATTCGAAATACCCCTGTTGCCAATGTAAACGGGCAACCTGTTTTTATACGTGATGTGGCTGAAGTAAAATATGGCAGTTTTGTTCGCTATGGGGCATTTACCAAAAATGGTAAAGGTGAAGCCGTAGGAGGTATTGTAATGATGCTTAAAGGCGAAAACTCCAACGATGTTATCAAGGATGTGAAGGAACGTATGGCCTTAATTCAAAAATCGTTGCCGGAAGGTGTGAAAATTGAATCTTTCCTCGACCGCAGCAAACTGATAAAAAGCACCACATCCACTGTAGCCGAAAACCTTTCACTGGGGGCGCTCATCGTAATCTTTGTCCTTGTCATCTTTTTGGGCAATTTACGGGGCGGTTTGCTGGTAGCTTCTACCATACCGCTTGCCCTGCTCTTTTCGTTTATCATGATGAAAGTTTTTGGTGTTTGGGCAAACCTGATGAGCCTCGGGGCTATCGACTTTGGGATTCTTGTCGATGGGGCGGTAATCATCGTGGAAAGCATGATTTTTTACCTACACCGGAATGAATTTATCGGAAAAAAACTGGGGCTGCCCCGGCGAAACGAAATAGCCTATAATTCAGCCAGTAAAATGATGAACTCCGCATTTTTCGGGCAGCTGATTATCCTTATTGTTTTTATTCCTGTACTGGCATTGCAGGGTGTGGAGGGCAAAATGTTTATACCCATGGCCATGACCTTTGGTTTTGCCGTGTTGGGTGTGATGGTGCTGTGTCTTACCTACATCCCTATGATGGCAGCACTTTTCCTGAAACCTCCGAAAACAGATAAAAAAACCTGGGGAGAGAAATTTATTATAAAGCTTGAAAACCTGTACGAACCGGTAATTGCCTGGGCTTTACGCAAAGGTAAGCTTGTATTGGGAATTGCCTTGGTGCTTTTAATTTCCGGAGGATTCCTTTTCTCACGTATGGGAGCCGAATTTATTCCTCAGTTGGACGAAGGCGATTTTGCTTTCCAGGCTTTTCTGAAGCCCGGAACATCGCTATCTGAGGTAGAAAAAGCCTCTACCCGTATTGAACAGATAGTATTGGAAAATTTTCCAGACGAGATAGAATCCATTCAAAGCCGTATTGGGGTGGCTGATTTACCTACCGACCCCATGCCGATTGATATTGCCGATATATTTGTCATTCTCACACCGGAAGATGAATGGACAAAGGTTGAATCAAAACAGGAACTGATTGATAAGGTAAAAGAAAAGGTAAGTGTTTTGCCCGGTATAAACTACGAGTTTACCCAGCCAATCGAAATGCGGTTCAACGAGCTTTTAACCGGAATTCGTGAAGATGTGGCTATTAAATTATACGGTGATGACCTGAATATGCTGGCTGATAAAGCCGAAGAAATTTCCGGTTTAATTGCAGGTATTGAAGGTATTGAAGGCATAAAAGCCGAAGCAACCCGTGGTCTGCCTCAGATAACGGTAAAATACAACCGTACCAAACTGGGGCAGTACGGGTTAAAAATAAAAGACCTGAATACCGTGGTAGAGACTGCTTTTAGCGGTGGCGTTGCCGGGGTTATCTATGAAGGTGAACGTATGTTCGACCTTGTGGTTCGACTTGATGAAGCACACCGACAGAGTATTGACGACCTTCGGAATTTATTTGTGAATACTCCCGATGGAAATCAGGTTCCCCTAAAGGAAGTAGCTGAAATCAGCTATCAACCCGGCCCGATGCAAATTAGCCGCGACAATACCAACAGGCGTACTTATGTAGGTATTAACGTGGAAGGCAGGGACATTAAATCGCTGGTAGAAGAAATTCAACAGACGCTCGATGAAAAACTGGAACTGCCTTCGGGTTATTACATTCGCTACGGTGGTGCTTTTGAAAACCTCGAACGAGCATCAAAACGTCTTACTCTGGTTGTACCGCTTGCGTTGGCATTGATATTTATGCTTGTTTTCTTTGCCATTAAATCGTTTAAACAAACCCTGATGATTTATGTGGCCATTCCTTTTGCAGCAGTGGGGGGTATTTTTTCGCTTTACCTACGCGATATGCCTTTCAGTATTTCGGCAGGAGTCGGCTTTATTGTACTCTTTGGTGTGGCAGTATTGAACGGGCTGGTTTTGATAAGCGGTTTTAACGAGTTGAAAGAAGAAGGAAAACTCAGTATTGGCGAAATTATTAAACAGGGTTCCCTTCGCCGGATACGCCCTATATTCCTGACTGCATCAACCGATATACTGGGTTTCCTGCCTATGGCTATTTCCACCTCAGCAGGGGCAGAAGTGCAACGCCCGCTTGCCACCGTGGTTATTGGCGGCATGTTAACATCAACACTTCTAACACTGGTTGTGTTGCCCATACTTTACAAGATGGTTGAATCAGGAAAAACCAAACTGAAAGTGCCAAAACTCAATACCACGGTAATAGCCGTTCTGCTCATCATAGTCGGTATTGGTGCTTCAGGCACCCTGAAAGCACAGGAAAATTCAGTTACCCTTGAGCAGGCAATTGAACGGGCAAAAGAAAACTACCCTTCGTTAAAAGCAGCTTCGCTCGATGTGGAGAAACAAAAAGCCCTGAAAGCTACAGCTTACGATTTGGGCAATACGTCCATCTACACCGGTAAAGAGGAAACCGGAAACGGAGCGGTGGGTATTCAAAACCAAATTGGGATAACACAATCGGAAATTGACCTGTTTGGCATACCTGCCAAAACAAAACTGAATAAATCACGTACCGGCCTTGCTGTTTCAAAACTTGAACTGACAGAGAATGAACTGGTCAGAAACGTGAGCCTTGCATGGTACAGGTCACTGGTTGCAAAAAAGCAAACAGAATTGTACAATCAGCTCGACAGTATTTATACCAATTTTCTGAAAGCTGCCGAATTGCGGTTTAAAACCCAGCAAACATCCAAAGTAGAGTACCTTTCTGCCTCGGCTAAATACAAAGAGTTAATGGTGAATATGAAACAGGCTGAGAGCGAATACCTGGCATCGCTGCAAATTCTGAACCAGTACCTGATGTACCCCGGCGGTGTAGAAATTACAGATGCCGGACAAGAGTGGGGTAAATCGATTCATGCTGCCTTTTCAGGTGATTCGTTAAACAATGTTCCTTTATTGAATTATTACAGGCAGCAGCTTGATGTTTCAGAAGCAGAGTGGAAAGCCGAAAAAGCAAATTTTTTACCTAAACTCGATTTGGGGTACTCGCGGCAATCGGTCGATGGTACTTCTGGTTTTTATGGTTGGGAAGCAGGTGTTTCCGTTCCTTTACTGTTCTTTTCCCAGTCGGGAAAAACAAAAGCCGCCCATATAAATTACCAGATTACCGGACAGGAATACAAGCAAAGGGAATTGGAGCTGAATGCCTCTTACAAGGAACTTTTAAGCCGTTACAGGGTAATGAGCGAGGTGCTGGAATATTATAGAAACGAAGCCCTTCCGCTTGCTGCCGAGCAAATTGAAGCTGCAAATCTTGGTTATCGTCTTGGAAACCTCAATTATATCGAGTTTATCCAAAACACCGAATCAGCCATAAAAACAAGGCAGGAATATTTATCACGGCTATCAGATTTCTTCGAAATTAAGGAGCAATTGGAATACATAACAGGTCAATAATTTTAAAAACAGATAAAAATGAAAACGAAAATATTTTTAGCACTTCTTGCAGTAGTAACGCTCATGTCGTGCAACAGCAACAAAAAAGAAAATAGTGAAGCCGGGGAACATGCGGAGCATGAAGGCCCCGAAGGTGTGGTAATGCTGAACGAACTTCAGCGTGAAACCTTAAATCTGCAATTGGGTAATTTTCAAATGCGGAACCTGACAACGCTTGTAAAAACGAACGGACAACTGGAAGTACCACCCGCTGCCAGTGCTGATGTTACGGCCATTATTGGTGGAAATGTGAAAGAAATAAAAGTTTTTCACGGAGATAAAGTGAATAAAGGTCAGGTGTTGGCCATACTGGAGCATCCGGATTATATTGTCCTTCAGGAAGAATTTGCCGAAACAGCAAACAAACTCGAATTTCTTGAACAGGAATATGCCCGTCAGAAAGAACTTTTCGAGAACAATGTTGGTGCGGGAAAGGACTTCCAACGGGTAAAATCGGAATACAACACAGCCAAAGCACGTTACGAAGGTTTAAAATCAAGGCTTCAACTGCTCAATCTTTCGCCCGATAAAGTAAAAGAAGGAAGCATTTCAAACACCATTTCCATACTTTCACCCATCAACGGCTTTGTTAATGATGTGAATATTAAGGTGGGAACCTATGTTGATGCCAAAGACCAGCTTCTTAGCATTACCGATAACAGGGAAATACACGCCGACTTTATGGTGTATGAAAATGATGTACACCTTATAGAAAACGGGCAAAAAGTTGATTTTACCGTTTCCAACCGTCCGGGCGAGGAATTGAGTGCAACCATTTTTGCCATCGGCAAAGAATTTGAACCCAACACCAGGGCAGTACACATCCATGCACGCCTCGATAAAAATCCGGGCAACCTGATTCCGGGCATGTATGTTTCGGGGCATATCCACACCGATGAAAATACCACCCGCACCCTTCCTAACGATGCCGTGGTTGCCGAAGGAACTAAATCCTATATCTTTATTTTGGATGAATCGGTTGAAGCAGAAGAACACGAGGGGCATGAAGATGAAGCAGTAGCAGAAAACGAAGAAGGGCACGAAGGACACGACCATGAGGCTGAGGAAAACCATGAGGAACATGAGGGCGAAGCAGGACACGAAGACGAAAATGGGGGTCATGTAATGGCTTTCCGCATGGTAGAAGTAATAACCGGAAAGCAAGACGGTGGCTACACCGAAATAAAGTTGCTCAGTCCCTTAGCTGATGATACTCAAATTGTGATGAACGCAGCATACTATCTGCTGGCCGATATGAAAAAAGAAGAAACAGAACATGAACATTAAAAACCAGGATTATGAAACGAACTTAAATTTTCAGCATTCTAAATTCAAAAACAAGAATGATTAAAATTTATGTGAGTTCCTGAATGGATTCAAATTTTTTAAACATTTAGAAATTAAAAAATTTTAAACAGATGAAAGAAATAAAAGCATTTATACGCCCCAATAAAGTGAATGATATTGTTCACCATTTAAAAGATGCAGGTTTTGAGAACATGACCATTTCATCGGCAGAGGGAACGGGAAAATTGCAGGATGAAGCCGCATTTGTTTCCCAAAAATTTTCAATTACCGACAGCGAGGTGGCCAAACTTGAACTTGTTGTCAATAAAAACGATGTGGACAAAGTAGTACATATTATTTCGGAGCAGGGCAAAACCTTAAATCCCGGCGATGGTATTATTTATGTTTCGGATGTAAACCAAATTTACCGGGTGAAAGATGGTTTGAAAAATGGAAATTAATTAGATAAATAGCCGTGGCGGCTTCCGGGTTGCCACGGTTTTTATAATTTTAGTGCAATGCAAAAATCACATTACCATATTTCAAAAATGGACTGCCCCTCGGAGGAGAACCTAATCCGCATGAAACTGAATGGTGTTGACGGCATCCATCAATTGGAATTTGATATTGAAAACCGTAAGCTTTCCGTCTTGCATTCGGGTAAAAATGAAGAAATCACAAAACAACTGGAAAGCCTGAAGCTGGGTGCAAATCTGTTACAAACTGAGAAGATTGAAGAGTTTGAAATGAAAACAGAGAGTAATTCAGGCCAGACCAAATTACTATGGACAGTATTGCTCATTAATTTTAGTTTTTTTGTTATTGAAATCACAACCGGTTTTATTTCACGTTCTATGGGATTGGTTGCCGATTCGCTTGACATGCTTGCCGATGCTGCTGTTTATGGCTTGAGTTTATGGGCTGTGGGGACAGCGGTTACCCGTAAAAAGAAAGTAGCCTCCTTGAGCGGATATTTTCAACTGGCATTGGCAGGTATTGGTATGATAGAAGTAATCCGAAGGTTTATCGGGGCGGAAGAAACGCCTGATTTCAGGATGATGATTGGGATATCGATATTGGCACTTATAGCCAATTCCGTTTGCCTGTACCTGCTTCAAAAATCAAAAAGCAAAGAAGCACACATGAAAGCCAGCATGATTTTCACCTCAAACGATGTGATTATTAATACAGGTGTTATCGTTGCCGGAGTTTTGGTATTGCTGACGCAATCGAAATACCCCGACCTGATTATCGGAGCAATCGTCTTTTTGATTGTGGTAAGGGGGGCTTTCAGGATTTTAAAACTAGGAAAATAGATTTTTATGAAAGTAGTATATTCCGTATTCCTTTTTGTTGTAGCCGGACTTTGCGAAATTGGCGGTGGTTACTTGGTTTGGCTCTGGCTAAGGGAGCAAAAACCCTGGTGGTTTGGGGCAATCGGCGGTATTATCTTGTTTTTATATGGTGTGATTGCTACACTCCAATCCGCCAATTTCGGGCGGGTTTATGCTGCTTACGGTGGTATATTTATTATTATGGCCATATTGTGGGGTTGGAAAGTGGACGGCTTTGTCCCCGACAGGTACGATATAATTGGAGGAATCGTGGCGCTTATCGGGATGGGAATCATTATGTATGCACCAAGAAATTAAATGAGAATTTATTATGGCACATTCACACGGACATTCACATGCGACAAACAAAAGTTACGGAAAAGCCTTTGCACTGGGTATTGGTTTAAATGTAGCCTTTATAGCCGTTGAAATCATTTACGGTTTAATTGCCAACTCATCTGCCCTGCTCGCTGATGCAGGACACAATGCCAGCGATGTGCTCGGCCTTGTTTTTGCGTGGACAGCCATGTGGCTTGCATCCATCAAACCACGGGGGAAATACACCTACGGGCTTCGAAAAACAACCATCCTTGTTTCTATTTTAAATGCCCTTCTGCTGTTTGGTGCAGTAGCAGTTATCGGCTGGGATGCCATTGGTAAATTTAAAAACCCTGAACCTGTGGCTGGCAGTCAGGTTATGATTGTTGCCGCCATTGGTGTCGTTATCAACACCCTAACTGCCTTACTTTTTATGAAAGGCCAGAAAGACGACCTGAACATAAAAGGTGCATTTCTGCACATGGCAGCCGATGCCGGGGTATCGCTGGGTGTTGTTGTGGCAGGTTTGTTAATCAACCTCACCGGAAAACAATGGATTGACCCACTTACAAGTTTTCTTATCATTGCGGTTATCGTTTGGGGAACATGGCGTTTGTTTACCGATTCTGTCGATTTAGCCTTAGATGCCGTACCCAAACATATTAACCTTGAAAAAGTCAGGGAATTTCTGCTGGCACAAAAAGGAGTGGAAAACATTCACGACCTGCACATTTGGGCAATGAGTACTACAAAGGTGGCATTGACAGCACACCTGATAATACCTGAAGGCATTAATGACAATTTTATAGGCGATTTGCAACATGAACTCGAACACGAGTTTGGTATCAACCATACCACACTTCAAATCGAAAATAAAAGCATAGAAGAAGATTGTGAAATAGATTGCTAAATCTGTCTTATGGAAATAAAATATAAATCAACAATCACTTGTCCCGACTGCGGATACCAAAAAGAAGAAACAATGCCTGAGGATTCCTGTCAGTTCTTTTATGAATGTGAAAATTGCAAAACCATACTAAAACCAAGGCAGGGAGATTGTTGCGTGTTTTGTTCGTATGGTTCGGTTAAGTGCCCTTCGATACAAAAGAATGAAAGTTGTTGCTGATTTTTTTAACAAAATGGAAATGCAACGTGTTCTGGCAAAAGTATTTTCGTTATATTTAACATTTCGTTTTATAAACGCTTTTACAAATAGGAATAAAGCAAATGTTAGTTTGGAAAACACAATTGAATAAGGGAAAATCAGATTTGTAAGCAAGGAAAGCTTAAAAGTGAGAATG
Source organism: Lentimicrobium sp. (assembly GCA_023957275.1). Taxonomy (GTDB): domain Bacteria; phylum Bacteroidota; class Bacteroidia; order Bacteroidales; family Lentimicrobiaceae; genus Lentimicrobium. The sequence goes on along the minus strand of JAMLHF010000013.1, from coordinate 4,039 downwards.
TAAAACTCAAATGCAAATCGGAAAGTTAACGATGTTAGTGGGGAAAAAGCAATTGTAAATCCGGAAAACATAATTGTAAAAAGGAATTTCGTAATTGTAAAATAATAAAAACCCAAATCAAAAAATTATGGCATCACGTACAAAACTTACCGACACAGAAACATTGGAATTATACCGTGTAGCATTGGAAAATGCAGAGTCTCAACCTGAAATTGCTACTATCATGGCAGACCTGGGCTACGATTCAGAAAAAATCGCCGAAGGCAAAGCGTTATTAACAGAAACAAGGACTGCTTATGATGCGAATAAAACTGAGGACGATGAAACCTCTGCTGCATATGCAGATTTTTCGAGTAAAAAAGAACAAATTGAGAATACCTACAATATTCACAGAAAAAAAGCAAAGGTTGTATTTCGTAACGATTCATTAACTGCCGACAAGTTGGCAATTACCGGAATAATGCCCCGGACTTATATAAAATGGCTCGAAGCTGCAAAGAAATTTTACAGCGTGGCATCAACCGATACTGATATTCAGAGTAAACTTGCTCGTTTAAAAATATCCGCTGACGACTTGTCGACAGCAAACACGTTGATTTCTGAATTAGAAGCAGCAAGAGCAGTTTACCTAAAAGAAAAAGGAGAATCGCAAGACGCAACCAAAGCAAAAGATTCAGCCTTTGCAAAGATAGATGACTGGATGAGTGAATTCTATGCAGTTGCTCGGATTGGATTAGAAGATAATCCACAGCTATTAGAAGCATTAGGCAAAGTAGTTAAATAATAACAGGAAAGCCCACCCTATTTGTAAGCACATTGGCAAGTCGCACAAGCTCCCCTCTGCCAAAACTTGCCAACAAGCTTACAAATTGCCCACGCATTTAGCCCTTAATGGGCTATCAGGATTGCCAAACGCACAAATAAATTAGTGCTCCGTATCGAGCAGACAAAAAGGGTCGAAACGGACGATACTGCAAAACATGAAAAGACATCACATTGATGGAACACTAAACCCAGTTGCTAACAATCTGTATATGTCATAGCCGGTTTTGTGGGTAATTGCAGGTTCATCTCCCGCTTCTACTTCATCTCGGTTTGACAGGAAAGAAGCCCGCAGTCGGCTACGCCACATACAGTTAACCGTTAGCGGTCAGGCTGGCAGACTTGAAAACCTTAGAAATAAATCGAGGATAAATTATAATATATGAATAGAAGAATTAAGTTTTTGAGTGGGCTATTTTTATCAGTCATTATTTTTATAATAAGTTGCAATGACAAAGGAAATGGGCAACACGTTTCACTTAAGACACTTCCACCTATTGTGATTAAAAAAAGTGGGGCGGAAATCTTTCAATATTGGGAGTTCAAGGATGACCCTTTTTTATGGGACACAAATTTTGTTCAACCACCTGCTTTAAAATTATATAAAGATTCTATAAGTAAAATACTTGGTAAGGACACCTTTCAACTTATTTTACAAAAATTATCATTCCAAGATATTTCTTATAAATCAATTAGTACTACGAATGGAGATTCCATTAATGCTCAACTAGTTCATACTAAAACCATAGGCACAATAAGACCTATAAGCTATTTGGAAGCTCAATTATTAGATTATCAAATAAGCCGATACCCTTTATTAAGTCATCCTACAGAATTTCACGGATTTATATTGTTTCACGATTCTTTAAAACTTGTCAAGATTTATTTTGCTGCTAGCGACCAGCCTTGGCCTCCTAAACCAGGAGTTATTCTAGAAGCAGTAAAAAATGATTTGAAGCGAGGGTGGAGTTTTAAATACCACCTTCATAATCATTATGAACCAAAATCTAATCGCTATTTGGGGATACTTGCCCCAAGCATGACAGATGCACAGTATTATATGTTCTTATCAGAAGAATATAATTTACAGCAATCTCTTATTACCAATGGGTTTCACACTATTGAAATTAAAAGAAATGAATTTCAAAAATTTAAATCCCCTGACAACAATTGAAAAATCTAATTGACAGTGTAGTAAAAGAAGCCCGAACCGCTAACAGCGGGTTTAAAAAATTGGCGGTTCAGTGGTTAATTGAACATTCTACCTCTCATCAACATTTGTGGCGGCTTGACAGTTTTGTGCTCCGAAATCGCCAACTTCTTAAACTCGCCAAACGTGTGTGCCCCATTGTAAATTAGACAGCGTACCAATTAAAGATTGAAAAATGAAAGAGACTTTTGGTAAAAAAATAAGAAATGATTTAAAAGAAAGCCAAATAGATTGGAAAGTTATCATTGCTTTTATTCCAATTGCATTTTTCACATATCTGTTTCATGAGTTTGGGCATTGGACATTTGGAGAACTTTCAGGGAATGACATGATACTAAGTTTAAATAATTCAGCTCCCCAAAATGGACAGTTTATTAATGATTCAGATGCTTTATGGTCTGCAATAGGTGGTCCTGTTTTTACGATACTTCAGGGATCAATATTTCTGTTGCTTACCTGGTTGACAAAATCAATTTTTACTTATTCCATTACATTTTTTGCTGTATTTTCAAGATTTTACTCAATCATTTTAGGAGGATTAAATCTGCAAGATGAAGCAAGGATTGCTGCAATGTTGGATTGGAATAAGTATTTAGTTGCAGCGATTGTACTAACAATACTATTCTTGATTTTATGGAGAAGCAATCGGATTATGAAACTTAATAAGAAAGCAATTGGATATTTTACTTTTTTGGGAGTTTTTGCGATATTGATTGTAATTGGAGTAAATGAATTAATTATTACAAAATAGAAAAACAACGGAGTACAACAAATAAGTCTTAAGCGCAGTCACAGTAATAAAAAGCAAGATTCCTGCCCCGCTGTTTTTGCGGGGCAGCCGCGACCTTTCTGCGACTGCCCCCACAGAAATTGCGGGACAAAAATGGATTCAAGTAAGTGTTGAACTTTGCCGGCCTGCACATTGGCCTGGATTGTTCCGGCCGCAATCGGAATTGCTTACCAACTGTCGCTCAGTAAAGCTTAAGGGTTGAATGCCCGGTACCTTTTCCCCGGCCCGAAAAAGTCCGTATTGGTGATTGCACCGGGCTAACCGCAGGAGGGTTGTCCCTTGCGCAAAAAAATACGGAAACCAGTGGAGGAGGTGGTGACCTGGAACAGGTATTAAAGGTGTTGGAGCAAGATGGGAAAAGAGTAAGTTTGTGAAGATATTAAAGAGTTAGCGGTAATTGTATGAAGACCATTGCACACATATTAATTGTAATCGGACTACTTGGATGCGGCCAAGGAGAAAGCAAATTAAATGACCAGACGCATAGTCAAGACAGCGCTTTGCATAAAACAGAAATTGTTCGGCATAGTACTGACGACCTTGTCCCAACTTTAAATCTTCCAGAAGGTTTTCGGCTCGACACGATTCAAACGAATGACACAGCAAGAAATTTATCAATTTTCATTTCCATACCAGTTTCAGGTATTAAACTACTTGACAAAGTTGTATTTGACGAAATCGAAAAGCAAAAAGATGACTTCACCAGAAGCCTTGACGAAATGATTAAAGAGGACAAGGGGATATTGAGTTCAATAAACAGCGGCTTTCAAGCAGAACCAGTTTCGGTATATAAAGACAGCAAAGTGACAAGTATCCTATATATTATTTCATATTATCACGGAGGAGCGGCTCATCCAATGACAATGTATTACTCATTTAACTTTGATAGTAAAACACAAAAGCGAATATCGTTTTCCGACTACTTTATCGTTAAAAATAGCGCTGACACGGCTTTCATGACTGATCTTATAACCGAAGCGGTGGGACGAGAAGGTGTTTTTGTTTCTGGCTTGAAAGACATTGACTTTAATATTGAGCAAGACACTATCTCCTTCAACTTTGACGACTACGAAATTGCAAGCTATGCGGAGGGAATTATGCAAGGACGAATACAAAGACAAATGCTAAAAGACAAAGTTAAAATAACATACCGCTAACAGCACTTACCCAAAAGGCGGTTTTTCGTGTTCCAAAGACAGTTTTGTGGTTAATCAAAC